>CAVPWP010000009.1:0-425361 GCA_963709395.1 uncultured Alphaproteobacteria bacterium
CGGGACCGGGATCGAACGTTCTCTAGGTATTGACGCGCTTCTCGACGGCGTAATTGTGTATCGGGTGCTGTCATTTGTGGACGGCTCCGGTTTTGCAAGGGTTTTCTTGAGCGACTTTGATCGAAGCAGGTTGCGGTCATTTGTCCGGCCTGTTGTGCGCGGTGCGTCTGACCGCTGGCCCTGATGAAGTCCGCATGCCGGGTCCCAATCAGACCAACGAGCTTTGAAGCCCTGACAGCACCTCGGGGTGTCCCGGCAGCGGTCCCGTTCGATCATCATCACTCACTTCTGCCCTTGCATCTCGTCGCGACGCCGTTGGGCGCCGCTTGTCTCCTTCGTTCAGATGGCCGGTGCGGCCCTGTAGCTCTCTCCCTTCGCCAGCAGCGCCCATGCTGTGCGCGCCGTCTTGTTGGCGATGGCCACGGTCACGAGCCGCGTTGGCTTGCGCTCGAGCAGGGATCTGACCCAGGCCCCGGTTCGGGTGTCGGTGGTTGGCGCGCGCCGTGTCACCGAGGTGGCGCCGACGACCAGCAATCGGCGCAGGTAGCCGTTGCCCATCTTCGAGACATGCCCGAGCCGATCCTTGCCGCCAGACGAGTTCTGTCGCGGCACGAGCCCGAGCCAGGCCGCGAACTGACGACCGGACTTGAAGACGGACGGATCGGGCACGCTGGCCGCGAGCGCCGTGGCGGTGATGATGCCGACGCCCGGGATCGTTTCGAGCCGCTGGCTCGCCGCGTTCTGCCGATGCCACGCCATGAGCTGGCGTTCGATCTTGCCGATCTCTTCCGCCAGGCTCTCGAGTTGCGCGGCCAGCGACAGAAGCGCCGACCGAGCGAGAGCTGGCAGGTCCAGCCCGTCGTCCGGGTCGCTCAGGCGTCGGACGAGGTCGACAACCTTCCGTGGTCCCTGCGCGGTGATCATCCCGAACTCCGCCAGATGTGCTCGGATGGCGTTGAGGATCATCGTGCGCTGCCGCATCAGCAGGTCGCGCGACCGGTGCAGCACGAGGACCGCCTGCTGATCTTCGGTCTTCACCGGCACAAAGCGCATGTTCGGCCGGGTCACCGCCTCGCAGATCGCCTCGGCATCGGCCGCATCATTCTTCTGTCGCTTGACGTAGGGCTTCACATAGCGCGGCGGGATCAGCCGCACCTCATGGCCGAGCGCCGCGATCTCCCGCGCCCAGAAGTGCGAGGTCGGGCAGGCTTCCATGCCGATCAGGCAAGGTTCCAGCTTGCCGAGAAAGTCGAGCACCGCTCCGCGGCGCAGCTTCTTCTGCAAGACAACGGTGCCACTGCGCATCAACGCCGTGAAGCTGAAAGACGGACTTGGCCAGATCGATCCCGAGTGTTGTAATCTCCATGTGGTCGGCTCCTTCCTTTGTTGGCTGTCACACAGCACCAACATGGCACAATGCGATGCCGTCGGGGTGGAGCCGTCCACACCATCAGACCAATTCGAACCAGTCTCAGCTAGGACAGTGACGCTGTCCCTTATGCCGCGCAAAGACCGCGCCACTCGGCGAGAGCGGCGGCGCGGTTCGCCTTGAAGAGGTGGTCTGCTGGAGAGGCTGCGTTCCTGATTGAAATGGTTCGAGACGGAGGCGTGGACGGCGGCGAATTTCTGCAGACTTCGCATGCGCCGGAAGCGGAGCATCGCCCGCTCTCGTCGTCGGAACGGCAGGTGTGAATTCTCGGCCCGGTTGTTGAGCCAGCGACCAGTTTCCTGCCGGTCCGCAGCATGCCGATGCTCCTTCAGCGCGGCGCCATAGGAGCGCAGCTTGTCCGTGACGAAGCACTCCGGCTCGGCCATGCTTTCTCATTGCTTTCCTTAGGAATTTCAATCGCGGCCTTCTTGTCCCGCGTCTTGGTGACAAAGCTTTCCAGCACCTCGCCCTCGTGATCGACGGCCCGCCAGAGGTAGTGCCGCTCGCCGTTGATCTTCACGAACATCTCGTCCAGATGCCATCGCCAGTCGGCTGCGATTTCATCCGCTTCGATCGCGGCGTTTCCGGATCTCGGAGGCGAACATCGGGCCGAACCGATGCCACCAGAACCGGACGGTCTCGTGGCTGACGTCGATACCGCGCTCGTGCAGCAGATCCTCGACATTCCGGAGCGAGAGCGGGAACCGAACGTAGAGCATCACCGCCAGGCGGATGATTTCGGGGCTGGTCTTGAAGTACTTGAAGGGGCTGGGTTTGGTCATGGGTCGACGCTATCAGGCGGTTGCTCAGATTGCTTGGCATTGCCGTGTTGGCTTTTGGTCTGCTTCCGTCGAATGCAGCCGCGGAAGGTATTGACGCAGCTATGGAGGCCTTCGATGCGGGGGACTACACGACCGCACGTTCAGAAGCGCTTCCGCTTGCGGAAGACGGAGACGCGGACGCCCAGGCAATGATCGGTTTTCTCTATGCCACGGGCAGGGGGGTCGCGCAGGACTATGTGGAAGCCGCGCGCTGGTATCGCCTTTCGGCCGAACAAGGGAACGCGGATGCTCAGTCACGGACCGGCTTTTTCCTTTACACAGGCCAAGGGGTTCCGCAGGACCATGAGGAAGCGCTGCGATGGTATCGCCTCGCGGCCGAGCAAGGGGACGTCATCGCCCAGCTATATCTTGGTCGCATGTATGGCTTGGGCCACGGGGTCCCTCAGGACTTTATCGCTGCGCATATGTGGACTGACCTGGCCGTCGGCGCCGGGGCTTTGGACACGGCAAGAACCCTGGACTTTGCGGCAAGCAATATGACCGAGGAAGAGATCGCCGAGGCGCAAAGACGGGCCAGCGTTTGCAAGGAGTTCTGAGTTCCGAGACTGCGACTGAGAGGCTTGAGCCGCGCCCGGTTTTCGGTGACGAAGGCTCAATAAAGTGACCAACGCCTCTCTTCTCCGCTTGCTCTAACGCGTCAGGAAACCTCAGGCTTTCCGCTTCGCTGCGTCGGCTCAATGCTTGCTGGGCGCGTTCCTGGTCCAGAGCCTGACCGCACGAGTAAGCGCCGACTGTCGTGCGTAGCCAAGTGAGGCTGTCGTCCCAGACGGCGGCGTTGGTTGCGCGGGAGCTGACTGAGAAGGATGCCCTGAGTGCGCATGTCCGCGACGAGTTGCTGCATCTACGAACGTCTGCGCTTGACCACGTCCGCTTTGCCCGACGAAACGGCCATCTGAGTGAAATGGTCAGTTGTTTGCTTCCGTCCCTAGCCGAGTTCCTTTGACAACGCCCTGCCGCAATCTGATCATGTGAGTCACTGGCGAGGTTTTCCGTCTTCATCACGACGATTGTGTTGGCCCTGCTGTCTCTCGCGGGTCTCACGCTCAGCCCGTGGTTCTTGCTTGGCGTCGGTCTGTTTGGCTTCTTGGCGGCGCTTGGAGCCTACGACGTGGTGCAGAAGAAGCACGCGATCCTCAGGAACTACCCGATACTCGGCCACATGCGGTTTCTCTTCGAAGGGATCCGGCCCGAGATCCGTCAGTACCTGATCGAGGACGATGCCGAGGAGGAGCCTTTCTCGCGTGATCAGCGTTCACTCGTCTATCAGCGCGCCAAGGGCGTCGAGGACAAGCGTCCTTTCGGCACGCGCCGAAGGGTATACGATGCAGGCTACGAGTGGCTGACGCATTCAGCCGTGCCCGGGACAATCGAAGATCCGGACTTCCGGGTGCGGATCGGCGGACCAGATTGCCTCCAACCCTACGACGCGTCTTTGTACAATATCTCGGCGATGAGCTTCGGTGCGCTTTCGGGCAACGCGATCCTCGCTCTGAGCAAGGGTGCCCGGTCCGGCGGCTTTGCGCACGACACCGGCGAAGGCGGGATCAGCCGCTACCACCGTAAGGGCGGAGGTGACCTGATCTGGGAAATCGGCTCGGGCTACTTTGGCTGCCGAACCGGGGACGGTCGATTCGACCCCGAACGCTTCCGTGAGCAGGCGGCCGACCCGCAAGTGAAGATGATCGAACTGAAGATGAGTCAGGGCGCGAAACCCGGCCACGGTGGGATGCTGCCGGCAGCCAAGATCAGCCCCGAGATCGCCTCGGCTCGAGGGGTGCCGATGGGCGTTGACTGCGTCTCGCCCGCTGCGCACCCCGAGTTCTCGACACCGGTGGGAATGCTGGAGTTCATCGGTAGCTTACGCGAACTGTCGGACGGCAAGCCCGTGGGGTTCAAGCTCTGCATCGGGCACAGGCGCGAGTTCATGTGCATGGTCAAGGCCATGCTCGAGACCGGGATCGTGCCCGACTTCATCGTCGTCGACGGGAAGGAGGGCGGCACCGGGGCGGCGCCGGTGGAATTCGCAGACCACCTTGGGATGCCGCTCGTCGAGGGGCTGACCTTCGCCCACAATACGCTGCGCGGGGCCGGGCTGCGTGACCGTGTCCGCTTGGGCGCCTCAGGCAAGCTCGTGTCGTCCTTCAGCATCCTCAAGATGATCGCGCTAGGCGCCGACTGGGCGAACTCGGCGCGCGGTTTCATGTTCGCGATCGGCTGCATCCAAGCCCAGGCTTGCCACACGAACCGCTGCCCCGTGGGGGTGGCGACGCAGGACGCAACGCGCGCCCGCGCGCTCGACGTGACGGACAAGGCTGAGCGCGTCGCCCGGTTCCATGCCAACACGCTCCACGCCATCGCCGAGATGACGGCGGCGGCGGGGCTGACCCATCCCGGAGAGTTCCTGCCGCACCACCTTCTCATGCGCGAAGGTGACCGCGCCATGGTGACCGGCGAAGAGGTCTATCCCTACCTCCGGACCGGATTTCTGCTCGATGAGGAGGGAGAGGATACATTTGGCTACAGGGAGCGCTGGCACCGCTCGCGCGCCGAAAGCTTCGCGCCCATCGACCTCTAAGCGGACTGTTCCTTGGAGCAGTGGGACCTGCGGATCTCTTCTCGTGGCCTTGTCACAAGGAAACCTGGCTTGATGCGCCGCGCCATAATCTCATTACGGCGCGGTCTCGGTTGGCTCCGCTTTGCCCGACGAAGCGGTCATCTGAGCGAAAGATGAGCGTCCCACCGAGTCCGCACCGGACGCGCAAACACCGTGGAAATCTGATAGCCCTCTTTAAATCAAGATTGCGAAGAGGACTGTTTGATGATTGCCGATGTCTCATTCGTCACTGAGGTCAGGGACTTTCCCGCGTTCGAGAACTTGCTGACCGACTACTACAGGATTGTCTTAAAGACACTCGAAGCAGCGGGCGGCCCGGTCCTCCTACCGGAGGAGTTGGTGGAAAGCTCGTTGGAACATCTTCACGAGATGCTGCCGCCTGAAGGCCGTCTCATTCTCGCGCGAGGCGAGAATGGGCGGCTTCTGGGTTGCGGAACGCTCCGTCGGATACGAACCGACGCGGTCGAGATGAAGCGGATGTTCGTAAGACCTGAAGCACAGGGTTTGGGATTGGGAAAGCGATTGTTCGAGATGCGCATTGAAGAAGCCCGCAAAATGGGGTGTCGCGCGATCTACGCTGATACTGCGAAAGGTAACCGCCCGATGCTCTCGATCTACGAGCAGTTCGGATTCAACTATATTCCCCGCTATCCCGAGAACGCCAACCCGCCCGAGTTCGAACCCTATCTCGTCTACTTGGAGTACCGGTTCCCAAATTACTGCGCAATCATCTCCAGGGGTGAAGTGACGGCCGGGACCCTTCGGATTGTGCTGGACCGGGAAGCTTTGGCCAGCAAGTTGTATCTCTGTGCCGAGGATATCGATGCCAATCTTGTCGAGTTCACGGCTCCCTCCACTCGTAGACGCCGCGGCGTCGAGATGAAGATCGTCGCCGGCGAAAGGCAGCCGATGCCTGACCATGCGATGATCCGCGCCCTTCGGAACGCGCATCGCTGGGCTGACATGCTGAAGTCAGGCACCGCCCTCAAGGACATCGCCGAGCGCGAGGGATTCTCCGAAAGCTACGTCGGGCGCATCATCCCACTCGCCACGCTCTCTCCGAAGATCCAGGAGGCGATCGTCACCGGGTCGCAGCCGCTCGAACTCACACTCGAGACCTTCATCCGGGCCCGAATGCCGATCGACTGGGCCGACCAGGAACGGCTCTTCGGACTCGCGTCCTGAGCACTTCCCTGTTCCATCGGTCCGTTCCCTGATCCGTCCTCACGAATTCACTGTTCGGTGGGAAAATTCCCTGTTCCATGGAGTAGGGAATTGTCCCGCAAGTCTCTGATATGACTTGGGGATTTAAGGTCCCGATGGCAATTCGGCCTCGAAATCCGCAAAATTCCCTGTAAATTGCCTGTTATCAGGGAAATCCCCAGAAACCTCACCGGTAAAACCGGGCAACTGAGACCGCCTCAGGAATTGGGCCTCGCTCCCTGCATTCGGTGAGTTCAGGTGCGGATGCGCGTCCGCAAGCGCCCGGAATGTCGCGGGAATTAGAGGCAGATTCTGCATGGGGAAATGAGACGAGGGTCGGTGGCGGAGACGATGGGATTCGAACCCACGAGACGGTTTCCCGCCTACTCCCTTAGCAGGGGAGCGCCTTCGACCACTCGGCCACGTCTCCGCTGACGGGTATAGCTGTCCAAATACAGGAAATACAAGGGAGAATTCCCACCTTCAGGTTGAGAGCCCAGATGGCTTCCAACACCTTGAAATGGCACCGAAAGGCACTGAGTGGCACCGGGTTTGGGCAAGATTTGGTCAATTCCTTCCCGGGCCGTGCCACGGGGTCGTACGGGCCAGGTCTGCGCGTCTACATTGTGCCACCTGTCGTCTCACGGCGGCGGCAGACGCCGGAGCCGAGCCGGACGAGAAGGCAGGCGAGAGCCTCGTCCACGACGCCGGCTCGGCGTCAAGTCGACTTTTGACGCCGGGCAAGATCAGGAAGATCTCCGTTGATCTCCTACAGCACAGGGTCCGGCAGCCGTTCCAGACGCTCCGCCACCATCTCCTGCAGGCGCCACAGATGCAGGTCATGGACGCCGGCCCGCTCAAGTTCGGTAACGGTGTTCAGAAGGTATTCGGCCATCGTGCCGATGTGCCCCACGGCACAGGCGAGCATGTCAGCCAGCTCTTCCATCGCGGGCTCGGGCCGGTACAGCGGAAAGCCGGGATCGGCGGCGAAGAGTATCGCCTCGACCGGTCCGGCCTCGGTTTCGGCGGTCACGTGTTCGGGCGGTACCGGAGGCTCTTTCTGCAGAAGGCTCACCAGCGCGGCCAGCGGGTCGTCGCCGGTGTCCATCCGCAGGACCACACCGGAACAGGCCCCGCCCCGGTCGAGCGACATCATCAGCCCCGGCGTTGACGGGCAGCCCCGGAAGCGCCGGTCGGTCAGGCAGAACGCCCGCCGCCACCCGGTCACTTGCGCGGCCCGGCGTTCGGCTACCTGCATGCGCGGGTTCCAGATCAGGGATCCTGCTGCGAAGACCCAGACAGCGCCTTGCGTGTCGAGCCGCTCAAGGATGCCAGCCGCAGTCCGGTGGTAGAACTCCGGCGGGGGATCCTCGAGCATCACGGGCCCGCGTTCATCGACGCGCGGCGGCAGCCGGTCGACAAGGGTGCGGGTGAGGCGCAGGGGCGGGACGATGGGCGGATGCTTCAGGACGGACATCAGTTCAGGCACCGGTCGAGACAGGCGAGCCAGTTCCTGCGCGCCAGCTTCGCGATCAGTTGCGCGTCGTAGCCATGCGCGGCCATCGCCGCGAACAGGTGCTGTACGCCGGTGACGTCGCCGATCAGGTCAGGCAGGACACAACCGTCGAAGTCCGACCCGAGCCCGACATGATCCTCGCCCGCCTGCGCGATCAAATGGTCGAGGTGTCGCAGCATCACGTCCCACCCGGTGCCCGTGTCCGCCCGGCCATCGGCGTTCAGGTAGAAGGTGGCAAAGTTGAACCCCACCATGCCACCGCGCTCGCGGATCATGTGCAACTGCCGGTCGGTCAGGTTGCGCGGGCTGTCACACAGCGCATGGGCGTTGGAATGCGTGGCCACCAGTGGAGCTGAAGAGACGCGGGCCACATCGTCGAAGCCCTTTTCGTTCAGATGCGACAGATCGATCACGATGCCCAATTCATCGCACAGGCGCACCAGATCCAGGCCTGCTTCGGTTAGGCCCGGCCCGGTGTCGGGGCTGCCCGGAAAGGCCATCGGCACGCCGTGGCCAAAGATCGTCGGCCGGCTCCAGACTGGGCCAAGCGAGCGCAGTCCCATGTCGTGGAACAGGTAGAGCGCGTCAAGGTCGGGGCCGATCGCCTCGGCCCCTTCCATATGCATCACGCCCGCGATGACGCCGGTCTTCATGGCTGTGCGGATGTCGGCCACCGATCGGCAAACGCGGAAGTCATTGGGTGCCGAGCGTTCCATCCAGTGCAACAGCCCCGCCATGGCCAGCGCGTCGGGCTGGGCCTGCGGATGTGTCATTTCGGGCGGCATCGGCAGGGCGTAGGGCGGATCGGCCATCAGCGCCTTGAAGTCGGGCGGTGGGCCGCTGGACGCGGGTGGCACGAAGATTGCAAACAGCCCGCCCGCAAAGCCCGCGTCCTTCATCCGAGCGAGGTCCAGATGACCGCGGCCAGCCGTGCCCAGCCAGGTCTCTTCACGTGGGGTCGGTGTTTTCAGTAATCGCAGCAGAAAATCGTTATGGCCGTCGAAAAAGGGAGTGGGCGCGGTCATTGGGCAGATTCCTTGTTTGTGAGCGCGGCGAGGTGGGCATCCACCGCGCATAACAGGTCGCTGCAATGCGCATCGGCAATCCCAAGATGCGTGAAATGCCCGACGATATTGGCAAGGTAGTCTCGGCTGGTGCCAAGATCGCCCGCCCCATGGGCGACATAGCGGACCTGTTCCGCGTAGGTCAGGTCGGGGCGCACGTCCGGCACGTCGTGGTCCGCGACAAAGGTCAACACGCGGAACTCCGCATCGCCGATCCGGGCCGGGACGAACCGGGCGAGATAGCCGGGCGCGATCATCTCGCGCCGGAACAGGATCTCGGTCTCTGCCTCGACATCCGCCGCCGCGATCCGAAAGGCCAGCCCCTCGCACCCGTCGCACCCTTCGACGGCATCCAGCGTCGCGAAGAGGCCCGGCGCCTCTTTGGTGCCGCGGCCGCCCCTGGTGTCCACGAGGATCAGGCGGCGGGCATGGCCTGCGACATGGGCGCGCCGCACCTCGGCAAAGCGCAAGGCCGGATCCCACATCAGCGACCCATAGCCGAAGATCCAAAGATCGCCGGAATGGTCGTCCAGCGCCTCGGCCCGGATCGCCTCGCGCTGCGCTTCGGTATGCACCCAGTCGCGAAGCGCCTCCTGTTGGGGGTCTGCTGCGATGATCGCCTCAACGCTGAATGTCCGAAAGAAGGAGGTCTCGGTGTCGGCAATCCGGTTGCGCAATTCAGGGTGATGGGCAAACGGGTCGGTCAGTTCAGGCAAGGCGGCTCTCCTCTTTGGTCTCGCGGACCGGTATCATTTCCATGCAGATTGCAGATGTCGACGCCATCGACGATGCCCGGAAAATCCGGTGAGCCGGGCACGTCGCGAAATCCGGCGCGCCGGCAAAGCGACTGGGCGGCGTGCAGTACGTGATGGGTGGATATCCCAGAGCGGCGAGGGGCTGGTATCCGCTGCGATGGCCACTCGCTCAGACCGTATGGTAGACAGCAAGTTGTTCGACGAACCCTGCCGCTTCCATGACTGCCGAGCCTTCCGGCGTGCGTGTGGCAGCCTGCAACCCTGCCAGATCGTGGACTTCAAAGATAAACGCGAATTGCGCAGCGTCCTCCGGATCGCGGAGCACGTCGAGCATGGTGGCGTATTGCCCGAAGGCATCGCTATGGGCGGCCATGCCACGTGCAGGATCGGCGTTCCTTGATGTGTCGATGCGTGCGACAGAGATCATTTTTGGCATTGGTTTCTCCGTTGGCTCATGGTGCGCGCAACCATTTCCCGTAGTTTGATCCTCTGACAGAACTCTGCCTCGCACTATCCAGGTGATTTTGGTTTCTGTGTTCGATATGGTCGAACAATGATGGATCACCTTGCCCGGATGGCGGTTTTTCAGGCCGTGGCGGATGCGGGATCGTTTCGCGGGGCGGCGAAGCGGCTTGGCATTTCGCCATCTGTTGTCAGCCATCATGTCAGCCAGCTCGAGAAGCAGCTCGATCTGCCCTTGTTCTATCGGTCGACGCGGAAGCTCTCGTTAACCGATGCCGGGGCCGAACTTTTGCGCAGCACGCGTCTGATGACGCAGGCGGCCGATAAGGGGATGGCGGCGATGCAAATGCGCAAGGCGCAGCCTGTCGGCCACATTCGGGTGACGCTGCCTTCATCCGCACAACACCCCGCGTTCGGGGCGACCTGGCCCCAGTTGCTGAAGAGGTTTCCCGGACTGACCTTTTCGATCACCTACACGGACGCGTTCAGCGATCTCTCGGGGTCGCAGTTCGACCTCGCGATCCGGGGTGGAACGTCCGGTCTCAAGGATTCAGCCTACAAATCCCGCTTGTTTCGACGTTATGAAGTCTGGCTGACGGCATCACCAGACTATGTGACGGCCCGGTCGCCCGCAAAGGCAATCGAGGATCTGGCGGCCTGGGACTGGATCGAGTTTCCACCCGGGTTGCGTCTGAACGAGTTTCTGGTCGAGCCGAGGCCTGCCGGTCAGCGTGTCGAGCCCCGTATCGCGGTCACGCTCGATTCCATGTCGGTGGCGGAAGAGCTCGCGCTCGAAGGGATTGGCGTTCTTGCGGTCCCGAGAGAGGTGGTCGAAGACCATGTGCGCGACGGGAGGCTTGTGCGTCTCCTTCCCGGCGTGCCGCTTCGTCCCATAGAAACCTATGCGATCTGGCCAGCCAACGTGGGTGACGCAAGCCCGGTTCGGCTGACCCTGGATTTCCTGCTCGAGAACTTGCCCAGGAGCCGCAATTGACGTCCGTGCAGGTCACGGAAAAGCATGTCACGATTAAATCACAGGAAGTCGAGGCTCGCGTGTATCGACGCATCGCTCTGCCGGTTTCACTGCGGCAAGCGCGGCGAGCTGGTCTGGTGCACTACAATGCAGAACGTCGACCCGTCTGGCCGAACGATGGCTCCTGCATCCAGCTCAGGCCGGAGCGGCCGAACCATGTCTGGTCCTACGACTTCGTTCAGGGTCGCAGCCACGGCGGGCGACCCTATCGCATCCTCGACAAGTTCACCCGGGAGGCGCTCATGATCTGTGTTGCACGCAAGCTCAACTCCACCGATGTCCTCGACGCGTTGATCCGGCACGTCGCCGAGGCCGGCATTCTCGAGGTCATCCCGCTCGCGCGCGTCCTGCGTGCGGCCACCCACCTTCTGTCGTCACGCCATGGCCCCTGCAGGGTCTGTGCAGCTTCGACACCCGGATGCTACGCAGGTCAGATCAGGTGTTGAAGAGGAAATGCATCACGTCGCCGTCCTGCACGGTGTAGGCCTTGCCTTCGGCGCGCATCTTGCCCGCATCCTTGGCGCCCTGTTCCCCGCCAAGCGCAACGAAGTCGTCATAGGCAATGGTTTCTGCGCGGATGAATCCCTTTTCGAAATCACCGTGGATCACGCCTGCGGCCTGTGGCGCGCGGGTGCCGACGCGGTATGGTCCATGCCCGGGCTTCCTTCGGGCCCACGGTAAAGTAGGTCTGCAGATGCAGAAGGGCGTAGCCCGCCCGGATCATCCGGTCGAGACCCGCTTCCGCAAGCCCGAGTTCCTGAAGGAACATCTCGGCTTCCTCGGGATCGAGCTGGCTGATCTCTTCCTCGATCTTGGCCGAGATCACCACCGATGCCGCGCCCTGGGCTTCGGCCATCTTCGCCACGGCGTCGGAAAGTGCATTGCCGGTCGCGGCGTGCTCCTCGTCGACGTTGCAGACATAGAGAATGGGCTTGGTCGTCAGAAGCTGAAGCCCCGCCCAGGTCTTTGCGTCCTCTTCGGCGACGGAAACGGTGCGGGCCGGGCGGCCTTCCTCGAGCGCGGCCTGCGCGGCCTTCAGGAGACGCTCCTGCTGGATCGCCTCCTTGTCGCCGCCGCGGACCTTGCGGGTGAGGTTCTGAAGCCGTTTCTCGATCGATTCGAGATCGGCGATCATCAATTCGGTCTCGATGGTCTCGGCGTCGGCCACCGGATCGACGCGGCCTTCCACATGGGTGACGTCGCCATCCTCGAAGCAGCGCAGCACATGGGCGATGGCGTCGCATTCGCGGATGTTGGCAAGGAACTGGTTGCCAAGGCCTTCGCCTTTCGACGCGCCCTTAACCAACCCGGCGATATCGACGAAGGTCAGCCGGGTGGGAATGATCTGCTTTGATTTCGCGATTGTCGCCAGCTGGTCGAGCCGGTCATCGGGCACGGCGACTTCGCCGACGTTCGGCTCGATCGTGCAGAAGGGGAAGTTCGCCGCCTGCGCGGCGGCGGTGCGGGTCAGCGCGTTGAACAGCGTCGACTTGCCGACATTCGGCAGCCCCACGATCCCGGTCTTGAAGCCCATCTGGCCGCTCCTTCTGAGTGTCCGCGCCTCTTACTGGCATCAGCGGCGCGCTGCAACGAGGCCTGTGCTAGTATTGACCTGTGGTTCGCCTGAGAGGAGGAGCGATCATGCAACCCATTCCCTATCTTTTCTTCAACCATGGCTGCGCCGAGGCGGTACGGTTCTACGCCGATGTCTTCGGCGCGCCCGACCCCGACATCATGCCCTTCTCGGCCATGCCGGAGGAGGAGCGTGCGAACATGCCCGGGGTTCCCGAGGACGCGGTGATGCATGCAGCCCTTCAGATCGGCGATGGCTGGATCTTCGCCAGCGACGACCCGTCCGGGCAGTCATCCGCCATGGCGGGTGCGTCGGTCAGCGTCTCACTGCCCACGGCGGACGAGGCACGGCGCGTGTTTCACAGGCTGGCCGAGGGCGGCGAGGTGCGGATGCCGATCGAGCCGACCTTCTGGACGCCAGCTTTCGGCACGCTGTCCGACCGCTTCGGCACGCGCTGGATGATCATGGCGGACAACCCGCCGCCAGCCTGACCGAGGCCTACCGGTCCTCGCGCCAGGCGCGCTCGCGCCGGTCCTCGCGGGACTGGAAGATCAGGATCCAGGCGAGGATGATGAACATCGGGTGGGTCAGCCCGCCCGAAAAGAACAGCGCCGGAATCCAGATCAGGAAGACGATCAGCGCAATGATCGGCCGCCCCGTGAGGAGGATCGAAAGCGGCGGCAGGAGAAGGGCGAGGATATAATTCATGGCCGGCAGATAGGAACCCGTTTGCCGCGGTGCAATCCCGGCCTTGCATCCGATCGCGCCTTGGGCGACAGCAGGGGCCGGATCACGAGGAGGGACGGCCCATGACCCGCATCGACGCCACCTTCGCCCGGCTCAGGGCCGAGGGGAAGAAGGCCTTCGTGGCCTACCTGATGGCGGGCGACCCCGATTACGAGACCTCGCTCGAGGTCGTGAAGGGGCTGCCGGAAGCCGGGGTCGACATCATCGAGCTTGGCATGCCCTTCACCGATCCGATGGCGGACGGGCCGACGATCCAGCTTGCCGGGCAGCGGGCGCTCGAGGGCGGTCAGACGCTTCAGAAGACGCTCGACATGGCCACCGAGTTCCGCAAGCGCGACGATACGACCCCGATCGTCATGATGGGCTATTACAACCCGATCTATTCGCGCGGCGTGGACCGGTTCCTCGAGGACGCCCGCGCGGCGGGGATCGACGGGCTGATCGTCGTCGACCTGCCGCCCGAGGAGGACGAGGAGCTGTGCATCCCGGCGCAGGCGGCTGGGTTGAACTTCATCCGGCTCGCCACGCCGACGACGGATGACAAGCGTTTGCCGAAGGTGCTGCAGAACACCAGCGGGTTCGTCTATTACGTCTCGATCACCGGGATCACCGGCGCGGCCAGTGCGGTGGCCGGCGATGTCGGGCCCGAGGTGGCGCGGATCAAGGCGCAGACCGATCTGCCGGTGATCGTGGGTTTCGGGATCAAGACGCCCGAGGCGGCGCAGGGTATCGCCGGAATCGCGGACGGCGCGGTCGTGGGCTCGGCCATCGTCGAGCGGATCGCGCGGGGCGACAGCGCCGGCGAGGTGCTGTCCTTCGTCAAGTCGCTCGCCGATGGGGCGCACCGGGCCTAGGCCGCCACTTTCGGTTTCTCGTGCGACGTGCCGCGGAGGATACGTCAGACCGTCTTCGAGGCCGCAGCGCGGGGTTTCCCCACGCTGCAGCAGCCTTGTCGAGCGACCTGGGTCTTGTACTGAGTGCTGGGGCGCTGATCTCTCAGGTGTCGGCCTTGAGGAATTCCGCGATGCAGGACGAAAGTGCATCCCAGTCAGTGAACTCGTGGTCGGTGTTTCCCGGCTCGTAGTCGCGGTCGCGCAGCACCACGTGCCGGACGATCTGGGACTCGAAATAGTCATAACTTCCCGGGCGCACGGCCCCGGCGACCAGCGCTACGGCATCGGGTGTGAAGCCCGTGCGCATCTTCATCTCGACGACATACTCGTTCGCTTCCTCCAGGCCGTCCTCGAACGCAGCACTCAGGCTGACTGAGATCAGAAGGGTACGCCGGCTTTCGAGCTTGTCGTGCCGGCCTGCAACGAACACCTCGAATGACTTGGGGTGGCGACGTTCGTGGACCGGCGCGGCAAGGATCACTTCCGAGACGCCATCGAACGGCACCGGCGCCGTCTCGTCCGAGACATCGGCCAGTACGACTTCGCGCCCGGACCTGCGAATCTCGCTTTCGACAAATCGCGCGATCTTGCCCGTCTGCCCCTCGATCGTTGCAAAAGCGACCAGTACAGTCATCCGGCGGTTCCTCCTCGCGATCTTGCGGGAAGCCCGGTGTCGCAGTGACCCAGCCTGCCCGCATTTTCAATCATCCCGATGAACCATACGCGATTCATCAAGGTCCACCTTGCGCGGGATCAAGGCAGGCGCGAGGGCGAAGCCGTCTTGCTGGCCCCGGATGCGGACACGTCAGTCACCCCCCCGTCGCGTTCGCGGTCGAGCCAGCCACGCAATTCGGCCAACACCGGAAGAATCGCTGCGATCTTCCCGGGCGGGAAATGGCGGGCAATCCTTTCGATGTCGGGGCCGAGGGCTTCGATCGAGGCGTCGCGAAACGCGCGGCCGGCTTCGGTCAGCATCACGCATTTCGACCGGCCGTCTCTGGGATTCGGCGAAAAGGCGATCAGGCCCGCCTTTTCCAGCCCCTGAAGCGTGTGGGTCATCGTGGTCTTGGGGACCTGGAAGGCGCGGGCGATCTCAAGCGGGGTGCGCCCGTCGCCCAGCCTCGTGAGGTGATTGAGCACCGCGAAATGCGAGACAAGGAAGCCCTCGGGCAGCCGCCGTTCGAAGAGGCTGCCCGAAAGCTGCGCGATGATCGCGATCTCGTTGAAGAGAGCGAAGTAACTTGCGGGATTGGGATCAGGTTTCGACAATCTTCGCGTCCAGGGGCCAGCGGGGGCTTGGCGGCACTGTGGGACCGTACCCAAGCCGGGCCCACATTTGCACGGTTCCGCCGCTGGGGGCCAGCATCTCGTGCACCTGCGTGTAAAGCGCTGACATTTCGGGGAATTCCTGCAGAGCCTGGCTGAGCGGCTGCATCCCGACCCCAAGGGCGGTTGCGGCAAGGTTAAGGCGCACCCAGTCCTGACCGGCGACGATCTGTTCGGACCGGCTGTTGCCCGGGGTCACCTGCCACAGATGCGCCATTCCCGTCTGCATGTTCTCGGTGACAAGGTCGATCGCCGTGCGGGACGGGATGCTGTCGGGGTCGAGCGAGGCTTCGCGCGTGAAGAGGCGCGTCATGCGCAGGGATTCGAACATCGGTCCGGTGAAGTCGATGCCGTCGGGATTGGCATCGACCTCGCGCGCGCCGATGCGGAAAAGATCGACGCTTTCCTTCAGGGTGCGATGGGTGGCGAACTCGATCTCGAAAGCCTCGGTCGAGATGTCGCGCATGACCTGCACGCGGGCGGGGTCGTTGGTGCTTCCGATCCGTGTGGCGCGGGCGGCGGCCGATATGCGGGCCAGCGTGTCCGCGGAGACGGGGCGGGTGGTGTCATAAGGTTCCTTCAGCGTGCGCCGGTGTGGAACCTGCGCGAAGAGCGGATCACGCTCGGCTGCCGGGTCTGCCACGAAGACCGCGCGTGCGACCGGGCGGCCGTCGAGACCGGCGGGATCCTCGCCCTCGGGAAAGAGCGTGAGATCGATGCGAAAGCCGTCCTCGGCGGCGGCCATGCGCATCAGTTCCAGAAAGCAGCCAAGGCCGATGGTGATCTGTCGGTTGTAGGGGTCGGTCTGCGGCAGAAGGCGATCGGTATCGACGTAGAGCGTTACCTCACCCTCGGTCGACAGATCGGCAAGCCAGGGCTGCCTGTTGTGCGGGTTGGGTGCAAGCAGCGCCCAGGACAGGGCGCGCCGGCGCGGTTCGCCGTAGGTTCCGGCATCCACCCACGGCAGATGCGCGGTGCGCGGCGCGCGCGTGACGGCCATGCCCGCACCGGCGGTGGCGGCAAGGATCGCGCCGCCGCCGATCAGGGCGAGGGTCTTTCGACGGGACAGGGAGGTCTGGGGCAGGGACATCGGCTTCTCCATTAGTACGATATCGCATTAGATAGTGCGATATCGTACTAATTGCAAGTGCGAAATCCGGCTGCCATCGGGTGCGGTGTCACCCAAGGGTCACGTCGAGCAGCATCATGACGATGA
This sequence comes from uncultured Alphaproteobacteria bacterium, assembly GCA_963709395.1. Taxonomy (GTDB): domain Bacteria; phylum Pseudomonadota; class Alphaproteobacteria; order Rhodobacterales; family Rhodobacteraceae; genus CAVPWP01. The sequence goes on from CAVPWP010000009.1 coordinate 16,674, forward strand.
CGCCGATCATGAGCCCTGTCGTGGCCGCGTTCTGGTGACCGCGGCGGTGGGTTTCGGGAATGATCTCGTGGCTGATGATGAAAAGCATCGCCCCGGCGGCGAAGGTCAGCCCCCAGGGCAGCACCGCCTCGCCCGCATGGACCGCAAGTACGCCGATCAAGCCGCCCACGGGTTCGATCAGGCCGGTGGCGGTGGCGACGAGGACCGCAAAGAGGCGGGAGTACCCCAGCGAGGCAAGTGCCACGGCGACCGCCAGCCCTTCGGGGGCGTTCTGCAGCCCGATGCCGATGGCAAGCGTTATGCCGTTGCCGATGTTGCCGCCGCCGAAGCCCACGCCCACCGCCAGTCCTTCGGGGAAGTTGTGGATCGTGATGGCAAGGACAAACAGCCAGATGCGGGCAAGCCCCTCGGCCTCGACACCCTGCCGGCCGGCGACGAAGTGCTCGTGCGGGATCACCGTGTTCAACCCGGCCACGAACGCCGCCCCGAGCGCGATGCCAAGTCCGGCGACAAGAGCGGCTGCAAGCGTTCCGCCGAAAAGCGCGTCCGCCGCCGCGATGCCCGGCAGGATCAGCGAGAAGAACGAGGCCGAAAGCATCACCCCCGCTGCGAAGCCAAGCATCGCGTCATTGGTGCGCGCAGATATGCCCCGCCCGAAGAGGACCGGCACTGCGCCCACCCCGGTCATCAGACCGGCGGCGAGGCTTGCCAGAAAGCCGATCCAGAGAACTTCGGGTCCCATGGCTGCGACAGTAAGGGGGGTGTCTGGGAGATTGCCAGCGCCATTCGCGCTTGCTAACTCACGCAGACCCGAGGGAGGCCGAACCATGCCCGTCATCACCGAAATCGCGGACCTCAAGCGCCTCTACAAGCGGCGCGTGCCGAAGATGTTCTATGACTACGCCGAGACCGGAAGCTGGACCGAGCAGACCTTCCGCGACAACACCACCGATTTCGCCAGCATCCGCCTGCGCCAGCGCATCGCCGTCGACATGGCCGGGCGGACGACGAAGACCCAGATGATCGGGCAGGACGTGGCCATGCCCGTGGCCCTTGCCCCGGTCGGGCTGACCGGGATGCAAAGCGCGGACGGCGAGATCAAGGCGGCGCGGGCGGCCGAGGCGTTCGGGGTGCCCTATACCTTGTCCACCATGTCGATCTGCTCGATCGAGGATGTGGCCGCGCACACGACCAAGCCCTTCTGGTTTCAGGTCTACACGCTGAAGGACGATGATTTCATGCGCCGTCTCTTCGAACGTGCGCGGGCTGCGGGCTGTTCGGCCATCGTCATCACCGTCGATCTTCAGGTCCTCGGGCAGCGCCACAAGGATATCAAGAACGGCATGTCGGCGCCGCCCAAGCTGACCGCGAAGTCGATCGCCAACATGATGACGAAGGTTCCCTGGGGCCTTGAGATGCTGGGCACCAAGCGGCGTTTCTTCGGCAACATCGTGGGCCATGCCTCGGGCGTGAGCGACCCCACCTCGCTGTCTTCCTGGACCGCCGAGGCGTTCGACCCCTCGCTCGACTGGAAGCGGATCGGCAAGCTGATGGAGATGTGGGGCGGCAAGGTTATCCTGAAGGGCATCATGGATGTCGAGGATGCGAAAGAGGCGGCGGCACTGGGCGCGGACGCGATCATCGTGTCGAACCACGGCGGGCGGCAGCTTGACGGCGCGCTGTCGTCGATCCGGATGCTGCGGCCGATCGTCGACGCGGTGGGCCACAAGGTCGAGGTGCATTTCGACGGCGGCATCCGGTCAGGACAGGACGTGCTGAAAGCCATCGCCATGGGGGCCAAGGGAACCCATATCGGGCGGGCCTATGTCTATGGGCTTGGCGCGATGGGGCAGGCCGGTGTGACGAAGGCGCTCGAGGTCATCCACAAGGAACTCGACACCTCGATGGCGCTCTGCGGCCGGCGCGACATCACGCAGGTCGACCGTGACATCCTGCTGATCCCCGAGGATTTCGAAGGGCGTTGGGCCTGAAGCCGGGCCTAAGCGGAACGACCGGCCCTGTGCCATTCGCACGGTCTTGGACAGGGACCGCGCTTTGGCGCTAGGCTGGACGCCATTCCCATGCGCCTGCGCGCCTTTCCGCCGGACTGCCGTTTCATGGCCTTCACCCTCAGACAGCTTCAGTTTTTCGTCGCCGCCGCCGAGCACGAAAGCGTGTCACGCGCGGCAAAGGCGCTGTCGATCTCGCAATCCTCGGTGACCGAGGCGATCAAGGCGCTCGAGGCCGACCTGGGGGTGGTGCTCTTCGAGCGACGGGCGCACGGTCTCGAGATCACCAATGCCGGGCACCAGTTCCTGCGGCACGCGCGCAAGATCCGCGATGACGTGTCCGACGCCCGGCTGGCTTTCGTCGTCGGCGCCGAGGCGCAGGAAGGCGAACTCCGGCTTGGGGTTACGTCGCTTGTCGCAGGCTACGGGCTGTCGGATGCGCTGGCGCGGTTCCGCCGCAGCTACCCGGCGGTGAACGTGACCGCGATCGAGGATTCGGGCGACTACCTCGAACACCTCCTGATCGGGGGCGAGATCGACGTGGCCTTCCTCATCACCTCGAACCTGCACAACCGCAGCGCGCTGCAGATCGAAAGCATCGCGGTGTCGGCGCAACGTCTGTGGCTGCCCCTGGGGCATCCCCTGGCGTCGACCGAGGCAATCACGCTTGACGACGTGGCCGCCGAGCCGCTGATCATGCTTTCGGTCGAGGAGATCGAGGAAAGCACGTCGCGGCTTCTGTCGTCGCTGGGCGCGCGGCCCAACGTGGCCTTCCGCACCCGGTCGGTCGAGGCGGTGCGCAGCCTTGTGGCCACGGGCATGGGGCTGGCGATCATGCCGGACCTGATCTACCGGCCCTGGTCGCTCGAAGGCGACAGGATCGACATCCGCGACGTGTCGGGCGATCTGCCCAGCGTGCAGGTCGGACTGGCCTGGCGCCGCGGCGCGCCGCTGTCGGCGCCCAGCCGGGATTTCGTGCGGCTGGCGCAGACTTCGTTCCAGCGTGCGGGGTGAACGGCGCGCCATGATATCGGAAAATCCGATAATGGGATTTCGAAATTTGTATTTGCGAAATCCGGACAAGGGCGCACTCTGATTGCAAGTGGCAGTGGACCGGGGCTGCGAAGTATCGCCGGCCGCTGATCCGCCATGCGGCTGAATGGCCTACCGGAAGCAACTTCAACAGGGGAATAAGAAGATGAAACACGCACGGAGTCTTGGAACCACGGCGCTGGCGGCGCTTCTGGCCGCCCAACCCGTCATGGCGCAGATGACCGAGCTTGGGGCCGGTGAAGGCCGCGTCGATATCGTGGCCTGGCCGGGATACATCGAGCGAGGCGAAACCATGGCCGAATTCGACTGGGTGACCGATTTCGAAGAGGCCACGGGCTGCATGGTCAACGTCAAGACCGCCAACACCTCGGACGAGATGGTGGCACTGATGAACGAAGGCGGCTTCGACCTTGTCACCGCCTCGGGCGATGCCTCGCTGCGGCTCATCGCGGGCAAGCGCGTGCAGCCGATCAACCTTGACCTCGTGCCGTCCTGGGACACGGTCGACGACCGGCTGAAGGACGCGCCCTGGTATGTGGTCGACGGGGTGCATTACGGCGTGCCCTACATGTGGGGCCCGAACATCCTGATGTATAACACCGAGGTCTTCGGCGACAGCCCGCCAACCTCGTGGAGCGTGGTCTTCGAGGAGACGACGCTGCCCGACGGGCAGACCAACTCGGGACGGGTGCAGGCCTATGACGGCCCGATCCACATTGCCGATGCCGCGCAATACCTGATGTATCACCAGCCCGAGCTTGGCATCGTGTCGCCCTACGAGCTGAACCAGGAACAATACGACGCGGCCCTCGATCTTCTGCGCCAGCAGCGCCAGCTTGTCGGCCGCTACTGGCATGACGCCTTCATCCAGATCGACGACTTCAAGAACGAAGGCGTGGTGGCGTCGGGGTCCTGGCCGTTCCAGGTGAACTTGCTGGCGTCCGACGGTCAGCCCGTTGCGTCGGTCATTCCGGTCGAGGGTGCCACCGGCTGGGCCGACACGACGATGATGCATGTCGACGCCCCGCACCCGAACTGCGCCTACATGTGGATGGAGCACACGCTGACCTCGAACCTGATGTCGGACCTGTCGGTCTGGTTCGGCGCCAACCCCGCCGTGCCGGCGGCCTGTACTGACGGGCGCGGGATGCAGACCGCCGAGGGCTGCACCACGAACGGTTTCGACGACTTCGAGAAGATCAAGTTCTGGACCACCCCGGTCACCCAGTGCGAAAGCCAGGGCGAATGCGTGCCCTACTATCGCTGGGTCAGCGACTACATCGGCGTGATCGGCGGACGCTGATCCGGTGAGCCTTGAAGGAAACCGACCCGGCGGCGCCTCGGCCGCCGGGCGCGAAGGGTGCCGCCCCGCATGACCGCAGCAGTCGAGTTCGAAAGCGTCTCCCGCCACTTCGGGTCGGTGCGGGCTGTCGACAATGTCTCGCTCGCGGTCGAGGAGGGACGCTTCTTCGCCATGCTCGGTCCGTCAGGGTCGGGCAAGACGACCTGCCTGAGGCTGATTTCAGGCTTTGAACGGCCAAGCGCCGGCCATGTCCGCATCTTCGGTCAGAACTCAGAGACGATCCCGCCGAACCGCCGCCCGGTGAACACGGTCTTTCAGGACTATGCCCTCTTTCCGCATCTGACGGTGCGCGAGAATGTGGCCTACGGACCACGGATGGCGGGCGTCGACCGCCGGACCCGCGAGACCGCTGCAGAAGAGATGCTGGCATTGGTGAAACTCGAGGGCTACGGCGATCGCAAGCCCGCCGCGCTTTCGGGCGGGCAGCGGCAGCGCGTGGCACTGGCGCGGGCACTGGTGAACAAACCCCGGGTGCTCCTGCTGGACGAACCGCTTGGCGCGCTGGACCTCAAGCTGCGCGAGGCGATGCAGGACGAGTTGAAGACGCTTCAGCAAAGCCTTGGCATCACGTTCATCTTCGTCACGCATGACCAGGGCGAAGCATTGTCGATGGCCGACCGCGTGGCGGTCTTCAACGACGGCCGGATCGTGCAGGAGGGCACGCCGCAGGATATCTATGAGCGTCCGCGTACCCGGTTCGTCGCGGATTTCGTCGGCTCGGCCAACGTGTTGTCGCCCGACCTTGCGGCCCGCGCGGGCGCTGCCCGGCGCTGGACCAGCCTGCGGCCCGAGGCGATCGGGATGGTCGCCGAAGACGCGGGGCGCATCACGGGCGAGGTCCGCGGCGTCCGCTATCTGGGCGCGGTCAACCGGGTGACGCTGGCCCTGCCGGAAGGCGAGATCAGCGCGGCCGTACCGGCATCCCGACCGTTGCCTCAGCCGGGCACGAAGGTCGGCCTTGCCTGGGACGACAGCGCCATGCACCCGATGGACGGCGAAGCATGAGCGTGACAGGCGACATGGGCGCGGCGGTGCCGGACGGTGCGACGCCGCGGGGCCTTGCGGGCCGCCTGTCGGACCTCTTCTGGCGGCGCCCGATCCTGTTCCTCGCGCTGCTGCTGGCGCTGCCGCTGGCCTGGCTCGGCCTCATCTACATCGGGTCGCTGGCCGCCCTCCTGGTGCAGAGCTTCTTCTCGATCGACGAGTTCTCGGGTCTGATCAACCGCGAATTCACGCTCAAGACCTATGCCGAGCTCTTCCGTCCGTCGAATTTCGATATCATCCTGCGCACGGTTCTGATGGCCGCCGCGGTCACGCTGGCGGCCGCTGTCATTGCCTTTCCGATCGCCTATTACGCCGCGCGCTACGCCCGGGGGCGAACAAAGGCGTTCTTCTATCTCGCGGTGATGCTCCCGCTCTGGTCGAGCTATCTCGTCAAGGTCTATGCGTGGAAGCTGATCCTGGCCAAGGAGGGCATCCTCAACTGGGCGGTCGAAGGCGTCGGCGCTTCGGCGATTTTGAACGCGGTGCTGTCCATTCCGGTGATCGGCGGCAACTCGCTGTCGGTCAGCTATATCGGCACCTTCCTTGTCTTCCTTTACGTCTGGCTGCCGTTCATGATCCTGCCCTTGCAGGCGTCGCTCGAGCGGGTTCCGGCGAACCTTCTCGAGGCGTCCGGCGATCTTGGCGCGCGGCCTGGCCAGACCTTCCGGACCGTGATCCTGCCGCTGGCGATGCCGGGGCTCATCGCGGGGTCGATCTTTACCTTCTCGCTGACGCTGGGCGATTACATCATCCCCCAGATCGTGGGCTCGTCGCGGCGGTTCATCGGGCAGGCGGTCTATCAGTTCCAGGGCACGGCGGGGAACATCCCGCTGGCCGCCGCCTTCGCGGTCGTGCCCATCGTCATCATGGCGTTCTATCTTTGGATGGCCAAGCGGAAGGGGGCGTTCGATGCACTCTGACCGCGCGCCCCTTGGCCTGAAGATCGCAGCCTTCGCGGGGCTTGCGTTCCTGCACCTGCCGATCCTCTTGATCTTCGTCTATGCCTTCACGACCGAGGACAAGAGCTACCAGTGGCCGCCCCCGGGCTTCACGCTGCAATGGTTCGGCGTGACCTGGAACCGTCCCGATGTGTGGCAGGCGCTGTCGCTGTCACTGAAGGTGGCGGCGATCTCGACCTGCATCGCGTTGATCCTCGGCACGCTGGCCGCCGCCGCCGTCAGCCGCGCGTCCTTCCGGGGGCGCGAAGCGGTGACGCTGCTTGTCATCCTGCCGATTGCGCTGCCGGGCATCATCACCGGGATCGCGCTTCGCTCGGCGTTCAATCTGGGCGATATCCCGTTCTCGACGCTGACCATCGTGCTGGGGCACGCGACCTTCTGCATCGTGGTGGTCTACAACAACTCGGTCGCGCGATTCCGGCGCCTCTCGGGTGCGATGCTCGAGGCGTCGGCCGATCTGGGCGCGAACGGGTTCCAGACCTTCCGCCATGTGGTTCTGCCCAATATCGCCACGGCCCTTCTGGCGGGCGGGATGCTTGCCTTCGCGCTGTCCTTCGACGAGGTGATCGTGACCACCTTCACCGCAGGCCAGCAGCAGACCCTGCCGATCTGGATGCTGGAAGAGCTGGTCCGACCGCGCCAGCGCCCTGTCACCAACGTGGTCGCCATGGTCGTGGTGATCGTCACGTTCCTGCCGATCCTCGGCGCCTACTACCTGACCCGGGGCGGAACCGACACCGCCGGCGGGGGCAAATGATCTGTCCAAGGGAGGACTGAGACATGGACACCAAGCTTCTCATCAACGGGGCGTTCGTCGACGGGACCGAGACGCCCGAGACGATCCTGAACCCCCGCACCGGCGAGACGATCCTCGAATTGCCCGAGGCGTCGCTCGAGCAGGTCGACGCCGCCGCCCATGCCGCCGCCGAGGCCTTTCACGGCTGGTCGCGCACCACCCCGGCCGACCGGTCGGCCGCGCTTCTGCAGATCGCCGACCGGATCGAGGCCGAGGCCGAGGCCTTCGGGCGGCTCGAGGCGCTGAACTGCGGCAAGCCGGTGAATGCCGCCATCGGCGACGAGATCCCGGCCGTCGTCGACTGCTTCCGGTTCTTCGCGGGGGCCGTGCGCACGCTGCACGGGCCGGTGGCGGGCGAGTACCTCGAAGGGCACACCTCGATGATCCGCCGCGATCCGATCGGCGTGGTGGCGTCGATCGCGCCGTGGAACTACCCGCTGATGATGATGGCGTGGAAGCTGGCCCCGGCGCTGGCGGGGGGCAATACGGTGGTCTTCAAGCCATCCGAACAGACCCCGCTGACCGCGCTGAAACTGGCGCGTATCATGGCGGATGTGCTGCCCAAAGGGGTCGTCAATGTCATCCCCGGGCGCGGCGAGTCGGTGGGCAATGCGCTGATCAACCACGATCTGGTCGACATGATCTCGCTGACCGGCGACGTGGCCACCGGAAAGAAGATGCTTCAGGCGGCCTCGCGCAGCGTCAAGCGCACCCACCTTGAACTGGGCGGCAAGGCCCCGGTCATCGTCTTCGACGACGCCGATGTCGCCGAGGTCGTCGAGTCGCTGAAGGTCTTCGGATATTACAACGCCGGGCAGGACTGCACCGCCGCCTGCCGGGTCTATGCCTCGGACAAGACCTACGACCGGCTGGTGGCCGACCTGACATCGGCCGTGGAAAGCATCGCCTATGCCCGGCCCGACGACGCCGAGAACGAGATCGGGCCGCTGATCTCGCTACGCCAGCGCGACCGCGTGGCCAGCTTCGTCGAGCGGGCGCGCGAGCTGCCGCATGTCGAGATCACCACGGGCGGGGCGGCCCATGGCGACAACGGCTTCTACTACCGTCCCACGGTCGTTGCAGGGGCCCGGCAGGAGGATGAGATCGTCCAGCGCGAAGTCTTCGGGCCGGTGGTGTCGGTGACGCGTTTCTCCGAGGTGGACGAGGCGGTGGCGTGGGCCAACGATTCGCACTACGGCCTCGCCTCGTCGATCTGGACGCGCGACGTGGGCCGGGCGATGGCGACGGCGGCACGGCTGCGCTATGGCTGCACCTGGGTGAACACGCATTTCATGCTGGTCAACGAGATGCCGCATGGCGGGCTGAAACAGTCCGGCTATGGCAAGGACATGTCGGTCTATGCGCTGGAGGATTACACGGCGGTCCGCCATGTGATGGTCAAGCACGGCTGAAGCGGACCCTTCATGCCGCGCGACCCGCGAGATAGGCGACCGCGCGCGCAAGGGTGGCGATCTGGGGGTAGTCGGCTTCGGGCACGTCGACCCCGAGACGTTCGTGCAGGGCGGTGACCAGGTTCAGAACGTCCATGGAATCAAGGCCCAGGTCGTCCTGAAGGTGGTCGTCGTCCCCCACGCTCGCGGGGTCGATGTCGGGCGCGACGCGGGCCAGTTCCTCGAGGTAGGCGGCGCGGATCGAGGCGTCGGTCAGGGCGGTATCGGTCATGGTGTCTCCGGCGGTGCGAGGGCGGATTTGAAGGCGTCGACGAAGGCGGCGGCCTGACGGCCGTCGGCGGCGCGGTGATCGGCGGACAGGATCAGGGTGATCACCTGGCGCGGCACGACCGCGCCGTCCACGACCCAGGGCCGGGTCTGCGGCGCGCCGAGCCCGACAAGGGCCACCTGCGGCGGGAAGATGACGCCGGCCATCGACTCGGCCCCTGTCTCGCCAAGGCTGGACATCGTGATGGTTCCCGCCGTCATCTCGCGGCTGCGCAGGCGCCCGGCGCGGGCGCGGGCCACGAGATCGCGCATTCCGTCCATCACCTCGTCAAGGGTCATGGCGTCGGCGTCGAGGAGGGCGGGCGCCACAAGACCGCCGCCGCGCAGGGCGATGGCAACCCCCACGTTGACCGCGTCGGAGGGGGCGAAGCCGTCGTCGGTGTAGTGGCCGTTCAGGACCTTGACCTTTCCGGCGGCCATCGCGGTCGCCCGCACCAGAAGTGCCCCCAGAAGCAGGCGGCGCGCCGGAGGGCGGTCGGCGTTGGTCGCGGCAAGCCAGTCGGTCACCGGCTGCACATCGAGCGTCTGGGTCATGTAGAAATGCGGGATCGTGCGTTTCGAGCGGGTCATCGCAGCTGCGATGGCGCGGCGCATCTCGTCGGCGGGCGAAGAGGCGGGGATCGGTGCTTTCGACGTTCCCGGGGACAGGGCTTCGACATCCGACAAAAGCACCGCACCGCCTGGGCCGGTTCCCGAGACGCCGGTCAGGTCGACGCCGAGTTCCCCGGCGCGCAGGCGCGCGGCAGGCGAAGCGGCGCCGGCAGGCGCCGCCGCAGGGGCATGCACCGGAGCTTGCACCGGAGCTTGTACCGGCGGCACAGGCTTCGGGGCGGCGGGTGCCGGGGTCGTTCGCTCTGGCTGGACCTTCGGTTCCAGCGCGGGCTCGGGTTCCGGCCGGGGTGTCGCTTCGGGCGCGCTTTCGCCCGGACCGAGGATGGTGGCGAGCGGCGCGCCGACCGGCAGTTCCTGGCCCACTTCGGCCGTCAGATCGGCCACTGTGCCGTCCTCGAACACCTCGATCTCGATCGCGCCTTTCTGGGTCTCGACCACCGCGATCACGTCGCCGCGGCTGACGCTGTCGCCGGGCTTGACCAGCCATTCGGCCAGCGTGCCCGCCTCCATGTCGGCGCCAAGCGAGGGCATGGCGAAAACGCCCATCAGCCGCGCCCCATCGCCGCTTTCGCCGCCGCCACGATCGCCGGAACCTGCGGGATCGACGCCTGTTCCAGATGGGCGGGGTAGGGGATCGGCACCTCTACCGAGCAGACCCGTCCCACCGGGCCGTCGAGGGTCCAGAATGCCTGTTCCATGATCCGGGCCGAAACCTCTGCGGCAAGCGATCCGGTGCGCCAGCCTTCGTCGACGATCACCGCGCGGCGGGTCCGGGCGACCGAGGCCATGATGGTGGCGTCGTCCAGCGGGCGCAGGACGCGCAGGTCGATCACCTCTGCCTCGATGCCGTCTTTCGCAAGCGCCTCGGCGGCCTCGAGCGTCTTCCAGAGCGATCCGCCATAGGTGATGAGGCTGATGTCCTTGCCCTCCCGCCGGATCGCGGCCTGCGTGATGTCGACAGGCCCGGCGGCCGTGTCGATCTCGTCCTCGCGGTTATAGAGCATGACATTCTCGAAGATCAGCACCGGGTCGGGATCCTCAAGCGCCGTCCACAGCATCCCGCGGGCATCCTCGATCGTCGCCGGGGCCAGCACCTTGAGCCCGGGGATATGGGCATACCAGCCCTCGAGGCTGTGAGAATGCTGGGCGGCCAGTTGCTTGCCCGCGCCGGTCGCCATGCGGATGACGAGGGGCACGCCGAACTGGCCGCCGGACATGTGCCTTATCGTGGCGGCGGTGTTCATGATCTGATCAAGCGCCAGCAGCGAGAAATTCACCGTCATGAGTTCGACGATGGGGCGCAGGCCCGCCGCGGCGGCGCCGATGCCCGCCCCGGTGAACCCCGACTCCGACAGCGGCGTGTCGCGAATGCGGTCTTCGCCGAACTCGGCCATCAGCCCCTTCGACACCGCGTAGCAGCCGCCATAGGCGCCCACGTCCTCGCCCATCAGGAAGACGCGGTCGTCGCGGATCATCGCATCGCGGATCGCCTGTTTCATCGCCTCGCGATAGGTCATCCGCACCGTTTCGCCGGAGGGTTTGGCGGGCTCGGGCGGCGGTGGTGGGTCGCCCAGGACATGGGTCGCAAGGTCCTCGACCGGCTCCCATGTTCCGGCCTCGGCGAAGGCGACGGCTTCGGCGATCTCGCCGTCGATCCGCGTCACGAGCGCGTCGATCTCCTCCTGGTGGATCAGTCCGTTTTCCAGAAGCCAGCCCTGGAAGCGGACGATGGGCCCCTTCTTGCGCCATGTCTCGATCTCGGCCTTGTCGCGGTAGAGCTGGGCATCGAACATCGAATGCGGGCGAAAGCGGTAGGTGCGGAATTCGAGAAAGACCGGCTTGCCGGTGTCGCGGATGCGCCGGATCGCCTTGCGCGCCGCGGCCTCGACCGCGACAACGTCCATCCCGTCGATCTGATGCGCCTCGATCCCGTAGACGGCGGCCTTGTCGAAGATGTCTGTTTCGGACTCGGTGCGCTCGAGGGCCGAGCCCATGGCGTAGCCGTTGTTTTCGCAGACGAAGAGAACCGGAAGCGACCAGAGCGCGGCCAGGTTCATCGTTTCGTGGAACTCGCCTTCGGCCACGGCGCCCTCGCCGAAGAAGCAGGCGGTGACGTTCGCCTCGCCGCGCATACGGTCGGCCAGCGCAAGCCCTCCGGCCAGCGGCAGGCCGCCGCCGACGATGGCGTTGCCGCCGTAGAAGTTGGTCGCGGCATCGAAGATGTGCATCGACCCGCCGCGTCCGCCCGAACAGCCCTCGGCCTTGCCGTACATCTCGGCCATTACCCGTGGCATCGGAACGCCGCGCGCCAGCGCGTGGCCGTGTTCGCGGTAGGTTGCGACGATGCGGTCATCGGGGCCAAGGGCCGGGATCACCCCGGCGGCGATGGCTTCCTCGCCGTCGTAGAGATGCAGGAAACCACGGATCTTCTCGCGGGTGTAAAGCTCGGCGCATTTGTCCTCGAACCGGCGGATGCGGATCATCCCACCCAGAAGCTCCAGCACATGCGCGCGGTCGAGGCGGGGCTTGCCCGTTGCGGTATCGGTCAGGGTCATGTCTCGTCCGTCTCCAGTGTCGAGATGTCGCCTTCGGCAAGGCCAAGCTCGCGCGCCTTCAGAAGACGGCGCATGATCTTGCCCGACCGGGTCTTGGGCAGGGTGTTGCGGAATACGATCTCGCGCGGGGCGACCGCGGGGCCGAGGCGCTTTCTCGCATGGCCCCGGATATCGCGTTCAAGCTCGTCAGACGGCGAGAACCCCGGGTTGAGCGTGACATAGGCCTTGACCACTTCGCCCGCGGTTTCGTCGGGAATGCCGATCACCCCGGCCTCGGCCACGGCATCGTGTTCGATCAGCGCGCTTTCGACCTCGAAAGGGCCGATCAGGTGGCCCGAGGACTTGATCAGGTCGTCGGCCCGGCCCACGAACCAGAAATACCCGTCACGGTCGCGCGTGGCGAGGTCCCCGCTCAGATACCAGCCGTCCGCGAAAGCCTTCGCGTAGCGCGCGTCCTCATGGAGGTAGGCGCGCATCATAGACGGCCAGCCGGGACGCAGCGCCAGTTCGCCCACTTCGCCATCGACCAGTTCGTCGACGCTGTCACCGTCTTCGTCCTCGCGCGTGACGATCGCGGCTTCGATCCCCGGCAGGGGCTGGCCCATCGAGCCGGGCTTGACCGTCATGCCGGGCCGGTTCGCGATCATGATGCCGCCGGTCTCGGTCTGCCACCAGTTGTCGTGGAAGGGCTGGCCAAAGACCCTTTCCGACCAGACCACCGCCTCGGGGTTCAGCGGTTCGCCGACGCTGGCCAGAAACCGCAGCGACGAGAAATCGTAGGGCTTCGCCGCCTCGGCGCCCGCGCGCATCATCATGCGGATCGCGGTGGGGGCGGAATACCAGACCTCGACGTTCTCGCGTCCGATGGTCGCGTACCAGCGGTCAAGGTCGAACTCTGCCTCGTCCACGATCATCGTGGTGCGGTTCACCAGCGGCGAGATGATGCCATACGAGGTGCCGGTGACCCAGCCCGGATCGGCGGTGCACCAGTAGATCGTGCCGGGCGTCAGCGACAGCGCCTCGCGCCCCGAGATCGCGTGCCAGATCACCGCGTTGTGGACATGGACCGCCCCCTTGGGCCGCCCGGTCGTGCCCGAGGTGAAGTGGATGAGTGCCGGGCTTTCGGGGTCGGCCGGCACGGTGTCGAAGCTGTTCGGCGCGGCTTCAAGGGCGGGCCCGAGCGCGACACAGCCGTCGGGGGCGGTGTCGCCCGCGATCAGGACAAGGCGCAGCGACGGAATCTCGTGCCGCCAGTCGGCGATCTTGCGGGCATAGATCGCCGCGGTGGTGACAAGGGCCGTGGCCGCGCCGATCTCCATCCGGGTACGGATGGGTTCGGGGCCGAAGGCCGAGAAGAGCGGCGTGAAGACCGCCCCCGCCTTCAGCGTGCCAAGCGCGGCGGCATAGAGGTTCGGGCACGCGGCCCATCATGGCGAAGACGCTGTCGCCCTGGCCCACACCATGCGCGGCCAGCACGTTGGCGAAGCGCGCGGCAAGCATGTTCATCTCGGCATAGCTGAGGTCGCGACGGTCGCCGTCGCGGCCAAGCCAGCGGATCGCGATGTCGTCACCGTGGCCGCCGGCGACGTGGCGGTCGAGCGCCTCGTAGGCGATGTTGAGCGCGCCGTTGCCCATGCCGTCAAGCCCGGCGGCGGCGGGCGACCAGTCCGCGGGCGCTCCGTTTCCCTCGTACGAGTTCGATGTGGTCATCCGTCCATCCTCCGCGCCGAAGCATGGCCGAGAATCGGCGATCATGGATTGACGGCCGTCAACGAAACCCGGTTCGGCCCCCACCCGGAGCCGGTGCCGCGACAAGCCTGTGCAACCCCCGGGCCAGAAGTCTACGTCCAGGGGCGCGGCTGTCTTCGGAACGCGGTCCAGAGTTCCAGTGCGTCGGGCCAGCTTTCCTCGGCGCGGTCCGAGGCCCTGCGGGCAAGGCGGCGGGCGGCCTCGCGCGCCGCATCGTCGCCCAGGCGCGCCGTGAAATCGGAGCCGAGGACCGTCGTCACTGTGGCGGCATCGTTGAGATCGCCGAAATGGCGTTGCAGGTCAGCCAGCGTGTCCAGAAAGGCCGCAGTGCGGCGCCGGGGCAGGGCTATGGACAGGGCCTCGACGCCATAGCGCAGTTTCTTCAGTTCCTTGCGCAGTTCGTGGCGCGCCTCGGTGGTGTCGCCTTCAACGCGCTTTCCGGCTGCCCTGACCTTCTTCCAGCGGCGCGCAAGGCCGCGTTCGGCGGTCCTGCGCAGCGGGCGGTCGAGGTGTTTCCGCTGCTTTTTCGTGGCCCGCCGCCGCCAGTCTTCGGCGTCGCAGAATAGCGCGACGGCCCCCAGAAAGCGGCGCAATCCGGCCCTTGTCGAGCTGCGACCGAAGACGGGCGCGTTCTTTCCCGATGGCCTCGGTCAGGCCGTCCGCGATCGCCGCAAGGGCGGGGTCGTCGGGAGCGGCATCGCGTGCGGGGCCAACCGTTTCATGCAGCACCACCTCGAGGTCCCTGAGCTCGCCGACCTCGCGCCCTAGCTTGCGCGCGGCATCCGACAGGTTGCGCGTCGTCGCCTTGCCGAGCGCCGGCTCGAAAAGCGACAGCGCCGTTCTAAGCCGGCGAAGACCGACACGCATCTGGTGCGGACCTTCGGGATCGTCGGAAACGAGGATCCGGCGCCGCGCCTTCTCGATCTGCGCAAGCGCGTCGCGCAAGGCGCCTGCGGCGGCTTCGGCGGTGGCAAGGTCAGAGCGGTCGCGCGGCATTCAGTGACTTCCCGTCAAGAGGGATTTCCGACTGCGTGCGGTCCAGGGCGGCAGTTCCGCAATCGAAGCCCTTGTCTAGACCTCGGAGGAGGGGTGGCGCAACTCGGGCGGCGACCTTCCCAAGCGCGCCCTGTTTCGACAATACTGATGCCCGCATCGGTGGGGACGCATGGGGATACAACCGCGTGGACCCGACGTCGGCATCGAGAGGGAGCAGCCATGACAGATCGTGCAGGCACGGCAATTCTGACGCTGAACGCCGGATCGTCCTCGATCAAGGTCGGGCTCTTCACTTCTGGGCTCGAAGTGATCGCCACGGGGCTCGCCGATCGTATCGGTGGCGAAGGCACGCTGGGCCTGCACGATGGCGCCGGCGTCGAGATCGGATTGCCCGATGATCTGCCGCAAGAGTTCGGCGATCATGCGCAGGCGCTCGGCACCGTGCTTGCGGCGCTGCGGCGGCTCATGCCCGGGTTGGTGGTCGCGGCCGTCGGCCACCGTGTGGTGCATGGCGGCCCCGATTTCGCGCGGCCCATGGCGATCGACGACGCGGTGATGGCGCGGCTCGAGGCGTTCGTGCCCTTCGCGCCGCTGCATCAGCCGCACAACCTTGCCGGCATCCGCGCCGCCCGCGCGGCCTTTCCCGAGGCGCTTCAGGTGGCCTGTTTCGACACGGCCTTCCACCGCAACCATCCCTTCGTCAACGACACGTTCGCGCTGCCGCGTGCGTTCTACGAAAAGGGCGTCCGGCGCTATGGCTTTCACGGGCTAAGCTACGAGTTGATCGCCAGCGCCCTGCGCGCACATGACCCGGAGCTTGCGGCCGGGCGGGTGATCGTGGCGCATCTGGGCAACGGGGCGTCGATGTGCGCGCTGCGGGGTGGCCGGTCGGTGGCGTCCACCATGGGGTTCACCGCGCTTGACGGCCTGCCGATGGGCACCCGCTGCGGGCAGCTTGACCCCGGCGTGATCCTTTACCTGATCGAGCAGGAGGGCATGGACGCGGCGGCGGTCTCGGACATGCTCTACCGGCGGTCGGGGCTTCTGGGCCTGTCGGGCGTGTCGCATGACATGCGCACGCTCGAGGCATCCGATACGCAGGGCGCGCGTGAGGCGATCGACTATTTCGTGTTTCGCATACAGCGCGAACTGGGTGGGCTGACCGCGGCGCTTCGGGGGCTTGATGGGCTGATCTTCTGTGGCGGGATCGGCGAGAATTCGCGCCTGATCCGCGCGCGCGTCGCCGAGGGCATGGGCTGGCTTGGCGTTGCTGTCGACCCGATGCGCAACGAAGCGAACGACGCGGTGATTTCGCCCGAAGGGGCGCCGGTGCGGGTCATGGTGGTGGCGACCGACGAAGAGGTCGTGATCGCACGGTCAGCGCGTGCGCTGCTCGACTCTGCGCGGGCCGGGCGCGAAGGCGACCTTGGTCGGAAATGAGGTATTTTGAGGTATTCTCGCGCGCCGCATGCTAAATCGCTAATATTTATGGCGCGTTCATTCGAATGATATGGCGGGCCGACGCAGGCAACCCATCAAAATACATCTGATTTCATTTGACAAGCGAGCGCGACTCGGACGAACTCGAAAGGACCGGCTGATAGCTCGCAGGCGCACAAGATCGTGGGATCGGTCGTTAGGACGGCCGTGCATTTTGGCGGGCCGGGTCACACGACGAAGCAGGCGGCCTTCAACAGGCGCTCCTCCCCTGCTTCGGCGAAAAAAGGGACGGACAGAAGTCCGCCCGCATCGGAGCGCCGGATACCGCTGCGCCAGGCCCGGTTGCCGGGCCGGTTGCGGCGACAAACGGGAGGAAAGACACCCATGCTGAGACGCACGTTCCTGGGGGCCGCTGCCACGCTTGCCCTGACATCCGGTTTCGCGCTGGCCCAGACGGCCGAGCCCAAGACCTTCTACTGGATTTCCCATGGCGGTCCGGCCGACCCGGTCTGGACCTACTTCCTTCAGGGGGCCGAGCAATGGGCCACCGACACGGGCCACACCGTGCGGACGTCGTTCCATTCGGGCGACGTGCCCAGCCACCAGGAAGCGGTGCGCGCCGCCATCGCCGCCGGTGCGGACGGCATCTGCTCGACCAGCCCCGATCCGGGATCGCTGGTCGAGGTCGTCTCCGAGGCCCGCGCCGCCGGCATCCCGGTGGTCAACTTCAACACACCGGACGCTGCACCCGACTGGAACGCCTATGTCGGGGGTGACCTGCAGTATGTCGGTCGCGCCTGGGCGCAGTACCTTGTCGACAACGGCCTCGTCGAGTCGGGCGATTTCGTCTGGATGCCCGTGGAGGTTCCCGGCGCCTCCTACGGTGTCGAGGAAGAAAAGGGCATCGCCTCGGTCTTCGAGCCGCTGGGCATCACCTGGGAAGTCACCGACGCCACGCTCGACCAGGCCGAGGTCATCAACCGGATGACCGACTACATCACGGCCAACCGCGACCGCATCGCGGCGATGATCGGTCTGGGTGACATGGTCACGGGGTCGGTCGCTCGGGTCTGGAACCAGGCGGGCCTCGAACCCGGCGCGATCCCGGTGGTGGGTTGGGGCAATTCGCTCGACACCACGCAGGCGGTGATGGACGGTTATGTCAGCGCCGCGATGTGGCAGGATCCGCAGGCCACGTCCTACATGTGCCTGTCTTCCGTGCTGATGGAGACAAGCGGTATCCCGGTGGGCTTCAACATCATCACCGGTGCGCTCTACGAGGCAGATACCGCCCCGCTCTACCACGGGATCATGGGCGGTAACTGACCCGATCCTGAACGCAAGCGCCCGCGGCCCGTCTGGCCGCGGGCTCACCGTCCAACTCCGGCAGGGGCCGCTTCATGACAGACCAGAAGACCGACGCGCCATCCGTGGTTTCACCCGCCGCGCCGCCGGCAAGCCCGGGTTTCGTCCGGCTTCTGATCGCCAAACCCGAGTTCGGGCCGCTGATTCTGCTGGTCGTGATGCTGGTGGTCTTCACCTCGATCAACCCGGCTTTCCTGTCGCTGACCAACATCTCGAACGCGCTGACCTTCACGGTGGAACTGGGGCTGATCGCGCTGGCGATGACGCTTCTGATGACCGCCGGCGAGTTCGACCTGTCGGTCGGATCGGTCTTCGGCTTTGCACCAGTTGTGATGTGGACGATCTTCAACACCGGGGCGATGCCGCTTTTCCCGGCGTTCCTCTGCGCGCTTCTCGTCGCCATCTTCATCGGCTTCGTGAACGGGATCTTCGTCACGCGGCTGGCGATCCCGTCCTTCCTCGTCACGCTGGGAATGCTGCTGGTGGTGCGCGGCAGCGCGCTCTGGCTGACCAGCGGGTTTCCCCAACGTACCTGGGACGCGGGCGAGCAATGGCTGGCAGCCCTTCTGGTCGGCGATTTCTACATCGGCGGGCTGCGCATCTACATGAGCCTGATCTGGTTCATCCTGATCGCCGTGATCTTTCACTTCCTGCTGACACGGTCGCGCTTTGGCAACTGGATTCAGGCCACGGGCGGCAACCCGAGTGCCGCCAAGAACCGGGGCGTGCCGACCAAACGGGTCAAGATGATCCTCTTCATGCTCTGCTCGGCCATGGCGGCTTTCGCGGGCATCATCTCGTCGATCCGGGTGTCGGCAGCGAACCCGAATTCGGGCATGGGCTACGAGCTCGAGGTGATCGCGATGGTGGTGATCGGCGGCACGGTCCTGACCGGCGGGCGCGGGACGATCATCGGCACCGTGCTCGGCGTGCTGATCCTGCGGCTGATGCGCAACGGCATCGTGCTGATCGGGGTGCCGGGGCTGGCCTACAACATCTTCGTGGGTGCGATCATCCTGGGGATGATGGCGCTGCACTCGGCGCTTGAGAAGCGCCACAACGAGGGGGTCTGAGATGGCGATGGACGACACGCCCCTGGTCGAGATGCGCAACATCGAGAAGTTCTATGGCCGCATCCATGCGCTGCGGAACGTGAACCTGACGATCCGCCGGGGCGAGATCGTGGGGCTTCTGGGCGACAATGGCGCAGGCAAATCGACGCTGATCAAGGTGCTCTCTGGGGCCGTGCCCTATACCTCGGGGCAGATATTCTTTGACGGGCGCGAGCTGAACCTGCGGTCTACGAATGACGCGATCGACGCGGGGATCGAGACGATCTATCAGGATTCAGCTCTTGTTCCGCAGCTTTCGATCGCGCGGAACCTCTTTCTAGGACGAGAGCTCGTGAAGGGACCGAAGCTCTTCGACATGCTGGACAACGACCGCATGAACGAGGTCGCGGCCGATCTGTTGAAGCGGGTCGGCATCTCGAAGAAGATCCCGCCGACGACGCCGATCGGGTCGCTCTCGGGCGGCGAACGCCAGGCGGTGGCAATCGCGCGCGCGATGCATTTCGAGAGCGATCTCATCATCCTCGACGAGCCGACGAACAACCTCGGCGTGGCCGAGACGCAGGGCGTGTTGCGCTTCGTTCGCGAGGCGCGCGATACCGGCCATTCGTGCATCTTCATTGCCCACAACATCCACCACGTCTTCCAGGTCGTGGACCGGATGGTGGTGATGCGGCAGGGCATGGTGGCGGCCGACGACCTGAGCCCGAAGACCTCGTCCATCCAGGACGTCGAGGACATCATCACGGGCGAGCATCTGGCGGCATGACGGGCATTCACGCAGACGGGATTTGCGCCGGCTTTGACGCCCGCACCGGGCTTCTGGACGGCTTTGCGGTGACGGACGAAGGGCGCGAGGTGGCGCCGCTGCATCGCGCGCCGTGGGTCGGCACGGACGAGGTGATGCCGCCCGACGCGGCCCCCCTGATGGCGACGCTTGGGGGCGATTTCTTCTGTTCGCCCTTCTCGGGCAGCGAAGAGGGATCGCCGCTGCATGGCTGGCCGGCGAACACACCCTGGCATGTCGTGCGGGAGGACGCCGAGGTGCTGCGCGCGGTGCTGGCGCGGCCGGTCTTCGGCGCAACTCTGGTGAAGGAGTTGTCGGTCGCCGCGGGTCATCCCTTCGTCTATCAGCGCCATGTCTATGTCGGCGGGCAGGGGCGGGTGAGCTTCGCCAACCACGCCAATGTCTCGCTGACCGGGGGCGGGATCATTCGCACCTCGGCGAAGGCGATGTGGGAAACGCCGCCGACCCCGCAGGAAAGCGACCCGGCGATGGGGCGCTCCGCGCTCGTCTATCCCGCGCAATCGCCCGATCCGACGCGGTTTCCAACGCAGGACGGCACGGTCGATCTGACGCGCTATCCGTGGAACCCCCGGCACGAGGATTTCGTGATCGGGATCGAAGCCAGGGGCACGTCACTGGGCTGGACCGCGGTGACGCGGCTGGGAAAGGGCGATCTCTACCTCTCGCTGCGCAACCCGCGACAGGTCCCGATGACCATGCTCTGGCATTCGAACGGCGGGCGGGACTACGCCCCCTGGTCGGGGCGGCATTTCGGCTGCCTCGGGGTCGAGGAGGGCGCGGCCGATCACATGCTGGCCCTCTCGTCCGAGGCCGATCTGGCGGGGCCGGGGGCGTTGACGCTGACCCCCGACGGCATCGCCGATGTGCGCCATGTCATCGGCGCGATCGCCTGGCCGTCCGAGGAACCGGTGGCCGAGGTGCGGCTTGACGGCGACCGGATCGAGATCACGGGGGAAGGCGGCGCGCGGCGGCGGGTGCCGTTCCGCGCGGGTTTCCTGGGCTGAGGAGAAGGGCCGATGACCACGACCTCTGACCGGCCCGTGGTGATCGCCGCACCCGAACCCCGCACGCTTGATCTGATCTTCACGCCTTCGGCGCAGGCTGTGCTGCGCGCCCGCTACGACGTGCACGAGGTGGCGGCCGATGCGCTTGAGACCCTGCCCGGGCCGGTGCTGGCGCAGGCACGCTACATCATCGGGCAACCGCCCCTGTCGGAGGCGCTGTTCGACCGTCTGGCCGCGCTGAAATGCGTCTTCAACGTCGAGGGCAATCTCTACGACAACATGCCCTATCCGCGGCTCTTCGCGCGCGGGGTTCATGTGGTCACGACGCTGCCGGTCTTCGCCCTCCCGGTGGCCGAGATCGGCCTCGCCTTCGCCCTTGATCTGATGCGCGGGGTGGTCGACGCAGATGTGGCGTTCCGTGAAGGGCGCGAGGCCTGGGGGCTGGAAAGCAACGGCCGGGCGCGGCTTCTCACCGGAGCGGACGTCGGCATCATCGGCTTTGGCGAGATCGGGCGGGCGCTGAGCCGGGTGCTTGGCGGGTTCCATCCCCGGCTGCGCGTCCACGACCCGTGGCTGCCTGCCTCGGTGATCCGCGAGGCCGGGGCCGAGCCGTCGGACCTTGCGACCGTGATCGGCGAAAGCGACGTGGTCTTCGTGGCCGCCGCCGTGACGACCGAGAACCAGAAGTTCCTTGGCGCCGAGAGCTTCGCCGCGATGCGTCCGGGTGCGGCCTTCATCCTGCTCAGCCGGGCCGATGTGGTCGATTTCGACGCCCTCGTCGCCGCCGTCGCGTCGGGCCATATCGTCGCCGCGAGCGATGTCTTTCCCGAAGAGCCGATGCCCGCGGATCACCCGGTCCGCGGGGTGCACGGGTTCCTGCGGTCGGCACACCGGGCCGGGGCGCTCGAGAGCGCGTTCAGAAAGATGGGCGACATGCTTCTGGAAGACATGGCGCTTCTTGACCGGGATCTGCCACCAGTACGCTGCAAACGGGCGGAACGCGAGACCGTGGCGCGGATGCGGTCCCGCCCGGTGTCGGTGAATTAGGTCAAGACCCCGGACGACCATCGCACGGCGCGGATCAAGGCAACTGGCGGACAAGGTGATGATTTCGATGGCGGCGTCGCTGTCGCCGCCTTCGCGCCGACACCGGTTGCTGTTGCGCCGCCGGTCCGGCCCTGCTTAGTATCGGCTCGGGGCATCGGCGGCGGTATGCCCGCCCAAAGGCCCCACCGTCCCGGTGGGTCGGAAACAACAGGGGAAATTGCGGGGAACGCCCATATGACATCCGCAGCGTCGGAGACCTTTCTGAGGTTCGACGAAGTCAAGAAAAGCTACGACCAGAAAAGCCTGGTGGTGAAGGGCTTCAACATCGACGTTCGCGAGGGCGAGTTCATCACGCTTCTTGGTCCCTCGGGATCGGGCAAGACGACCGTGCTGATGATGCTGGCGGGATTCGAAAGCGTGACCTCGGGCACGATCTCGATCCGGGGCCAGTCGATCAACCGGACCGCCCCCTACAAGCGCAACATCGGTATGGTGTTCCAGAACTACGCGCTGTTTCCGCACATGACCGTGGCGCAGAACCTGGCCTATCCGCTCAGCGTGCGCGGCATGGGCAAGGACGAGATCCGGCGCAAGGTGGCTGAATACCTCGATCTGGTGGAACTGGGCGATTTCGGGGGGCGGCACCCGGGCCAGTTGTCGGGCGGGCAGCGGCAGCGGGTGGCCCTTGCGCGGGCGATGATCTTCGAGCCGACGCTGATCCTGATGGACGAACCCTTGGGCGCGCTCGACAAGAAGCTGCGCGAGCAGATGCAATATGAGATCACCCGCCTGCACGAGCAGATGGGGTTCACGGTGCTCTACGTCACCCACGACCAGGCCGAGGCCCTGTCGATGTCGAGCCGCATCGCCGTCTTCAACGACGGGGTGGTGCAGCAATGCGCCCCGCCCGCCGAGCTTTACGAGCGTCCGGCCAATGCCTTCGTGGCCGAGTTCATCGGCGAGAACAATTTCATCGAGGGCAAGGTCGAGTTCGATCGAGGGCGGCCGCGCAAAGGTGGCCACGCCCGGTGAAGGCACCATCGTCGCCGAGGCGGCCGAGGGGCTGCGCACGGGTCAGCCGTGCCGCCTGTCGATCCGGCCCGAGAAACTCTTCATCCAGCCCACGAGCCACGCCTATGACAACGAACTGGCCGCGCGTTTCGTCGCGCGCATCTATGTGGGCGACTTCATCCGATATTATTTCCGGCTGCCCGACGGCTCGGAGATCGTGGTGAAGGTGCTCAACGACCTGTCCGCCCCCGAGTTTTCCGAAGGGCAGGACGGCAGGCTTGTCTGGCTGATTTCCGATTGCATCGCCTTTCCGAAAGACCCGTGAAGGCGCGAGAGCAAGGGGTAACCGGGGCCCCGAACCCACCCCGGACTGACTAGGAGGTAGTGATGAGAACACTTTCGAAACTGATGGCCGGCGCCACGGCGCTGGCGCTTGCGGCGGGGGCTGCCTCCGCGCAGGACCTGACCGTCACTTCCTTCGGCGGCGCTTATGGCGCGGCGCAGAAGGAGCACATGATCGACCCGTTCGTCGCGGCGACCGGAACCAATGTCCTCTTCGAGGACTACGGTGGCGGCGTGGCCGAGATGAAGGCGCAGGTCGAAGCCGGCAACATCCAGTGGGATGTGGTCGACATCGAGGTGATCGACCTCGAGCGGGCCTGCTCGGAGGGCTACCTCGAAGTGCTCGACTTCAGCATGCTTCCCCCGGGCGACGACGGCACACCCGCCGCCGATGACTTCATCCCCGAGGCGCTGGCGAACGAATGCGGCGTCGGCAACATCGTGTGGTCGATCGTCTTCGCCTACAACAACGAGATGATGCCGGACGGTCCGCAGACCATCGCCGACTTCTTCGACACCGAGGCCTTCCCCGGCAAGCGTGGCCTGCGCAAGCGGCCGCAGGTCAACATGGAATGGGCCTTGCTCGCGGACGGCGTGGCGCCCGAGGACGTGTACGAGGTGCTTGCCACCGACGAGGGGCAGGCGCAGGCCTTTGCCAAGCTCGACACGATCAAGGACGACATCGTCTGGTACGACAGCTGGTCGCAGGCCCCCGTTTTGCTGAACGACGGCGGCGCGCAGATGGTGCAGTCGGCGAACGGCCGCATCTTCGCGGCGATCCAGGACGAGGGCGCGCCCTTCTCGATCGTCTGGGACAGCCATGTCTACGACCTCGACGTGTGGTCGGTGATGCGCGGCACCCCGAACATCGACAAGGCGATGGAATTCGTGGCCTTCGCCACGCAGACCGTGCCGCTGTCGGGGATGCAGGACGTGGCCTACGGTCCGACCCGCAGGTCTGCCCAGGCGCTTCTGCCCGAGGCCATCAAGCAGGACCTGCCGACTGCCCATCTCGACGAGGGTATCAAGGCCGACGGCATCTTCTGGGCCGACTACGGCGAATCGCTGGGTGAGAAGTTCAACGAATGGCTTCTTCAGTAACCGGCTGAAATAGCCGCGCGCGTCCCGAGCGGCACAACGGCCTGGGGCGCGCGCACAGACACCGGAGGTCGGATGGCCGACGCGACCGCAGAAATCCCCCGCCGTGCCCTTGCCCCGAAGCTGGGCCGCGAGGACGCGCAGAGTGCCCGCCGCGAGGTGAACCGCCGGCGGCTGCAGGCCTTTCTCTTCGTGGCGCCGCTTCTGGCCTTTCTGATGTTCGCCTTCGTGGCGCCGATCGCCACGATGCTGTTCCGCAGCCTCTATAATCCCAGCGTGGCCGAGCTGATCCCCGATACGCTCGAAGCGCTCGAAGACTGGAACGGCGAGGGCCTGCCGCCCGAAGCCGCACGCACACGTTTCGCGATCGAGTTGAAGCGCCTGTCGGACGAGCGCACGTCGGGTCAGCTGGCCGAGGAACTGAACCGGGCCATTCCCGGCACCTCGAGCGTGGTGAAGTCGACCGCCCGGAGCATCGGCCGCGCCGAGGATGCCGACCTCGCGGCGAACGGAGCGGCCCTTCTTTCCGAGGCGAACGACAGCTGGGCCGAACCGGAAATCTGGCGCGCGATGGACGCGGCCGGGGCGATCTTCACACCCAGCTACTACCTGACCGCGCTCGACCTCGAACAGGCGCGCGACGGCAGCATCCAGGCCCGCGATACGCAGATCTACCTGCAGCTTTATGGCAAGACCCTGTGGATGGCCTTCGTCATCACCGCGCTGACGCTGATCCTCGGCTACCCGCTTGCGTTCTTCATGGCCAACAGCTCCACCGGGGTGGCCAATATCCTGATGGTCTTCGTCCTTCTTGCCATTCTGGACCTCGCTTCTGGTGCGAACGACGGCGTGGATCGCGCTCTTGCAGACCAATGGTGTGGTGAACGGCACGCTTCTGGCGCTGGGCGTGATTTCCGAGCCGCTGCCGATGCTCTACACCCAGTTCGCCACCATCGTGGCGATGACGCATATCCTTCTGCCCTTCATGGTGCTGCCGCTCTATTCGGTGATGCGCGGGATCGACCCCAGCTTCATGCGCGCGGCCATGTCGATGGGCAGCCCGCCGATTCCGGCCTTCCTGCGCATCTACCTGCCGATGAGCCTGCCGGGCCTGTCGGCCGGCGCGCTTCTGGTGTTCATCATCTCGGTCGGCTACTACATCACGCCCGCGCTGGTCGGCGGCACCGACGGGCAAATGATCTCGAACATCATCGCCTTCCACATGCAGCAGTCGAACAACTGGGAACTGGCCGCCGCGCTGGGGTCGCTCCTGCTGGCGCTGATCCTTGTCCTCTACTGGCTTTACGACCGTTTCGTCGGGGCCGGAAACATCAAGCTGGGCTAGGGAATGGGGCGGTTTCCGGAATATTTCTCGATCTGGCACATCGCGGGCCACTACGCGCTGCGGATCGTCGCGGCGCTGGTGCTGATCTTCCTGATCCTTCCGATCCTGGTGATCATCCCGCTGTCCTTCAACGCCGAGCCGTTCTTCACCTTCACCGAAGGAATGCTGGCGCTGGACCCCGAGGCCTATTCGCTGCGCTGGTACGGCGAGATTTTCGCCGACGAGCGCTGGACGCTGGCGATCCGCAACAGTTTCGTCATCGGCATCCTGGCTGCGATCCTGGCGACCGTGCTGGGAACGGTGGCGGCGGTGGGCCTCGCGTCGCCCTGGATGCCGTTCAAGCGGCTGATCACGGCGCTTTTGCTGTCGCCGATGATCGTTCCGCTGATCATCATCGCGGCGGGGATGTTCTTCTTCTACACGACTTTCAACCTTGTGGGCACGTTCCCGGGAATCGTGATCGCGCATGCGGCACTTGGGGTGCCTTTCGTCATCATCACGGTGACGGCGACCCTGTCGGGGTTCGACAAGTCGCTCTTCAGCGCGGGGCTGAGCCTTGGGGCATCGCCGGTGAAAGTGTTCTGGGACGTGGTGATCCCGCTGATCCGCCCCGGCGTCATCTCGGGCGGGCTCTTCGCCTTCGTCACCTCGTTCGACGAGGTGGTGCTGGTGCTGTTCCTTGCCGGCCCAAGCCAGCGCACGATCCCGCGTCAGATGTTCTCGGGGCTGCGCGAGCAGATCAATCCGACGATCCTTGCCGTGGCGACCCTGCTCATCGTGCTGTCGGTGGCGCTTCTGGTGACGCTGGAGGTCTTGCGGCGCCGGTCCGAACGGCTGCGCGGCGAGCTTTAGTCCCTCACCGCGCGAGGCCGGGACCTGACAGGGAGCCAAGGACCGGCGGTTAGAGCTTGCCGTGGACGATGCGGTTCCTGATGCCCCGTCATGCTACTCACGTCTCTGCAGGTCTTTCGGCGAGACCATTTGCGCCAATGGGTTTGCTCCTGTCGCATCAGGACGCTTGTGCCGTGTGGAATATCGTTTCAGGATTGATCTGCGCGGTTTCGATCAGGATCCTCAATCATGCTCGACAAGCTGGAAATGTTCATCGCGCTGGCGAAGGAAGAGCATTTCGGGCGAGCGGCCGTGAGCCTGGGGATCACGCAGCCAAGCCTGTCGACCGGGATCAAGCAGCTGGAAGAGCAGCTGGGCGTGCAGCTTGTCTTTCGCGGGTCGCGCTATGGCGGGCTTACGCCCGAGGGGCAGACGGCGCTGGTCTGGGCGCGTCGAATCGTAGGCGACACACGGCAGTTGCGCGAAGAGATGCGCCATACCCGCCACGGCCTTGCGGGGCAGTTGCGGGTGGCGGTGATTCCCACGGCGCTGACCTGGGCCGGGAAGATCGCGGCCCGGTTCGGCGAGGCGCATCCGAACGTCCGGTTCACCATCCTGTCGCGCACCTCGATCGAGATCCTGTCGATGCTCGACAATCTCGATGTCGACGCGGGCATCTCGTACCTCGACAACGAACCGATGGGACGGGTCAGCACCGAGCCGCTCTACCGCGAACGCTACATGCTTGTCTGTTCGCAGGACTCCTCCTTCGCCGCGCGCCGGTCGGTGGCCTGGCGCGACCTCGACGGCCAGCCGCTGTGCCTGCTGACGCCCGACATGCAGAACCGACGTATCATCAACAAGCATTTCGCCGATGTCGGCATCACGCCTGCCGCGCGGATCGAGGCGAATTCGACGGTCGTGCTGATGGCGAACGTAGAGGCGGGGGGCTGGCTGACCGTGCTGCCCGAAGACATCGCGGCGTTCCTTGCCGGGGGCAAGCCCTTGCGCGTGATCCCGATGGAGGGCGCAGGGGAGGGGCATGTGGTCGGGCTTGTCGCGCCCTACCGCGAGCCGCACACGCCCGTGCTTTCCGCACTGCTGACCGAGGCGCGCCGGATGTCGACCCTGAAGCGATAGTGTAGACCTATCACTCGACGGAAAAGCGATATTGATTTCGCTATCATCCAAGTGCTTCTATGGAGGCCAAGGAAAGGCCCGCCGACAATGTCAGTTCGTCCACAGAGCGCGTCTCCGCCGCCCGAAGCCGAAATCCTTGCGGTGATCGAGGCCCACAAGGGACTCGAAGGGCCGCTTTTGCCGATTCTTCACGGATTGCAGGAGGTCTTCGGCCACATCCCGGACACAGCGCAGCCGTTGATCGCCAAGGCGCTGAACATCACCGCGGCCGAGGTTCACGGCGTGATAAGCTTCTATCACGATTTCCGCCGCGCGCCCGCCGGGCGGCATGTGCTCAGGATCTGCCGGGCCGAAGCCTGCCAGGCATCGGGGGCGAACGCGCTGTCCGAGGCGGTGCTGGCGAAGCTGGGCCTCGACTGGGGCGGAACGACCCCGGATGGGGCGGTGACGGTCGAGCCGGTCTATTGCCTTGGTCTTTGCGCCTGCGGTCCGGCGGCGATGATCGACGGGCGGGTCGTGGGCCGGGTCGACGCCGCGCGGGTCGACGCGCTTCTGGCAGAGGCGCGGGCATGAAGATCTGGGTGCCGATGGACAGCGCCGCGAGGGCGCTTGGCGCGGACGAAGTTGCCTCCGCCATCGCGGACGAAGCCGCGGCGCGCGGGATCGAGGTCGAGATCATCCGCAACGGGTCGCGCGGGATGATCTGGCTCGAGCCGCTGGTCGAGATCGACCGGGGGCAGGGGCGTGAAGGCTTCGGGCCGGTGATGCCGGCGGACGTGCCCGCCTTGCTGGACGGAACGCTGGACAGCCTTGGCCCGGTCGAGGACATTCCCTTCTTCGCCCGCCAGACACGTCTGACCTTCGCCCGCTGCGGCGTGATCGACCCCCTGAGCCTGTCCGACTACGAAGCCCACGGTGGCCTTGCGGGCCTTCGTCGCGCCATCAGCATGGACGCCGCCGGGATCGTCGAGGAGGTCAAGACCAGCGGGTTGCGTGGTCGTGGCGGGGCAGGGTTCCCCACCGGCATCAAGTGGGACACCGTCCGGCAGGCCGCCGGCGACCGGAAGTACATCGTCTGCAACGCCGACGAGGGCGACAGCGGCACCTTCGCCGACCGGATGATCATGGAAGGCGACCCCTTCAGCCTGATCGAGGGCATGGCCATCGCCGCCCTCGGGGTGGGGGCATCCAAGGGCTTTGTCTACCTGCGCTCCGAATACCCCGACGCGATCCGGGTCATGAACGACGCGGTGACGATCGCCCGTGATGCCGGCGTTCTGGGTGCGGATGTCCTCGGGTCGGGCCGGGCCTTCGACATCGAGGTCCGGGTCGGCGCCGGGGCCTATGTCTGCGGCGAGGAAACCTCGCTTCTCAATTCGCTCGAAGGCAAGCGCGGCGTCGTGCGCGCCAAGCCCCCGCTGCCGGCGATCGAGGGGCTCTTTGGGCATGCCCACGGTCGTCAACAACGTCATCAGCCTGGCCACGGTGCCGGTGATCTTCGAGAAGGGCGCGCGGCACTACGCCGACTTCGGGCTGGGCCGGTCGCGCGGGACCATTCCGATCCAGATCGCCGGGAATGTGCAATTCGGCGGGCTGTTCGAGACCGCCTTCGGCCTGAGCCTTGTCAGAAATCGTGCATGGGATCGGCGGTGGCACGGCCTCGGGCCGGCCGGTCAAGGCGGTGCAGGTGGGCGGGCCGCTTGGCGCCTATTTCGCCCCCGAGCAGTTCGACACGCCCTTCGGCTACGAGGAATTCGACGGCGCGGGCGGCCTGATCGGGCACGCGGGCGTCGTGGTCTTCGACGACAGTGCCGACATGCTGCGCATGGCCCGTTTCGCCATGGAATTCTGCGCGATCGAAGTCCTGCGGCAAGTGCACCCCCTGCCGCATCGGCGCGGTGCGCGGAGTCGAGACCATCGACCGGATCGCCGATGGCGACGCCGACGCGATTCCGCTGCTGACCGACCTTTGCGAGACGATGAAGGACGGCTCGCTCTGCGCGCTGGGCGGCTTCACCCCCTATCCGGTGATGAGTGCGCTCACCCGCTTTCCCGACGACTTTGCGCGCCACAAGGAGGCTGCGGAATGAAGGACTTCATCCTTCCGCTGGACGACCGCGACATGGGCACCCCCGCCCGCGAGGGGAAACCAGTCACGCTGACAATCGACGGTTTCGAGGTGACCGTTCCCGAGGGCACGTCCGTCATGCGCGCTGCTGCCGAGGCGGGCATCGAGGTGCCCAAGCTCTGCGCGACCGACAGCCTCGAGGCGTTCGGGTCCTGCCGCCTCTGCGTGGTCGAGATCGAGGGCCGGCGCGGCACGCCCGCGTCCTGCACGACGCCCGTGGCCCCCGGCATGATCGTGCACACCCAGTCCGACAAGGTCCGCAAGATCCGCAAGGGGGTGATGGAGCTTTACATCTCCGACCATCCGCTCGACTGCCTGACCTGTGCGGCGAATGGCGATTGCGAGTTGCAGGACATGGCCGGCGCCGTGGGCCTGCGCGACGTGCGCTACGAGGCGCCAAAGGGCGGCGGGCTGGCCAATCACTTCGCCCTGCGCGACACCAGTGGCGTGGCCAACCCCGAATGGCGGCCGAAGGACGAGTCGAACCCCTATTTCACCTTCGATCCCTCGAAATGCATCGTCTGCAACCGCTGCGTGCGGGCCTGCGAGGAGGTGCAGGGCACCTTCGCGCTGACGATCGAAGGCCGCGGCTTCGACAGCCGGGTCAGCGCCGGGGCGGCGGGCGACGATTTCCTGACCTCGGATTGCGTGTCCTGCGGCGCCTGCGTGCAGGCCTGCCCGACGGCGACGCTGCAGGAAAAATCGGTGATCGAGCTTGGCACGCCCGAGCGGTCGGTCGTGACCACCTGCGCCTATTGCGGCGTCGGGCTGTTCGTTCAAGGCCGAACTGAACGGCGACCAGCTGGTCCGCATGGTGTCCGTGGAAGGACGGCAAGGCCAACCGGGGGCATTCCTGCGTGAAGGGGCGTTTCGCCTGGGGCTATGCCAACCACGCGACCGCATCCTGAACCCGATGATCCGCGAGACGATCGACCAGCCCTGGCGCGAGGTCAGCTGGGACGAGGCGATTTCCTTCGCCGCAGACCGGCTGCGGGGGCTGCAGGAAAGATACGGCCGCAAGTCGATCGGCGTCATCACGTCGAGCCGCTGCACGAACGAGGAAACCTACCTCGTGCAGAAGCTCGCCCGCGCGGTGTTTCATGAACAACAATACCGACACCTGCGCGCGGGTCTGCCATTCGCCCACGGGCTACGGGCTTGGCCAGACCTTCGGCACCTCGGCCGGAACGCAGGACTTCG
The DNA here is from genome assembly GCA_963709395.1 of uncultured Alphaproteobacteria bacterium. Classification (GTDB taxonomy): domain Bacteria; phylum Pseudomonadota; class Alphaproteobacteria; order Rhodobacterales; family Rhodobacteraceae; genus CAVPWP01. The sequence goes on from CAVPWP010000009.1 coordinate 47,378, forward strand.
ACTCCGTCATGCAGTCGGACGTGGTCGTCGTGATCGGCGCGAACCCGACCGACGGGCACCCGGTCTTCGCCTCGCGGCTGAAGAAGCGGCTGCGGCAGGGCGCGAAGCTGATCGTGATCGACCCGCGCCGGATCGACCTCGTGCGGATCGCCGCATGTCGAGGCGGCGCATCACCTGGCGCTCCGTCCCGGCACCAATGTCGCGGTCGTCACCGCGATGGCCCATGTCATCGTGACCGAGGGGCTCTTCGACGAGGGGTTCATCCGGACGCGCTGCGACTGGGACGAGTTCCGGGACTATGCCGAGTTCGTCTCGGACAGCCGTCACAGCCCTGAGGCGACCGAGATGCTGACCGGTGTGCCCGCGGCCGAGTTGCGCGCCGCCGCGCGTCTCTTCGCCACGGGCGGCAACGGCGCGATCTACTACGGGCTTGGCGTGACCGAGCACAGCCAGGGATCGACCACGGTCATGGGCATCGCGAACCTCGCGATGCTGACCGGCAACATCGGGCGGCCCGGCGTGGGCGTGAACCCGCTGCGCGGCCAGAACAACGTGCAGGGCTCGTGCGACATGGGGTCCTTCCCGCACGAGCTTCCGGGCTATCGCCACGTCAAGGGCGCCGAGGTGCGCGAGATCTTCGAGAAGGCCTGGGGCGTCGAGATCGACCCCGAGCCGGGACTGCGCATTCCCAACATGCTCGACGCCGCGGTCGACGGGTCGTTCAAGGGCCTCTACTGCCAGGGCGAGGACATCCTGCAATCGGATCCCGACACGCGGCACGTCGCGGCGGGGCTGGCGGCGATGGAGTGCGTCATCGTCCACGACCTGTTCCTGAACGAAACCGCGAATTACGCCCATGTCTTCCTGCCGGGGTCGTCGTTCCTCGAAAAGGACGGCACCTTCACCAATGCCGAGCGCCGGATCAACCGGGTGCGCAAGGTGATGGCGCCGCGCAACGGCTTTGCCGACTGGGAAATCACGCAGCTTCTGGCCAATGCCATGGGGGCGGGATGGTCCTATGCCCATCCTTCCGAGATCATGGAGGAGATCGCCGCGACCACGCCGTCGCTTCGCCGGGGTGAGCTACGATCTTCTCGACGCGTGTGGGATCGGTCCAGTGGCCCTGCAACGACGCCGCACCCGAGGGCACGCCGCTGATGCATGTCGACGGTTTCGTGCGCGGCAAGGGGCGGTTCATCGTCACCGAATACGTGGCGACCGACGAGACGCACCGGCCCGCGCTTTCCGCTCCTGCTGACCACCGGGCGCATCCTGAGCCAGTACAACGTCGGCGCGCAGACCCGGCGCACCGCGAACGTGGTCTGGCATGACGAGGACGTGCTGGAGATCCATCCGCACGACGCCGAGGTGCGCGGGATCAACGAGGGCGATTTCGTCAAGCTCGCCTCGCGCTCGGGCGAGACGGCGCTGCGCGCGAAGATCACGGACCGCGTCAGCCCCGGCGTGGTCTATACGACCTTCCACCACCCCGATACGCAGGCCAACGTCATCACCACCGACTATTCGGACTGGGCGACGAACTGCCCCGAATACAAGGTGACGGCGGTGCAGGTCAGCCGGTCGAACGGCCCCACCGAATGGCAGGAGGACTATGCCGCGCGCTCTGCGCAGGCGCGCCGCATCCTGCCGGCGGCGGAGTAGGGCGGATGGCGCGTGTTATGTCCAGATCCGGTTCGCGCAGCCTGCCCGGCCTGACGGTCACGGGCAGCGGCACGATGGCGATGCACCGCGCGCTGCCCGAGGAGGTGCCGGTCGCGATCGTCTTCGACGGTGGCACCCTTGCCGTGATGATGGCCAGCCCCGGCGATATCGCCGATCTCGCCCATGGCTTTGCGCTGACCGAGGGGATCGTGACCGCACCGGACGCAGATCGAGAGCGTTCGAGATCGTGACCCACCCGTCGGGCCAGCACGCGGGCATCGAGGCCCGGATGTGGTTGCGTCCCGACCGCCGGACGGCCCTTGCGGCGCGGCGGCGCTACATGGCCGGCCCCGTGGGCTGCGGGCTCTGCGGGATCGACAGCCTGGCCGAGGCGGTGCGCGCGGTCCCGCAGGTGCCAAAAGGGCTGACGCTTGGCTACGACACGGTCGCAGGGGCGACCGAGGCGCTGCGCGACCGACCAGCCGCTGCACGACCGGACCCGCGCGGTGCATGCCGCGGGGTTCCTGCGCCCCGGCAGCGCCGGACGGCGGTATCGTGCTGGCGCGCGAGGACGTCGGCCGGCACAACGCGCTCGACAAGCTGATCGGGGCGATGGCGCGCGCCGGTCTCGACCCTGCCGAAGGCGCCTTCGTGATCACCAGCCGGGTCTCGGTGGAGCTGGTGCAGAAATGCGCGATGGCGGGGTGCCCGGTCCTGATCGCCGTCTCCGCGCCCACCGCCCATGCGCTGCGGCTGGCCGAGGATGCGGGGATCACCGTCGTCGCCTCCGCGCGGGGCGGGGCTTTCGATGTCTATACCCATCCCGACCGCCTCGTTCCGGAGAGCCCGCATGTCGCCTGACAAGATGGTGCACATGGCCAACCAGATCGCCACCTTCTTTCGCAGCCAGCCGGGGGACGACGCGGCCGAACGCGTGGCCGCCCATCTGCGCGACTACTGGGAGCCGCGAATGCGCGACGAGCTTGCGCGTTATGTCGACGCCGGGGGCAAGGGGCTGGACGACGTGGTTCTGCGCGCGGCCCGCCTGATCTGATTGCAGGGACCGCAGCGTTCGTGCGATGTTGAGTTTCGTGAAATCGCACTAATTTCGACATGGACTGCTATGGACGGCACGCGCCGGCCTCATGCCCTGAGACGAAGACCCGAGGCCAAAGACCCGCATGTCATTCCTGCGCCAGTTCCTGATCGGTGCCATCGTCCTCGCGGGCACGCTTGCCCTGTGGATCTTCTATGTGCCGGCGGCCGGGGCCTGGCTTGATCGCACTGGCCTTCCCGCACTGGTCGGGATCGAGATTGCCGCGCCAGAAGGTGGGCAAGAGGGCGGCCCGCGCTTCGGCGGCGGCGGGCCGACTCGCGTGGTGGTGGATGCAGCGCAAGACGGCGTGGTGAATGACCGGGTCGCCGCGGTCGGGGACGGACGTGCCTTGCGGTCGGTGACCGTGCGCTCCGAGGCGACCGGGCGCATCGCCGCGATCGAGCGCGATGCGGGCAGCTATGTCGAGGCGGGTAGCGTCCTCGTGCGCCTTGACGACGAGGCCGAGCGGATCGCGCTTGACCGGGCGCAGCTTGTGCTGGCCGACGCGCAGGACCAGGTCGAACGCCTGTCGCAGCTCGAAGGATCGGGGGCTGTCACGGAGGTGCGCTTTCGCGAGGCCGACCTTGCGCTGCGCACGGCGGAACTGGCCGTCCGCGAGGCGGAATTCGACCTTGATCGTCGCGTGATCCGGGCGCCGATCCCGGGATGGATCGGGATCATCGAGGTCGAAACGGGCGACCGGATCACGGTGCAGGACACGCTGGCCGTCGTCACGGACCGCTCGAAGCTGATCATCGACTTCCGGGTGCCCGAGCGCGTCGTCGGGCAGATCGAGCCCGGCATGATCGTCAGCGTGGCGCCGCTGTCGGGGGCATCGGTTCCGATCGAAGGGCGCATCACCGCGATCGACAACGTGGTCGATCGTGACAGCCGGACACTGCGGGTTCAGGCCACCATTCCCAATCCCGACGACCGTTTGCGCGCGGGCATGGCCTTCGCCGTCGAAGTGGCGCTTCCGGGCGAGCGGCTACCGGCGGTCGACCCGCTGGCCATCCAGTGGACAAGCACCGGCTCCTTCGTCTGGGTGGTTCGCGACGGGGCAGTGGCGCGCGTTCCGGTCACGATCCGCGAACGCAGCGCCGACCGCGTGCTGGTCGAGGCCGAGCTTGAAGTGGGCGAACCCGTCGTGACCGAGGGTGTGCAGACCCTGCGCCCCGGCGCCGAGGTCGAGATCGTCGTGCCGGGCGACGGCGCGCAGGCCGCCGCCTCTGCGACAGAACGGGGCTGAGCGTCATGGCCGGCCCATCCAACACTCCGGATCGTGGCATCGGCACGGCGCTTTTCGTCCGTCGTCCGATCCTTGCGATCGTGCTGAACGCGCTCATTGTCATTGCCGGGATCGCCGCTCTTTTCGGGGTCGAGGTGCGCGAGTTGCCCGACGTGGACCGGCCCGTCATCACCGTCACGACCGAGTTCGCCGGGGCCTCTGCCGAGACCGTGGACCAGGAAATCACCGGCCGGATCGAAGGCGCGGTCGGCCGGGTGGCCGGGGTGCGCACGATCTCGTCCAGCTCGCAGTTCGGACGTAGCCGGGTCACCCTCGAATTCGAGGACAGCGTCGACCTCGATGTCGCAGCGACCGATACCCGGGATGCGATTGCGCGGATCGGCAATGCCCTTCCAGAGGGGGCCGACCTGCCCGAGATCGTCAAGGCCGACGCCAATGCGCAGCCGGTGGTCCGGATCGCCGTGACCTCGCCCGGCCGCTCACCGCAGGAATTGACCGAACTGGTGCGTGATCGGGTCGAGGACCGGCTGATCTCGATCAACGGGGTCGCGGACCTTCAGATCTACGGCGATCGCGAACCGATCTTCCGCGTCGATATCGACCAGTTGGAGCTTGCCAGCCGGGGCCTCACCCTGGCCGATCTGCGCCGCGCGCTTCAGGACATCGCCTTCGACGCGCCGGCCGGGCGATCTGACGGGCGACCGCCAGTCGATCAACGTGCGCGCCACGGCCTCGGTCGCCACGCCCGCGGCTTTCGAGGCGCTGGAAATCGCCCCGAACGTGCGGCTGCGCGATGTGGCGCGCGTCACCCTTGGCCCCGCTCCGAACGAGACGGTGCTGCGCGCCAATGGCGAGACCGGGATCGGCCTGGGTGTGCTCCGTCAGGCCACCAGCAATACGCTCGAGATCTCGGCGGCCGTGCGTGCGACCGTCGATGACCTGCAGGCGACCCTGCCGGCGGACGTCCGGATCTTCGTCACCTCGGACGACGCGGTGTTCATCAACGGGTCGATCCGCGAGGTTCTCAAGACGCTGGCGCTGGCCGTCGCCATCGTGGTGCTTGTGATCTTCGTCTTCCTGCGGGATGTCCGCGCGACCCTGATCCCGACGATCACCATGCCGATCGCCCTGATCGGCACGCTGGCCGCGATCTACCTTGTCGGGTTCTCGGTCAACATCCTGACGCTTCTGGCCCTTGTGCTGGCCACGGGCATGGTGGTCGACGACGCCATCGTCGTGCTCGAGAACATCGTGCGGCGCCGTTCCGAAGGGATGGGACCAAGGGCGGCGGCGGTCCTGGGGACGCAGCAGGTGTTCTTTGCGGTCGTCACCACCACGGCGACGCTGGCGGCGGTGTTCATTCCGCTGTCGTTCCTGCCCGGTCAGGCGGGCGGGCTTTTCCGCGAGTTCGGGTTCACGCTGGCGATGGCGGTGCTGCTGTCGTCGGTGGTGGCGCTGACGCTGGTGCCGATGCTGGCAAGCCGGCTTCTGACCAAGGAGGTGGATACCTCACATCGGTCATTCATGACGGGCCTGGGCGACGGCCTGGCCGGCGTCTACGCCTGGGCGCTGCGCGGGGCGCTGGCGATGCCCTGGGTGGTCATCCTGGTGGCCGGACTTTTCGCCGCGACATCGGTTTTCGTGGCGGCAGGCATCCGGCAGGAGCTGACCCCACCCGAGGATCGGGCGGTGGCACTTTTGTCGGTGTCGGCGCCGCAGGGCGTCTCGCTCGACTATACCAGTGCGAAGATGGCCGAGATCGAAACGATCCTGCAGCCGTTGGTCGAGGCGGGCGAGATCACCAACGTCTTCTCGATCACCGGGTTCGGGTCGGGCAATCGCGGCTTCATGGTGATGACCCTGGCGCCCTGGGGCGAGCGCGCGCGCAGCCAGCAGGAGATCGTGGGCGAGATCAACGGCAAGCTGCGCAGCATCGTCGGCGTGCGCGCCTTCGCGATCCAGCCCAATTCGCTGGGCATTCGCGGCGCAGGGCGCGGCCTGACCTTCGCCGTCACCGGCAGCAACTACGAACAGCTGGCCGAGGTCAGCGAACGCCTGGTCGAACGGTTGCAGGAAAACCCCGCCTTCGGGCAGGTGCGGCTCGAATACGAGACCACGCAGCCCCAGCTTTTCGTCGAGATCGACCGCACCCGCGCATCGGACCTCGGGATCGACATCACCGGGCTTGGCGAGGCACTGCGCGCCGTGCTCGACGGGCGCAGCATCGGGTCGGTCTTCGTCGATGACCGCAGCTATGACGTGCAGATTCTGTCGACCGCGACCCCGGTGGACGACCCTGGCGATCTGGAGAATGTCTTCGTGCAGGCCGGGGACGGGCAGATGGTGCCGCTGTCGACCTTCGTGCGGCTGGAAGAACGCGCCATCGCCCCCGAACTCAACCGCGAGGGGCAGAACCGGTCGGTCGAGATCTCGGCCGGCCTGACGCCCGATCTTGCGCTCGGCGACGCGCTGGCCCAGGTCGAGGCGCTGGCGGACGAGATCCTTGCCGACGAGAACCGCATCGTGCCGCTGGCCGAAGCCGCGACGCTCGACCAAACCTCGGCGGGGCTTCTTCTGACCTTCGGCTTCGCGATTGTCGTTGTCTTTCTTGTCCTTGCGGCGCAGTTCGAAAGCTTCATCTCGGCCATCGTCGTGATGGCGACGGTGCCGCTGGGGCTGGCCTGCGCGGCCTTCGCGCTTCAGCTCACCGGGCAAAGCCTGAACGTCTACAGCCAGATCGGGCTTGTGATGCTGATAGGCATCATGGCCAAGAACGGCATCCTGATCGTCGAGTTCGCCAACCAGCTGCGCGACGAGGGCAAGTCCGTCCGCGACGCGATCTACGGCGCGTCCACGATCCGGTTGCGCCCGGTGATGATGACGATGATCTCGACCGTGCTGGGCGGCGTGCCGCTGGTCCTGTCGTTCGGCGCGGGCGCCGAGGCGCGCGAGGCGCTGGGCTGGGTGATCGTGGGCGGGCTTGGTCTTGCCACCTTGTCGACGCTGTTCCTCACGCCGGTGGCCTATCTTCTGCTGGCGGGCTTCTCGTCGACCAAGGCGGGCGAGCGCAAGCGGCTCGAGGACGAACTGGCTTCGGCCCAGCAGGCCTGAAGCCGCATCAGGCGGCGCTGTCCTTTTCGTCCAGCCAGGCGCGGATGATCGCGCGGTGCCGGTCGCCGTCATAGCTGGGGAAGTGCCCGCCATGCACGACGCGGACGGGCAGGCCCAGAAGACGTTCCATCGAGCGGTGATAGTCCGCGGCGTCCGAGTGGTAAGTGTCCTCGATCAGCGGCCCGTCATAGACGATGTCGCCCGAGAACAGGATGCCGGTCGCGGCCTCCCACAAGGCGATCCCGCCGGGGGAGTGGCCGGGGGTGTGGATCACCTCGAAATGCCGGTCGCCCAGATCGACCACGTCGCCGTCCTCGAGCAGCCGCGTCGCCGGGGCCGCCTTCACCGCGTAGGTCGCAGACTGGTAGGGCAGCGGCGGCAGGAGGTCGAAGATCTCGTCGGTGACATAGGGATCGGCCAGCGTCGCGCCGCGGGTGGGCTGCGCCAGGATGTGGGCCTCGGCCCGGTGCACGCAGCGGTCGTCGAATTCGTGGTGGCAGCCGATGTGGTCGAAATGCGTGTGGCTTGCCACCGCTGTCAGGGCGTGCTCGGTCACCAGCGGCACCCATTCGCGCAGCGACACCACGCCCATGCCGCTGTCGACCAGCATGTCGCGGTCGCGGCCCCGGACATGCCAGACGTTGCAGCGGTAGAATTCGTGGATGAAGGGCTCGTCGATCAGGGTGACGCCATCGCCCTTCGTCTGCAGACGATACCAGTCTTCGGGGCGGGCGCGCTCCATCCTCAGTCCTCCATTGGGAACACGCTGATCGTGTCGGCTTCGGCGGACAGGTGCAAGATCGCGCCCGGCTCCGGCAGGATCGCGGGCGGAAGATGCGCGATCAGGACAAGGTCGGGTGCGGCCTCGGGGATCAGATGCGCGCGGGTGTGGGTGCCGAAGAAGGCCGCGTCGCGCACGCGGGCCGGGCCGATCCGTACGGCGGCGTCACCGGTTCCCATCGCCTCGGGGCGGATGCAAACCATCGCGCGCCCCTTGCGCGGGGCGGGCAGGGGCAGGGTGCCGAACGGCGTCTCGACCCCGCTCGTCGGTGGCGTGGCCGGGGATGTGGTTCATCTCGCCCATGAAGTCGGCGGCGAACAGCGTGGCGGGCTGGCGGTAGATCCGGGCGGGCGGGCCCTGATCCTCGATCCGGCCGGCGTTCATCACCACGATCCGGTCGGCGATGGCCATGGCTTCCTCCTGGTCGTGGGTGACGTGGACGAAGGTCGTGCCGACCTGCCGCTGGATCGCCTTCAACTCGTCCTGCATCGCCCGGCGCAGCTTGAGATCGAGCGCGCCGAGCGGTTCGTCGAGCAGCAGCACGTCGGGGTCGACCGCCAGCGCGCGCGCCAGGGCCACGCGCTGACGCTGGCCCCCCGACAATTCGTGCGGACGCTTGCCACCGGCATCGGCCAGGCCGACCAGCGCCAGCAGCGTCTCGGCCTTGCCGTGACGCTCGGCGCGGCCCATGCCGGCCATGCGCAGCCCGAACCCCACGTTGTCGCGCAGGCTCATGTGCGGGAACAGCGCATAGTCCTGGAACATCGTCGTCGTCGGCCGCTTGGCCGGCGGCACGCGGGTCATGTCGCGCCCGCCGATCAGGACCTTGCCCTGCGTGGGCTCGATGAAGCCGCCCAGCACCGACAGCAGCGTGGTCTTGCCGCAGCCCGAGGGGCCCAGAAGCGTCACGTATTCGCCCGCGTCGATGGTCAGCTCGATGTCCTTGAGGGCATGGAACTCCGCGAACCAGTGGTTCAGGTCGGACAGGGTGACGGGGGCGGTCATGTGCTGCGTCTCCGGAAGACCAGAAGTTCAAGGATCAGCACCACCGCGACCGACACAAGGAACACGAGGCTGCCGATGGCGTTCAGGCGCGGCGACAGGCCCGAGCGCAGCAGCGACCAGATCTCGACCGGCAGGGTCACGTCGAAGCGGGTGAGGAGGAAGGCGATGATGAACTCGTCCCAGCTGAAGGTCATCGACAGGAAGAACGCCGCCGCGATCGACGGGGCAAGCATCGGCACGGTCACCAGCAGGATCACCCGCGCCTCGTCCGCGCCGAGGTCGCGGGCGGCGCGTTCGGCGTTCTGCTGCTGCGCGCCCATCGAGGCATAGATGATCGCGAAGGCCAGCGGCAGGTTGATGACGACATGGCCGATGCGCAGCGGTCCAGAGCGACAGGCCAAGGCCCGCACGGGTCAGCACGATCAGAAGGCCGAGCCCGACGATCAGGTAGCTGACCGTCAGCGGGGCGATCAGCAGCCCCCGGATCAGCGCCGATCCCGGCAGGGCGTGGCGCGCGAGGCCGTAGGCGGCGAGGAAGCCAAGCGTCACGGCGACGGTCGACGACCCAAGTGCCACGACGATGGAATTGCGCAGCGCATCGGTCAGCCCGTCATCGGCCAGAACCTCGGCATACCAGCGCAGCGACGGCCCGTCGAAGGGCGGAACCGGCAGCGTGTTGCCCTGGAACGAGAACAGCACCAGCGTGCCCACCGGCAGGTAGATGAAGACGAAGGCGGCGGCGAGGTAGAGCCAGGGCAGGGCGCGCATCACAGCCGGTCAAGCCGTAGCCAGCGGGCCGAGGCAAGATAGGCCAGCGTCACGATGCCCATCAGCACGATGGCCAGTGCCGAGGCCAGCGGGAAGTCGGCGCGCCGGCCAAGCTGCACCATGATGACCTGCGGCACGGTCAGCTCGGTGTTCCCGCCCAGGATCTGCGGCGTGACATAGTCGCCGATGCACAGAACGAAGGTCAGGAAGGCCCCGGTGACGATGCCCGGCAAGGTCAGCGGCAGGATCACATGGCGGAAGGTCTGAAAGGCGTTGGCGCCCAGGTCCATCGCCGCGCGGCGGTAGTTCGGCGACAGCTGGATCAGGTTGGCATAGATGGTCAGCGTCAGCAGCATCACGAAGAAATGGACGAAGCCCGTGACGGTGGCGAAGCGGGTGTTGGCCATGGTGATCGGCTCGGAAATCAGCCCGAGGTTCATCAGCGTCTGGTTCACCACCCCCTCGCGCGCCAGCACCAGCAGCCAGGCGTAGGAGCGCACGACGTAAGAGGTCCAGAACGGCAGGATCGCCAGCAGAAGCGCCAGCCGCTGCCAGCGCGGCGGCACCCTGAAGGCGATGATCCAGGCCAGCGGATAGGCGAGGATCACCGACACGACGGTCACTGTCAGCGTGATCTCGAGCGAGACGACAACCGCGCGCCAGAGGAACCGTTTCTCGGCCAGTTCGGCGTAGTTCGCGAAGTCCACGCCCCAGATCAGCGTGCGCCCGTCCAGCGTGGCGAGACTCATCGCGCCCATCACGAGGAAGGGCAGCACGAAGAAGGCCCCCGTCCAGACAAGGGCCGGGGCGACGAAGCCCCAGCCCCTCAGGCGGTCGCGCGCGGCGCTCACGCGGGCAGGCTCACTGGGCGAGCGTTTCGAGCCAGAGGTCCTGCATCTCGGCGTCGAGATCGGCGTCGGGGGCGGGGTAAAGCTGCGTCAGCGCCAGATACCCGGCCTGATCGTCCCAGCGCAGGGTCGCCTTCTGCTCGTCGGTCAGGAACTCGCCGGCCTTGGCGTTCGCGGGCATCCCCCAGAAGCACGACGAGGTGGCAAGCCGCGCCTGACCTTCGGGGCTGACGATGTACTTGACGAACTCGAGCGCGAGGTCGGGCTTTTCGGTGCCCGCGACGACGCCGATCGACTGCGCCCAGCGGACCGCGCCTTCCTGCGGGATGGTCCAGGTCAGCTCGGGCTGCTCCTCGGCCAGGACGGCGGTCAGCCATTCGCCACCGCCCACGACGATGTCGACCTCGCCGGTGGCCAGCGCGGTCTGCGCGGCGACCACGCCCGCGACCGAGGCGGCGCGCGACCGCATGGTCGACAGCACGCCACCGATGGCGTCAAGGTCGCCCGCCCCGATCTCGGCGGTCGGAATGCCTTCAGCGATGGCCGCAAGGCCCATCACCGGCAGGTAGTAGTCGTAGATCGAGATCCGGCCCGCGTATTTCTCGGACCAGACGGTGGCGAGGTTTTCCATATCCGCCGGATCGACCTTCGAGGAATTGAACGAGATCGTGTTGTAGCCGAATTTCTCGGTCACCGCGTAGGTGACGCCGTCGACGCTGTTGTTGTCGGCCATCACCACCTCGGGGAAGAAGTCGGCGGTCGGCAGTTCGTCCGCGGGCAGGGGGGCCAGAACACCGGCCTCGACCGCGCGGAACACGTCGATGCCGTCGACGACCAGCACGTCCCAGTCGCCGGGGCGGGATTGTTCCAGCAGCGCCAGTGCCGCACCGGTGCCTTCGTATTCGCGCAGGTTGACGGTGACGTTGTGCGCCTGCTCGAAGGGCTCGATCAGCGCGGGGTCGGTGTGGTCGCACCAGACCAGCGCGTTCAGCGTGTTCCTGCGCGGCGGCAGCGCCGGCGGCCAGGGTCAGGGCGGTCGTGGCGAGAAGGGACGAGGTCAGTCTGGACATGCGGGGTCTCCCGGTTGTTGTGTCTGCCGGCCGTGTTGATCGCGGCTCGTCAGAAAAAAGTTGAAGTCATTCATCTTTGTAGTCAACACTATTCTTTGACCGAAAACCAACTCCGCCAAGGGGACCGGATGTCAGGATTGCGCGAAAAACAGAAAGCCGATCGCGAAAGGCGCATTCTGAAGGCCGCCGTGACGAAATTTCGGGCAGAAAGTTATCGCTCGGTACGGATCGAGGATCTTGCCGAGATGGCAGAAGTGTCCGTCGGCACGGTCTACAACTACTATCAGACCAAGGGCGATATCCTGATCGCCACGGTCGCGATGGAGGTCGAAGAGGTGCTGGATGCAGGTGCGCACATCGTCGCCAGCCCGCCGCAGGGCGTGGACGAGGCGCTCCTGCGCCTGATCTTCAGCTACTATGATCATTCGCTGGAATACCTGTCGAAGGAAATGTGGCGTACCGCCATGGCCCTTGCCATCGAGGCGCCGGGCACGCCGAACGGGCGGCGCTATTCCGAACTGGATCAGCGGCTTGCCGCGCAGGTCACCGATCTCATCGCGGCGCTTCAGATGCGTGGCGAAGTGCGCGCGGATCTGGACGCGCGGCGCATTGGGTGCGCTCTTGTTCAACAACCTCAACCAGATGTTCATCGAGTTCGTGAAGGACGACGACATGACGCTTGAAACGCTGCGTGCGCGGGTCGCCGCCCAGACCCGTCCCATCGCCCGGCTGATCGCCCAGCCTTCGGCCAGCGGGGAGGCGGCCGAATGAGCCGCTTCAACCAGCCCCTTGGCGGCAACGAGATGCCGCGTTTCGGCGGGCCGGCCACGATGATGCGGCTGCCGGCGCAGGCGACGGCCGAAGGGCTGGACGCCTGTTTCATCGGCATCCCGCTCGACATCGGCACGTCGAACCGGTCCGGCACGCGGCTGGGTCCGCGCCAGATCCGCGACGAAAGCCGCATGCTGCGCCCCTACAACATGGCGACGCGGGCGGCCCCCTTCGACAGCCTTCAGGTCGCCGATATCGGCGATGTGCCGATCAACACCTTCGACCTGAAGAAATCCGTGGACATCATCACCGAACATTTCCGGGAAATCCTGTCTCACGGAGCGATTCCGCTTACCCTGGGGGGCGACCACACGCTGACCTGGCCGATCCTGCGCGCGGTGAAGGAGCGCCACGGCCCGGTCGCGTTGATCCATGTCGACGCCCATGCCGACGTCAACGAGCACATGTTCGGCGAGGCGGTCGCCCACGGCTGCCCGTTCCGCCGCGCGTGGGAGGACGGGTGTCTTCTGAACGACCGGGTGTTCCAGATCGGACTGCGCGGAACGGGCTATTCGGCCGAGGATTTCGACTGGGGCCGCGACCAGGGCTGGACGGTCGTGCAGGCCGAGGACTGCTGGCACAAGTCCTTGACCCCGCTCATGGAACAGGTGCGCCGCGTGATCGGAGATGCGCCCGTCTACCTCAGTTTCGACATCGACAGCCTCGACCCGGCCTTCGCGCCCGGCACCGGTACGGTCGAACCCGGCGGGCTGAGCACCTGGCAGGCGCTCGAGATCGTGCGCGGCTGCGCAGGGTTGAACCTTGTCGGCTGCGATCTGGTCGAGGTGTCGCCGCCTTACGACCCATCGGGCAATACCGCGCTGATCGCCGCGAACCTGCTTTACGAGATGCTCTGCGTCCTTCCCGGCGTGAGGCGCGGCTGATCCCCGGGTGATCGCCGGCTGAGCCCTGGCGCGGCCATAGGGAAAAAGACCTATTTCTCCGCACCCGAAGGGCTTATACCTTCGGCAGGTCTAACTATGTTCTGGTGTACCGGATGAATGTTCCGCAGTGGGGGCCCATGGCGGGAGACGATCTTGAAGAGTTGATTGGGCGGACGGCGCAGCGGGACAAGGCCGCATTTTCGGCGTTATATCGTCAACTTGAAGGCCCACTTTTTAGGTTTATCAGATCTAAATTGAACGATCCGTTCGAGGCTGCCGACATAGTGCATGAGGTCTTCCTCGAGGTCTGGAACAATGCAGGCCGGTTCGAGGGGCGCTCGTCGGTGAAAAGCTGGGTGTTCGGCATCGCATACAGGAAGACCATGGACGTGTTCAGGAAATCACACCGGATCGACTACTCCGACGATCTGCCGGATACCGCGGACGACAGCCCGGGTGTCGAGGCCTGTATGGTGGCGACCCAGAACGGTCAGCATGTACATGACTGTCTTGCGACGCTGAAGCCGGAGCATCGCTCGGCCATCGAACTCGCGTTCTTCGAGGACCTGAGTTACCGTGAGATCAGCGAGATCACGGAAGTTCCGGAAGGAACCGTCAAGACGCGGGTCTACCATGCAAAACAGCTTCTGATGCATTGCCTGGCGGGCCGTATCGGAAAGGAGGCGCTGTGATGGCAGGTCTTGCGGATAGCCACCGGGAGCTGGAATCCCTTCTTCCCTTCTATGTGAACGGCACCCTTACAAGCGAGGAACGTGCACGTGTCGATGCGGCGCTGCGCGAGGATGCAATGCTGCGCGACCAGGCGCGGACGCTCGAGGAGCTGCGGACCACCATGCACGACACCGACTATGGTCAATCCCCCGGCGAGTTCGGGCTTGCCCGTCTGATGCGCGACATCGACCGCACCGAGGCCGCCTCCAAGAGCGTCGGAACCGCCCGCCGTCACGCGCTTCTGCCTTGGGGACTTGCAGTCGCGGCCTCGGCGGCGCTGCTGGCCGTGTCGCTGGGCTGGGTCGGCACAGACCAGACGGCCCCCTATCTGCAGGCGTCTGGCGATGCCGAAAGCAGCTACCTGACCGTGGCCTTCCAGCCCGATGCTTCCCAGTCCGACGTGTCGAACCTGCTGCTTGAACAGGGTCTGGTCATCGTCGACGGTCCTTCGGCCATCGGGCTGTACCGTCTTGCACCCGGCGAAGGGAGCGATGTCGCGACGCTTGCGGCCGACCTGCGCGCGCGCAGCGACCTCATCGAGAGTGTCGACTTGCCGTGAAACGTCTATCCGGGACCACGGCTCTTTCCCTGTGTCTCGGCCTCGGGCTTGGGCTTGGACCGCTGTCGGCGATGGCGCAGTCCTGCGTGGCGCCAGGCGGCATCGTTGCGATTCCGGCACCCGATAGCGCAACGAACGACCCTTTGTATCTCGCCGTGGCCTATCCCGGCGGGCGCAGCCGCGTCCGCGTGGTGGGCACGACGGGCGACGCCGTGCTCTTCCAGATGCCGCTCACGGGCCTGCCCGCAGGTGCGGCGTTCGAAGTCTTCAGCGTTCCCGGCCCGGACCAGACCCCGGCCGAGTTCCGTGCGCTGATTGAGCAACTCGGCCTTCTTACCGATCCCGCATCCGTCGACCCCGTTCCCGCCAGCGCCACGCCCGCCGTCTCGGACGCGGGCGCCGGTGGCGGGGGCGCGGGTGTGACCTCCGGCAGCACCGGCAGAAACGACATCCCATCAACATCTCCGCAACCGCGCCCGCCTTCGGTCGGAACTGGCGGCGGCAGCGGTGCGGCCGCCGGTTCGGCAGGTGGCGCCTCCGCCAGTTCCGGTGGTTCCTCCACTGGTGCGGCTCGTCGACGGGAGCGGGATCCTCGGCAGATGGCGGTTCATCGAGCTCGGGATCCGGTGCGTCCGGCGGGTCAACCGGCGGTGGCAGCAGTTCAGGCGGTGGTTCGGGGAGTGGCTCGGGCGGCGGCAATTCGGGTGGCGGTTCCGGTGTCAGCACGGGCGGCGGCGATACCGGGACCGGCGGCGGCACGGGCGGCACGGGCGGCACGGGCGGCGGGGACACCGGCACCGGCGGCGGCACGGGCGGCACGGGCGGTGGGGATACCGGGACCGGCGGCGGCACGGGCGGCACGGGCGGTGGGGATACCGGCACCGGCGGCGGCACGGGCGGCACGGGCGGTGGGGATACCGGGACCGGCGGCGGCACGGGCGGCACGGGCGGCGGCGATACTGGCACCGGCGGCGGCACGGGCGGCACGGGCGGCGGCGATACCGGGACCGGCGGCGGCACGGGCGGCACGGGCGGTGGGGATACCGGCACCGGCGGCGGCACGGGCGGCACGGGCGGTGGGGATACCGGCACCGGCGGCGGCACGGGCGGCACGGGCGGCGGCGATACCGGCACCGGCGGCGGCACGGGCGGCACGGGCGGTGGGGACACCGGGACCGGCGGCGGCACGGGCGGCACGGGCGGCGGGGATACCGGGACCGGCGGCGGCACGGGCGGCACGGGCGGTGGGGACACCGGCACCGGCGGCGGCACGGGCGGCACGGGCGGCGGCGATACCGGCACCGGCGGCGGCACGGGCGGCACGGGCGGTGGGGACACCGGGACCGGCGGCGGTACGGGCGGCACGGGCGGTGGGGATACCGGCACCGGCGGCGGCACGGGCGGCACGGGCGGTGGGGACACCGGCACCGGCGGCGGCACGGGCGGCACGGGCGGCGGCGATACCGGCACCGGCGGCGGCACGGGCGGCACGGGCGGCGGCGATACTGGCACCGGCGGCGGCACGGGCGGCACGGGTGGCGGCGATACCGGCACCGGCGGCGGCACGGGCGGCACGGGCGGTGGGGATACCGGCACCGGCGGCGGCACGGGCGGCACGGGTGGCGGCGATACCGGCACCGGCGGCGGTACGGGCGGCACGGGCGGTGGGGATACCGGGACCGGCGGCGGCACGGGCGGCACGGGCGGTGGAGACTCGGGACCGGCGGCGGCACGGGTGGAAACGCGGGCAATCCCGGAAACGACAAGGACGTAGGAAACGCGGGTGAAAGCCCGGGCAACAGCGGCCAGGCGGGCGGCGGAAACTCAGGTGGCAGCAACTCAAGTGGCAGTAACTCGGGTGGAAACAACTCGGGCGGGGGAGACTCTGGCGGAGGAACCTCGGACGGCGGTTCCAGCAGTAATTCTGGGGGCAGCGGCTCCGGCGGTGGTTCGGGCGGCGGGGCCGGAGGCAACTCAAATGGCGGCGGTTCGGACAGCGGTACCGGGAACGGCTCGAGCGGAGGCAACTCCGGTGGCAGTGGATCAAGCGGTGGCAGCCAGGGGGGCAGCAACTCCGACGGTTCGAACAGCGGCTCGGGTGGTGGCTCGGGCGGCGGGAACTCGGGCGGCGGTGCAACAGGTGGCGGTGCCGGCGGCGGGAACTCCGGCAGCGGTTCGGGTGGTGGCTCGGGTGGCGGAAACACCGGCGGTGGGAATTCCGGGAGCGGCGGCTCCAGCGGAGGTTCGGGCGGCGGAAACTCGGGTGGCGGCTCCAATAGCGATGGCTCCGGCGGCGGCAGCTCCGGCGGCGGCGGTTCAAACAGCGGTTCCAATGGTGGTGGATCCGGCGGCGGGTCGGGTGGTGGCGATTCCGGTGGTGGAGGGTCCGGCGGCGGGAACTCCGGCAGCGGTTCGGGTGGCGGGTCCGGCGGCAGTGGCTCGGGGGTGGTAGCTCGGGCGGCGGCGACAATGGTGGCGGCAACTCTGGGGGTGGCGATCCCGGCGGTGGTTCGGGAGGCGGCTCCGGGGGGCCGCAGCTAGGCTTCCTCTGGCCGGACGAACTTGGTCAGGGTGGCACGCCAGGCGTTCGACAGCTTGTCGGGATCCTGCCCGTCCGCGCGGCTCTGACGCTGTTTTCGGGCCTGGCCGAAGGCGATGTCATCCGTGCGCAGGCGTCCGCCGCGCAGGCGGATGATGCACCTTTGGTGCAAAGTCTGGGCGGTGGCGTCATCTGCGCATCGGCGCCCGGTACGACGGTTGCCGCAGCGAGCGATGCGTCGGCGCCTCAGGCTGAATCCGCCGGTGCCGGGACGACAGCCGGCGGATCGGTCGATGATGGGCCCACGACAAACGCAGTTCCGGGTGACGGGACCCCTGAGACCATTGTGGCCGGCATGGACGCGACGGGCAACCCGACCAGCGACCTGACAGCCGATCCCACCGCGGATCCCACCAGCCCCCCCACGGTCGCTGCTGCGATCGACCCGACGGGCAGCCCCTCGGGGGGCTCGACGGACAGCCCCACGGGCACGCAGTCTGCAAGCACGGATCCAGCCGGAACCGGCGGGACCGGCCCCGCCGGAGCAGGCATTATCGGGACCGAACCCGGCGGAACCGGCTCTTCCGGGATGTCCACCGGCAGCCCTACGGACTCACGGTTTGCCGACACGGACCTGACCGGAAGCGGCCCAACCGCAACCGACCCGACCGCAACAGGCCCGACCTCAACAGGCCCGACCGCAACGGGCCCGATCGCAACGGGTCCGACCGGAACCGGCATCCCCGGAACAGAACTCGCGGCAAGCGGCCTCACGGTCTCGCTGTCCGCCGCGACGGAACCGGCCCTGATCACCCCCGAGGCGCTGGCCGAAAGCATGGGCTTTGGCCCTGGCGGGTTGCCCGACGACCTGCGGGCGGGCGTGATCGCCGTGCCGGCGCCAAGCGATGCGCCGGAATTCGCGATCCTCGCCCCGGCCGACCAGCTCTCCGGCGCGGCCGACCTCGTGGCGTCGCTTGGCGGTACCGCCCTGCGCGGAGAACGGTTCGAAAACCTTGGCCTCCAACTTCTGGTCGTCGACCTGGCGGGCGGCGTCGCCGATGCCGAGGTGCGCGCCCTTCTGCAGGCCGACGGGATCGACGCGGCCTTCGACTCGAACAGTCTTTTCGTGGCGGGCCAGGGCCGGCGCACCTATGCCAACCAGCTTGTCGGGGCAGTGCCGGTCGACAGCTGCCGCCTGCCGCGGCCGGTGCGGATCGGGCTGATCGACGGTCCCGTCGATTCCCGCAATCCCTATCTGCAGGGTCTTGCGGTGACCGAGTACAACGCCGTCGGGTCGGATGTGGTCGTCGGTGCCCCCGAGCATGCGACAGGCATTGCCTCGCTGATGGCGGCGCCGCCGTCGGGCGACGGTTTCGGCGGGATCGCGCCGGGTGCCGAGCTGCTGTCGGCCGTGGCCTTCGCGCAATACCGCAGCGGCGACGCGGCCAGCATGGAAAGCATCGCCCGCTCGGTGGACTGGCTCCTTGGCCAGGATGTGTCGGTCATCAACATGTCGATCGCCGGTCCCTACAACGAGGTTCTGCGGCGTATCCTTGGTGTCGCCGCCGGCCACGGGGCCGTGCTTGTCGCGGCTTCGGGCAACGACGCGGGTGCGAACGTGGCCTATCCCGGGTCGGATCCCGACGTGATCGCGGTGACCGCGCTTGACGCCGCAAAGCGGCTTTACGGAAACGCAAGCATTGGCGACGAGGTGGAATTCGCGGCCCCCGGTGTCGATGTGCTTGTGGCCGAGGGCGAGGGCACCGCTTATCGCACCGGCACCTCCTATGCCGCCGCGGTTCTGAGCGCGCTGATCGCCCATGAAATCGGGGCGGGCAAACTCGTGCCCGGCACGGACGCGCGCGACATCCTGCGCGCGGCCTCGGAGGATCTGGGCGAGACGGGCCGGGATGCGCAATTCGGCTGGGGACTGCCGCGCCTGCCTGAATGCGGGACGGTGACGGAGGCCCGCGACAGCGGCGATTGAACCTCTCCCGACGGTTGTGCGACCCATCCTTGAAGGGGTTGTTCAGACAGGAGAGGGAACATGCCGATGATCAGGTTCTTTTCAGCAGAGCGTCGGAACGGATCGACGCGCAGGCTTCTTGACCGGCGCAGTTCTTTGGCAGCTTCGCAGCAACCACGGTCGGATCGTCCGGTCACCGCGCTGAACGAGGCCGCCTGCCGTCTGCGCCGCCGGTGCGAGGATGACCTGGCCCATTTCCTTGCCCAGTCTTCGCCCATCCACACTATCAAAGCCTGAGGCCACGACCCGGCGGTCAGCTCACGAAGCGCCCCGGATTGAAGTCCGGCCTCTGTGCGGTGGGGCGGGGCGTGCATCGATGGCATCGGGCAGAAAAATTCTTCGAAAATTTGAACCGACTGCCGGGCTACTCCGACACATCTATGTCGCGGGTCGTCAAACGGTCCGCGACGGGGGGCATGAGATTGGACCTGTACGGTTCACCCAGCGTGGGTTTTGACGCTGTTGGTTTGCTCCTCGTGCAGAGTCGTTGAGCGCGGGATGTGTGAGGGTTACCAGTCTTGATGAGTGGAGAACCCGCGCAAGACGTCGATGGTCGGTGCCGGTGTGCTGCTGTTTTCCGGTGCCGGCCATCTTCAAGAATTGCAAGGCGCGCGCAGGGCGCGTCGACCGTATGCCTGGGGGGGTTATGCGATGCAAAGGTTAGTCTACACCACGTCGTCCGGCCGGGAGGGGTTCGCCCGTATCTGGGGCGGACGCCGGTTCAGCGGGTGGCGGATCCCACTGCCGGGGCGTTTGCCTGCGGTGTCCGTCCCGACGCCCGACGTCCGCAAGAGAGCGCTGTAAGACGGACGATTTCCGGCACGATCTTCACCATTTCCTTGCCACCCGGTCGACGGTTCCTGGCAAGAACGGAAGGAATTGATATGGAACGCATCGCCCTGGTCGACGACGACCGCAACATCCTGATGTCGCTGTCCATGATGCTCGAGAACGAGGGCTACCGGGTCGACACCTACACCGACCCCCAGGAAGCCCTGCGCGAGTTCAACCGCCATCCGCCAGACATGGCCGTGCTCGATGTGAAGATGCCGAGGATGGGTGGGCTCGAGGTGCTGCAGTCGATCCGCGCCCGATCCAGCCTGCCGGTCGTCATGCTGTCGTCCTGCGCCGACGAGGCCGACCAGGTCATGGGGCTTCGCCTTGGGGCCAACGACTATGTGACCAAGCCGTTTTCGCCGCGCGTTCTGCTCGAGCGGCTCAGGGCCGCACAGCGCAGGTCGGTTCAGGCCGAGGCGCCGGAGGCCGGGGCCACCGACGATACGCTCGAGCGGGGTCATCTGCTGATGAACAGTGCCCGCCACAGCGCAAGCTGGATGGGCCACCCTGTGCGGCTCACACGTAACGAGTTTCAGGTGCTTCACCATCTCGCCGAGCGTCCCGGCTATGTCCGCAGCCGGCAGCAGTTGATGGACGTTCTTCACGGCGATGACATCTATGTCGACGACCGCACGATCGACACGCATATCAAGCGGCTGCGCACCAAGCTGCGCGTGATCGACCCCGGCTTCGACGCCATCGATACCGTCTATGGCGTGGGCTACCGGTTCGTCTTGACCGAGATCAGCTGAGACCCCTTGAGTGACTGGCGCGGGGCCCGTGAGGGTCCCGCGTTGTCGTGCAAGGCCTTTCACATGGCGGCGAGAAAGAGCGCGCGGGTGTTCTTGGCCGTCATGGCGACCGGGTTTCCGCCGACGCTCGGGTCTTGAAGCGCCATTTCCACAAGATCGTCGACGCGCGCGTCCTCCACGCCCATGGCCGCGAGACCCTTGGGGATTCCGAGGGTTGCGTTCAGCTCGTCCACCCGGGCGCTGAAGCCGTCGAACCCGCCCGCTATCCCCAGATAGGCTGCGGCCTGCGTCAGGCGATCCTCGACCGCCGGGCGGTTGAACTGCAGCACCGCCGGCATCACCACGGCGTTCGTCGTGCCGTGGTGGGTGTTGTAGACGGCGCCCACCGGGTGCGACAGCGCGTGGATCGCGCCCAGGCCCTTCTGGAAGGCGACCGCGCCCATCGCGGCGGCCGACATCATGTGTGCCCGCGCCTCGAGATCCGTCCCGTCCGTATAGGCGCGGGGAAGGTACTCGTTGACCAGCCGCATCCCTTCAAGCGCGATGCCCTGGCTCATCGGGTGGTAGAAGGGCGAACAATAGGCTTCGAGACAATGCGCGAAGGCGTCCATGCCGGTGCCCGCGGTGATCGCCTTCGGCATGCCGACCGTCAGTTCGGGGTCGGCGATGACCACGCTTGGCAGGACCTTGGGGTGGAAGATGATCTTCTTCACATGGGTTTTGGAATTCGTGATCACGCTGGCACGTCCCACTTCCGAGCCGGTCCCGGCCGTGGTCGGCACCGCGACGATGGGCGCGATGCCTGCGGGGTCGGCGCGGGTCCACCAGTCGCCGATATCCTCGAAATCCCAGAGCGGGCGTGTCTGGCCCGACATGAAGGCGACCATCTTGCCAAGATCGAGGCCCGAACCGCCGCCGAAGGCCACGACCCCGTCGTGCCCGCCCGCCGCATAGGCCGCCAGACCAGCGGCCAGGTTGATCTCGGTCGGGTTGGCGTCGACCTCGGCGAAGATCGCGCGGCCAAGCCCAGCGGCGTCGAGGATGTCCAGCGCCCCTTGCGTGATCGCCATGCCGGCAAGGCCCCGGTCGGTCACCAGAAGCGGGCGCGAGATCCCGGCCTGCGCGCAGGCCGCGGGCAGTTCGCGTGATGCGTCCCGCCCCGAACCGGATCGCCGTGGGGTAGGACCAGTTGGCCGTGGGGATCATGCCTTGACCTTTCTCAGGTGGTAGGAGCGCGGCCGCGTGACCGCGTGATAGCCGAGAACCGACAGCGACCCGCCGCGGCCGGTGTCCTTGCAGCCGGTCCAGCAGACAGCCGGATCGAGATAGTCGGCCCGGTTGAGGAAGACGGTGCCGGTGTCGATCCGCCGCCCGAGCGCCAGCGCGCGATCCGGGTCCGCCGTCCAGAGCGACGCGGTCAGCCCGTAGGGCGAATCGTTCATCAGCGACAGCGCCTCTTCGTCGTCCGTCACGGGCATGATGCCGACGACGGGGCCGAAGCTTTCCTCGCGCATCACGCGCATGGAATGGTCCACGTTCACCAGGATCTGCGGCATCAGGTAGGCGCCGCCATCGTCCTGCGGGAAATTCTGCTTCTCGATCAGCGGTTTGGCGCCGTGCGGCCACGGCCTCTGCGGTCTGGTCGCGCACGGTGCGGGCAAAGCGCGCATGGGCCATGGGGCCCAGGGTGGTCGCAGCGTCAAGCGGGTTGCCCAGCGTCAGCCGGTTCACCCAGTCGACCGCCTTGCCGACGAAGTCGTCGAAATGGCGCTGGTGGACATAGATCCGTTCGATCCCGCAGCAGCATTGACCGGCGTTGAACATCGCGCCGTCCATCAGCACGTCGACCGCCCAGTCGATGTCGGCGTCCTCCATCACATAGCCCGGATCCTTGCCGCCAAGCTCAAGCCCGAGTGCGGTGAAGGTGCCCGCCGCCGCGCGCTCGATGGCCTGCCCGCCGGTGACGGACCCGGTGAAGTTGACGAAGCCGAAGCTGCGCGCGGCGATCAGCGCCTCCGTGCCCGCGTGGTCGAGAAACAGGTTCTGGAACACGTCCTCGGGAATGCCGCCTGCGTGGAACGCCTCGGCCAGACGTTCGCCCGCCAGAAGCGTCTGGCTGGCATGTTTCAGCACGACGCTGTTCCCGGCGATAAGCGCGGGAACGATGGTGTTGATCGCCGTCAGGAAGGGATAGTTCCAGGGCGCGATGACGAAGACCACGCCCTGCGGCGCGCGTTCGATCCGCCGGTCGTAGCGGTCCGAGCTTTCCACGATCATCGGGGCCAGCGCCTCGGCGGCGATGCCGGCCATGTAGTCGGTGCGTTCGTTCACCCCGCCGAATTCGCCGCCATAGCGGACCGGGCGGCCCATCTGCCAGGCCAGTTCCTCGACCACCTGGTCGGACATGGCGTTCAGCGCGGCTACACCCGCGCGGACGCGGGCGATGCGGTCGTCTAGCGGCAGGGCGGCCCACCCTGTCTGGGCGGCCTTCGCCCGCGCCACCGCCGCGGCGGCGGCCTCGGCCGACATCACCGGCCGTTCGGCATAGACCCGCCCGTCCACGGGCGAGATGCACTGGATCGTCTTCGTCATTCTTGTGGTCCTCCCGCCCGCAGTTGGGCGTCTTTGTCAGGCGCGTTCGAAGCCGCGTTTCACGTCCCAGTCGGTCACGACTCGGTCCTGTTCGGATATCTCCCAAAGCGCCGCCCGATGGTAGTGGTCGATCACCTCGTCTCCGAAGGCCGCGCGAAGCATCGCCGAGCCGTGAAGCGCCTCGGCGGCGTCGCGCAGGGTCTTGGGGATCTCGCGCACTCCGTCGGCCTGGTACATGTCGCCCGAATGCTCGGGCTCGAGCGGCAGCTTGCGCTCGATCCCGTCGAGGCCGGCGGCAAGCTGCGCCGCGAGCGCGAGATAGGGGTTGAGGTCCGATCCGCCGACCCGGCATTCGATTCGCACGGCCTTGGTGCCGGCCCCGCAGACGCGGTACCCGGCGGTGCGGTTGTCGGTCGACCAGACGGCCTTGGTGGGGGCGAACATGCCGACGCAGAAGCGCTTGTAGCTGTTGACATAGGGCGCCAGGAAATAGGTGACGTCGGTGGCATGGGCCAGAAGCCCGGCGATATAGTGCTTCATCACCTGCGACATGCCATGCGTCGTCGTCGGTGTCGCGGAAGGCGGGCGTGCCGTCGGTCCAGAGTGACTGGTGGATGTGGCTCGATGATCCGGCGCGGTCGGTGGCGTATTTCGCCATGAAGGTCAGCGCGCGACCGTGCTGATGGGCGATTTCCTTGCAGGCATTCTTGACGATCGAATGATTGTCCGCCGTGTCGAGCGCGTCGGAATAGCGGATGTTGACCTCTTCCTGCCCGGCCTCGGCCTCACCCTTGGAGTTCTCGACAGGGATCCCCGCCCCGAAAAGCCCGTTGCGGATCGCCCGCATCACGTCCTCTTCCTTGGTGGTGCCCATGATCGAATAGTCGATGTTGTAGCGGGCAAAGGTCTGAAGATCGTTGTAGCCTTCGTCGAAGAGCTCGTCGAAGCTCTTTTCGAACAGGAAGAACTCAAGCTCGGTCGCCATCATCGGCTCGAACCCCAGCGCGCGGGCGCGGGCGATCTGGCGCTTGAGAATGGCGCGGGGCGAATGGGCGACCTCTTCGTGGGTGTGGTGGTCAAGGACGTCGCACATCACCATCGCCGTTCCCGGCAGCCAGGGCACACGGCGCAGCGTGGTCAGGTCGGGCTTGTGGACATAGTCGCCATAGCCCGTCTTCCAGTTGGTCGCGCGGTAGCCCTGGACCGTCGTCATCTCGAGGTCGGTGGCCAGCAGGTAGTTGCAGCCATGGGTTTCCTCGTAGCCGCCGTTCACGAAATGTGCGGCGTGAAAGCGCTTGCCCATCAGGCGTCCCTGCATGTCGATGATGCAGGTCAGCACGGTGTCGATTTCTCCGGCTGCCACGGCGGCCTTGAGAGCGTCGAAAGTCAGGTTGGCGGGCATGGTTCGTTTCTTTCGATTTGACCGCCCTGCGGCGGTTGCCTGAACGCGGGACGGGGCGCCGCAAAGCGCCCCGCCGGATTGGTGTGGCCGGGATCAGCGGTAGGGGTAGCCCGCCGCCTCCTGATCTGCCGCATACTGCTTGAAGATCTCGACGACGCGGCCGGCACGCGGGCTGGACGCGGCGATCTCGTCCCAGAAGATCGCGGCATCGGCGACGACCTGCGCCCATTCCGCCTGCGGGATCGAGGTGAGTTCCATCTTCTCGCCCTCGACACGGAGCTTGGCCTCGCCCCCCCAGTACCAGACGTTGCGGTAGTAGTGCGACTGGTCGATGGTGATCTTGAACAGTTCCTGAAGGTGCGGGGGCACATTGTCCCACGACGCGGTGTTCGCGAAGTAGCTGCCGAACCATGCACCGGTGACCGAGTTCGTCAGCGCGTAGTTGCAGACATCGGCCCAACCCACTTCGTAGGCTTCCGTGAAGCCGCACCAGGCCACGCCGTCAAGCTCGCCGGTGCGCATGGCGACTTCCACGTCGTCCCACGGCACGGTCACGGGGATCAGGCCGTACTGGCTGAGGAACCGTCCCGCGGTCGGAACGCCGAAGACGCGCAGGCCGTTCATGTCGGCCAGCGACCGGATCGGCTTGTCGACGGTGAAGATGTGCAGCGGATCCCAGGCGCCGGTCGACAGCCAGGTCACGTTGTCGACCTCGTCGTAGGCTTCCTTCCAGATCTCGTCGAGACCGTAGTACATGAACATCGACGCCACATCGAGGCTGTAGCGCGTGGCGAAGGGGAAGTAGCCGCCGAACACGCTGATGTCGACGGGCGAGGCCATCGTCGCCTCGTCTGACTGCACGGCGTCCAGAGTGCCGTTCTGAAGCGCGCGGAACAACTCACCCGTGGGGACAAGCTGGTCGGCGTAGTAAAGCTCGATCTCCATCTCGCCGTTCGCGGCGCGGTTGAACGCCTCGATCTGCGGTCGGATCACGTGGGCGCCAAGCGGCGCGCCCGAGTAGGTCTGAAGCCGCCAGCGGATCGGCGCCTGCGCGTTGACGTAGGGCGCCGCCAGCACCGAGCTTGCGGCGGCGGCCGTGCCAAGGCCCGCTTTCTGCAGGAACTTCCGGCGTGTCGCCAGAATGGCCTCGGACGGTGAGGGTTTCTTGATCTGATCTGACATGGTCGTCACTCCTTGGTTGGGATTTGCGGCCTCTGCCGGGCCTTTGGGGTCTGATCGCTCGACATTCTCACCTCACGTTGAGGGTCTGGGGCAGCCATAGCGCGATCTGCGGGAAGATCATCACCAGGGCGATGGTCAGCGCCATCATGAGCACGAAGGGCCAGATCGATCGATAGATGTCGATCAGACGGATCTCGGGCGGCGCCAGCGACCGCATCAGGAACAGGTTATACCCGAAGGGCGGCGTGATGTACGCGATCTGGCAGGTCATGGTGTAAAGGATGCCGAACCAGATCAGCGTGTCGTCAAAGCCCAGGTCGAGCAGGCGGACGAGCGGCACGTAAAGCGGCGCCACGATCACCAGCATCGCGGTGTCGTCAAGGAACATGCCCATCACGATGAAGCTGAGCTGCATCATGACGATGATGGCCCAGGGCGACAGCTCCCACCGGGTGATGAACAGCGACTCGATCGCGCGCACCGCGCCGATGCCGTCGAAGACCGCTCCGAAGGCGAGGGCCGCAAGGATCAGCCACAGGAACATGCACGAGATCGCGAGGGTCTTCTTTGCGGTCTCGTGCAGGACGTTGAAGGTCAGGCGGCGCTTGAACAGCGCGGCCAGCGTCGCCGCCGTGGCACCGACGGCCGAGCTTTCGACAAGGCTGGTCACACCCATGACGAAGAGGCCGGTCATGAAGAAGAAGATGGCGAACGGCAGGATGCCGGCGCGCAGAAGCTTCAGCTTTTCCGGCCAGCGGCATGTTCATCTCGTCTTCCGACACCGTCGGGGCGAGGGCCGGGTTGATCCTGCACCGCAGCCAGACGTAGATCACGAACATCAGCGCCATCAGAAGGCCCGGAAACACACCGGCAAGCCAGAGCTGGCTGACCGGCTGCCGCGCGATCATGCCGTAGAGCACCAGAACCACGCTGGGCGGCACCAGGATGCCAAGCGACGATCCGCCCTGTACGACCCCGGTGATCAGGATCTTGTCGTAGCCCCGGCGCAGCATCTCGGGCAGGGCGATGGTCGCGCCGATCGCCATGCCCGCGACGCTGAGACCGTTCATCGCCGAGATGATGACCATCAGAAGGATCGTGCCGATCGCAAGCCCGCCGCGCACCTTGCCGAACCAGACGTGCAGCATCTTGTAGAGGTCTTCGGCGATGCCGGATTCCGACAGGATATAGCCCATGTAGATGAACAAGGGCAGCGTCAGCATCGGGAACCAGTTGAAGAGCTTGAACGCCTGGCTGAACGGGATCTCGATGCCGCCGGTGCCATAGAGCATCAGCACCGCCCCCGAGGCGACAAAGCCGATGGCGGCGAAGACCCGCTGGCCGGTCAGCAGCAGCACCATCATCGAGGCGAACATCAGAAGGGCAATCGCCTCGTAACTCACGAAAGGGTCTCCCCGCGCAGCGTGGCGATATGCTTGAAGACCAGGGCGATCGACTGCAGCAGCATCAGCGCCAGGCAGCCGACCATCAGCGCCTTGATCGGGATCATCGACGGGTTCCACATCGAGAACCGCCGCTCGCCCGTGTCGATGGCGTATTCAAGCGACGAGATCGAGCCGATCAGAAGCACCGAGAGGTAGAAGATCAGGCATCCGATGGTCAGAAGGTCCATCCGCGCCTTCCCCTTCTCGGACAGGTTGTCATAGAAGAGGTCCATCCGCACATGGCTGTTGTTCTTGAGCGTCGATGCGCCGCCCAGGAAGTAATAGGCAGCCAGCGTGAACTGCGCGAACTCGATCCCCCAGTGCATCGGGATCGTCAGCATGTTGCGGGTGATTGCGTCGAGCAGGAGGATCCCGATCATCAGGAAAATCAGGTACATCGCGACCAGGCCGACGTAGTCGGATATCCTGTCCATGATCCGGACATAGGCCCTGATCGCCCTTGGCATGGTCAGTTCCACCCCGTTCTGCCGCGCGGTGCCTTAGCACCCGTGATCCTGTCTGCGATCTCGGCCGTCATTGCACCGTCACCCCTGCCGCGGAAAGCGCCGCGGCCAGCCGCCCCTCCGGCCTTGTTTCGGAGACAAGCACATCGATTTCGTCAAGTCGACACACCTTGAACGCCGCACGGCGCCCGAATTTCTGCGAAGTGGCAAGAACGATGGTATTGCGGGCATGGCCCATCATCGCCCGGGCGACCTGCGCCTCGTCGAAATCGGCGTCCATCGCGCCCGCCTCGGCATCGACGGCCGCGACCGTGATCACCGCGTGGT
This sequence comes from uncultured Alphaproteobacteria bacterium, assembly GCA_963709395.1. Lineage (GTDB taxonomy): Bacteria > Pseudomonadota > Alphaproteobacteria > Rhodobacterales > Rhodobacteraceae > CAVPWP01. The sequence goes on from CAVPWP010000009.1 coordinate 75,540, forward strand.
CGGCCTGGAACCGCGCGATCTGCTCGATGGCCAGCGGCCCGACCGTCTCGGCACTGTCCGCGCCATAGGCGCCGCCCAGAAGAAACAATCGGTGCCCCGCCTTCTGCTCGCCCAGTCGGAGAGCGATGCGCAGCGAATTGGTGATGACGGTCAGACCCGCGCGGTCCGTCAGCGCATCGGCACAGGCCAGCGTGGTGGTGCCGGTATCCATGAAAAGCGTGTCGCCGTCCTCGATGATCGCGCCGAGCCTGCGGCCGATCTCGGCCTTGGCGTCGGCGTGTTCGACCATGCGTTCGCCGAAGCTGCCCTCGGTGTGCAGCTTTATCCGCCGCGCGGCGCCGCGCACCTTGTGCAATGCACCGGTGCTGGCCAGTTCCTGCAGGTCCCGTCGGATGGTTTCGAGCGAGACGTCGAATTGCCGGGCCAGATCCTCGACCGCGGCCTCGCCGTCGCGGCTGACGATCTCGAGAATGCGCGTCTGTCGGTCTTTCGGCTTCACGGCGGTCCCCTGTCCGTTCCAGTCGACCCCGTGCGGCTTGACCGTGTCAACGTTTTTTCTCTCCAAAAATGACCATTTGCCCAACTGATGCGCGGGAAATTGACCGATTGGTCATGGCGTGCCATGTTTCGGTCAAGGCCGCGCCGGATGGACCGGGGCCGCGGCGGAGCCGGCGGGACTATGCAAACCTCCGAAAACCAAGCGGGCGGAGCCTTCGATGTCGCCGTGATCGGCGCCGGGGTGATCGGCTGCGCCATCGCCCGGAAATACGCGATGGAAGGCGCGCGGGTGGTGGTGCTGGAAAAGGCCGCCGACATTCTCGACGGCGCTTCCAAGGGCAACAGCGCCATCCTGCACACCGGGTTCGACGCGCCGCCGGGATCGGTCGAGGCCGCCTGCGTCGCCGAAGGTCATGCCGAATACATGGCGATCCGCGACCGCCTCGGCCTGCCGGTGATGCGCACCGGCGCGCTGGTGATCGCCTGGACGGACGAGCAGGAGGCGACGCTGCCCGCGCTCATGGATCAGGCGCGCGAAAACGGGGTGGACGACGTGCGGCTGCTGACGCGCGGCGAAACGCTTGATCGCGAGGCGGGGCTTGCCCCGTCGGTGCGTGCCAGTTTCCTCGTGCCGCGCGAATACGTCATTGATCCGTGGTCGGCGCCGCTGGCCTATCTGTTGCAGGCGGTGGCCCATGGCGCGGTGGTGCGTCGCGGCTGTGCGGTTCTGGGTGGTGCCTTCTCTGGCGGCGAATGGATGCTGCGCCTGTCGCAGCACGGCGGCGGCGAGTCTGACCTCCGCGCCCGCCTCGTGATCAACGCGGCGGGGCTTTACGGCGACGAGGTGGACGAGGCGCTGCTTGGACGGCGCGACTTCACCGTGCGGCCGCGCAAGGGGCAGTTCATCGTCTACGACAAGCCCGCCGCCGCCCTTGCGCGCCACATCCTGCTGCCGGTGCCGACGAAGATCACCAAGGGCGTGGTGGTCTGCCCCACGGCCTACGGCAACCTCCTGGTCGGCCCGACCGCCGAGGATCAGGACGAAAAGGACCGCGCCGACCTTGTGCCCGAGGCGCTCGAGGCGCTGCGGGCGCGCGGGCAGGAGATCCTTCCTGCCCTGAAGGATCACGAGGTCACGGCGGTCTACGCTGGGCTGCGGCCTGCGACCGAGGTCAAGGATTATTGCATCCGGCATCATGCCACGCAGGGCTATGTGACCGTGGGCGGTATCCGGTCGACCGGGCTGAGTTCCGCCCTCGGCACCGCGGCGCATGTGTTTCGCCTGACCGAGACGGCGGGGCACGGGTTCACCCCGCCGCCAGAGCTTCACTGGCCGTCCGTGCCCAACATCAGCGAGGCCGGCCCGCGTGACTGGCAGCGTCCGGGGCATGGCGGGATCGTGTGCCAGTGCGAACTTGTCACCCGGCGCGAGATCGCCGCGGCGCTCGACGGGCCGCTGGGTGCGCGCAGCCTCGCCGGGCTGAAGCGCCGGACCCGGGTGACCATGGGGCGCTGTCAGGGCTTCCATTGCTCGGGTCCGCTGGCCGAGATGACGCGCGGCGCCTTCGCCATGCCGATGGCCGACCCGATCGGGACGCCGGGGGATGCCTGAGCTTCCCGCCGAGGCCGACGTGGTGATCGTGGGGGGCGGTCCCGCCGGCCTGTCGGCGGCGGCCGAACTGAAGGCGCTGGGGGTCGGGTCGGTCGTCGTGCTCGAACGCGACGCCGAGGCCGGGGGCGTGCCGCGCCATTGCGGGCATTCGCCCTATGGCCTGCGCGAGTTCCGCCGCCCGATGCTGGGACCCGCCTATGCGCGGGCGCTTGCCGCGCGCGCGGCAGGGGCCGGGGCGGAGGTCCATACCTCGGTCATGGTGACGGCGCTTCATCCCGGCCCGGTGCTCTCCGTCACCTCCGAGGCGGGCGAAAGCCGCATCGCGGCGCGCGCCGTCCTTCTGGCCACGGGCATCCGCGAGACACCGCGCGCCGCACGGTTCATCGGCGGCACCAAGCCCGGCGGCGTGATGGTCACAGGGGCGCTTCAGGGGCTGGTCTACGGCGCCGGGATGCGCCCGTTCCGCCAGCCCGTCATCCTGGGGACCGAGCTTGTCGCCTTCTCGGCCATCCTGACCTGCCGCCACGCCGGGATCCGGCCCTGCGCGATGGTCGAACCGGGCCGCCGCGTGACCGCCTGGGCGCCCTCGCGCGGTTTGCCGTGGCTTCTGGGCATCCCGCTGCGGTTGGGCACCGAGATCGCCGCGATCGAGGGGCGTGACCGAGTTGACGCGGTGATCCTCGCCACGCCGCAGGGCCATGAACGGATCGTCGCCGACGGGGTGATCGTCACCGGCAAGTTCCGGCCCGAGGCGACGCTGGCGCGCGGTGCGGGGCTGGTCGTTGATGCCGGCACCGGCGGGCCCAGCGTCGACGAATGCGGGCGCTGCACCCAGCCCGGCTACTACGCCGCCGGCAACATCCTGCGTCCCGTCGAGACAGCGGGCTGGTGCTGGGACGAGGGGCGCGCCATCGCCCGCGCCATCGCCCGCGATCTCGGTGCTTCCGCCGCGCCGTTGGGGGTGCCGGTCACGATCTCCGGCCCGGCGCTGAAATACGCCGTGCCGCAGCGGCTGAGCGGGCAGGGCGATCCGATGTTCCCCCGCATCCACATGCGCGTCCGCGAGGCGGTGCGCGGCCACCTCGGCCTGCGCATCGACGGTCACGAGATCGCCGGGCGCAGCGTCAGCGCCTTGCCCGAACGCCGCCTGTTCCTGCCCTTGCCGCGTCCGCCGCGGTCGGGCAGGGTCGATGTCGTTCTCGAGACGGGATAGCCATGCGCATTCTGGCGGTCGATCAGGGCACGACCAGCACCCGCGCCGTCCTTGTGGACGAGGCGGGCCGGGCCGAGGTTCTGGGTGCTTTCGAGCATCGCCAGATCTATCCCCGCCCTGGCTGGGTGGAACACGACCCCGCCGAATTGCTGGACAATGTCGCGGCCTGCTTCGATCTGGGCGTCGGGGCTGACGGCTCGGCCGGACTTGCCAACCAGGGTGAGAGTTGCCTTGCCTGGAACCGGCGCACCGGCGAACCAGTGAGCCCGGTCATCGTCTGGCAGGACGAACGCACCGCCGATGTCACCGCGCGCCTGCGCGCAGACGGCGCCGAGGAGATGACGCTGGCGCGCGCGGGGCTGCCGCTCGATCCCTATTTCTCGGCGTCGAAACTGGGCTGGATCGTCCGGACGCTGCCCGAAGCGCGCCGTCTTGCCGCGACAGGGGAGCTTTGTCTGGGAACCACCGACGCCTTCTTTCGCCATCGTCTGACCGGGCGGTTCGAGACCGACGTCGCGACCGCCTCGCGCACGTCGCTGATGAACCTCGAAAACTGCACCTGGGACGACGAGCTGTGCGCGCTCTTCGGCGTGCCGATGGACGCCTTGCCGGCGATCACGGCCACCTCGGGCGCACTTGGCGCCGTGGGCGTGCGCGCCCTGCCGCTGACCGCCAGCGTAGTCGACCAGCAGGCAGCGCTCCGCGGCCACGGATGCCGCACGTCGGGCGCGGCCAAGATCACCTTCGGCACCGGGGCTTTCGTCCTGTCGGTCGCGGGGCCGGACCTGCCCAAGGCCACGGGCGGTCCGCTGCCCACGGTCGCCTGGGCGCGCGAGGGAGCGGCCCCGGTCTATGCGCTCGATGGCGGGGTCTATGCCGCCGGTGCCGCGCTGAACTGGGCGCGCGATCTGGGCCTCTTCTCGGACTGGTCCGATATCGCCGATTTCGACCGCGTCGCCGGCGATCTCGCGCGGGATCAGCTTCGTTCCGGCGCTCTCGGGGCTGGCCTGCCCGCATTGGGACCGCGGGGCGAAAGGCGCGTGGATGGGCATGGGGCTCGATACCGGGCCCGGCGACCTTGTGCAGGCCGTGCTGGAGGGGATTGCCTTCCGCACCGCCGAGGTTGTGCAGTCGATGGACGCCATCGCCCCGGTGGCGTCGCCGGTATCGATCGACGGCGGGCTGACGCGGAACGGATGGTTCTGCCAGTTCCTTGCCGACTGCCTTGGCCGCGCGGTGGTGGTGTCGGACGAGCCCGAACTCACCGCCGTCGGCACGGCCATTCTCGCGGCCGAGGGCGCGGGCACTGATCTTGCGCCGCCGGGCCGGGGCAGGGTGCTCGAGCCCCGGCCGATCCCCGGGGACTGGGCCGAGACTTTCGCCCATGCGCGCCGGCTCGTGCAGGACTACGGCGCGCGCGGCCGGACGGTCGGCCCCTAACCCGCGAGCCTTCGTGCTGCGCCGACGGCCACCTCGCGCCCGGTGATCCGGCTTTCAACGGCGGCGAAGGCCAGCGCGAGCGAGCGCAGGTTCTCGCGCGCGCCGTTCGAGGGTTCGCGGTCGTCCTCGATCGCGCAGAGAAGCTCGCCCATCGCGCCGCGAAACCCGTCGTTGAACCACGTTCCCTCTAGCGTTGGGCGGGCGATGCCCCGGGCGGTGGTCAGCGTGACGCGTTGCGCCCCGAGGTCCGCCCCGTCGGATTGCAGACTGCCCGCCGTCCCGCCGACGAAGGTCGTGTCGCGGGGCCCATGCGGAACTGCGCCGTCGAAGACGAGCGAGGCCTGCCCGCCGTCGACCCGCACCATCGCCTGTGCCATGAGCGGCACCCGGTTGGCCTGCCCGCTTGCGTGGGAGGCCGTGGCGAAAACCGCCTCGGCCCGCGCGCCGACAAGGGAGTTGAGGAAGTCGAACCAGTGAACGCCGAAATCGTAGAGCACCAGATCCTCGATGCCGTCGAACGGGCGTGCCGGCGGTCCAGCCGTGATTCCAGTGGACAAGGGTGTGGGCCGAGATGACCTCGCCCACATGTCCCGCCCGCGCGGCCTCGCGCATGAAGGCCATGTGCGGCGCCCAGCGGCCGTTCTGGTTGACCGCAAGCCGCAGCCCCTTGTCATCGGCCAGGTTCACCAGGTCTTCGCCCACGCCGAGGTCGGTCACGAAGGGCTTCTGGCTCAGCACATGCTTGCCGGCCTTCAGCGCCGCCTCGATGATCGGTGTCCGGTGCTCGGGGTGCAGCGTCACGTCGACCACGTCGATGTCCGGGTTCGACAGGATCGCCCGCCAGTCGTCCTCGACCCGCGCGGCGGGGCAGTACTCGGCGGCCTTCGCCTCGGCCTTGGCGCGCGTGCGGTTCCAGAGGGCGGCCACCTCCCAGCCCGCGGTGCGGTAGGCGTCGAGATGGCTGCCCGAGATGCCGCCGGTGCCGATCATGCCGATCCGTGGGCGGTAGGCTTTGGGCGCCGGCGGGCGGTAGGGCACGTCGGGGGCGGCGACGTCGGGCAGGGCTGCGGATTTCAGCGCGTAGGTGTCGGTATCGCCGGCGGCATCGGTCATGGCAGCAGCTCCAGCGTGCGTTTCTCGGCGGCCGATTTCGCGGCCGTGTCCACGATGCGCTGCGCCGTCAGGCAGAGCGCGGGGTCGAGCGGGCCGCCGACGGGCTCGCCCCGCGCGATGCAGCCCAGCACGTATTCGATGCCGTTGCGCCTGCCTTCCGGCAGCGGGTCGGCGGGGACGTCGATGCGGCTCGGGCCGGGCGCGGGTCTGCACGGTCACGTGATCCTCGTAGTCGTAGGAGCTGATCGTGCCGTCCGTGCCCATGAAGACGAAGCCGCATTTCGGTTGCGGCTGGATCGTCCAGGGGTCGGTGAAGGTGCCCCAGCGCGTCTCCATCTTCGAAAGCCCCCGCGCATAGCGGCAGACGGCGATGGCGTGCTGGTCGACCTCGATGCCCTCGGCCTTGTCGATCGTGCAGGTCACCTCGATGGGCGCCTCGCCGTTCATGTACCAGGTGCCCAGCGTCGCGCCGTAGCCCATGTAGTCCAGAAGCGACCCGCCGCCCGACGCCTTCTTGTACCACCATGAGGTCGGCTTCTGGCGTTCGACCTCTTCGGGGCTGACCTCGATCTTGTCGGCCAGATGATAGAGCGGGCCCCGGTTGCCGTCGTAGAAATGCACCTCGATCAGGTCGCCGATGGTGCCCTCGTCGATCAGGCGCTTGGCGGTGACATGGCTTTCGACCCAGGCCAGCGGCCAGTTGATCGCCATGACCTTGCCCGTGCCCTCCATCGCCGCGATCATCCGGCGCGCGTCGGCGGCCGAGGCGGCGAAGGGTTTCTCGACGAACAGGTTCACGCCGTGCGGGGCCAGCCGTTCGGCGTAATCCGCATGATCGGCGGTGGCAGCGCAGAGGATGGCCATGTCATAGGGACCGGCGGCCATGCAGGCGTCGAAATCGGTGAAGACCCGATCCTCGGGCACGCCGAAGGTCTCGACCGCCGCCTGCATCTTCGCCCGGTCGGGGTCGAAGAGGCCCGCGATCTCGGCCTCGGGGTGACTCGGCCACCTGCCGCAGAAGATCGCCCATGTGCATATGGTCGAAACTGATGCCGACGATGCGGAACTTTGCCATGAATGGGTCCTTTCAGCGTTGGTCGGTGAAGCGGACGTAGAGCGCCGTGACGGCCAGGATGATCAGGCCGAACAGGATGCGCCGCGCCCCCTCGGGCATCTGCAGAAGGGTCAGCATCGTGCCCAGCACGGTCAGGATCAGCGCGCCGACGATGGTGCCCGGAATAGTTGCCACGACCGCCGAAGATCGAGGTGCCGCCGATCACCGCCGCCGCCACCGATGGCAGCATGAGCGGGTTCGCCAGCGACAGCGACGGCGCGCGGATCATGCCGACATAGAGCAGGCCGGTGATCCCGGCGATCAGACCCGAAAGCGCGTAGAGCGCGATATAGACCTGCCAGCTGCGCACACCCGACAGGCGCGATGCGTTCTCGTTCGACCCCAGCGCGTAGAGAAGCCGCCCGAAGCCGGTGAAGCGCAGCAGCCAGCAGGATGATCAGCGCGAAGGGAATGAAGACGAAAAGGCCGTTGGGCAGGATCCAGGTTCGCCCGGTCCCGAGCCAGACGAGGAACTGCGGAATCTCGGACCCGGTCGCGATGACGTAGCGCTGGTAGACCTGCAGGCAGCCCGTGGCGATCAGGCCGGTGCCAAGCGTCATGATCAGCGGGTGAACGCGGGCGAAGCCCACGCCGAAGCCGTTGACGAGCCCGACGAGAACCGCCACGCCCAGCGCGATGGCAACCCCGGCCGGCGCCCCGTAGAGCGGCGTCACCGTGGCCACGACGAAGCCGGCGCAGGTCGCCACGACCCCCGCGGAGAGGTCGATACCACCGGTCAGCATGGTCATCGTCTGGCAGGCGGCCAGCATCGCCAGCGGGATGGCGAACTTGATCGTGTTCGACAGCCAGAACGGGCTGATGATGCCGGGACGCATGACCTCGAGAAGTCCGATCAGCCCGAAGAGAAGCGCGATCAGCGGGATCACGGGATAGTCGCGCAGGAAGCGCCCTGCGCGGACCAGGGGCGGGATGGTTTCGGCGGCGGTCGTCATCTGCGTTGCCCTCTCAGGGTGAGGAAGCCGCCCAGCATCACAACGGCGACCATGATCGTGCCCTCGACGATGGTGGTGACGTTGGGGTCGACCGCCATGAGCGTGAGCATCAGGCGGATCAGGCGCAGGATGAACACCGCGATGATCGGCCCCAGAAGCCCGCCGCGTCCGCCGCCCAGGACGACGCCCCCCAGGACCACGGCGGCGACCGACGCCAGAAGGTAGGGGCCGGGCACGGGTTCCCCGATGCCGGTCAGCGCGGTCAGCGACAGCCCTCCGAAGGCGGCGAAAAGGCCCGCGACGGCGTAGGCCGCGATCCGCGTCCGCCCCACGGCCACGCCCGAGCGGAAGGCGGCCAGTTCATCCGAGCCCGTGGCATAGATCGACAGGCCCAGCTTCGACCGCTTGAGCGGGATCCAGACGACCGCGATGCAGACAACGGCCAGCAAGAGCGCCTGTGGCAGCCACGCGAAGGGCCCGACGCTGCCCACCACGATGTCCTTCAGCCAGGGCGCTGCCGTCCCTCCGGGGGCGTTGAGGATCAGGAGGGCGACGCCTTCCCAGACGAACAGCATCGCCAGCGTCACCACGATGTCGGGCACCCGCGTCAGCACGATCAGCCCACCGTTGATCGCCCCCATCGCGACTCCGACCGCCAGCGTGATCAGCACGGCCGGCACACCGCCCATGGTCGTCATCAGAACGGCCGCGGTGACGCTGCAGACCGCCATCATCGAGGCGATCGACAGGTCGATGCCGCCGACGATCACCACGACCGCCATGCCTGCGGTCGCGAAGGCAAAGGGCAGGGCCGCGCGGGTCACGCTTTCGATGCCCGAGGCTCCGAAGGTCGGCTGGATCAGCTTGGTCAGCCCCAGAAGGACGACAAGAAGGACCGCAAGCCCCAGCGTCCAGGCGTGTTTCTGCACCAGACCGCTCATGCCGGGGCCACTTCGCGGTCCCGCGCAGTCAGCCCGTAGGCGGCGCGCATCAGGATCTCCTGGTCCGCCGTGGCGGCGTCGATCACGTCGACGACCCGGCCGTTGAAGATGACCACTACCCGGTCGCAGGCCAGCGGCACTTCCTCGAGTTCGGAGGTGTAGTAGAGCACCGCTGCGCCCTTTTCTGCCAGTTCGCGCACCAGCGGGTAGATCTGGCGCTTGGTGCGCACGTCGATGCCGCGCGTGGGGTCGAACAGAAGCAGCGTCTCGACCCCCTTGGCCAGCCAGCGGCCGATGGTCACCTTCTGCTGGTTGCCGCCCGAGAGGCGCTGCACCTCGCCCTGGGCGCGCGTGTCGATCTGGAGGCGGGCGATGGCCTCATCCACGCGGCTCTTCTCATGGGCAAGCTTCAGCGGCCCCCAGTCGCGGATGCGCGCGGAGAAGGGCAGGGCGATGTTCTCGCGCACCGACCGTTCCTTCAAGAGCGCCTCGGAGCGGTTGCCGGGCACGAAGGTGATGCCGCGCGCGATGGCGTCGGCGGGATGGCTGAAGGCGACGGCGCTACCGTCGACCTCGATGCGTCCTGCATCCGGGCCGCGGAATCCGGCGAGCGTTTCGAACAGCTCGTCCTGGCCCTGACCTTCAAGCGCCACGACGCCCAGCACCTCGCCCGCGAAAAGGTCGAAGGACACGTCGGCAAGTTTCGTGCCCGCCGCCAGCCCCGTCACGCGCATCCGGGGCGTTCCGGTGCGCGCAGTCGCGTGGCCGGCACCCCGCATCCGCTTGCCAAGATCGATGTGCGATCCCAGCATCATCTCGACCGCGCGGTCCTCGATCCCCGGTTCGATGTCGAGATCGCCCACGGTCATGCCGTCGCGCAGGACCGTCGCGCGGTCGCAAAGCTGGGAGATTTCGGGGAAGCGGTGGCTGATATAGATCACGCCGCGCCCGGTGTCGGCCTCTTGCCGCACGACCTTCAGCACCCGGTCGACAAGGTCGGTCGGCAGGGCGGCGGTCATCTCGTCCAGAAGCAGCACGTCGGGTTCGCTGGCCAGCGCCCGCGCAAGATCGAGGATGCGCAGCGTCGCAAGCGGCAGCCGTCCGATCATCGCGTCAAGGCGCAGGTCATGGATGCCGAGTTCGTCCACCCAGTGCCGGAACGGGTCGACCGGCGTGTCGCCGAGGCGCAGGTTGTCGGCCACGTCGAGATCGGGGATGAGCGAGGGTTCCTGGTAGACCGGCACAAGGCCGGACCGCCGCGCCTGGGCTGGCGAGCCCACACGCGCCGCGCGCCCGCGGATCGTCACCTCTCCGCGGTCGGGTTTCAGCGCGCCGGTCAGGATCTTGACGAAGGTCGACTTGCCCGCGCCGTTCGCCCCCATCAGGGCCACGACTTCGCCGGCGCGGACGGTCAGCCGCGCATCGGTCAGGGCGCGCACGGCGCCGAAGCTCTTTTCGACCCCGCGGGCATCCAGAAGGGCCTCTTCTTCCTTGGTCATCCCGGTCTTTCTGGGGCCAGGCGCCCGCCGGCGCGCGAAGTTGGACTGGCCCCCGGGCAGGACACCCGGGGGCCGGAGAGAGGCTGAGTCTATTCGCCCGGACCCTTGCAGGCGATGATCTCTTCCATCGAATAGGTGGTCCAGCCCGAGATCGACACCGACACCGGCCATTCGGGGTCGAGCATCGGGTTCTGCGCGGCTTCGATCGTCGCGCGGCCATCCTCGGTCACGTTCTCCCAGAGCACCGGTTCGACCAGCACGGTCGTATCGGCGGGCGCGTCGCCTTCAAGCACGCGCAGCGCCAGCGTCACACCGGCGCCGCCGACCGACCCGGGGTTCGTCACTGCCGCACCCTGCAAGCCCCTCGACGTTGAGAAGCTGGGACACGAAGCCCGCGTTGTCGGCCCCCACGATGGGCACCAGCGGCGCGCCGCTTTCGACGAAGGCATCGACGATCACGTTGTCGATGCCGCTGGTCCAGACGCCGTCGAAGGGAATGCCCGTCGACAGGAAGTCGAACATCTGCTGCTTGCCCTGGTCCTGCTGCCAGCCGGTGAAGACCTCGTGCACGACCTCGACGTCCGGGTACTCGGCCAGCGCGCGCTTGAAGCCCGTGTCACGGTCGTTGTCGGCCGATGTGCCGGCCGCACCGCGCATGTAGACCACGCCGCCTTCGCCGCCGATCTGCTCGAAGAGCCACTTGGCGCCGAGATAGGCGTATTCCTCCTGGTTGTTCGACAGGACGTAGGCGCCCGGGGCGCTGACGCCCTGGTCGACGGCGACGACGACGATGCCCTGTGCGATCGCGTCCTCGATGGCCGAGTTCAGCGCGTCGGGGCTGCCGGGGTTCAGCACGATGGCGTCGACGCCCGCCTCGATGAGGTTGCGCAGATCCTCGAGCTGGCCCGCCGCGTCGGTGTTGCGGTGTGCCACGATCAGCTGATCGACCATGCCGGAATCAAGCGCCTGGGCGCGCATGGCGCAGATCATCTCTTCGCGCCAGCCGTTGCCCTGCACGGTGTTCGAGATGCCGATCGTGTAGGGCGCTTCGGCGCTGGCGCGCACCCGCCCCGATCAGAAGCGCCAGTGTCGCGGCGCCGAGTTTCAGATTTTTCATTGTCTTTCCTCCCTTTGGATTGAACAGAACCATTCCGCTCGTCCTCACTGAATGAAGGGTGAGAGAACGTCGCGGGCCAGACGGAACCCGCGTTTGACCTTCTCGTCACTGCCTTCGAAGTTGCGGTCCTCGTGTTCGATGATCACGGGGCCGTCGTATCCGGCGCGATAGAGACCGGCGAAAAAGCCGGGCCAGTCCACGTCGCCCAGCCCGGGCATGCGCGGCACCTGCCAGCCCATGCCTACGGACATCACGCCGTTGTCGTAAAGCCCGTCGCGGTCGATCATCACGTCCTTGGCGTGGACATGGACCATGCGCGGGCCGAATTCACGGATGAAGCGGCCCTGGTCGATCATCTGCCAGACCAGGTGCGAGGGGTCGAAATTCATGCCCACCGCGTCGCCCCATTCCTCGAAGATGCGCCGCCAGGTCTTCGGGCTGTAGGCGATGTTGTGCCCGCCCGGCCATTCGTCATGGCTGAAGATCATCGGGCAGTTCTCGAAGGCAAGCGTGACGCCCGCGTCCTGCGCGTGGCTGACGATGGGCGCAAAGATCTGCTGCGCGCGGCTCCAGTTCTCGTCCAGCGTGCAGGGTCCGGTCCCCGCCGACGAAGGTGTTGACGACCTTGACGCCCAGCGTGCCCGCCGCCGTGATCACCTTCTTGAGGTGCCCGGTGACCTGCTCGCGATGGCCCGCGTCGGCGTGGAGCGGATTGGGGTAGTAGCCAAGGCCCGAGATCGTGACGCCGCGTTCGGCCAGTGCGCCCAGGATCTCGTCGGCCTGTCCCTTCGACAGCCCGTCCACGTCGATATGGGTGGTGCCGGCATAGCGCCGTTTTTCACCGCCGGACGCCGGCCAGCACGCCACCTCGAGCGCCGTGAACCCGTCCGAGGCGGCCCAGTCGGCAACCTCGGTCAACGGCGTGTCCGGAAAAGGGGCGGTCAGTATGCCCAGTTGCATCGTGTCTCTCCCTCTCGTTCAGATCGCCGGGATATCGACCCAGCGCCCCTCGCGCGCCGAGGTCAGCACGGCGTCGCAGAACAGCATCTCGTAGTGACCGTCCTCGAAGCTGGCCCAGGTGCTGCCCGACTGTCGCCCGCCCGCCGCCACGTCGCCGTAGACCGCGCGGAAGAAGGCGAAGAAGCTGTCGGCGAAGCCTTCGACATGGCCGGGCGGCAGGCTGGCGGCCGCGGTGCCCAGCCTGTTCATCAGGCCGAAATCGCGCTGGAGGATCTGGTTCGGCGCATCGCGATGCCCGATCCAGAGGTGATCGGGCGTCTCGGACAGCCAGGCGGCCGACGCCTTCGAGCCCGCGATATCCCAGTTGCAGCGTGTTCTTGCGTCCGACATTGATCTGGCTTGTCGACATCACGCCGCGCGCCCCATTCGGGTAGCGGATCAGGATCATCGCAGCGTCGTCGGTGTCGATCCGGCGCGTCTCGGTCGCGCCCGCGGCGGCGGAGAAGGTTTCCACCGGGCCGGTGGGCTTCTGGCGTTCGGGCAGGAAGGTCGCCAGTTCCGCGAAGACCGACGTGGCCTTGAGGCCGGTGATGAAGCTGGTCAGGTCGACCCAATGCGTGCCGATATCGCCCACGGACCGCAACGCCCCGCCCTGGTCGGATTCGAGCCGCCAGTTCCAGTCGGTGGGCTTGGCCAGCCAGTCCTGATGGTAGTGGCCGCTGACGAAACGGATATCGCCAAGCTCGCCCGCCTCCACCATGCCGCGCGCCTGCTGGTTCAGCGGGTAGAAGCGGATGTTGTAGCAAACCGCGCAGACCTTGCCGCTGGCCTTCGCGATCTCGACCATCTCGGCGGACTGCTCGGAGGTCATCGCCAGCGGCTTTTCGCAGATGACATGCTTGCCGGCCGCCAGGATCGCCTTGACCTGCGGGTAATGCGCGTGATTGGGCGTGGTGACGTGGACGACATCGACCCGGTCGTCGGCCAGCAGCTCGTCAAGCGAGGCATAGGCGCGGCCGACGCCGATCGCCGCGGCGCGTTCGGCCCCGCGCGCGGCACTCGACCCCAGCACACCCTCGACCCGCACGCCAAGCCGCCGCAGGGCCTGCACATGCACGGTGCCGATGAATCCCGTCCCGATGACGGCGGCGCCGATCTGCCGGAAATCGGTCATTTGCATCCTCTCCGCCCGGCCGGGCGGCCCCCCTTGATGGCTTGGTCAGACAACGGAGTAGCCTCCGTCGATGGGCAGGCAGGCGCCTGTCATGAACGCCGCCGCAGACGAGGCCAGAAACAGCACCGCGCCGGAGATATCGTCCGGCAGGCCCCAGCGCGCCATCGGCGTGCGCGCCTCGACGGCGGCAACGAAGGCCGGGTCGGTGCGGGCGCGGGCCGACTGGTCGGTGACGATGAAACCCGGCGCGACCGCGTTCACGCGGATGCCGTCGCCGGCCCAGGCGATGGCCAGCGATTTCGTCAGTTGCTCGACCGCCGCCTTGCTGGCGCCGTAGGCCGGGTTTCGAGGGCTGCCGAAACGGGCATACATCGAGGCCACGTTGATCACGCTGCCGCCGCGTTCGGCGAGCTTGTCGTGGAACGCCTCGGCGCAGCGGAAGCTGCCGGTCAGGTTCACGTCTACGACATGGGAAAAGAACCCCGGCTCCATCTCCTGGCCGCGCACCGTGATGGCGGCGCAATTCACCAGAATGTCGGCGCGGGGCGTTCCCGCTGCGAAGGCCCGGACGGCGTCGGTGTCGGTGACGTCGAGCCGAGTGTAGGGAAAGCGGTCGCGGTCTTCGGGGGCCGGGGCGTCCTCTGCCCCGGTGATCGCCACCTCGGCGCCGGCGGCCTGAAAGGCGCGGGCGATGGCCGCGCCGATGCCGCCCCGGCTGGCGCCGATCACGACGACCTGTGCGCCGGAAAAGTCGAAATCCGCCCTGGCGTTCACGCGCGGTCCCCCGTCTTCCCGACCCTCGCCGTCGTGGCCCTGCCCGAAGACTGTAATCGTTTACATCTTCTCACAAGGCGCTTTCCTCGCAATGAAATCGATTACATACTCCACAGGTGAGGAGAGTCGAGTCAAGGGGGAATTCCGCCGCTGCAACCGAAATCCAGCATCCAGAAAACGGCGACGATCCAGGACGTCGCACGCGCCGCGCGGGTGTCGACCGCGACGGTCAGCCGCGCGCTGTCGAACCCCGGCCTGCTGTCTGACCGCACCCGCGAAGTGGTCTTCGAAGCGATCCGGACGACCGGCTACCGGGTCAACCAGGCGGCCCGCAATCTGCGGATGCAGCGCGCGGGTTCGGTTCTGGTCCTGGTGCCGAATCTGGGCAAGCCCTTCTATTCGCAGATCCTTGCCGGCATCAGCGAGGCATTCGCGGGAAGCGACTATGCGGTTCTGATCTCGGACACCGAAAGCAACCCGCTTCAGGAAGAGGCGCTTGCCGGCTATTTCATAGACGGGCGGATCGACGGGGTGATCTCGCTCGACGGGGGATTGCCGCGCGCAATGCTCGACCGCTGCGCGGACCAGGGCGTGGCCGGGCGCATCGTCTTTCTGTGCGAATGGGTCGAGGGCGCGGATTTCCCGGTAATCGCCAGCGACAATGCCAGCGGCGCGCGTCTGGCGATCCGGCATCTGCACGCGCTTGGCCATCGGCGCGTCGCCCATGTCACCGGGCCCGAAGGCAACGTGCTGACGACCGCCCGGCGCGAAGGGATGCTGGCCGAGCGCGCGCGGCTGGGCCTGCCCGCGCGGGACGAATGGATCATTCGCGGCGACTTCTCCCTTGAATCGGGGCGCAGCGCCGCCCAGCGGATTCTGGCGATGTCCGAACGGCCGACCGCCGTCTTCTGCTCGGCCGACATGGTGGCCTTCGGGTTGATCTCGGGGCTGACGGCGCGGGGGCTGCGGGTGCCCGAGGACATCTCCGTCGTCGGCTTCGACGATATCGAGATGTCGCAATACTACGTGCCCGCCGCTGACCACGATCCGGCAGGACCGGCAACGCCTTGGCCGCGAGGCGGCCAATGGCCCTGATGTCCCGCATTTCCAGCGGATCGGTCCCCGCCGAGCTTGATCTCGTGCCTGTCGAACTTGTCGTGCGCGACAGCACCGCTCCGCCGCCCGGCTAGGTCCGGGTGCTCCGAGCGCCTCGTCATGGCGCCCCGGTCACCTTCTGTTCGAGGTCGATGCAGGCCCCGGTCAGCGGCGCGGACGCCGGGCTGAGGAGAAAGACCGCCAGCCGCGCGCATTCATCTTCGGTGACGAACCGGCCCAGCGGCTGGCTGCGCGACCTCTCGGTCAACCAGTCCGGGCCCTTTCCCAGAGTGACCGCGTGGAGATAGCGTTCGCTCTCGGTGGCGACCCAACCCAGGTTGATGCCGTTCACCCGGATCCGGTCGGCCATGTGGGCGTTCGCCGCGTTCTTCGTCAGCGTCTGGAGCGCGCCCTTGGTTGCGGCATAGATCGCCAGATCGGGCGCGCCGCAATGGGCGTTCACCGACTGGATGTTGACGATGGCGCCCGGCGTCTTGCGCGCCCGCATGTCGGCGATGGCCCCGGACATCAGGAAGAAGGGCGCGCGGGTGTTGACCGAGAAGAGGCGGTTCCAAAGCTCGACCGACGCGCCTTCGGTAAAGCTTGCGCGCGTGGTCAGGCCGGCGCAGTTCACCAGCCCGTCGATCCGCCCGAAGCGCGACAGCGCCGCCTCGATCACGGTGTCGGGGGCCTCGGGCAGGGCAAGGTCGGTGGTCACGAGTTCGGCCGGACAGGGCAGGTCGGCCGTGATCGGGTCGCGGTCGGCAAGCACAAGCCCCTCGGCCCCGGAGGTGGCCGCCCGCGCGGCGATCGCCGCGCCGATCCCCCGCGCGGCACCGGTGATGACGACGACCTGTCCCTCGAGCCCCGCGTTCATCCGCCGATCCCGTCGAGGAAGCGGTCACGCTCGTCCGGGTCCATGCGGACGAGGTGGCGCGGCTCGGGAAAGGCGCCGGTTTCCACATCCGACCGGAATTCCGAGAATGCGGCGATGCGCTCGGTCTGCAGCCGCGCGTATTCCGCGGCGAAGTCACGATAGACCTTGGCATGCCGCGGGACCCGCGTGCGGCCCTCGCCAAGGATGTCCTCGGCAAAGAGGTATTGCGCGTCGCAGCCCGCCCCGGCCCCCATCGACCACAAGAGAAGATCGAGCCGCGCGCTGATCGCGGTGGCGACCTCTTCAGGCACGACCTCGATCTCGACGGCGAAGGCCCCGGCATCCTGGTAGGCGCGGCATTCACGGTAAAGGGCGATGGCGCTTTCGGCGGTGGTTCCGACCGCGCGAAAGCCCCCGGTCCATGTGGCCCGGGCGGGAACCAGGCCCACATGGCCTACGATGGGGATGTATTCACGGGCCAGACGCTCGACCGTTTGCAGGCTGCCCGAACAGTAAAGCGCGTCGGCGCCGCGTTCGAGCATCTCGCCGGCGAACTTCAGATACTCGTCGGCCGCGCCGTATTCGAGATGCGTCTTGCCCGTCATCGAAAAGACCGAAGGCGCCACCTCGCGGTAGCGCGGGTCGGTGACGAGCTCGGGCGGGACGGAGGCGATGTCGATGCCGGCGGCTTCGGCCGCCGCTGCCTCGTCCAGCGTGAAATAGCGCAGCATCGTGCGCTGGCCCTTGCCCTTGAGCGCCTTGAGGTCGGCGACGGTGGGTCGTTTGCGGGCCATGCGTCAGACCATGATCTCGATGCGCCCGCCTGCGATGCGGGCCGGGTAGGTGGCCAGGGCCACGCAGGCGGGCGTGCGCAGGGCCGCGCCGGTCTTGTAGTTGAACCGGCCGTTGTGCTTGGGGCACTCGATCGTGTCATCGAGCACAAGCCCGTCGGCGAGGTGCACCTGTTCGTGGGTGCAAAGCCCGTCGGTGGCGAAGACCTCACCCTCGAGCGAGCGGAAGACCGCGAAGGTCCGTTCGCCGTGGTCGAAGCGGATCACGTCCTCTTCCTCGATGTCCTCCACGTCGCATACGTCGATCCAATCCGCCATCTGCGTCCCTTTCCCCTGTCTCTCGGATGTTCAGGCCCGTGCCATATCAAAGGCGTGGAATTCCGCGCGGTAGGGCCGCGCCGTCGGCGGTAACTCCTTGCGGACATAGTATTCGGGATCGCTGCGCTGGCGCCAGAGCGCGCCCAGCATCTCGGCATAGGCCTCGGCGATCGAGCGGTTCGGCACGGGCAGGTCGTCCTTGATCAAGGCATGCAGTCGGGGCAGCGCGTGATAGGGCACCATCGGGAACATGTGGTGTTCGACATGGTAGTTCATGTTCCAGTAGATCCAGCGGCTGACCGGGTTCATGTAGACTGTCCGGCTGTTCAGCCGGTGGTCCAGCACGTCCTCGGCCAGACCGCCGTGCTGGATGAGGCCGGCCAGGACCATGTGCCAGGCGCCGTAAAGGCGCGGGCCGAAGATCAGCATGAGTGGCAGGAACGATCCCATCGCCAGCGCCGCGATCACCGTGGCCGCATAGATCGCGACGTGGATGCGGGCCCAGAAGATGGCGCGCGGCACTTCGCTGTCGGGGATGTAGTCGCGTTCGTCGTCCGAAAAGACGCCGCGGGCGTTGCGGATCAGGACGGCAAGCGAGGTGAACGCGTCCGGGATGCCAACGAAGGCCAGTGCCTTGAGCAGGACGTCCGGCGGGCGCATCAGCGCGATCTCGGGGTCGCGCCCGACGATGATCGTGTCGGTGTGGTGGCGCGCGTGGCTCCAGCGCCAGCTCACGGGATTGCGGATCACCATGAAGCTGGCGATGTGATAGACGAAATCGTTCATCCATTGGGTCTTGAACGCGGTGCCATGTCCGCACTCGTGCCAGCGCGAGTCGCAGACCGACCCGTAAAGCACCCCGTAGACCAGGAAAAACGGAACGGCCGCCCAAGTGCCCCAGAACCAGATGCCCCCCGCAGCGGTGGCGATCAGAAGGGCGAACCAGATCGCCGTGTCGCGCAACGCAGGCCCGTCCCGGCGGCGCATCAGGTCCTTCATCACCTTGCGCGGCACGTCCGAGTGGTACCACTCCGCCGACGCCAGCCCTGCCTCGATCGCATGCTGCGCGCCCGGGCCGGTCAGGCTGTAGTCGCGCGGCGCATTTGCCACGGATGCCGACGGGGATGTATCTGCGAGGGTCATCCGGTCGCCTCCTCCTTCTGCGCCGAGCTCCTGCGGTCTGTTCGTTGTGCCGGGACCATGGACGCGCTGATCCCCTTCGACTTCGTCCGAGTCGGCCAGTGGTGTCAATCTGCATTGGAGGTTTTTTGACGTCTTTGGTTCCGGAAAAACCTGCGGCACAGAGCTGAAAAGCGCCATAAAACCTTTGCCTTTCAGGGGGAGTTGCGCCAGTAGTACCTCAAAATACCTCAGCCCCGGAGTCGTGATGCGCCCAACCCTTGCCGATGTGGCCCAGGAGGCCCGCGTTTCCGCCGCGACGGTGGACCGGGTGATGAACGCGCGCCCCGGCGTGTCTGCCCGGACCCGGGCCGGTGTCATGGCCGCCGCGCAGCGTCTGGGATATCTGGCGCCGGAGGGTCCGGGATTGACCGGAGCGCTGGAGCGCCCTGTGCGGATCGCCGCGCTTCTGCCGTCGGGGACGAACGCCTTCATCGCCGAACTGGCTCGGCACCTCGAGGCGCAATCGCTGGCGCTGCCGGGGGTGTCGGTCCGCATCGAATGGATCGACGGGCTTGACGGCCTGGCGCTTGCCGCGCGGATGGAGGCCTTGTCCGGAACAGTCGACGGTATCGCGGTCGTCGCGGTCGACCATCCCGCCCCGCGCGAGGCGATCCGCGTTCTGGCGGCAAGCGGAACCTCGGTGGTCACGGTCGCCTCGGACATCCCGGCGACGCCGAGGCTGGCCTATGTCGGCATCGACAACGGGCAGGCGGGTCGGCTTGCGGGCTATGTCACGGGGCGGCTTCTCGGGCGCAACGCGCGCGGCAAGGTGGCGCTCTTTGCCGGCACCCTGGCCTATCGCGGCCATCAGGAACGCGAGATGGGCTTCCGCCAGATCCTTGCCGAGGAGTTTCCCGCGCTCGAGATCGTCGAGTTGCGCGAAAGCCACGAGGACCGCGACACCGCGCAGGCCGAGACGGCCGCGCTTCTGGGAAACCACCCCGATCTTGCGGCGATCTACAACGCCGGCGGCGCGACGGTCGGCATCGCACGCGCACTGGCCGACCGGGGTGCTGCGGGCAGGGTGATCTTCGTGGCCCATGACCTGACGTCGGGCAATCGCGGGCTGCTGATCGACGGAACGCTCGACGCGGTCATCGACCAGGATGCCGCATCCGAGGCGCGCGAAGCGGTTCTGGCGCTGGTATCCGCGGCCCGCGGGCAGGATCATCGGGTCGCAGCCCCGCGGCTTGGCCTGATCCTGCGCGAAAACCTTCCGGGCGACTGATATCGCGAACCGCGGGCAGGGCCCTCCTGTCGCCGGATTTCGCGCGTTTACTCCGGTGCCCGGCTTCGGGCATATCGCGGTCCAGGACCTGCCCGTCAGCGCGCGGGAGCATGGGTTCCGGGGTGCGAAGGACAGGTGAAACATGCAGGCTGCCGGGCCGACCGCCGACTGGACGCCCCTTGTCGTCACGATCGCAGCCTCGCTGGCCGGGGTCGCGGTTTTCCATGCGCTTCACCTGCCGCTGCCATGGCTGCTCGGGCCGATGTTCGCCTGCCTGATCGCGTCGCTTGCCGGGCTGGCCTGCGGGGGGCGCCGCGCACCTCGAACCTCATGCGCACCATCCTGGGCGTCGCCATCGGCGCGTCGATCACGCCCGCCCTCCTGACCCGGCTGCCGGAGATGGGTGTGTCGCTCCTGATGATGCCGCTCCTGGTCGTGGCGATCGGTGCGGTCGGGTATCCGTTCTTCCGAAAGCTCTGCGGCTTCGACCACCCGACAAGCTACTACGCCGCGATGCCGGGGGGGCTTCAGGACATGCTGGTCTTCGGCGAAGAGGCGGGTGCGGACGTGCGTGCGCTGGGCCTGATCCATGCCACGCGGGTGCTGATCATCGTCACGCTCCTGCCGCTGGTCTTCGCGCTGGGACTGGATGTCGACCTGTCCAATCCGCCAGGTGAGCCGGTGTCGGCCATTCCCGTGCATGAGCTTCTGATCATGGCCGTGGTGGCGATCGTGGGCTGGCAGGCGGCGAAGGCCGTGGGGATGTTCGGGGCGTCGATCCTGGGACCGCTCATCCTTGCGGCGGCCGTGAGCCTGACCGACATCATTCACCACCGTCCGCCGGCCGAGGCGATCTATGCCGCGCAATTCTTCATCGGTGTCGCGGTGGGCGTGAAGTATTCGGGGATCACCTGGGGTGAGCTGCGCAAGGACGTCGCCGCAGCGGTCGGCTATACGATCCTGATCTTCCTTGTCGCGGTGGTCTTCGCCACGGTCGCGATCTCGCTCGAGCTTGTGCCCTTTGCCGAGGGGCTCCTGATCTTCTCGCCGGGCGGGCAGGCCGAGATGGCGATCCTCGCGCTGGTGGCCGGGGCGGATGTAGCTTTTGTCGTGGCGCATCACCTTGTGCGGATCTTCACCGTGATCCTGGGCGCGCCGCTGGTCAGCCGGCTGCTGAAGTGACCCGGACGGCGGGATGGAAAGGCTGTCGCGATCTGAATGCCGTGCCCGTCGCTAGCGCCAGCGCAGGTCGGTCTGGTGCTGGACGATCCGGCGCCCGAGGGATTCGAACTTCGCGGCGATGAAGGCGCGCAACCGGGCCGTCGCCGGCGCCTGCGCCGATGCCGGTGGCATCAGAAGCCCCAGGTTGCGGTCCGGGTGGCCGATCTTCAGCGACAGCGCCGCGATGCCCGCCTGCTTGCGCAGCATGAAGACCACCGAATAAGGCAGGACGGTCAGGCTGTCCGACCCGGTCAGCACGCTGAGCACTGACGCAAGCGAGCCCCCCGAAAAGCTGATGCGGATTTCCTCGGCGCCGATGCTGGCCAGCGCGCGGCGCAGGTCGGCATAGAGCGGGCTGTTCGCGGGCGGGGCGATCCACGAGTATTTCGCGATGTCGTCCGGGGTGACCATCTTGCGCCGGGTCAGCGGATGCCCCTGCCGGCAGGCGATCACGTTGAGGCCGGGAAGGATCGGCTGAAATCCGAGGTCGGTCGGCACACGTTCCGGCCGCAGCGGAACGATGGCCATGTCGAGCGTGCCGTTGCCAAGCCGCGCGATCAGGTCGTCGGCATAGCCATAGGACTGGTCGACCCGGACTTCGGGGCAATGCTGCTGGAACTCGGCGATCATCGCCGCGATCACCCCGTCCATGAAGATCGGCGTGCCACCGACCCGGACCATGCCCGAATGGCCCGAGCGGTAGCGCGCCACGATCTCGGACGCCGCCCGGTCTGCCTTGAGGATCGACCGTCCCTGTTCGGCCAGTGCCAGCCCCAGTTCGGTCGGCTGCAAGGGGCGCCGGCCCGGCTTGAAGAGAGGCGACCCGATCCTGCTTTCAAGCTGCGACAGCGTCCGCGAGACCGAGGGCTGGGATTTTCCCAGCGACTCGGCGCCCTCGGTCAGCCCGCCCCGATCGACGATGGCAGCCAGGATTTCGAGATGACGCGAGTCGATTTTCATAACATGATGTTATGCAGTGATCCCGTCTTTGGATCAACTTCGCATTGCTGGCAGGATATGACGGGGTCAAAGACGTCACTGTCAGATCGGTCCCTCGGAGACTCATGTCCTATTTTCAGCGCAGCTTCGTCGCCCGCTCGAACGCGGTGACGGTCCGGTTCGGACCGGGCGTCCGCCACCGCGTGGCCGAAGAGATCGCGGCCCTCGGGGCGTCGCGCGCACTGATCCTGTCGACCCCACAGCAGGCGGCGACGGCGCTGGCGTTTGCCGAGGACGTGGGCGATCTGGCCGCCGGGGTCTTTACCGGCGCGGCCATGCACACGCCGGTCGAGGTGACGGGCGAGGCAATGGCCCATCTGGCCGAGGTCGGCGCGGATTGTGTCGTCGCCGTGGGCGGCGGGTCGACCACGGGACTGGCCAAGGCCATCGCCTATCGCACCGACCTGCCCCAGATCGTCGTGCCCACGACCTATGCCGGGTCCGAGGCGACGGCGATCCTGGGCCAGACCGAGGGCGGCAAGAAGACCACGCTGACCGATGCGCGGGTCCAGCCCGAGGTCATCCTCTACGACGCGGAACTGGTGACCAGCCTGCCGGTCCCGATGACGGTGACAAGTGCGCTCAACGCCATCGCCCATGCCGCCGAGGGGCTCTACGCGCGGGATCGCAACCCGCTGTCGACGGCGCTTGCGGTCGAGGGGATGCGCGCCTTCGCCGAGCGCCCTGCCGCGCGTGATCGCGGATCCTGCCGACCTCGATGCGCGGGGCGAGACGCTTTACGGCGCGTGGCTGTGCGGTACGGTGCTGGGACAGGTCGGCATGGCGCTGCACCACAAGCTCTGCCACACGCTGGGCGGGTCGTTCGGTCTGCCGCATGCCGAGACCCACGCGATCATCCTGCCCCACGCCATCGCCTACAACGCGGCCGCGGTGCCTGACCTTCTGGCCCCGGTGACCGATGTCTTCGGCGGGACCGGCCCGGGCGCGGCGCTCTACGACTTCGCGGCCCGATCCGGCGCGCCCATGGCGCTGCGGGACCTTGGCCTGTCCGAGGGCGATCTCGACCGCGCAGCCGATCTTGCCACGCAGAACGCCTACTGGAACCCTGCGCCGGTCGACCGGGCGGGCATCCGCGAGCTTCTCGACGCCGCCTGGGAGGGGCGCGCGCCGGGACGATGACCGATATCTCAAGGGAGGATTGAGACATGCTGACACGCCGCAAACTACTGAAATCGACCGCCGCGACCGGGCTGACCCTGGCCGCCGGCGGGCTTGCCGCCCCCGCCATCGCGCAGGGCGCGCGCATCAAGCTGGGCTATGTCAGCCCGCAATCCGGGCCGCTTGCCGCCTTCGCCGAGGCCGACGACTTCATCCTTCGAAGGCTTCGCCGCATCGGAAGCGGGCGCGAACTTCGAGGTGATCGTCAAGGACAGCCAGTCGAACCCCAACCGCGCCGCCGAGGTCGCGCAGGAACTGATCGTCGACGACGGGATCGACCTGATGCTCGTCGCCTCGACGCCCGAGACGACGAACCCCGTCAGCACCACCTGCGAGAACGAGGAAGTGCCCGTGATCTCGACCGTGGCGCCGTGGCAGCCATGGTTCATCGGCCAGCAGGGCAACCCCGGCGATCCCGCGACCTGGGAGCCGTTCACCTATGCCTTCCATTTCTTCTGGGGGCTCGAGGACGTGATCGCCGTCTTCACCAACATGTGGAACCAGCTCGACACCAACAAGTCGGTGGGCGGTCTGTTCCCCAACGATGGCGATGGCAACGCCTGGGGCGACCCGGTCGTGGGCTTCCCGCCGGTTCTGGACGGGCAGGGGTTCTCGCTGACCGACCCCGGCCGCTACCAGAACCTGACCGACGATTTCTCGTCCCAGATCAATGCGTTCCGGCAGGCGAATGTCGAGATCGTGACCGGGGTGATGATCCCGCCCGACTTCACCACCTTCTGGACCCAGGCCAAGCAGCAGGGCTTTACCCCGAAGATCGCTTCCATCGGCAAGGCGATCCTGTTCCCGCAGGCGGTCGAGACGCTGGGCGCGACCGGCCAGAACCTGTCGTCCGAGGTCTGGTGGTCGCCCTCGCACCCGTTCTCGTCTTCGCTGACCGGCGAGAGCTCGGCCGAACTGGCCGCGGGCTTCACGGCGGCGACCGGGCGGCAGTGGACCCAGCCCATCGGCTTCGTCCACGCGCTGTTCGAAGTGGCGGCAGATGTCATGGGGCGTGTGGACGACGCGGGCGATCCGGATGCGGTGGCCGAGGCGATCGCCGCGACGAACATGGAGACCATCGTCGGCCCGCTGGCGTGGAACGGCGCGGGACTGCCGCCGTTCGCGGCGCGCAACGTCGCCAAGACGCCGCTGGTCGGCGGCCAGTGGCGGATGCGCGACGGCGGCGGATACGACCTTGTCATCGTCGACAACCAGACCGCGCCGGTCGTGCCGACCGGCGGCGTGATGGAGCCGATCACCGACTGATCCTCGTCTGAACCGGATGCGCCTTCGGGCGCATCCATTTCCACTGCGTGCCCGCCGGAGGCGTGATGTCCGTCCTGTCCCTGAAATCCCTGTCGAAAAGCTTCGGGTCGCTGAAGGTCACCGATGACGTGACCTTCGACGTGCCCGAGGGGCAGGCGCTGGGCATCATCGGTCCGAACGGCGCGGGCAAATCGACGCTCTTCAACCTGATCACCGGCAACCTCACGGCCGATGCGGGCACGATCCACTTCGACGGGCGCGATGTGACGCGCGTGCCGGCGATGCAGCGCTGCCTGCATGGGGTGGGCGCTCCTTCCAGATCCCGCAGCCCTTCGAGAAGCTGACGGTGTTCGAGAACCTCGTGGTCGCCGCCACGCATGGCCGCGCCGCCTCCGAGGCCGAGGTGACCGGGGTCTGC
Organism: uncultured Alphaproteobacteria bacterium; assembly: GCA_963709395.1. Classification (GTDB taxonomy): domain Bacteria; phylum Pseudomonadota; class Alphaproteobacteria; order Rhodobacterales; family Rhodobacteraceae; genus CAVPWP01. Next base: position 100,522 of record CAVPWP010000009.1, read on the forward strand.
GCCGACATTCTCGACCGCACCGGGCTTCTGGCCAAGGCGAATACGGCGGCGGGCAAGCTGTCGCTTCTCGAACGCAAGCGGCTGGAACTGGCCCGGGCGATGGCGACCGGGCCGAAGCTCCTGCTGCTCGACGAGATCGCCGGCGGGCTGACCGATGCCGAATGCCAGTCGCTGATCCGCACGATCCGCGACATCCATGCCGAGGGCGTCACGATCATCTGGATCGAACACGTCCTCCACGCGCTCAACAGCGTGGTCGAGCGTCTTCTGGTGCTCGACTTCGGGCGGGTCATCGCCATGGGCGACCCGGCCGAGATCATGGAAAGCCGCGAAGTGCGCGAGATCTACCTGGGGATCGAAGTCTGATGGCGCCTTCTCGAAACCCGCGGCCTTACCGCCCGCTACGGCGATTTCCAGGCGCTGTTCGGGGTCGATATCCGGCTCGAGCCGGGAGAGACCGTGGCGATCATCGGGGCGAACGGGGCGGGCAAGACGACGCTGATGCGGTCGATCACCGGGGTGCTGAAGACCGCGCCGGACGAGATCCTGCACAAGGGCGTCGAGATCGGCCACCTGCCCGCCGACACGATCATGAAACGCGGCATCGCCATGGTGCCCGAGGGGCGGCGGCTCTTTCCGTCGCTGAGCGTCGAGGAGAACCTGTCATCGCGGCATCGGCGGCAGCGACTTGGCGACCGGATCGACAGTTTCTTCAGCCGCTTCACCGGGGGCCCGTGGCGCTGACGGCGACGGGCAGGTCTGACTCGACCGTCTGACCTCTTCCCGATCCTGCAAGGAGCGGCGGACAGTCCCCCGGCACGGCGCTGTCGGGCGGCCAGCAGCAGATGGTCGCCATCGGGCGCGCGCTGATGTCGAACCCCGAGGTCCTTCTGTGCGACGAGATCAGCCTCGGCCTTGCCCCGGTGGTGATCAAGGACATCTATGCCGCGCTCCCGCAGATCCGGCAAAGCGGCGCCAGCGTGATCGTTGTCGAGCAGGATATCGGGCAGGCACTGGCCGTGTCCGACCGCGTCTACTGCATGATGGAGGGGCGGGTGACGCTGGAAGGCCGCCCGTCCGACATCAGCCGCGACGATATCCACGCGGCCTATTTCGGGGCAGCGGCATGATCTGGGTCGACACCATCGTGCAAGGCATCCTTCTGGGCGGGCTCTATGCGCTTTTCGCCGCGGGTCTCAGCCTCGTCTTCGGGATCATGCGGCTGGTGAACCTTGCCCATGGCGATCTCATCGTCCTGGCGGCCTATCTGATCCTCGTCATCGTCTCGGTGCTGGGCCTCCATCCTTTCGTGGCCACGCTGGTCGCGGCACCGGTGATGTTCGCTGCTGGGCTGGGTGCTTCAGAACGTCGTGCTGAACCGCACGCTGGGCGACGACATCCTGCCACCGCTGCTGGTGACCTTCGGTCTGTCGATCGTCCTCCAGAACGGTCTGCTCGAGGGCTTCTCCGCCGACAGCCAGCGCATTCCGCTGGGCCCGCTCGAAACCGCGTCGGTCTCGGTCGGGCCGCTGAACCTTGGGGTCATGCCGCTTCTGACCTTCGCCGCGGCGATCCTCGTGATCGTCGGGCTGAACCAGATCTTCTACCGCACCGCCCTCGGCCGCGCTTTCCGCGCCACCTCGGACGACGCGACGACCGCCAGCCTGATGGGCATCCGGCCCGACCGGGTCTTCGCCATCGCCACGGCCATCGCCATGCTGGTGGTCACCATCGCGGCGCTCTTTCTGGGCACGCGCGCGAATTTCGATCCGTCGATCGGCCCCGCGCGGCTGATCTACGCCTTCGAGGCGGTGATCATCGGCGGGCTGGGCAGTCTCTGGGGCACGCTGGCGGGCGGGATCATCATCGGGGTGGCGCAGACCCTCGGTGCAGCCGTCAACCCCGAATGGCAGATCCTCGCCGGCCATGTCGCCTTCCTGATCGTCCTCCTGGTCCGCCCGCGCGGCCTTTTTCCGAAGGGGGGCTGAGACATGGCGTCGACGCCCTATTCCGTGACCATGCGCACGCCCGCCTCGACCATCGCCATGGTCGCCGCACTTGCGCTGATCGCCGGTGCTGGCGGCAGCGCCCACCTTCGCCTCGCGCGGGATGATACAGGACCTGTTCTTCATCCTGACCATGCTGACGCTGGCGCAGTTCTGGAACCTGCTGGCGGGCTACGGCGGGCCTCGTCTCGGTCGGCCAGCAGGCGTTCGTGGGCCTCGGGGCCTATGCGCTGTTACGGCGCGGTGATCCTTGGCGGGGTCGATCCGGTCCTGTCGATCCTGATCGCGGGCGTGCGCGGCGCTGGTGCTGGCGGTGCCCACGGCGTTCTTCGCCTTCCGTCTGCAGGGGGCCTATTTCGCCATCGGCACCTGGGTCATCGCCGAGGTCGCGCGCCTGTCGGTGGCGCAGTGGCAGGCGGTGGGCGGCGGCACAGGCACGTCGCTGCCCCGCGCGGCGCTGCGCGACATGGCGCTTGTGGGCTGGATCGAGACCACCTTCGACCTGCGCGCAAGCGAAGCGCGCGATGTCCTGACCTACTGGCTGGCGCTGGCGCTGGCGGTGGCCACCATCGCGGGGATCTACTGGCTCTTGCGCACCAAGCGCGGCCTTGCCCTGGCGGCGGTGCGCGACAACACCGAGGCCGCGCGGTCGGTTGGCGTCGACGCGGGGCGGATGAAATGGCTGGTGTTCCTGACCTCGGCCTTCGGCACCGGCCTGGCCGGGGGGCTGATCTACCTTCAGAAGGCGCGCATCTCGCCCGATGCAGCGTTCAGCGTCACCGACTGGACGGCTTACGTCATCTTCATCGTGGTGATCGGCGGGATCGGCACGATCGAGGGGCCGATCATCGGCGTTCTCGTGTTCTTCCTGCTGCAAAGCCTCTTTGCCGATTACGGGTCGTGGTACCTGATCCTGCTCGGCCTCATCGGGATCGGCGTGATGCTGTTCGCGCCCCGCGGTCTCTGGGGCCTTCTGTCCGAAAAGACCGGTATCCAGCTTTTCCCCGTGCGGCGGCGTCTCGTCGGCGGGGCCCTGACGAAAACGGAGAACTGACCCATGGCTGACATCACCACCGACGTCCTGATCATCGGCACCGGGCCCGCAGGCTCGGCCACGGCGGCGCTTCTGTCGTCCTACGGGGTCGAGAACATGGCGGTGAACCGCTATCGCTGGCTGGCCAACACGCCGCGCGCGCACATCACCAACCAGCGCACGATGGAAGTGCTGCGCGATCTCGGCCGCGAGGTCGAGGACGAGGCCTACATGTTCGCCACCCATCAGGACCTGATGGGCGAGAACATCTTCTGCGAAAGCCTTGCCGGCGAAGAGATCGGGCGGATGAAATCCTGGGGCAACCACCCCCTCTCGAAGGCCGAACACCTTCTGTCGTCGCCCTACGATGATGAACGACCTGCCGCAGACCTTCATGGAGCCCTTGCTCTTCAAGACCGCCTGTTCGCGCGGCACGCAGGCGCGGATGTCGACTGAATATGTCAGTCACACGCAGGATGCCGAGGGTGTCACGACAACCTGCCACGATCGCCTGACGGGCAAGCCGGTGACGATCCGCTCGAAGTACCTCGTCGGCGCAGACGGCGGCAATTCGCTGGTGGCCGAACACGCAGGCCTGCCGTTCGAGGGGCAAGATGGGTGTCGGCGGGTCGATGAACATCCTCTTCCGCGCGGACCTGTCGAAATACGTCGCCCATCGGCCAAGCGTCCTTTACTGGGTCATGCAGCCCGGCGCGGACGTCGGCGGGATCGGCATGGGGCTGGTCCGCATGGTCCGCCCCTGGAACGAATGGCTGATCGTCTGGGGCTACGACATCAACCAGCCCGCCCCCGAAGTGGACGAGGCCATGGCCACACAGGTCGCGCGCCAGCTTGTCGGCGACCCCGACCTCGAGATCGAGCTTCTGTCGGCCAACACCTGGACCGTGAACAACATGTACGCGACCCACATGCAGAAGGACCGCGTGTTCATCATGGGCGATGCCGCGCACCGGCACCCGCCGTCGAACGGGCTGGGGTCGAACACGTCGATCCAGGACAGCTTCAACCTTGCGTGGAAGCTGGCGGCGGTGCTGAAGGGGCAGGCGGGACCGGGCTTCTGGACAGCTATTCGCAGGAACGCGCGCCGGTCGCCAAGCAGATCGTGACCCGCGCCAACCAGTCGATCGGCGAGTTCGGCCCGATCTTCGAGGCGCTGGGGATGACCGGCGGCACCGATATCGAGAAGATCCAGGCGAGCATGGATGCCCGCTGCGACGCGACACCGGCGGCCGAGCGCCAGCGCGAGGCGATCCGCGAGGCGATCGCCTTCAAGAAGTACGAATTCGATGCCCACGGGGTCGAGATGAACCAGCGCTACCGGTCGGGCGCGGTCGAGACCGACGGTCAGATCGAGCCGGCCTTCGACCTCGATGCCGAACTGCACTACCAGCCCACCACCTGGCCCGGGGCGCGCATCCCCCATGTCTGGCTCTTCGAGCATGAGACGGGCGACAAGCACTCGACGCTCGATCTCTGCGGCAAGGGGCGCTTCACGCTGTTCACCGGGATCGGCGGCGAGGCTTGGGAAGACGCGGCGGCGACGGTCGGACCCGAGTTCGACCTTGATATCCGGGTCCATGTCGTCGGGCCGCGCCGCAGGGTCGTCGACCACACCGGCGACTGGGCGCGGGCGCGTGAGGTGACGGATTCGGGCGCCATCCTCGTGCGCCCCGACCAGCACGTCGCCTGGCGCGCCGAGGCGATGACCGACGACCCGGCCGCCGAACTGCGACGCGTCCTGACCAAGATCCTGGCACGCTGAAGGGAGACACCATCATGCAAGCGCACGAGAAGGGCTTTTTCACCGAGGACGACAGCGTCGAGGTCGTCACCGGGCGCAACGCGGACGCCAAGGATCGAGCGCCTGAAGGAGGTGATGGAGGTCGTCACCCGCAAGCTGCACGAAGCGGTCAAGGAGATCGAGCCGACGCAGGACGAATGGTTCGCGGCGATCCAGTTCCTGACCGCGACCGGACACATGTGCAACGACTGGCGGCAGGAGTTCATCCTGCTGTCGGATGTGCTTGGCGTGTCGATGCTGGTCGACGCGATCAACTCGCGCCGGCCCTCGGGGGCCTCGGAGAACACCGTGCTCGGGCCGTTCCATGTCGGCGGCGCGCCGGAATACGAGATGGGCGCCAACATCTGCCTCGACCAGAAGGGCGAAGACATGGTGGTGCGCGGCCGCATCCTCGACACCGAAGGCAACCCGGTCGAGGGCGCGCGGATCGATGTCTGGCAGGCCAATGACGAAGGGTTCTACGATGTGCAGCAGAAGGGGTTCCAGCCCGATTTCAATCTGCGCGGCGTCTTCACCACGGGGCCGGACGGCGCCTACTGGTTCAAGGCGGTGAAGCCCAAGTTCTACCCCATCCCGGACGATGGCCCGGTGGGCAAGCTGCTGGGCCAGCTTGGCCGGCATCCCTATCGCCCGGCGCATCTGCACTACATCATCACGGCTGACGGCTACGATCCGCTGACCACGCATATCTTCGACCCCGACGATCCCTACATCAACTCGGACGCCGTGTTCGGGGTGAAGGAAAGCCTGCTGGCGGAGTTCCGGAAGGTCGACGATCCGGCGCGTGTGGCAGAAATGGGGTTCGACGGACCCTACTGGGACGTGACCTTCGACTTCGTTCTGGCGCGGGTCTGAGCCATGGCGAAGCCCTGCATCATCTGCGTGGCGATCACCGGGTCGCTGCCGCGCAAGGAGGACAACCCGGCGGTTCCGATCACCGTCTCCGAACAGGTCGAAAGCACGCACGAGGCGTTCGAGGCCGGGGCCTCGATCGTCCATGCCCATGTGCGCAACGACGATCAGACGCCAAGCTCCGACCCCGAGCGGTTCGCGCGGCTGAAGGAAGGGATCGAGGCCCATTGCCCCGGAATGATCGTCCAGTTCTCGACCGGGGGCCGGTCGGGCGCGGGGAAGGAGCGGGGCGGGATGCTGCCGCTACGGCCGGACATGGCGTCGCTCACCGTTGGGTCCAACAACTTTCCGACCCGGGTCTACGAGAATCCGCCCGATCTTGTGGATTGGCTCGCATCGGAGATGCTGAGGCATGACGTGAAGCCCGAGGTCGAGGCCTTCGACCTGTCGCACATCTTCCAGGCTGCTGCGATGGCCGCGGACGGGCGGCTCAAGGCGCCGCTTTACGTGCAGTTCGTCATGGGCGTGAAGAACGCCATGCCCGCCGACCGTCCAGCCTTCGAATTCTTCATCGAAACGCTGGGTCGCCTTGCTCCCGATGCGGAATGGTGCGCGGCGGGCATCGGACGGCACCAGATCGAGGTGAACGAATGGTGCATCGAACGGGGCGGGCATTGCCGCACCGGGCTTGAGGACAACATCCGACTCGACCGAACGACACTGGCGCCGTCGAACGCGGCGCTGGTGCGCCGGACGGTCGATCTCTGCGCCAGGTACGACCGCCCGGTGGCATCGCCCGCCGAGGCGCGCCGGATGCTGGGATTGTCCCCGGCGTGATCGGGGGGCGACATAAGGCGGGACGAAAGCAGGCCGGGTTGGAGACGCGAGAGACGCCCGATCAGAGGCCCTGAAGGCCGGCGCTGATCGGGCGGACACCGCGATAGAGCTCCTGGTAGAGCGCAAAGCGTGCCTCTGCGATGGCGGCGGCCTCGGGATCGGGGTCGAACCGGCGGTCGATGGCGACAAGGGCCGAGGTGGCCTCGCCCAGGTCCGCGAGCGCGCCCGAGGCGACCCCGGCCATCACCAGCGCCCCCATCGCGCCGGCTTCGGGCATGGTCACCCGTTCCAGGGGTCGCCCCAGGACGTTGGCCCGGATCCGGCACCAGGCATCCGACGCCGCCCCGCCGCCGCCGTGGCGCAGGGGCAGGGCGGTACGTGCGCCGCTCCGCTCGACCGCCTCGAGCGCCAGCCGGGCCGAGAAGGCGACCCCTTCCATCACGGCGGCGGCGATCTCGGCCGGTCCGGTGCTGCTTGTCAGCCCTGCGAAGGCCCCGCGCGAGGCCGCGTCCCAAAGCGGCGCACGCTCGCCTTCGAGATGCGGCAGGAAAAGCGGGCTGGACGGGGTGATCCGCGCGGTCTCCGCCAGCGCCCCGAGCGACGCCGGGTCGCGGCCCAGAAGCCGCCCCAGCCAGTCGAGCGAGGCACCGCCTGACTGGGTCGGGCCGGCGTGCAGCGTGATCCCGCGCCAGTCGGGAAAGGCCACGACGCCCGGCTCTCCGGTCCGGGTGGCCGAGATCAGGCCCAGCACCTCGCTGGTGCCCGACAGGTAGATCCCTTGCCCTTCGCCGCGCGACCCCAAGCCCGAACATCGCCGCCCAGGCGTCCATCGTGCCGGTGGCGACCGGCACGCCGGCAAACGGGCCGGCCGCGATGCGGCCCGCAACCGAAAGCGGGTCGCAAAGCGGTGGCAAGACCGACGTCCGCGCGCGGCAGAAGCCCGAGGATCGCGGGCGCATAGACAAGCTCGGGGCCGACAAGCCCCACGGCGGAAAGCGGGTCGGCGACGGACCGACCGGTCAGCCGGGCGATCACCCAGTCCTTGGGAAGCATCACATGTGACGTGCGCGCCCAGCAGATCGGGCTCCTGCGCCGCGACCCAGGCCATGCGCGACAGCGCGTGGCTGGCGTCGATGGGGATGGGCGCGCCAAGGGCTGCGAGCTTTTCGGCCGGGTCCAACCGGGCGTCCAAGCCGCGCGGCCTCGGCTGCGGGGCGGGTATCCTGCCAGGTGATCGCGGGGCGAAGCGGCGCGTGACCGGCATCGCAGAAGACATGGGTGTTCACCTGCGACGTGACGCCGACCGCGACGACATCGGCCGCGCGCGGATGGGCGGCGAAACGGGCAAGAGCGGCCTCGACATGCCCCATCCAGTCGGCGGGGGCCTGTTCGGCCATGCCCGGGGTCGCGCGCTGTGTCGGGTGGGTGCCGGAAAAGGCGTCGATGCGCCGGCCTCCGGGCGCGGCCATCACCGCCTTGACCGAGCTGGTGCCGACATCGATCCCGATCAGGACCGGTTCGGTGCCGTGGGATGTCATGGCGGGCGCTCCCTTCCGATCTGACCTGTGGACCTTCCGCGGCGCGGCTGGCAATACTCGCCTCCAGCAATAGGGCCGGAACGCATCGGAGGACAAGCGGATGGCAATCAGGACAGGACTTGCGGGCATCACCATCGCCGCCGCGCTTGCGGGCGGGGCCTCGGCGCAGGAGGTGGCGGTGATCACCCCCTACCTCGCCCAGCCGGGGACACAGTTCTATGTCGACGGATTCTCGGCGCGCGCGGACGAGCTTGGCTGGGAGGTCAACGTGATCGACACCGCCGGCGACGTTGCCGCCGTCATCAGCCGGATCGAGGACGTGGTCACGCAGGGCGTCGATGCCATCGTCATCAACGTCGACCCGGCCCAGGTGGGCGCGGGGCTTCAGACCGCCGCCGATGCCGGCATTCCCGTGGTCGGGATGGACGCGGGCAGCGACCCGCTGGTGGCCGCGAACGTGACGTCGAACGGCTATGCCATGGCAGCCGAGACCGCCGTCTATGTCGCCAACCGGATCGGCGGCGAAGGCAATGTGGTGATGTTCACCTTCGATCCCTTCCCGCCGGTGCAGGTGCGCGGCGCCATCGCCGACGCCGTCTTCGGCAACTTCCCGGACATCTCGGTGATCGACCGGATCACGCCGGATGTCAGCGACGGCGGGATCGCCGACAGCCGCGCCAAGATGGAGGCCGTTCTGGCCGCCAACCCCGAGCCCGGCAGCATCGCCGCGGTCTGGGCGGCCTGGGATCAGCCGGCGCTGGGCGCGCTTCAGGCGATCGAGGCCGCCGGGCGCGAGGGCGAAGGCATCGTCATCACCGGGATCGACGCCAACCCGCAGGCCCGCGATGCCATCGCGCAGGGCGGCAACTTCGAGGCCTCGGTCGCGCAGGACTTCGACGGTATTGGCCGGACCACCGCCGACACCGTCGCGCGGCTTCTGTCCGGCGAGGAGCTGGTGCAGCGCGTGATCTACGTCCCGACGCGCCTGGTCACCGTGGCGAACGTGTCCGACGAGTGACCGCGGGCACGGTTCCTGCACTCTCCCGGCCCGCGCATGTTCTTGCCCTTGAAGGGTTGGGACGGCGCTTCGGGGCGGTGCAGGCGCTGGATGGGGTGAGCCTTGCGTTTCGGGCGGGCGAGGTTCACGCCCTCATGGGAGAGAACGGTGCCGGCAAATCGACGCTGATCCGCATTCTCGCGGGGCTCGACCGGCCCGATACGGGGCGCATCCTGCTTGACGGCGCGGCACTGCCGCCCGCCAGCCCGGCGGCGGTCCGCGCCGCGGGCCTGCGGTTCATTCATCAGGAACTGCACCCCGTTCCGGGTCTGTCGGTGGCCGAGAACATGCACCTCGACCATCCCTATCCGCGTCGGTTCGGCCTGGTCGACTGGCCCGCTCTGAATCGCGGCCGCGGGCCGGGCGCTGGGCGGCTGGGCGCTCGAGCGGATCGACCCGCGCCGCGCCGATGACCGACCTTGGCACCGGCGACCAGATGCTGGTGCGCATCGCCGCCACGCTGATCGGTGGCGATGCGCGCCTGGCTCTATGTCATGGACGAACCCACGGCAGCCCTGACCAATGCCGAGGCCGAGCGCCTGTTCGACGTGATCTCCGAGCTTCTGCGGCAGGGGGCCGGGGTGCTCTACGTCTCGCACCGGATGGGCGAGGTGATCCGGCTGAGCCATCGGGTCACGCGTGCTGCGCGATGGGGCCGTGGTGTCGTCAGGGCCGCTGTCGGCGACCAGCCAGACACGCATCATCGACGAGATGACCGGGCGCGATCTGGGCGGGCTGTTTCCGCCGCGGCGCGCCGCGCGAACCGGCGATGTGGTGCTGCGCGCCGCAGGACCTTTCCGCCGGGCCGCTGCGCCATGCCGATCTTGCGACTTGCGCGCGGGCGAGGTATTGGGCATCGCCGGGCTTGTCGGGGTCGGGCCGCGGGGCGCTCTTGCGGGCGCTGACCGGCGCGCTGCCGCGCCGCGCAGGCACGGTCGAGCTTGACGGTCGCCCGCTTGGGCGGACCCCCGCCGAGGTCTGGGCCGCGGGCGTGGCCTATGTTCCGCGCGAACGCCGCTCCGAAGGACTGATGACGCGGCGGGCGATCTTCGAGAACGTCGCCCTGCCGCATCTTGCGCCGATTGGCGCGGGGCAGGGTCTTTGTGGACGATCGGTCGCAGCGCCGGATCGCCGCCGAGATCGGCGCGCGGGTCCAGCTTCGGGCATCCTCGGTGACACAGGCCTGCGACGAGCTTTCGGGCGGCAACCAGCAGAAGGTCCTGTTCGCGCGGGCCCTGGTCGGGCAGCCCCGTGTGCTGCTTCTGGACGAGCCGACGCGGGGGGTGGACATCGGCGCGCGCTTCGACCTCTACCGGCTGATCCGGGGGCTGAGCGAGGACGGGGTCGCGGTGATCGTCGCCTCGTCGGACCTGCCCGAGCTTCTGGGCCTGTCCGACCGCATCGCCGTGATGCGCGACGGGCATCTGGCCGAGACCTTGCCCGCCGAGGGGCTGACCGAGGCGGCGCTTCTGGCGCGGTTCTACCACGAAGCGGCGGAGGTGCCTGCATGATCGACACCCTGCGGCGTTTCGGCGGGATGTTCGGGATGATCGCCGTCGTGGCCTTCTTCGCGATCAGCCTGCCCGACACGTTCCTCACCGCGCGCAACTGGCTGAACATCAGCCAGCAGATCAGCATGCTGGCGGTCGTCGCCGCCGCCATGACCGTGGTGATGGTCATGGGCGATTTCGATCTTTCGGTGGGCTCGATGGCGTCGCTTTCGGGGGTCGTCGCGGCGGCGCTGTTCGTGCAGGGCTGGCCCGTTCCGGCCGCGGTCGCCGCGGCTTTGGCCGTCGGACTGGCGGGGGGGCTTTTCAACGGGTTTCTGGTCAGCCTGGTCGGCATCCTGCCCTTCGTGGCCACGCTTGCGACGCTGACGGTCTTCAGCGGCCTCGCCTTCATCGTCAGCGGCGGGCGGACGATCTTCGGCCGGGATATCCCGACCGCCTTCAGCGATTTCGCGCGGGGCGGGCCGGTGATCGGGACGGTGGACGACCGCGCGCTCGTCCTGCCGAACCTGACGATCGTGGCGTTCCTGGTGATCGTTCGTCGTCTGGATCGTGCTGGAACAGACAAGCTACGGGCGGCGGCTCTACGCCATCGGCGGCAATCGCGAGGCCGCGCGTCTGGCCGGGCTCAAGGTGGTGGCGCTGCGCTTCAGCGCCTTCGCCTTCACCGGCGTCGGGGCCGCGCTGGCCGGGCTGATGTACGCAAGCCGCGTCGCCTCGGCCAACCCGACGCAGGGCGACGGGCTGATGCTGACCGCGATCGCGGCGGTGTTTCTGGGGATGACGCTGACGCGGGACGGCCAGCCCCGGGTCCTGGCGACCCTGGCCGGGGTTGTGGTCCTCGGGGTGCTCGACAACGGGCTGACCCAGATGCGGGTCGACAGCTACGTGCGCCAGGTTCTGGTCGGGGCCATCATTCTTGTCGCGGTGGGGGCAAGCGCCCTTGGACGCCGCGGCCTGTCGCGGCAGCCGGGTCGGTAGCGGCGCGCCGCCGGCGCCGCGGTGAACTGGACGGCGACGCGTCCGCACCCCTAGACTGTGCGGACACGACACTGCACGAGGCAGGGCATACCGGGAGGGCACCATGTCGAACACTGCGCCTAGGGGGCAGGCGGGCCGGTCCGGCCGCACCGCTCACGGCAAGACCGCCGCCTGACCATGGGGACGGACACCACCGCCATCGTTGAAGATCTCGCCGCGTGTATCCATGCCGTGCCCGCGCCGCCGGTCCGGCTGCGCGTGGCCATCGCCGGCCCGCCGGGGGCCGGCAAATCGACGCTGGCCGAAGCCCTGGTCGCGCATCTGAACCGGGCAGCGCCCGTGGCCGCTCTGGTGCCGATGGACGGCTTCCATCTCGACAACAGCATCCTCGACGCGCGGGGTCTGCGCGCGCGCAAGGGCGCGCCCGAGACCTTCGATGCGCAGGGCGTCCTGCGAATGGTCGAGCGGTTGGGCCGCGACCCCGAGGTGGTGATCCCGGGTTTCGACCGGGCGCGCGACATCGCCATCGCCGGCGCCGGAGTGGTCGGCCCCGACGATCGAATCGCGGTGGTCGAAGGCAATTACCTGCTACTGGACGAAGGCGAATGGCGCGGCCTGCACCCGCTCTGGGACCTGTCGGTGATGCTTGCCCCGCCGACGGACATCCTGCGCGAACGGCTGATCGACCGCTGGCTCGCGCATGGACTTGACCGCGAGGCCGCCATCGCACGGGCCTTGGGTAACGATATCCCAAACGCGCTTCGCGTTCTGGAAAAGAGCGTGGGCGCGGACATCACGCTCCGCGGCTGAGCCAGCGGTCAGTCAGCGATCGCGCGGGGGGCGGCGAGCGTCGAAGTAAGGGCCGCCGCGCCAGCGCGGAAAGCCGTAGCCGTTCACCATGACGACGTCGATGTCATCGGCGCTCCGGGCGATCCCTTCGGCCAGCACCTGGTTCGCCTCGGCGAGCAGGGCCGACAGGATTCGGTCCATGATCGCCTCGGGGGCAATCGGGACGGGCGTGATGCCCTTGAGACGGCGTTCATCGGCGATGAGGCCGGCCACCATCTCTGAGGGCCGGGGCCTTCCGGCGTCGTAGTCGTACCAGCCCTGTCCGGTCTTGCGCCCCAGACGTCCGGCCTCGCACAGCCGGTCGGCGATGGCGACGTAGCGTTCGGCGGGGTCACGCGTGGCCGCGCGGCGCTTGCGCATGGCCCAGGCGATGTCGAGGCCGGCGAGGTCCTGCATCTCGAACACGCCCATCGGGAAGCCGAAATCGCGCATCGCGGCATCCACATCCCACGGCATGGCGCCATCCTCGACTATGTAATCCGCTTCGCGCCGGTAAGCCGACATGATGCGGTTGCCGATGAACCCGTCGCAGACACCGGACAGCACGCCGATCTTGCCCAGGCGTTTCGACAGTGCGGCGGCGGTGGCGACCACGTCGTCGGCCACGGCATCGGGCAGGACGATCTCGAGCAGCTTCATCACATGGGCGGGCGAGAAGAAGTGCAGCCCGATCACGCGCGACGGGTCGGCAAGCGTTCCCGCAATCTCGTTCACGTCGAGGTAGGAGGTGTTGGTGGCAAGGATGGCGTCGGGGCGGGTGTGGGCCTCCAGCGCCGCGAAGACGGTCTTCTTGACGTCCATATCCTCGAACACCGCTTCGATCACCAGATCGGCATCGGCAGTGGCGGCATAGTCTGACCGGGCCGCGAAACGACCCAGTGCGGCCGCCTGCGCCGCGGGTCCAAGAAGGCCGCGCGCGGCGCTGTCCGAAAGGATCTGGTCCACACGCCGGCCTCCGGCCTCGGCCGCGTCGGCATCGCGCTCGATCATCGTCACGCGCAGGCCCTTCAGCAGGCAGGCCGCCGCGATGCCCGCGCCCATGGTCCCGCCGCCGATCACCGCGACGTGGTCGATGGCGCGGGCCGGTCCCTTGCAGCGCGGGTCAGACAGGGTCGCGCGTTCGGCGAAGAAGATGTGGCGCAGGGCGGTGGACTGGTCGCTGTCCTTCAGGCGCAGGAAGGCGTCGCGTTCTGCGGACAGCGCCTCTGCCGCGGGCAGCGTCAGCGCGCGGCGTAGGGCAGCGACGGCCTCGGGGATCGAGAGTTGTCCACGCGCGCGTCGGATCGCGGTGTCGGCCGCCGTGTCGAAAGCCGCGGGGTCTGCCGGGGGCTGAGGCGGCAGGGAGAGTGTGCGTCTAGGGGCATCGAGGGTTGCCGCAAGATCCTTGGCGGCGGTCACAAGGTCCCCTTCGGCAATTGCGTCGATGAGGCCCGCCTTCAGCGCCTCACCCGCGCCGATGGGCTTGCCGCCTGACACCATGCGCAGCGCCAGTTCGGTGGGCACCAGACGCGGCAGCCGCACCGTTCCGCCCGCTCCGGGGATCAGGCCCAACGTGACCTCGGGCAGCCCGAGCTTCGCGTCGGCGGCGGCCACGCGCGCATGGCAGCCCATCGCGAGCTCGAGCCCGCCGCCAAGCGCCGTGCCGTGGATTGCTGCGATCCAGGGCTTTGCCGCGCCTTCGATGGCGTCCACCACGTCCGGCAGGATCGGGGGGTGCGGCGGCTGGCCGAATTCCTTCACATCGGCTCCGGCGACAAAGGTCCGGCCCGCGCAGGCCAGCACGACCGCGCGCACCTCGGGATCGGAATCGCAGGTCCGGATGGCCTCCATCAGGCCGGCGCGCACTGCAGTAGAGGCCGCGTTTACCGGCGGGTTGTCGATGGTGACGACCGCGATCGCCCCCTCGCGCGCGACCGTGACCGTCTTGACCGTCATTCTACTGGAACGCCTGAAGCCCGGTCTGCGCGCGGCCAAGGATCAGTGCGTGGATGTCATGCGTGCCCTCGTAGGTGTTCACCGCCTCGAGGTTCATGACATGGCGGATCACGCCGTATTCGTCCGAGATGCCGTTGCCGCCATGCATGTCGCGCGCCTCGCGCGCGATGGCCAGCGCCTTGCCGCAGTTGTTGCGCTTCATCAGGCTGATGAGCTCGGCCGGGGCCGTGTGATCGTCCATCATGCGGCCCAGCCGAAGCGCACCCAGCATCCCAAGCGAAATCTCGGTCTGCATGTCGGCGAGTTTCTTCTGCACCAGCTGCGTCTGCGCCAGCGGCCGGCCGAACTGCTTGCGGTCCAGCGTGTATTGCCGCGCGGCGTGCCAACAGGCCTCGGCCGCGCCCATCACGCCCCAGGCAATGCCGTACCTTGCGCGGTTCAGGCAGCCGAACGGTCCGGCAAGGCCCGAGACATGGGGCAAAAGGTTCTCTTCGGGGACGAAGACCTCGTCCATCTGGATCATGCCCGTGGTCGAGGCGCGCAGCGAGAACTTGCCCTCGATCTTCGGGGCATTGAGGCCCTTCATGCCTTTCTCGAGCAAGAAGCCCCGGATCTTGCCGTCATGGGCGTCGGATTTCGCCCAGACCACGAAAACGTCCGCGATCGGGCTGTTGGTGATCCAGTTCTTTGCGCCGCTGACCAGGTAGCCACCGTCAACGGGCTTCGCGCGCGTGAGCATCCCGCCGGGGTCCGAGCCCGCGTCCGGTTCGGTCAGTCCGAAGCAGCCGATCATTTCGCCCGTGGCGAGCTTGGGCAGGTATTTCCTGCGCTGATCCTCGGTGCCGTAGGCGAAGATCGGGTGCATCACCAGCGACGATTGCACCGACATGGCCGAGCGATAGCCGCTGTCGACGCGTTCGACTTCGCGCGCGATCAGGCCATAGCTGACATAGCCCGCGCCGACGCCGCCGTATTCCTCGGGGATGGTGGCGCCCAGCAGACCCAGTTCGCCCATCTCCGACATGATCTCGCGGTGGAAGATCTCGTGGCGGTTCGCCTCGACCACGCGCGGCAAAAGCTTGTCCTGCGCGAAAGCGGCGGCGGCATCGCGGATCATCCGCTCTTCTTCGGTCAGTTGCGCGTCGATCAGGAAGGGGTCTGTCCAGTCGAGCGAAGCGGGTTTCGCCCGCGCGGTTTCGGGCGTGGTGGGGGCGAAGGTCGCGTGAGAGGAATCAGGCATCTCTGTCTCCTTGCGGGGTTGGCGGAGGTTAATTCTTCAAGCCTGAAATTTCAAGCTTGAAAAGACAACGGGAATGGCCGAGGATTTCCCGGGAATCGGGATGGAGGATCTTGCGGAATGCGGATTGCGTGCCTTGGGGGCGGCCCCGCCGGTCTCTACTTCGGGATCTCGATGAAGCTGCGCGACCCGTCCCACGAGGTCACGGTGTTCGAACGCAACCGCGCCAACGACACGTTCGGCTGGGGCGTGGTGCTCTCGGACGACGCGCTGAGCAGGATGGAAGGCAACGACCCCGAAAGCACGCGGGAAATCCGCGAGAACTTCGCCTACTGGGACGATATCGCGGTTGTCCGCAACGGCGAGCGTACCGTTTCGGGCGGGCATGGTTTCGCCGGGATTGGCCGGATGAAGATGCTCCTGATCCTCCAGGAGAGGGCCCGCGCCCTCGGCGTCAACATGCGGTTCGAGAGCGAGTTCAGCTCCGCCGAGGAGTTCCGCAAGGACTACGACCTCGTGGTCGCCTGCGACGGCATCAACTCGAGGGTGCGGAACGAGTATATCGATGTGTTCAAACCCGATATCGACATCCGCAAATGCAAGTTCGTCTGGCTGGGTACGCATCAGAAGTTCGACGACGCCTTTACCTTCATTTTCGAGAAGACCGAGCATGGCTGGATGTGGGCCCATGTCTACCAGTTCGACGCCGACACCGCGACCTTCATCGTCGAATGTCTTCAGCCGACCTGGGATGCCTGGGGCTTCGAGGACATGTCGAAGGAAGAAACGGTCGAGACCTGCCGCAAGGTCTTCGAGAAGTATCTAGGCGGCCATGACCTGATGTCGAACGCCGCCCACCTGCGCGGCTCGGCGGTTTGGATGAACTTCCCCCGCGTGATCTGCGAGAAGTGGTATCACGAGAACGTCGTCCTGATGGGCGACGCCGCCGCGACGGGGCATTTCTCGATCGGGTCCGGGTCGCGGCTGGCCTTCGACAGCGCCATCGCCCTGGCCGATTACCTGCACTCGGAGCCGACGCTGGAACAGGCCTTCCAGCGCTACCAGGACGAGCGGCGGGTCGAGGTGCTGCGCCTGCAATCGGCGGCGCGCAATTCGCTTGAATGGTTCGAGGAGGTCGAGCGCTACCTCGACCTCGACGCCACGCAGTTCACCTATTCGCTGCTGACCCGGTCGCAGCGGATCAGCCACGAGAACCTGCGCCTGCGCGACCCCGAGTGGCTGGAAGAGGCTGAACGCTGGTTCCAGACGCAGGCCGGCGCGCCCGCCGATGCCCCCGTGCGCGCGCCGATGTTCGCGCCCTTCCGCCTGCGCGACATGGCGCTGAAGAACCGCGTCGTGGTCTCGCCCATGGCGCAGTACAAGGCGGTCGACGGCTGCCCCACCGACTGGCATTTCGTGCATTACGCCGAACGGGCGAAAGGCGGCGCGGGACTTGTCTTCACCGAGATGACCTGCGTGTCGCCCGAGGGCCGGATCACGCCGGGCTGCACCGGGCTTTACGCGCCCGAGCACGAGGCCGCGTGGCGGCGCCTGACCGGGTTCGTCCATGCCGAGACCGAGGCGAAGATCTGCTGCCAGATCGGCCATTCGGGCCGCAAGGGGTCGACGCAGCTGGGGTGGGAGCGGATGGATTATCCGCTGCCCAAGGGCAACTGGGACGTGGTCAGCGCCTCGGCCATCCCCTGGTCGCCCGAGAACCCCGTCCCGCGCGAGATCGCGCGAGCCGAGATGGACGCGATCAAGGCCGAGTTCGTGGCCTCGGCAGAGATGGCCGAACGCGCCGGGTTCGACATGATCGAGCTGCACGCCGCCCATGGCTATCTTCTGTCCTCCTTCATCTCGCCCACGTCGAACCGGCGGACGGACGCCTATGGCGGCTCGCTTGAAAACCGCCTGCGCTGGCCGCTCGAGGTTTTCGCCGCGATGCGCGCGGTCTGGCCCGAGGGCAAGCCGATGTCGGTCCGCATCTCGGCCAATGACTGGGTCGGCGACGAGGGCGTCACCCCGGACGAGGCGGTCGAGATCGCCCGCGCCTTCTGGGAAGCGGGCGCCGATCTGATCGACGTGTCGGCCGGCCAGACCTCGGTCGAGGCGCGGCCGGTCTATGGCCGCATGTTCCAGACCCCGTTCTCGGACCGCATCCGGAACGAGGCGGGCATCCGGACCATGGCCGTGGGCAACATCTACGAGGCCGACCACGCCAATTCGATCCTGATGGCGGGACGGGCCGACCTCGTGGCGGTCGGACGGCCGCATCTGGCCGATCCCTACTGGACCTTCCGTGAGGCCGCCGCGATCGGCGACCGCGCGGCGGGCGACTGGCCGCTGCCCTATCTTCCCGGGCGCGATCAGCTCTGGCGGCTGGCCGACCGTGCGCAGGAACAGGAGATCCGGGCATGAGGCGCGTTCTCGTCACCGGCGGCGGGTCCGGCATCGGGCGATCGGTCGCGCGCGCCTTCGCCGAAGCCGGCGACGACGTCAGCATCGCCGGGCGGCGGATCGACCCCCTGACCGAGACCGACGGCGGGCGGGGCATGACCTGCCGCGTGGCAGACGTGACGGACGAGGCGCAGGTGGCGGCCCTTTTCGAGGCCCCTTACGACGTGGTCGTGGCGAATGCGGGAAGCGGTGCCGCGCGGCGGGTGAAGGACCTGTCGCTCGACGACTGGAACCGCACGCTGTCGGTCTGCCTGACCGGCGTCTTCCTGACCTTCCGCGACGCGCTGCGCGCCGGCATGGGCGAGGGCGGACGTCTTGTCGCCATCGCCTCGACCGCCAGCCTTCAGGGCGGGGCGAATATCGCCGCCTATGCCTCGGCCAAGCACGGGGTTCTGGGGCTGGTGCGGTCGCTGGCCCTTGAAGTGGCGCGCGAGGGGATCACCTGCAACGCGGTCTGTCCGGGCTTCGTCGACACGCCGCTGACCGACGCCTCGGTGGCCGGCCTTGCCGCGCGGCTCGACATCGGCCCGGACGAGGCGCTCAGGCGGATCGTCAAGGGCAACCCGGTGGGCCGCCTGATCACGCCGGACGAGGTGACGGCGGCGGTGCTGTTCCTGGCCTCGCCCGGTGCCGCGATGGTGAATGGGCACGCTCTTTCCGTTTCGGGGGGCGAGATATGAGACCTGACCGCGCAACCGGCCCCGAGTCCCTGTCGAAAAGCCGCCTGCGGCTGTGGCTGAAGCTTCTCAAGGTCTCGGGCGGGATCGAGGCCGAGTTGCGCCGCCGCCTGCGCGACCACCACGACACGACGCTGCCGCGCTTCGATGTCATGGCCGCGCTGGCCCGCCACCCCAAGGGCCTGAAGATGAGCGAACTCTCCGAATACCTTCGCGTCTCGAACGGCAACGTCACCGGCATCGTCGACCGCCTGACCGAGGACGGGCTTGCCCTGCGCGTGGCCGTGCCCGGCGACCGGCGGGCGCAGCTTGCGCGCCTTACACCGGCGGGGCAGGAGGCGTTTGCCGGTCTTGCACGCCAGCACGAGGACTGGATCGACGAGATGCTGGGCGGGCTTGGTGCGGACGAGACGCAGGCCATGCTGGCGTTGCTCGACGCGATCAAGGGCCCGGCCAAGGCCTCGGAACGGGCGGAGCAATCGTCATGACCCTGTCCGACACCACCCACTTCCGCTGCACGATCGAGGGCGGCATCGCCCGTATCGCGCTCGACCGGCCCGAACGGAAGAACCCGCTGACCTTCGAAAGCTATGCCGAGTTGCGCGACTGGTTCCGAGCGCTGCCCTATTCGGACGAGGTTCATGCCGTGGTGATCCTGCCCAATGGCGGCAATTTCAGCTCGGGCGGCGATGTGCACGACATCATCGGCCCGCTGACCCGCATGTCGATGAAGGAGCTTCTGGCCTTCACCCGCATGACCGGGGACCTCGTCAAGGCGATGGTGCATTGCCAAAAACCAGTCATTTCGGCGGTACAGGGCATCTGTGCGGGGGCAGGAGCGATCATCGCGATGGCATCCGACCTGCGGCTGGCCGCGCCGGACGCGAAGGTCGCGTTCCTCTTCAACCGCGTGGGTCTTGCCGGCTGCGACATGGGTGCCTGCGCGATGCTGCCCCGGATCATCGGGCAGGGCCGGGCGGCCGAACTTCTCTATCTCGGCCGGTCGATGGGCGCCGAGGAGGGCGAGCGATGGGGCTTTTTCAACCGTGTGGTCGCGGCCGATGCGCTTGAAGCGCAGGCGCTCGAACTGGCCGGGCGGATCGCCACCGGGCCGACCTTCGCCAATGGCATGACCAAGACAATGCTGGCGCAGGAATGGTCGATGAGCCTTGACCAGGCGATCGAGGCCGAAGCGCAGGCGCAGGCGATCTGCATGCAGGGCAACGATTTCCGCCGCGCCTACGAGGCGTTCGTGGCCAAGGAAAAGCCGGTGTTCGGGGGCGATTGATGGCGGACCGGAGTTTCCTCGACTGGCCTTTCTTCGAGCCGCGCCACAGGACGCTGGCCGCCGATCTGGAACGCTGGGCCGACGGGCATCTGGCGGCCGTTGACCATGCCGACACCGACGCCACCTGCCGCGGCCTGGTCACCGCCCTGGGAGAGGCGGGATTCCTTCACCATACCAGCGATATGGACGGCCTGCTCGATGTTCGGGCGCTCTGCCTGTCGCGCGAGATACTGGCGCGCCACGACGGGCTTGCGGACTTCGCTTTCGCCATGCAAGGGCTTGGAACCGGGGCGATTTCCCTCTTTGGAACAGGCGCGCAGAAGGATGCCTGGCTGCCCCTGACCCGCGCGGGAAAGGCCATCGCCGCCTTCGCGCTGACCGAGCCGGCCTCGGGGTCGGACGTGGCGAATTCCACGATGACGGCGACGCGCGACGGGGACGGGTTCGTCCTGAACGGCGAAAAGACCTGGATCTCGAACGGCGGGATCGCGGATGTCTACACCGTCTTCGCCCGCACGGGCGAAGCGCCGGGCGCCAAGGGGCTGTCGGCCTTCGTTGTACCCGCCGACACGCCGGGCCTTGAGGTGACGGAGCGCCTTCAGACCATCGCGCCGCATCCGCTGGCGACGCTGCGTTTCGCCGATTGCCGCATCCCGGCCTCGGCGCTGATCGGCGAGGCTGGGCAGGGCTTCCGCATCGCGATGTCGGTGCTCGACGTGTTCCGGTCGACCGTGGGGGCTGCAGCACTTGGCTTTGCCCGCCGCGCGCTGGACGAGGCGCTGGATCGCGTCACCACGCGGCAGGTGCAGGGCGCGCCGCTCTTCGATCTTCAGATGGTGCAGGGGCATATCGCCGACATGGCGCTGTCGGTCGATGCCGCCGCGCTGCTGATCTATCGCGCGGCCTGGACCAAGGACACGGGCGCACCGCGCGTGACGCGCGAGGCGGCCATGGCCAAGCTCTATGCAACCGAGACCGCGCAGGTCGTGATCGACAAGGCGGTGCAGCTGCACGGCGGAGACGGGGTGCGGTCGGGCGAGATCGTCGAACGGCTTTACCGCGAGATCCGGGCATTGCGCATTTATGAAGGCGCAAGCGACGTGCAGCGTGTCGTGATCGCGCGGGCGGCACTGGGGGCCCATCATGGCTGATCCCTACGATCCGGCGCGCGAAGGCGCGCAGATGGCCTTCGACGGGCGCATGTCCTACGGCGATTACCTGCGGCTCGACGCGGTGCTCGGTGCACAGGCCCCGCTGTCGGACGCCCATGACGAGATGCTCTTCATCATCCAGCACCAGACATCGGAGCTCTGGATGAAGCTGATGATCTCGGAACTGGCCGCCGCGCGCGACGATCTTGCGGCCGACCGGCTTGCGCCTGCGCTCAAGCTTCTGTCGCGGGTGAGCCGGATCATGGAGCAACTCAACTCGGCCTGGGACGTGCTGCGCACGATGACGCCGGCCGACTATACCACCTTCCGCAAGGCGCTGGGGCAGTCCTCGGGGTTTCAGTCGCACCAATACCGCCAGATCGAGTTCATCCTGGGCAACCGCAACCGCGCGATGATGCGTCCGCACGCGCATCTGCCGCAGGTCCACGCGACGCTTGCGGCCGAGCTTGACCGGCCCAGCCTTTACGGCACGGTCCTTGGCTTCGCGGCGCGGCAGGGAATGGACCTGCCCGATGATGTGGCCGAGCCAAACGATCGTCCCCACGCGCCGCGCGACGAGGTTCAGGCGATGTGGAAGCAGGTCTACGAGGCCCCCGGCGCGCACTGGCAGCTTTACGAGCTGGCGGAAAAGCTGATGGACCTCGAAGACTACTTCCGCCGCTGGCGCTTCAACCACGTCACCACGGTCGAGCGCGTGATCGGCCTGAAGAAGGGCACCGGCGGGACCGGCGGCGTCAGCTACCTGCGCCGCATGCTCGACGTGGTGCTGTTTCCCGAACTCTGGACGGTGAGGACCGAGTTGTGACGACACTCCGACCGTCGGCCCATGTCGACACCTTCACCCGCGACAACCTTCCGCCGGTCGGGGACTGGCCCGATCTGCTTCTGGACGGCTTCGACTATCCCGACCGGCTGAACGCGGCGGTCGAGCTGACCGACGCGATGGTGGAACGGGGCTTTGGCGACCAGGTCGCGCTGATCGGCAATGGGCGACGGCGGACCTACAAGGAATTGTCGGACTGGACCAACCGGCTGGCCCACGCCCTTGTCGACAATCTGGGCGTGAAGCCGGGCAATCGCGTGCTGATCCGGTCGGCCAACAACCCGGCGATGGTGGCCTGCTGGCTGGCCGCGACCAAGGCCGGGGCGGTCGTGGTCAACACCATGCCGATGCTGCGCGCCGGGAGAGCTTTCGAAATACGTCGACAAGGCCGAGATCGCGTTCGCGCTCTGCGATACCCGGCTGATGGACGAGATGGTCACCTGCGCCAAGGACAGCCGGTTCCTGAAGACCGTGGTGGGGTTCGACGGAACGTCGAGCCATGACGCCGAGCTTGACCGGCTGGCGCTGGAAAAGCCCGTGCGGTTCGATGCGGTCGACACCGCGCAGGACGACGTGGCGCTCCTGGGCTTTACCTCGGGGTCGACCGGCGATCCCAAGGCCACGATGCATTTCCACCGCGACCTCCTGATCATCGCCGACGGCTATGCGCGCGAGGTGCTTCAGGTCACGCCCGAGGACGTGTTCGTCGGCTCGCCGCCCCTGGCCTTCACCTTCGGGCTGGGCGGGCTGGCGGTCTTCCCGCTGCGTTTCGGCGCCACGGCCACGCTTCTGGAGAACGCCTCGCCGCCCAACCTGATCGAGATCATCGAGACCTACCGCGCGACGATCTGCTTCACGGCCCCCACCGCGTATCGCGTGATGTTGCGCGCGATGGACGAGGGCGCGGACCTGTCGTCGCTGCGCGCCGCCGTCTCGGCGGGCGAGACGCTGCCCGCGCCGGTCTACGAGGCCTGGATGGAAAAGACCGGCAAGCCGATGCTCGACGGGATCGGCGCGACCGAGATGCTGCATATCTTCATCTCGAACCGCTTCGACGACCATCGCCCGGCCTGCACCGGTGTTCCGGTCACGGGCTATGAGGCCAAGGTCGTGGATGACAAGGGCGATGAGGTGCCGCCCGGCACGATGGGCCGCCTTGCGGTGCGCGGACCGACGGGGTGCCGCTATCTGCGCGGCCAGAAACAGCGGGACTATGTGCAGAACGGCTGGAACATCACCGGCGACAGCTTCGTCGAGGACGAGACCGGGCATTTCCATTTCGCCGCGCGCAACGACGACATCATCGTCTCGTCGGGCTACAACATCGCCGGACCCGAGGTCGAGGCGGCGCTGCTGTCCCATGCGGCGGTCGCGGAATGCGCGGTGATCGGCGCGCCGGACGACGAGCGGGGGGCGGTGGTCGAGGGACATGTGGTCCTGGCCGAAGGATTCACCGGAGATGCCATGATGATCAAGGAGTTGCAGGATCATGTGAAGGCGATGATCGCCCCCTTCAAGTATCCGCGCAGCCTTGTCTTCGTGACCCAGTTGCCGAAAACGCCGACCGGCAAGATCCAGAGGTTTCGGCTTGCCCCGGTGCATGGGAGCCGAAAGAATTGACAGGCGGGGGAACGGCCCCGCCGGACCGCGGAAGCGGTCCCAGCCAACACGGGGCCGTCAGGTGCCCCGGCAAACCAGGGAGAACGACATGAGAAAGCTTCTACTTGCAACGGCCATCGGCGCCCTTGCCACCTCGGCCATGGCCGAGGTCAAGGTCGGGATGATCACCACGCTGTCGGGCGGCGGCGCCGGCCTTGGCATCGACGTGCGCGACGGCTTCATGCTGGCCATCGCCCAGTCCGGCCGCGACGACATCGAGGTCGTGATCGAGGATGACCAGCAGAAGCCCGACATCGCGGTGCAGCTTTCCGACAAGATGATCCAGGCCGAGGACGTCGACGTGATGACCGGCATCATCTGGTCGAACCTCGCCATGGCGGTGGTGCCCTCGGCCACCGCGCAGGGCGTGTTCTACCTGTCGCCGAACGCCGGGCCGTCGCAACTGGCCGGGGCGGGCTGCCATCCGAACTATTTCAACGTCGCCTGGCAGAACGACAACCTGCACGAGGCCGCAGGCGCCTATGCGAATTCAACGGGGTACGCCAACAGCTTCATCCTCGCGCCGAACTATCCGGCGGGCCAGGACGCGCTGACCGGTTACAAGCGGATGTACGAAGGCGAGATCGCGGGCGAGATCTACACGCAGCTCGGCCAGACCGACTATGCCGCCGAGATCGCGCAGATCCGCGCCTCGGGCGCCGACAGCGTCTATTTCTTCCTGCCCGGCGGCATGGGGATCTCGTTCCTCAAGCAATATGCCGACAGCGGCGTCGATATCCCGGTGGTCGGACCGGCCTTCAGCTTCGACCAGGGCATCCTG
The DNA here is from genome assembly GCA_963709395.1 of uncultured Alphaproteobacteria bacterium. GTDB lineage: Bacteria > Pseudomonadota > Alphaproteobacteria > Rhodobacterales > Rhodobacteraceae > CAVPWP01. Next base: position 125,037 of record CAVPWP010000009.1, read on the forward strand.
CAGGCCGTGGGTGACGCGGCGCTGGGGGTGGTGAACACCTCGCAATGGTCCAAAGACCTCGACAATGCGGCGAACGTGGCCTTCGTCGAATCCTTCCAGGCCGAGTACGGGCGTCTGCCGTCGCTCTACGCAAGCCAGGGCTTCGACACCGCGAACCTGCTTCTGTCCGCGCTCGAGAAGGCCGAGCCGTCGGATGCCGACGCGTTCCGCGCCGCGCTGATGGAGGCGGATTTCGACAGCACGCGCGGCGAGTTCCGGTTCGGGCCCAACCATCACCCGATCCAGACGATCTATGCCCGCGAGGTGGTGAAGGAAGGCGACGTCTACACCAACCGCATCATCGGCGTGGCGCTGGAAGACCATGCCGACGCCTACGCGGCCGACTGCAAGATGTAAGCGCATCGGCGCCCCGGGAGTACGCCGGGGCGCCGTGACAGGGGACGAACCCGCCGCATGTCAGCCATCCTCATCATCGAGCAGGTCCTGAACGGCCTGCAGTTCGGGGTCATGCTGTTTCTCATGGCCGCAGGGTTGACGCTGATCTTCGGCGTGATGGGGCTGATCAACCTTGCGCACGGATCGCTCTACATGATCGGCGCCTTCGCGGCGGCGGCCGTGGCCGGGGCGACGGGATCGTTCCTGCTGGCGCTGGTGGCGGCTCTGGCGGCGGCGGCGGTGGCCGGCGCGATCGTCGAGATGGTGGTGATCCGGCGGCTTTACGCGACCGACCATCTCGACCAGGTGCTGGCGACCTTCGCGCTGATCCTGATCTTCTCGGAAGGGACGCGCTGGGTCTTCGGGTCGTTCCCGCTTTACCTCGACATTCCCGACTACCTGTCGGGTCCGGTCACCCTGCCGGGCGGCATCCAGTACCCGCTTTACCGGCTGACGCTGATCGGCGCGGGGCTGGCCGTGGCGCTGGGCCTGTGGCTTCTGATCGAGCGCACGCGGATCGGCATCCAGATCCGCGCGGGCGAGAACGACCGCGAGATGGTGGCGGCCCTTGGTGTCGATATCTCGAAGCTCTACACGCTGGTCTTCGCGCTTGGGGCCGCCCTTGCGGGGCTGGCCGGCGCGATGGTGGGCGCAATCCAGTCGGTGCAGGTTGGCATGGGCGAGCCGGTCCTGATCCTGGCCTTCGTCGTGATCGTGATCGGCGGGATCGGGTCGATCCGGGGTGCCTTCGTCGGCGCTCTGCTGGTCGGGCTGACCGACACGCTGGGCGGGATCTTCCTGCCCGAGGTCTTCAAGCTTTTCATGGACCCGGCCTCGGCCACGGCGATCGGCTCGTCGCTGGCATCGATGGCGATCTACATCCTGATGAGCCTCGTGCTGATCTGGCGTCCGACGGGCCTTTTCGGGGCGCGCGCATGATCCCCGAACGCATCGTCAATGCCGTGATCCTTCTGGGGCTGATCGCGGTGCCGCTCTGGGCTCTGGCGGCGGACGAGCCCTTCACCATCACGCTGGCCACCCGCGCGGTGATCCTGGCGCTGGCCGCGGTCGGGCTGAACATCGCGCTGGGGATCGGCGGGCTGGTCAGTCTCGGGCACGCGGTGTTCTTCGGGATCGGCGGCTATGCCATGGGCATCCTCGCCTTCCACGCGCAAACCTTCACGCCGCTCGAGATCGGGCCTTTCACCTTGGCCGGCACCAAGTCGATGCCGGTGATCTGGCTGGTCGCCGTCGTCCTGTCGGCGCTTGCAGCCCTGGTGATCGGGCTTCTGAGCCTGCGCACAAGCGGCGTCTACTTCATCATGATCACGCTCGCCTTCGGGCAGATGTTCTACTACTTCACGATCTCCTGGAGCACCTACGGCGGCGAGGACGGGCTGTCGATCTATGTGCGCAACGGCTTTCCGGGGCTGAACACGCTGGTCCCGATCCAGTTCTTCGGCATCTGCTTCGTCATCCTCTGCCTTGTGCTGTTCCTAAACGCGCGGCTTCTGCGCTCGCCCTTCGGTCTTGCGCTGAACGCGGCGCGCCAGGTCCCCGTGCGGGTCGAGACGGTGGGCCTCGACCCGATGCGGCTGAAGCTGCTGGCCTTCGTGATCTCGGGTGCGGTCACCGGGCTGGCGGGGGCGCTTTTCGCCGACCTCAACCGCTTCGTCAGCCCCACGATGTTCAGCTGGCAGTTCTCGGGCGAGATCATTGTGCTGGTGATCCTGGGCGGGGTCGCGCGGCTTTTCGGGCCGGTGGCGGGGGCGGTCGCCTTCGTCACGCTTGAGCATTTCCTCGGGGGGATGACCGATTTCTGGCACATCTACCTCGGCGTCATCCTGCTGCTGATCGTGCTCTTCGCGCGCGGCGGCATCGTCGGGCTTCTGAGCGGACGGGGGGCGGCGCATGACTGAGCCGGTCCTTGAAACCCGTGGCATCTCGAAGAGCTTCGGTGCGCTGAAGGCCAGCGACGGCATCTCGATCGACCTCAGGCCCGGCGAGATCCATGCGGTGATCGGCCCGAACGGCGCGGGCAAGTCGACGCTGATCCACCAGATCTGCGGCGGGCTGCGCCCCGACGAAGGACAGGTGTTCCTCATGGGCCGGGACGTGACCCAGGACAGCACGCCCGAGCGTGCGCGGGCCGGGCTGGCGCGGACCTTCCAGATCTCGGCCCTGGCGATGGAGGACACGGTCCTTCAGAACGCGATGCTGGGAGCGCTTGGCGCAAGGGGACGTCCCTGGCGCTTCTGGCGCCCCGCCCTGAAGGATGCCGACCTGCGCGCGCGGGCCGAAGAGGCGCTGGACGCGCGTCGGTCTTCAGGACCGCATGGCCACGCGCTGCGCTGACCTCAGCCACGGGCAGCGCCGGCAGCTCGAGGTCGCGGTGGCGCTGACGCTGCGCCCGAAGGCCTTCGTGATGGACGAGCCCATGGCCGGGCTCGGGGCAGAGGGATCGAAACGGCTGACCGGCTTTCTTGAGGGGCTGAAGGACGAGGCGCCGATCCTGCTGGTCGAACACGACATGGACGCGGTCTTCGCCCTGGCCGATCGGATCAGCGTGCTGGTCTACGGCCGGGTCATCGCCACGGGCACCGTGGACGAGGTCCGCGCCAATCCCGAGGTGCGCGAAGCCTACCTGGGGGAAGAGGCATGAGCCTTCTGACCGTCTCGGGCCTGACGGCCTCCTACGGCGTCAGCCAGGCGTTGTTCGGCGTCGATCTGACCATCGCCGAGGGCGAGGTGCTGGCGGTCATGGGCCGCAACGGTATGGGCAAGACCACGACGGTCAAGGCGATCTGCCGGATGATCCGTTCGGACGGGACGCTGACGTTCGACGGCCAGGACCTGCACGCCCTTCCAAGCCACCGTGCCGCGCGGCTGGGGATCGGTCTTGTCCCCGAGGGCCGGCGCTGTTTCCGCGCCCTGACGGTGGCCGAGAACCTGGTCGCCACGGCGCGTCCCGGACCCTGGGACATGGCGCGGGTGACCGGTCTCTTCCCGGCTCTGGGCGACCGCATGGGCCAACGCGCCGCCTCCCTGTCGGGCGGTGAACAGCAGATGCTGGCGATCGGGCGGGCGCTGATGACCAACCCGCGTCTTCTGATCCTCGACGAGGCGACCGAGGGGCTGGCCCCGATCATCCGGCAGCAGATCTGGGCCGCCGTCGCGCGCCTGAAGTCCGAAACCGGCATGGCGATCCTGGTGATCGACAAGTCGTTGAAGGAGCTCCGGCAGGTCTCGGACAGCGCGGTCATCCTCGAGCGCGGCAAGGCCGTGTGGGCGGGCGCGATGACGGATCTGACCCACGATGTCTCGGAACGGTTCGTGGGGGTGTGATGATCTACGAGATGCCTCAGAAGGTTCTCTTCAAGCACTGCGACCCCGCCGGGATCGTCTTCTTCCCGCGTTACTTCGAGATGATGAACGACTGTGTCGAGATGTTCTTTTCCGACGTGCTTGGCTGGCCGTTCGAACGTATCCACGGCGAGGGCGGGGTGCCGACCGCCGCGATCGAGACGCGGTTCGTCGCGCCGAGCCGGCATGGCGACCTCCTCGTCCTGCGGATCGAGGTGACGCGTCTCGGTCGCACCTCGATGCCCTACCAGATGACGGCGACCTGCGGAGACGAGGTGCGGTTTCGCACGGAGGCCACGCTGGTCAACGTCGACAGCACCGGCCGGCCCGCCCGCTGGCCCGCCGAGATCACCGACAAGTTCGACGAGACGAAGGAAGACGCGCCATGACCCACAGAACCATCCAGCCCGACGGCTGGCTGCCCGCGAAAGGCTATGCCAACGGCATGCTGACCAAGGACGGCGTTCTGCACATCGGCGGGCAGATCGGCTGGGACGCGAACCAGGAGTTCGTGTCGGACGACTTCGTCGGCCAGATGCGGCAGGCGCTACGCAACATCGTCGCCATCGTCGAGGCGGCGGGCGGAAGTGCCGGCGACGTGACCCGCCTGACCTGGTTCGTGGTCGACAAGCGCGACTACCTCGCCCGCCAGGCCGAGGTCGGCGCCGCCTACCGCGAGGTCTTCGGGCGCCACTTTCCGGCGATGTCGATGGTGGTGGTCGCGGGGCTGGTCGAGGACGCGGCCCTGGTCGAGATCGAAGCCACGGCGCATCTGTCGTGACCAGCCTTCGGCGCGTCTTCATCTGCGACTATGCGCGCACCGCAATCGGGCGCTATGGTGGCGCGCTGTCGGGCGTGCGTGCCGACGATCTCGCGGCGATCCCGGTCCGGGCGCTTCTGGCGCGGCACCCCGGCCTTGATCCCGCGCGCGTCGATCAGGTTGTCCTGGGCTGTGCGAACCAGGCGGGCGAGGACAACCGCAATCTTGCGCGCATGGTCGTTCTGCTGTCGGGGCTGCCCGAGACCGTTCCGGGCGTCACCGTCAACCGGCTGTGCGCCTCGGGCATGGACGCGGTGATCGCCGGGGCGCGGCAGATCCAGGTGGGCGAGGGCGATCTGGTGATCGCGGGCGGCGCCGAAAGCATGAGCCGCGCGCCCTTCGTGATGCCCAAGGCCGAAACCGCCTTCGACCGGCGGGCCGAGATCTTCGACACCACCATCGGCTGGCGCTTCGTCAACCCGGCGATCAAGGCGCAATACGGCATCGACAGCATGCCCGAGACGGCCGAGAACGTGGCCGACGGAGTTCGACGTCTCGCGCGCGATCAGGATGCCTTCGCACTGGCAAGCCAGCAGAAGACCGCCCGGGCAATGGCCAGTGGACGCCTTGCGCGGGAGATCGTGCCCGTGGAGATTCCGCGCCGGAAGGGCGATGCGCTGGTCGTGGACCGCGACGAGCATCCGCGCGAGACGACGATCGAGGCGTTGTCCGCGCTCGGGACGCCGTTCCGCGACGGCGGCAGTGTCACCGCCGGCAACGCATCCGGCGTGAACGACGGGGCGGCGGCCCTTCTGCTGGCCTCCGAAGACGCGGTCGCGGCCTGGGGGCTGACCCCGGTGGCGGAATACCTGGGAGCGGCCAGCGCAGGGGTCGCGCCCCGCGTCATGGGCATCGGGCCGGTTCCGGCGACGCGCGCGCTTTGCGCACGGTTGGGCCTGTCGGTTGCGGAGTTCGACGTGGTCGAGTTGAACGAGGCCTTCGCGGCGCAGGCCATCGCGGTCTGCCGCGCGCTGGGCCTCGATCCGCTGGCGGATCACGTCAACCCCAACGGCGGGGCGATCGCGCTGGGCCATCCGCTTGGCATGACCGGCGCTCGGCTTGTCGGGACCGCCGCCGTCGAGCTTTCGGAGCGCCAGCCCGGTCTTGCAGGGTCCGGGCTGGCCCTCTGCACCCTGTGCGTCGGTGTCGGGCAGGGGGTGTCGGTCGCGCTGCGGGCTGTCTAACCTCGCGACGCGGACGAGAATGCCCCCAAGCGCCCCTACGCCCAGCGCCGGCGCCCTGCATCCTTGGCTGATCGGACCGCCGTCATGTGCTTCCTCCCTGGTCCTTCGCCCAGTCGGGCAGGTCCTGCGCGGGTCGCAGTGTCCCGGCGCAGGGACCAAAGCCGATGCGGTAGCCGTCGCCCCGGGCTGCGCCGTACAGCGTGACCGTGTCGCCATCCTCGAGAAAGCGGCGGGTCTCGCCGGTGCCAAGGGTCAGCGGCTCGCTTGCCGCCCCAGGACAATTCCAGAAGCGAGCCGCGGCTGTCGTTTGTCCGGCCCCGAGATCGTGCCCGACCCAAGCAGGTCGCCCACCCGCATCGGGCAGCCGCTTGTGGTGTGATGGGCGAGTTGCTGGGCGGCGGAATAGTACATCTCGCGGTAGTTGGTGCGCGCGACGATGGTCTCGGTGCGGCCCTGCGGCGCAAGGCCCACGGCAAGGTCGATGTCGTAGAGCATCGGGCCCGGTTCCCTGAGATAGGGCAGGAGCGGCCGTTCACGGTCGGGGGTGGCGGCGCGGAACGGTTCAAGTGCGGCTTTCGTCACGATCCAGGGGCTGATCGTGGTCGCCGTCGCCTTGGCCTGGAACGGGCCGAGCGGCTGGTATTCCCAGGCCTGGATATCCCGCGCCGACCAGTCGTTGAGAAGGACGTAGCCGAAGATCATCGCGTCGGCTTCCGCCACTGACACCATGCCCGACGAGGGCTGGCCAACGATCGCGCCGATCTCGAGTTCGAAATCGAAGCGCGCCGAAGGCGCAAACCGCGGAAGCTCTTCGTCCGGGGACTTGATCTGGCCCCAGGGACGGATGACGTCCGTTCCCGACACCACGACGGACGAGGCGCGCCCGTTGTAGCCGATCGGGATCGACAGCCAGTTGGCGGGCAAGGCGTTCTCGGGGCCGCGGAACATGGTGCCCACGTTCTGCGCGTGGTGCCGTCCGGCATAGAAGTCGGTGTACTCGGTCACGCGAAACGGCATCAGAAGGCGCGCGGTCTTCATCGGGCGCAGATGCGGCGACACCGCAGCTTCCTGCGCGGGGTCGGTCAGAAGGTCGGTGAGCCGGTCGCGCAGGCGTTGCCAGACCTCTGGCCCCGCCGCCATGACGGTGTTCCAGTCAGGAAGCGCGAACAACTTCGGGTCCAGGCCATGCTCGACCGCGCCCACGTCGAGGATGGCATCGCCGATCGCCACGCCCATCCGGGGCCCGCGCCCGTCGTCGAAGACGCCGTAGGGCAGGTTCTGCACGGGAAAGTCGGTGTCGGCGCCATTGGCGCTTTCCACCCAGCTTTGCGGATGTGTCACGCGGTTCCCTTCCCCGGCCGCTGCTTGCGCGATCGGCCACCCCGACGCGCCCGTCATTTCTTTCCGGGCGTTCCGTCGAACTTCTTCTCGATCCCGTCCCAGCAGGTGACGTAGTCGTCCTGAAGCGGCGCGTCCTTCGCCGCGAACTCGGTCAGGTGCTGGGGAAAGCGGGTCTCGAACATGAAGGACATGGTGTTGTCGAGCTTTTCCGGCTTCAGGTCCGCGTTCGACGCCTTCTCGAAGGCGTCCCGGTCGGGGCCGTGGGGCAGCATCATGTTGTGCAGCGACATGCCGCCCGGAACGAAGCCCTTGGGCTTGGCGTCGTATTGGCCGTAGATGTTGCCCATAAGCTCGGACATCACGTTCTTGTGGTACCAGGGCGGGCGGAACGTATCTTCCATCACCATCCAGCGTTCGCGGAAGAGCACGAAGTCGATGTTCGCCGTGCCCTCGACGCCCGACGGCGCGGTGAGCACGGTGAAGATCGACGGATCGGGATGGTCGAAAAGGATGGCGCCGACCGGGCAGTAGGTCGTCAGATCATATTTCACCGGGGCGTAGTTGCCGTGCCAGGCCACGACGTCGAGCGGGCTTTGCCCGATCTCGCAGGTGTGGAACTGGCCGCACCACTTGATCGTCAGGGTCGAGGGCACCTCGCGGTCCTCGAAGGCCGCGACGGGGGTCTTGAAGTCGCGCCGGTTGGCCATGCAGTTGGCGCCGATGGGGCCACGCCCGGGCAGGTCGAACTTCTGTCCGTAATTCTCGCAGACAAATCCGCGTGCGGGGCCGTCCAGCAGCTCGACCCGGTAGACCAGGCCGCGCGGCAGGATCGCGATTTCCTGGGGCGCGATGTCGATCACCCCAAGCTCGGTGCAAAACCGCAGCCGGCCTTCCTGCGGGACGACCAGCAGCTCGCTGTCGGCGGAATAGAAGTAGGCATCGGTCATCGACGCGGTGACCAGGTAGATGTGGCTGGCCATGCCGACCTGCGTGTTCACGTCGCCGGCCGTGGTCATCGTCCGCATCCCGGTCAGCCAGGTCAGTTCGTCCTCGGAATGGGGCAGGGGGTCCCAGCGGTACTGGCCCAGAGAGATCACGTCCTCGGGCACGTGCGGCGCGGTCTTCCAAAGCGGCAGGTCGATCTTGCGATAGCGCCCGTTGTGCTTGACCGAGGGGCGGATGCGATAGCACCAGGTGCGTTCGTTCTGATGGCTGGGCGCGGTGAAGGCGGTGCCGCTCAACTGCTCTCCGTAAAGGCCGTAATTGACCTTCTGCGGCGAATTCATCCCCTGCGGCAACGCGCCCGGCAGCGCCTCGGTCTCGAAGTCGTTGCCGAAGCCCGGCATGTAGCCTTCGTGCGTGCCGCTGCTGCCGGTGGCGCGGATCATGCCCCTGGGCAGGTCCTGAGTGGTCATCCGCCGCAGTCCTCCCGTTTCGCCCTTTCCCGGACCGGCATTGACCGAAGTATTCGATGCGCTTGCAATGGTGTCAACAAACTCGCCGCCCGCGCACCGGAGAGGCGCGGACGATGAACGGCTCAAGATCACGCTTTCCAACGGCTGGACCTGGCCGTCACCCATCCGCGCCGGGCGGGGATCGGGCGCGACGGGTCAGCCCGGCTTGCGGGCGTGCAGATGCGTCGGGCAATGCTCGCCGCTTGCCAGCACCGGGACCATGCGTTCCCAGATCTCGATGTTGTGCGCCACGAATTCCGCGCCCAGTTCCGCTTCGGCCCCGGCGCGCCACGGTCCCTTCATGCGCTCGAGTTCGCGCCTGGCCTCGTCGCGGTACCAGGCGTTGCGGCTTTCGATGCGGATGTCGACGAAGCCCGCCGACTCCAGCGCGTCCTTGTAGCGGGACGGGCTTGCCATGCCGAAATCGAGCCCCTCGGACTTGATGTACTCGGCCATCTGTTCGGAGGGTTCGCCGTCGTGCCCGATCAGCCAGTCGGAGGCCACCAGCCAGCCGCCGGGCCTGAGGACGCGAAATGCTTCGCGGGCCAGCGCGTGCTTGTCGGGGATATGGACGATCGAATCCTTCGAGAAGACGATGTCGAAAGTCCCGGGGGGGAAGGGCAGGGGGCCGGGGGCCACCTTGCAAAGGCCGATCCGGTCCTCGAACCCCCCGGCCCCGACCAGTTCGCGCGCGCGGGCGATCACGCCATCCTCCACGTCGATTCCGGTGACGTAGCCCGCCCCGTGATTGCGGACGAGCGCGATGTCGATCCCGCCCGCGCCGCATCCGATGTCGAGGACCGAACGGCCGGCGAAGTCGTGATTGCCCACAAGGCGGCCCACTTCGTCCTCTCCGCCGGGCGACAGGAACCCCTCGCCCCAGATCTTTTCGAGGATGAGGATGAGCGAGCCGGTGTAGAGTTCGTCGTCGTCGGTCATGCGAAGTCACCTTCTTCGAAATTGTCGTGCCGCCAGACTGCCTTGCCGCGAAACAGCGTCAACAGCACTTCTGTATCGCCGATCTCATGCGCCGGGCAGCGAAAGATGTCGCGGTCGAGGATCACAAGGTCGGCCGAGAAACCGGGAAGCAGCCGCCCGGTGGACGCCCCTCGCCAGCAGGCATGGGCGGCGTGACAGGTGTAGCCCGCCACCGCCTCGGCGACGGTCAGCGCGTTCGTCGGGCAGGAAGGGCGGACAGTCGCCGTCGCGGCGGCGCGGCTGGCGTGTGACGGCGGTCTCGATGATCTCGAACGGGTTGAGCGTCGAGACGGGGTAGTCCGATGACAGGCAATAGGGCGCGCCCGCGTCGATCATGCGCCGGAAGGCATAGGCGAAGGGCAGACGCTCGGGTCCGATCATGTCGATCCAGTCGTCCGGGATCACCGGGTCGCGCCGCGCCCAGAGCGGCTGGATGTTCGCCATCGCGCCAAGGGCGGCGATGCGCGCGAAGTCGGACGGATCGACCATCTGGAGATGGGCCAGCTGGTGCAGCGCGGGCCAGGGGCCGTTGGCGGCGCGCGCGGCCTCCAGCCCGTCGAGGGCCGCCCGCACCGCAAGGTCGCCGATCACATGGAGGTGGATCTGGAACCGCGCGGCGTCGAGCGCGGTGAAAAGCGCGGCAATCCTGTCGGGCGGGAACATCAGGGGGGCATTGCCGCCCCCGCCAGGCACCCCGGTGTCGGCATAGGGCGCGATCAGCGCGGCCGTCCGGTTTTCGAGCACCCCGTCGAGGAAGAGTTTCGCGGCGTTGACGTGAAAAAGCGGTCCGCGGTTCGCGTCGCGCCAGGCAGCCAGACGGTCAAGCGCCGTCGCAACGCTGTCGTCGGGCAGGACGGTGGCGGCCCCGGCCACGCGCAGCGTCAGCCCGTCCTCGTCGGCAAGGGCCGCGTAGCTGCGAAGGTGGTCCTCCTTCACGCTGGGATCGACGATGCCCGTGATGCCGTGCCGATTGGCATGGGCCTGGCCCGCGCGCAGCCCGGCGATCCGGGTCGCGTCATCGGTGGGCGGCAGGCGGTCGCGGGCAAGGATCGCGGCCTCTTCGTAGAGCATTCCCGTGGCGCGGCCCGTGCGGTCGCGCACGATCTGTCCGGTCTCGGGGTCTGGCGTGGAGTCGTCGATGCCTGCCATGCGCAGGCCCAGGCTGTTCACGCAGGCCGAATGGTACGAGGAATCGTAGACGATGCAGGGCCGGTCGGGAACCGCGCGGTCAAGGACCTCGGCCGTCAGGTTATGCGCGCCGAAAAGTCCCGCCTGCCAGCCGTTGCCGATCACAAGGGGGCCGGTCCAGCGCGCGGCATGGGCGGCGAGGGTGTCGAGAAACGCCTCGATTGTCCCGACTTCCCAAAGGGCCGCGCCCGAGACCATGTCGGTCCCGCCATCCAGAAGATGGACATGCGCATCCTGAAACCCGGGCAGGACAAGCCGACCGCCTGCGTCGATCCGGCGGGTGCGCGGGCCCGCCATCGCCGCGATGGTGGCATCGTCGCCCAGGGCAAGGATGCGGCCCTCCTGCACCGCCAGCGCCGTCGCGCGCGGCAGGGCGACATCCATGGTGCGGATGTCGGCGTTCAGGATGACGAGATCCGAGGTCACGCCGGGTCCTCCAGCCGCAGCGCGTCGAGCGCGTCCCAATCGTCTGCCGGCAGCACGTAGGCCGGTTCGTGAAGCGCGTCCGTCCAGGCGAAAAAGCACAGGAATGGCACAGGCCCGACCTTGAAAAGGTGGGGCTTGTGCGGGGCGTTCCACACCGGCACATGCGCGGGTTTCATGATCAGCGGCGCCCCCGGCACGAAGCGCCAGCCATGCGGCCCGGTCAGCGGTGCGTAAAGCTCGGGCGCGGCATGGGCATGGTCGCGGTAGAGCACATGCGGCGCCACAAGGAAGAGGCCGACATCGCCCCCTTCGACCCGGACCGCCGCGTCATCCTCGCCCGCGATGGTGCAGAAGACATGCGCCGCCGAGAAGCCCGGGCCGATCTGCGGATCGGCATAGGCATAGGCCTGCCAGGGCAGGTGCGGCGCGGCCAGGCGAATGGCAAGCGCCAGAGAGGGATGCGTCGCCGCCAGCGCCTCGAGTGCTGCGGGAAGATGGGCCGACACCAGCGGGTGGCGCGTGCGCCGGGTGGACACCGGAAGGCCACGTCCCCGCGCGAGTACCGCCCGCGCTTCGGAGATGCCCGGGCCACCGAGGCCCGAGAGATACAGGTCGGCCTCGTCGATCAGGTCCTCGACGGCAAGATCGGGACGGAACTTCGGCGCGGGCGGAAGCCGGTCGGCGATGCGGCGCGTGCGCAAGAGGGCGGCCGGATCGTCGCGATCGCGGGTGGCGCAGATGCGATAGACCTCGAGCGCCTTGGCACTCATCGCGCCCTGCTGATGGAAATGCATCGCCGCGCCGTAACGCGCGCGGGCCGAGCCCGGAGTCCCGACCGGGGCCCGCAGGAGGCGCAACTGGCGAAGATCGGCCGCCGACCAGTCGCGCATCAGCTGTTGTCCTGATAGGCAAGCTGCGCCTCGCGCTCGCGCCGCTTCTCGGCCCGGTTCATCAGGATGCCCGCGATGAGAACCCCGATCCCGACCACGGTCACGGTGATCGTCGCCAGCGCGTTGATGTCGGGCGTCACGCCCAGCTTGACCTTCGACCAGATCAGGATCGGGAGGGTCGTGTTGCCCGGGCCGGTGGTGAAACTGGTGATCACCACATCGTCCAGCGAGATGGTGAAGGACAAGAGCCATCCGGCGAGGATCGCGGGCGAGATGATCGGCAGCGTGATGTCCCACATCACCTGCCAGGGCTTCGACCCAAGGTCGATCGCTGCCTCCTCGATCGCGGCATCGGTCCGGACCAGGCGCGAATGGACGATGGTGGCGACGAAGACCATCGAGAAGGTGATATGCGCCAGCGTCACGGTGGTGAAGCCGCGCTGGGCCGGCCATCCGAACCATTCGGCCATCAGGATGAACATCATCAACATGGCGATGCCCGTGATCACCTCGGGCATGACAAGCGGTGCGGTGATCATCCCCGAAAACGCCGTGCGGCCCCGGAACTGCCGGAACCGCGCGAGCGCAATGCCGGCCATGGTGCCGAGGATGGTGGCGAATGTCGCGCTGGTGACCGCGATCTTCAGCGACAGGATCGCCGCGTCGATGACCTGGTCATTGCTGAAAAGCTCGGCATACCACTTGGTCGAGAAGCCGCCCCAGACCGTCGCGAGCCGCGACTCGTTGAACGAGAAGACGATCATCGAAAGGATCGGGATATAGAAGAAGGCGAAGCCGAAGCAGAGCATCGCGTAAAGGAAGTAGGGGCGCCGGTTCATGTCGTGCCCCCGTCGCGAGCATCTGCGGCCCGCGCGGCGCGCGCCTCGAAGTAGGTGTAGACCATGATCGGCACCACCAGCAGCACAAGCAGCGCCACCGCCACGGCCGAGGCCATGGGCCAGTCGCGGGCCGAGGAGAACTCGTCCGAGATCACCCGTCCGATCATCGGCTGGCCGGCATTGCCGACAAGGCTGGGAATGATGAGTTCGCCCGAGGCCGGAATGAAGACGAGAAGCCCCCCTGCGATGATCCCCGGCCAGCTTTGCGGCAGCGTGATATCCCGGAACACCGCGAAGGGGCGCGAGCCCAGATCCATCGCCGCCTCGTCCAGCGCGGGGTCGAGCTTTTCGAGATTGGCGAAAAGCGGCAGGATCATGAACGGCAGGTAGGAATAGACCATGACCAGCACGACGGCGAAGTCGGTGTTCATCATCTGGATCGAGCGCAGCTCCATCGCTTCGGGAACGATCGCGTTCCACCACGAGGTCAGCAGCCGGTTGAACCAGGAATTCGTGCCCATCAGCCCCATCCATGCGTAGACCCGCAAGAGGAACGAGGTCCAGAACGGCAGGATCACCAGCATCAGAAGCACGTTGCGCCAGCGGCTGGTCACGCGGGTCAGCCCAAGCGCCATCGGATAGCCGATCAGCAGGCAGAACAGCGTCGCAAGGCCCGCGTTCACGATCGAGCTCATATAGGCGCGGATATAGAGCGTATCGGTGAAGAGCCGCTGATGATTTTCCCAGTTGATCAACGGGTTGTCGCCGCCGAAGCCAAACGGCGGGGCCGTGGGGGTGCGGGTCGCCACGCTCATCGCGATGACGATCAAGAACGGGATGAAGAAAAACAGGATCAGCCAGACATAGGGCACCGCGACCGTCACCTGCGCCCATCCGCGCAGGTTGAACCAGCGGGACAGACGTTGGCTGCGCGGGACCTGCTGCATCGTCTACTCCGGCAGGAGGATCGCGCAGGAAGGCTGGAACGTCAGCCAGACATCATCCTCCCAGTCGGCGACGCGGGCGTGCTCACCGGCGCGTCGGCCGTTCACGCTGTTGACGAGGATGATCTCGCCGCTGGCCAGCCGCACCCGGTAAAGTGAATCCTTGCCGAAGTAGGCCAGGCTTTCCACCTGGCCGTGGACGGTTGTCCCGTCGTCGGGCCTATCGCGCGAAATCGTGATCTTCTCAGGTCGGATCGCCAGCGTGACCGCTTGTCCGGGCCGCAGCCCGGGGATCGCGGCGGCCGCCGCCATTCCGCCGAAGGCGGGCACATCCACCCGCGCGACGTCGCCCGCGATCTCGCTCACGGTCGCGTCCATCTGGTTGATCGACCCGATGAACCCCGCGACAAACCGGTTCTGCGGGAACTCGTAGACGTCGTTCGAGGTGCCGATCTGCATGATCCGCCCCTTGTCCATCACCGCCAGCCGCGAGGACAGGGTCATCGCCTCTTCCTGGTCGTGGGTCACGACGACGAAGGTCACGCCCGTGCGTTCCTGGATCGCCATCAGCTCGAACTGGGTGTGTTCGCGCAGCTTCTTGTCGAGCGCGGCCAGGGGCTCGTCGAGCAGAAGCAGCTTCGGCGCACGCGCCAGCGCACGGGCAAGGGCCACGCGCTGGCGCTGGCCCCCCGAGATCTGGTGCGGTTTGCGATGCGCGAACTCGGTCAGCTTGACGAGGTCGAGCATCTCGCGCACCCGGTCGGCGCGCTGCGCGCCTGTCATCTTCTCGTGCTTGAGGCCGTAGCCGACGTTCTTCTCGACCGTCATGTGCGGAAAGAGCGCGTAGGACTGGAACATCATGTTCACGGGCCGGTCGTAGGCCGGACATCCGGCCATGTCCTGCCCGTCGATCAGCACGCGGCCCGCGGTCGGCGCTTCGAATCCGGCGAGGATGCGCAGCAGCGTGGTCTTGCCGCATCCCGACCCGCCGAGAAGCGAGAAGATCTCGCCCTTCTCGATCTCGAAACTCACGTCGTCCACCGCGGTGAAGTCGCCGAACCGCTTGGTCACATGTTCGACGGTCACGAAGGGCGGATGCTTGCGGGCAGGGGCCGTCTCGGCCACCTGCCCGGTCGCTGCGCTGGCTATCGCGGACATGCCGCCGATCCCCGTCGGACCGCGCCGCGCCTCAGCCCGACTTCACCGTCTGCCAGAACCGGGTGATCATGCGGCTTGTGTCGTCGTCGTCCGGTGTGGTGATGAAGAGGCGCGAGATCGTCTCGTCGTCGGGATAGACGGCCGGATCCGCGAGGATGTAGTCATCGACGAATTCGCGCGCCGCGTCGTTTGCGTTGGCGTAGAGCGTGTAGTTCGTGCAGGCCGCGATCACCTCGGGCCGCAGCATGTAGCGCAGGAATTCGTAGGCCTCTTCGGTGTGGGGGGCGTCGGTCGGGACCGCCCACACGTCGAACCACAGCGGCGCGCCGGTTTTCGGCACCACGTATTGCAGGTTCAACTCGATTCCCGCCTCGGCCGCGCGGGCCGCCGCGACGCCGTAGTCGCCCGACCAGTTGTTGACCATGCACAGCTCGCCATTCGGGATGGCGTTGAGGTAGTTGGCGTTGTCGAAGGTGCGGATGTAGGGCCGGACCTGCGCCAAGGCGTCGACAACCTTCTGGAAATCCTCGGGATTCTTGCTGTCACCATCCAACCCGAGATAGGGCAGTATCATCTTCATGATGTCGGTCGGGCTGTCGAGGATCGAGATGCCGCAATCGGCGAGCGCCGATGCGTTCGCGGGATCGAGCAGGATCGACAGATCCTCGAGATCGGCATCGGGCAGGCGTTCGCGCACCATGTCGACGTTGAACGTCAGCCCGACCGAGCCCCACATGTAGGGGACGTTGTGCTTCATGCCCGGATCCCACCCTTCGAGGATCTTCACGAGGGTCGGATTCAGGTTCTCCAGCCCCGGAAGTGCCGCGTGATCGAGTTCCTGAAAGACGCCGGCGCGAACGAAGAGCGGCATCGACACGCCGGCGGCAAGCACCACGTCGTAGCCGGTGCGTCCGGCAAGCATCTTGGCTTCCATCTCTTCCGACGACGCGTAGGTGTCGTAGACCACCCGGATGCCGGTTTCGGCCTCGAAATCCTCAAGCGTGGTTTCGCCGATATAGTCGGCCCAGTTGTAGACATTGACCTGTCTCGTCTGCGCCCAGGACGGACGGGCGAAAGGTGCGGCCAGCGTCCCCCCGAGCATGGCCATCGACGTGCGTCTGGTGAACCTGGTCATTGTGCGGACTCCCTTGGCTGGTTGGCTTTTCCCGATGCTAGACCGAAACATCCTCGGCGCGAAGAAGATCGTTGTTCCGCGTCGCGACATCGTTTTCGGGCGGAGCATCGCGCAGGCGTGTCACGGGCAGGATGCGGCGTATCTGGTCGTGATGGTTGCGCACGCCGTATTCCAGATCGGACAGATGAAACTCGTCGAAGGCGGACGAGCGCATCGATTCGTTCGACCAGATCGACAGTTGCTGGTCCTCGAGTCCGGTCTCGCGGTCGATCCGGTAGGCCAGGTAGCGCGCCAGCCGCGTCTCCCGGGTCTCGTTCGGGCGCCGGTAGAGGCGGCCGCGCAACTCGGTCTCGCCCAGGCCGCGCGGGACTTCCTGGTAGTATTGCGCGCTTTCGGGGGTGAAGGCGATCACCGCGTTCGGGAACAGGCCAAAGTAGGTCCAGGACCGGCGCAGCCGTGGCGGCAGCCCGGTCTGCTCGGGCGCGATCTTGAGGTAGTGCCGCACCGACCAGAGCCGTCCGGGGTGGTCGCCGAATTCGGCGTAGGAGGCCGAGATGCCGTTGGTATAGGTCAGGTCGCGGTAGCTGCGCCCGTAAAGGTCCTGCAGCGCCGGGTGGGCCATCGCGACGTGATAGCCTTCGTTGTCGACGTCGCGGATGGATTTCCAGTTGACCGGAAGCGTCGCCGACCATGCCTCGCCGTCGGCGGGAAGAAGGTCCTCGGCCTCATAGGCGCCGAAATCGGCGGCGAAGGGTGCGAAGAGCGTCTTGACCGCCGGCTGCGGGCCGGGGTTGAAGCGCAGGAAGATGAAGCCCTGCCAGATCTCCATCTCGACGGGCTTCAGCCCGAACTCCTCCTTGTCGAAATCGCCGAAGGTCTCGGGGCGCGAGGGGCCGCGCAGCGTGCCGTCGGTGTTGTAGACCCAGCCGTGGAACGGACAGACAAGGGCGGACCGGCAGCGCCCGGACGGGCCGTCGACCAGCCGCGCACCCCGGTGGCGGCAGAGGTTGTGAAAGGCGCGGACGGTTCCGTCCCGGTCGCGCACCACGAGGGCGCGTTCGTCCAGGAAATCGAAGCTCAGCCAGTCGCCCGGCCCGGGGATGTCGCTGACATGGCCCGCGATCTGCCAGTGATTGAGGAAAAGGTCCGAGCGTTCGAGATCGAAGAGCGATTGCGAATGATAGGTCCAGGCGGGCAGGCCGCGGCGGTCCCAGCTTTCGGGCGTCGTACGCTTTACGGTCTTGTTCATGACATTCCCTCTCTTGCGATCCCGGCGTCCAGCCGGTCGAGCACCCAGCGATGGAACCGCGCGATGTCGAATTCCTGCGGCATGAGCCGCCCCGCGGTGTAGGCGGGCGAGCGCAGGCCGCGCTGGTTCATCTCGCAGGCCGCCGCGTCTTCCGCGATGACGGTCGCGGCGAAGTCGACGACGTCCGACAGATCGAAGCCCGGCCGCGCCAGCGTCTCGGGCAGGAACAGCCATTCCGTCGTCAGCCGCGTCTCTTCCGGAGAGACGGGCACCAGCGTCATCGCGCGGACGTAATCGACATGGGCGACGACGAACATGCCGGGATAGATCGTCACGAAGCGATGTCCCTCCGCGCGCTCGGCCTCGGTCAGGGCATCGAACACCGGGCCGCAGGGGCGTCCGCTGACAGTCCAGGTCTGGGCCCCGTCGGCGTAGACCGGGCCGGGCGCCGCTGCCGTCTCGGCACTTTCGGCGGGCGACATGATCCCCTTGGCATAGACCGGGACGCGGGCACTGAGCTGGGTGTGGATGCCCGGGCAATGCAGGCATTCGTTGTAATTTTCCCAGAAAATCTTCCAGTTGCAGGCAATGGTCTTTTCGACCCTGTGGCCGACGACCAGCCGCTCCATCGGCCAGTTGTCGAGCGCGGCAAGCCCGATGTCGGGCGCGAAGGCGGGCGGGGTCTCGGCCAGGCACAGGAACACGAACCCGTTCCAGAGCGTCAGCGCCACCGGCAGAAGCCCGTGCTCGTCCTTGCGGAAATCCTCGGTCGGGGTGGCGAAGGCCGTCGAGACGAGGCGGCCGTCGGTGGCATAGGCCCAGGCGTGGTAGGGGCAGGTGATCAGCTTGCCGCGCAGCGGCTCTGCTTCGGCCGCGCAAAGCTCGGCGCCGCGGTGACGGCAGACGTTGTGGAAGGCGCGCAACCCGGCCCCGTCGCGCAGCACGATGACACTGGCCCCGGCGACCTCGATCCGGCGGATCGTCCGGTCGGGGAAGGTGTCGATGCGACCCGACCGGAAGCCATTCACGCGCGAAGATCTGCCGGCGCTCGGCCTCGAACCATTGCGGGTCGAGATAGGCCCGCGCCGGCAGGGACGGCGGGCAATGGTCAAGGAGCGGGCTTTCGGGCGTGGTCATCAGAAGGCTCCGGGCGGGGTCGCGCGGCGGCGCGGCGGGTTGAAGAAAGGCCGGTCGACGACCTCGGCCTTCAGCATGAGCTTTTCGTATTGCAGCTCGCGCCGTGCATAGACCTCGACCCAGAGGTTGCCGGCCTTCGGACCGTGATAGGGGCGCTGGACCTGTGCGATGGCGATGTTGCGCTTTGTCGTGGGCGACCAGACGGCTGCGGTGATGTAGCCCACCTCGCGCGTCTTGTTGTGGTAGATGAGCGATCCGTCGGCGTCGATGTTGCCCTCGATGTCGAGGCCGACAAGCGCCCATTTCGACCCTGCCTTGCGCTCGGCCACAAGCGCGCGGCGGCCATTGAAATGGCCCTTCTCCCAGTCGATGAGCCAGTCGAGCCCCAGTTCGAAAGGCGATCGCACGCGGTCCTCGCGCAGGGCCTGCTCGGCGGGCACGAAGTCCATGTTGGTGATGATGAACCCCGCTTCGATCCGTGCGACGTCGAGCGCATGGGTTCCGATCGGACGGATGCCCCAGGGGGCGCCCGCGGCCATCAGGTGGTCCCAAAGCGCAAGTGCCTGTGCGGGGTCGGTCCAGAGTTCATAGCCGAGATCCCCGGTGAAACCGGTGCGCGAGATGCGAAGCTCGGCGCCGCCGAACTGGAAGCGCGCGATGCGGAAAGGCTTCAGCGCGCTCACGTCGAAGCCCGCCGCCTGAAGGACCGACGCCGTGCAGGGGCCCTGCAGCGACAGCGCGGCGACCTCTTCGGTGATTTCGGAGATGGTTGCGTCAAAACCCTGCGCCGCGTCCAGAAGCCAGGGCAGGTGGCGTTCCTGGCAGCACAGCAGGAAGTCGTCGGGGGCAAGGCGGAAGAGCGTGCCGTCGTCGAGAACCTTGCCCGCGTCGTCGCACCATACGGTGTAGTGCACGGCATCGACCGACAGTTTCGAGGCGCTGCGCACCGTCAGCCGGTCGAGACAGGCCGCCGCCTCGGGCCCCGCGATGCGATACTTCACCATCGGGCAAAGGTCATAGACCGACGCGCCGTTGCGGATGGCGGTGTATTCCATCTCGGTGTCGCCATAGCTCAGCGCCGAGACATATCCCGCCCATGGGGCCCATTCCGACAGCCGGTTCGCGGCGGCCGTCCTGTCGTGGAACGGGGTCCGCTGCAAGGGTTCGATATACTGCAGGCGCGGATCGGTCATGCGCGCGCCCCCAGGATCCGGCCCGCGGCATTCCAGCCCGCAGCGCCCGAGATGCCGCCGCCCGGATGGCTGCCGGCGCTGGCCAGCCAGAGGCCGGGCAGGGGGCTTTCGTATTGCGCCGCGCCGTGGAAGGGACGCAGGAACAGCATCTGTTCGACCGAAAGCTCGGCGTGATGCCAGTTGCCCCCCGTCATGCCGTAGCGGGCTTCGATGTCGTAGGGCATCAGAAGTTCGGCGTGCAGGATCAGGGCGCGCAGGCCCGGCGCGTGCTCTTCGAGCACGCCCAGCGTGGTCTCGAGCATCTTGGCCCGCGCGGCATCGCGGTCGGCCGGATCGTGCGGGGCGAACTGCACGATGGCCGACAGCACATGGTGGCCTGCGGGCGCGAGGTCGGGGTCGTGCGCGGTGGGAAGGGTGATCTCCATCACCGGCCGGTCGGGCACCTCGCCGTACTTCACCGGGTTGAAGGCAAGCTCTACCGCGTTGACCGAGGGGGCGATGACAAGACGGTGGCGCAAGTCCGCCCCGCCGAAGTCGGGCGCGCCGGACAAGGCGAGATGGAGTTTTGCCGCCCCACCGCGCGACTTGATGCCGTTCACCTGCCGCAGTGTGCCGATATCGGCGTGCCGCGGTCCGGCAAGCCGGCGCAGTGTCGCCTGCGGCGAGATCGCCGAGACCACGAGATCTGCCGCGATCTCCTCGCCGGTGTCGAGCGTCACGCCCGCCGCACGGTCGTCGGCCATCCTGATCGCCGCCACGCGTGCGCCCGTGCGGATCGCGACCCCCGCCTTGGCGGCCGAGCTTGCCATGGCCTCGGCCACGGCGCCCATACCACCCTTTGGCACCGCAAGTGCGCCGCGTTTGCCCCCCGCTTCGCCCGCCATCCGGTTCAGCAGCAGAAGCAGCGAATTCGGTGAGCGCGGACCAAGCCAGGACCCGAGCGTGGCGTCGAAGGCCACAAGGCCCATCAGACGGTCGTCCGACAGGTCGTCCTCAAGAAGGTCGGCCACGTTGATCAGGAACACGCGCAGCAACTCGCGCGTCTCGGCCTTGCCCAGCCGCCGGACGTCGAGACCCATGCGCGCCAGCGCCTTGAGGTCGTTCCCGCCCTTGCGCGACAGCCTTGGCGGCGTCATCTCGCGGAAGGGGGCAAGAAGGGCTGCGTAGCGGTCGAGCCGCTTGTGGAGCGCCTCCCATGCGCGGGCGTCGGCGGTGTCGAGGTCGCCGGTGCGTCCACGCCGCATGGTCAGGGGTCTTGGGCCAAGGGCGGTCGTCGCCATGTCGGCCTCGGCATAGGACAGGCCGTGCTGGTCCAGCTTCATCTCGGAGGCGACCCGCCGGTCGAGCGTGGTCACGAGATGCGCAAGCCCGCTGACACGGTAGCCCGGCGCGAACTCGACCGTGGCCGCGCCGCCGCCGCAGACCTCTCCGGCTTCGACAAGCGTAACACTTCCGCCCGGACATCGCCAGCCGTGCGGCGCAAGCCAGCCCGTTCGTTCCCCCGCCGATGACGACGATATTGCGCTCAGAGGACGGCATAGGCGTCCCTCATGTCCTTGGCGCCCATGCGCGCGTCGCGCAGGATCTCGGCCGCGGCGTTGCGCCCCGGTGCGCCCATGACCCCGCCGCCCGGATGGGTGGACGATCCGCACATCCAGAGGTCCTTTACCGGGCTGCGGTACTGCGCATAGCCCGGCACAGGTCGGTTGAAGAGAAGCTGGTCGAAGGTCAGTTCGCCCTGGAAGATGTTGCCCTCGGTCAGCCCCACCTCGGCCTCAAGCTCGCGCGGGGTGCGCACTTCCATGTGCAGGATGCGGTCGGAAAAGCCGGGCGAGAAGCGTTCGATCTGCTCCACGCAGGTCCGCCCGAAGGCATCGCGGTCGGCGTCGGTCCAGTCGCCGCCTTCGATCTTCGGCGGCGCATATTGCACGAAGCAGGACATGAAGTGCTTGCCGGGCGGCACCATGGTGGGGTCGATCATCGTCGGGATCATCACGTCCTGGAACGGATCGCGGCTGAAGTGGCCCGACTTCCAGTCGTCATAGGCGCGTTCCATCTTGGCGACCGAGTCGGTGAAATGCAGGTCACCCTTCAGCATCGGCGCCCCCTCGGGCAGGGCAGGAAAGACCGGGGCGGAATCGAGCGCGATGTTGAGCTTGCCGCTTGACCCACGCGTCTTGAACCGCTTGACCGAGCGCACGAAATCCTCGGGCAGCTTGGCCTCGTCGACGTGGTGCAGGAAGGTGCGCTTGACGTCCATGCCCGAGACGACGCGCTTGCCGCGGATCACCTCGCCACCCTCAAGCTCGACCCCCACCGCGCGGCCGCCCTCGACCAGGATGCGCGCCACGCCCTTGCCGGCGCGGACCGTCCCGCCCGATGCCTCGAGCGAGGCCTGAAGCGCCTGGGTGATCGCCCCCATTCCGCCGCGGGCAAAGCCCCAGGCGCCGACATTGCCGTCCACATCGCCCATGTAGTGATGCAGGAGGACATAGGCCGACCCGGGCGACATCGGCCCAAGCGCCGTTCCGATGATCGCCGAGACGGCCAGATAGGCCTTGATGACCGGGCTTTCGAAATAGTCGTCAAGATAGTCCGAGATGCTCATCGTCCAGAAGCGGATCATGTCGCAGATCTGCGATTCCGACAGCTCCAGCACGCGGCGGGCGAGAAAGGCCAGTTCGCCCAGATCGCGCGGCCGCATCCGCACCGGGTCGGGCGGGGTCCGCATCAGAAGCGGGCGGATAAAGCGGCAATGCCGGATGATGTCGCGCGAATAGCGGTCGTAGGCCTCGGCATCGCGGGGCGAATGGCGCGCGAACTCGCGCCGGTTCGCGTCGTGGTCGCGGAACATGGCAAGGTATCCGCCATCTTCCTTGAAGACCGCGCCGCCTTCGTAGGGCAGGATCTGCAGCCCGAAGCGCGGCAGTTCGAGGTCGCGCATGATCTCGGGCCGGAAGAGCGAGCACACGTAGGAGCAGTTGGAATAGAGAAAGCCCGGATAAAGCTCGCGGCTGACCGCGGCCCCGCCGATCCAGTCGTTCTTCTCGACCACGACAACCTTCATGCCCGCGCGCGCAAGATAGCAGGCGGTCACAAGGCCGTTGTGCCCCGCACCCACAATGATCGCATCGGTTGTCATGGGTTGCGCCTCAGGCTACGGCAAGCTCTTCCAGCGTCATCTCGACCGCCCATTCCACGGCTCGGAGCGTGTCCTTCAGACAGGACGGATCGTGTGCTGCGCACATGAACCAGGGCTCGCGGCTGTCGGGCTCGACGATCACGCCGGCGTCGTGCAGATGCTGGGCCATCGTGTCGTAAAAGGTGTAGTCCGAGTTCTTCCAGTCACGGTAGTTGTCCGGCGCGGTCTCGGCGAAGAAGAGGCCGAACATCGATGGATGCCCGGTGAAGCTGTGAACCACGCCCCGCGCGGTCAGGATCTTGCTGATGCCATCCATGAGCGTCTTGCCGTAGGCCGCGATCTGCTCGAGCGTGTCGGTCTCGTCGAGGATGCGCAGCGTCTCGGCCGCGGCCGCGATCGACACCGAATGGGCGGTGTAGGTGCCGCCATGGGCCGCGCCGCCGAAGTTGAAGGTGCGCATCACGTCCTCGCGCCCGCCGATCGCCGAGATCGGATAGCCGTTGCCCATCGCCTTGGCGAAGGTCGAGATGTCGGCGCGCACGCCCATCAGCTCCTGAACGCCGCCTCGGGCCACGCGGAAGCCGGTCTTGACCTCGTCGATGATCAGAAGCGTGCCGTAGAGGTCACAGAGTTCGCGCGCCTTCTCCACGTATTCCTTGGTGGCCGAAATCGCGCAGCAATTGCCCTGGATCGGCTCGATCAGAAGCGCCGCGATCTCGTTTCCGTGCAGCCGGAAGATGCTTTCCAGCATTTCGGGGTCGTTCATCGGGGCAAGGTGGGCAAGCTGCCGCAGCGACTGCGGGATGCCCTTGGAATAGCTGACCTTCATCGGCTCGCGCCCGTGCTCGGGCTCCCAATCCTCGACGTCGACCATCCACATCGCGGCGTCGAAAAGGCCGTGGTAGCTGCCTTCGATCAGCACGTAGGAATCGCGCCCGGTGTGGGCGCGGGCCAGCCGCAGCGCGGCCATGACCGCCTCGGTGCCCGAGTTCGAGAACCGCACGAGGTCCACGCTGGGCACCATCCCGGCGATGCGTTCGGCGACTTCGAGCTCTTTCTCGGTCGACAGTGCGAAGACACCGCCCACCTCCATCCCCTTGCGGGCGGCGGCGTCGACGCGGTCGTCCGCATAGCCCAGGATCGCCGGGCCATAGCCGAGGCGGTAGTCGACGTATTCGTTGCCGTCGATGTCCCAGACACGCGCGCCCTTGCCGTGGTCCACATAGATCGTCCGGTCATCGCCCCAGTATCGGAACGACGACGAGACGCCGAGCGGCAGACGCTTGAGGGCTTTCTTGAACTGGGCGTTGGAACGCTTGAGCGAACGGGGCTTCATCGGACTGTCCTGTCTGTCTGAAGGCCCCTGAGCGCACCTGTTGTCGTGCGCAGCCGTGAGTGGTGACGGGGCCGATGTATCAGAAGGGTGGCTCAATATTGACTGGACAGTCAATCAGAATCTTGCGACGCTTTTGGAATTCGAGCATCCATGGCCAAGGTTGGCAGCAGGGCGGCCTTGCATGTCTACCCTGCGGCAACTACCGAACTCCCCGAGGTCCGAAGTGACGACGAGCGACGCCATCATGTCCCAGGAAACCGACACGAAACCTCGCCGGAAAGGCAGCCGCGAAGAGCGGCGGTTCCAGCTGATCGAGGCGACGATCGAGGTTCTGGCCCAGAACGGGTTCGCTCGCACGACGCAGACGGAAGTGGCTAAAAAAGCCGGACTTTCTCATGGCTTGGTCAGCTTTCACTTTGCGACCAAGGAAAAGCTTCTGGCGGAAACGCTGGCGTTCCTTGCCGAGGAATACCGCCAGAACTGGATGGACGCGCTCGACGCCGCGCCGCCGGATGCCGCGCATCAGCTCGACGCGCTTCTGCGCGCGGATTTCAACCCCGAGATCTGCACCCAGGACCGGCTTTTCGCCTGGTGTTCGTTCTGGGGCGAGGCGCAATCACGCCCGATCTACCAGCAGAGCTGCGGATCGAACGACCAGCAGTATATCGAAGTCATGGAGGGGATCAGCGCCCGCCTTTGCGCCGAGCAGGGCAGCCCCTTCGACCCGATTCTCGTGGCGCGGATCCTGCGCGTGACGGTCGAAGGCGTCTGGCTCGACATGATCACGATGACGCGTCCCTACAGCCCCGCGGAAGGGCTGCGCAGCGTCTATACCTGCGCGGCCGCGTTCTTCCCGGCGGTGTTCAACGAAGACGGACTGATTTCCGGACAGGTGGTGAAGACATGAGCGGACACGAAAGACTGACGCAGTTCCATATCGGCGGCGCATGGGTCGCGCCCGCGAGCCGGGGCAGGGTCGGCCGACCTGATCGACCCCGCGACCGGCGGGGCCTATGCCACGCTCGCGCTGGGCACCGTCGCGGATGCGGAAGCCGCGATTCTGGCGGCTCATCAGGCCTTCCCCGGCTGGTCCGCCACGCCCGTCTCCGAACGTCTGGCGCTTCTGAAGCGCATTCTCGCGGCCTACGACGCCCGCGCCGAAGATATCGCGCAGGCCATCAGCCAGGAGATGGGATCGCCGATCACCTTCGCCCGCGAGGCGCAGGTCTGGGCCGGCAGCGCGCATATCGGCGCGACGATCGAGGCGGCCGAGCGGTTCCACTGGGAAGAGCGGCGCGGCGCGACGCGGCTGATCCGCGAAGCCATCGGTGTCTGCGGCCTGATCACGCCGTGGAACTGGCCGATGAACCAGATCGCCTGCAAGGTCGCGCCGGCCCTGGCGGCCGGCTGCACGATGGTGCTCAAGCCCTCCGAGATCGCCCCGCTTTCGGGCCTGATCTGGGCCGAGATCATGGACGAGGCGGGAACGCCGCCGGGTGTCTTCAACCTTGTCAACGGCACCGGCCCCGAGGTCGGGCAGGTTCTGGCGCGCCATCCGCTGATCGACATGGTCTCCTTCACCGGCTCGACCCGCGCGGGCACGGCGGTGGCGGCGACCGCCGCGCCGACGGTCAAGCGCGTGGCGCAGGAGCTTGGCGGGAAATCCCCCAACATCCTTCTTCCCGACTGCGATCTCGATCGCGCGGTGACCGAAGGCGCCGAGCTCTGCTTCGCCAATGCAGGGCAATCCTGCGATGCGCCAACGCGGATGCTCGTTCCGGCCGACCGGCACGACGCGGCGGTGGAGATCGCCGCCGGTGTCGCCAACCGCCTGAAGGTGGGCGACCCGCGCCGGGACGAGACCGAGATCGGTCCGGTCGTCAGCCGCACGCAGTTCGACAAGATCCAGCGCCTGATCGAGGCCGGCATCGCCGAAGGCGCGCAGCTGGCCGCCGGCGGTCCGGGCCTGCCTGCGGGCACGAACCGGGGGTTCTTCGTGCGCCCGACCGTCTTCGGCGGCGTGACCAACGACATGACCGTCGCGCGCGAGGAGATCTTCGGCCCGGTCCTGTCGATCCTGCCCTACGACACGGTCGAGGACGCGGTGCGCATCGCCAACGACACGCCCTACGGCCTTGCGGCCTACGTTCAGGGCACCGACATGGGGCAGGTGCGCGATGTCGCGCGGAAGCTGCGCGCCGGACAGGTGCAGATCAACGGACCCGACTGGGACCTCTTCGCGCCCTTCGGCGGCTACAAGCAATCCGGCAACGGCCGCGAATACGCCGACTGGGGCATCCACGACTTCTGCGAGGTCAAGGCGCTTGTCGGCTATGGCGAGGACTGACCGCGCCCGCGGACCGGCGTTTCGCCGAAGCGCGTCCGCAAGAGCTTCATCAACCGCCGGTGACTTGCCCGGTGCCGGTTGCGCAAGAGCACCGCACCATAGACCGGCTGCGTGATCGCGGGGGCGTCGGCGACGATCTGCGCCTGCCCGGAGAGGGTCAGGTCCGTCGCGGTCTCGCCCAGCACATAAGCCGTCCCGCCCAGCGTCGACAGAAGCCCGGCGACCGTGGCGTTCTGCCCGCTCGAGACCAGGGCATTCGACAGCGTGGGGTGCAACTGCGCATGGGTTTGCGCGAAGGCGGGCGAGTAGTTGCCAAGGATGTAGCGGCCCCCCTGCACCCCGGCCATGCGGTCGGTGTCGGTCGACACCATGCGGTAGCCGATCTCGCCGATCGTCTCGAAATGGATGTCCCGGCCGCCCTGCGGGGTGAACAGCACCGCGAGGTCAAGGCTGCCCACCGCGAGATCCGCGCACATGTTCGTGGAGTAGTCGGCCTCGACATAGATCGAGATGCCGGGAAAGGCGGCCAGGAAGGCGTTGACCCAGTCGCCGACATGGGCGGCGGCCAGATCGTGCTGAAGCCCGATTCGCAGCGTCAGTGCACTGTCGCCCGCGTGCCGCGCGGCATGCAGCGCCTCGGCCCAGGCCACGCGCAGGCTGCGGGCGTGCGGGGCGAACATCAGTCCTTCGGTCGTCAGTTCCGTCCCCGACCGGCCCCGGATGAAGAGCCGCCGATCAAGCAGCCGCTCGAGCGTGCGCACCCGCCCCGAGACGGTCGATTGCATCACCCCAAGCCGCTCGGCCGTGCGGTTGAAGCTGCGGGTGTCGCAGAGGTCGAGGAAGGTGTCGATCAGCTCGGGGGTCATCGGCGGCCCTGATCGGAGTTTCCGATCAATAACAATGCGCGATCCGAATTGAAAGACTCTCCGGCCCGTGCCTAATCTCGGGTCGCAACAGGAGTGACGGCAGATGTCGATGGCGGCAGATACCGCGCGCGTCGTGATCATCGGGGGCGGGGCGGTCGGCGTCTCGGCGCTCTATCACCTCGCCAAGGCGGGCTGGACCGATTGCCTCCTGCTCGAGAAGAACGAATTGACGGCCGGGTCGACCTGGCACGCGGCCGGGAACGTGCCCACCTTCTCGACCTCCTGGGCGATCATGAACATGCAGCGCTATTCGACCGAGCTTTATCGCGGGCTGGGTGAGGCGGTCGACTACCCGATGAACTACAATGTCACCGGGTCGATCCGGCTGGCGCATTCACGCGAACGGATGCAGGAGTTCGAGCGCGCCCGCGGCATGGGCCGCTATCAGGGCATGTCGCTCGACATCCTGGCGCCGGACAGCATCCGCGACCTCTACCCCTTCATCGAGACGCATGACATCGCCGGCGCGCTCTACGACCCCGCTGATGGCGATATCGACCCCGCGCAGCTGACGCAGGCGCTGGCGCGGGGCGCGCGCACCCTGGGCGCCCGGATCGAACGCTTCCGCCCTGCCACGGGCGTCCGCCGCGAAGGCGGCGAATGGATCGTCGAGACCCACGCCGGCGACATCCGCTGCGAGATCGTGGTGAATGCCGCGGGCTATTACGCGCAGCGGGTGGCGGAATGGTTCCGTCCCTATGGCGGGCGCCGCCTGCCCATGGCGACGATGAGCCACCAGTACCTCGTCTTCGAGGAAGTGCCCGAGGTGCGCGACTGGGCGCAATCGGTGGGTCACAAGCTGCCGCTCCTGCGCGACGTCGATGTCTCCTACTACCTCAGGCAGGAAAAGAACGGGTTCAACCTTGGCCCCTACGAACGGGCCTGCCGGCCGCATTGGGTGACGCCGGACGATCCGCTGCCCGAGGATTTCAGTTTCCAGCTTTACCCGGACGACCTCGACCGGCTGGAACCCTACATCGCCGATGCCATCGCGCGGGTCCCGGTGCTGGGCGAGGCGGGGCTGGCCAAGGTGATCAACGGGCCGATCCCCTACACCCCGGACGGCAACCCGCTTCTGGGGCCGATGCCGGGAGTGCCGAACGCCTTCGAGGCCTGCGTCTTCACCTTCGGCATCGCGCAGGGCGGCGGGGCGGGCAAGGTCCTGGCCGAATGGGTGACCGAAGGCGGCACCGAATGGGACATGTGGTCCTGCGATCCGCGCCGCTTCACCGACTTCACCGACCACGACTACTGCGTGGCAAAGGCGGTCGAGGTCTACGGCCACGAATACGCCATGCACTTTCCCTGGCACCGCTGGCCCGCCGCGCCCGACCGCAAGGTTTCGCCCGTCCACGAACGGGTGAAGGCCCTTGGCGGGCAGATGGGCGCCTATGGCGGATGGGAGCGCGCCAACTGGTTCGCGCAGGCCGGCGACGACACGTCGGAGGCGGCGACCCACACCTGGGGCCGCGCCGGCCCGTGGGAGCCGCGCATCCGCGAGGAATGCGAGGCGGTGCGCGACGGCGTCGGCGTGCTCGACCTTCCGGGCTTCTCGCGGTTCCACCTGACCGGACCGGGGGCGGGGGACTGGCTGCTGACCCGCATCGCGGGCGGGCTGCCCAGGCCGGGGCGGATCGCGCTGGCCTATTTCCCCGACGACCGGGGCCGGATCGTCACCGAGATGACCGTCGCCTGCAACGGCGAGGACGACTTCACCCTGATCACGGCGGCCGTGGCCCAATGGCACGACCACGAGTGGCTTGCGAAGGCGCTGCCCGACGGGCTGACGCTCGTCGACCGGACGCGGGATCTCTCGACGCTGGTCGTCACCGGCCCCAAGGCGCGGTCACTCTTCGCGGCGATCTCGGACGCCGATCTCGGCCTGCCCTGGCTCAGTCACCAGGGGGCGAAGGTCGCGGGACGCGATGCGACGCTGGCGCGGGTCTCCTTCGCGGGCGAACTGGGGTGGGAGGTTCACGCCCCCCTCGACGCCATCCCCGCGATCTACGAGGCGATCCTGTCGGAAGGGCGCGAGGCCCTTCGGCATGTGGGCGCTCAACAGCCTGCGGCTGGAAAAGGCCTATCGGACGTGGAAGGGCGACCTCTCGACCGACTATACCCTTCTCGAAGGCGGGCTTGACCGGTTCATCCGCTTCGACAAGCCCCAGGACTTCCCCGGCAAGGCCGCGCTTCTGTCCGAACGGCAGCGCGGGTCGAAAAAGCGCTTCGCCGTCCTGACGGTGGACGCCGGCGATGCCGACGCGCCGCCCATGTCCACGATCTGGCATCAGGGCAAGGTCGTCGGCGAGGTGACGTCGGGTGGATGGGGCTACCGCGTCGATGCCTCGATCGCACTTGCGGAACTGCACCCCGAGCTTGCCGAACCCGGCAGCCGGGTCGAGGTCGAGATCTACGGCGACCGTCGCCCCGCGCTGGTGCAGGGCGACAGGGCACTCTGGGACCCCGCGAACGACAGGTTGCGCGCATGAAACCGGCCCCCGGTCGCGTCCGCGCGGTCCTCAACGGTGGCGGCCTTCGGCACTGTCCCACCGCACAACGACAGATTTCACGACGGGGCATCGCGGCAATGGCCGCGGGTGCGCCGATGGTTGACCCCGCGGCGGAAAGGGTTCGCACATGAGTGGGACAGCAGAGCAGGTGACCCGGAAACGGCGGCCGGGCGGACGGGCCGCGCAGATTGCCGCGCGGGCGGCGACACGGCCCGAGGCGCAGCGGCCGGTGCGCGCCGGCATGTCGGGGGGCAGTACAAGCCCCTGTCCGATGCGGATGTTCCGCGCATCCACGAGGCCGCGCTTCAGGCGCTCGAGGTGATCGGGCTTGCCAACGCCCCGGCCTCGGGCGTCGAGATCCTGACCGGGGCCGGGGCGGTTCTGGGCGACGACGGCCGCATCCGGTTTCCCCGCGCGCTGGTCGAGGACATGCTGGCGGTGGCCGCGCGCAACATCACGCTCCATGGCCGCGACCCCGCCCATGACCTCACGCTATCGGGGACGCGCGTCCACTTCGGCACCGCCGGGGCGGCGGTGCATATCGTCGATCCGGTGACGGGCGACTACCGCGAAGTCGACCGCCCGCGATCTCTATGACGCGGCGCGGCTCGCCCATCACCTCGACAACATCCACTTCTTCCAGCGGACCATGGTCTGCCGCGACGTGACCGACAATTACGACATGGACGTGAACACGCTTTACGCCTGCCTGTCGGGCACCACGAAACACGTCGGCACGTCGTTTTCCGAGCCCGCCCATTTCGCGGGATGCATGGATCTCATCCACTTGGTCGCAGGCGGGGAAGAGGCGTGGCGCGCGCGGCCCTTCGTGTCGAACTCGAACTGTTTCGTCGTGCCGCCGATGAAATTCGCCGAGGAAAGCTGCATCACGATGGAGCACTGCGTGCGGGCGGGGATGCCCGTCCTGCTTCTTTCGGCGGGGCAGGCGGGGGCGACGGCGCCCGCGCCGCTGGCCACCACCATCGTGCAGGCGGTGGCCGAATGCCTGTCGGGCGTCGTCTATGTCAACGCGATGAAGCCCGGCCATCCGGCGATCTTCGGAACATGGCCCTTCGTGTGCGACTTGCGAACGGGCGCGATGTCCGGCGGATCGGCCGAACTGGGGCTGCTGAGCGGCCGGCTGCGCCCAGATGCACCAGTTCTACGGTCTGCCCGGCGGGGCCGCCGGCGGGATCTCCGACAGCAAGCTGCCCGACATGCAGGCAGGGTGGGAGCAGGGGATCACGAACCTGCTTGCCGGTCTCTCGGGCCTGAACATGGTCTACGAATCCGCAGGGATGCATGCCTCGCTCCTGGGTTTCTGCCTGCCCAGCCTTGTGATGGGCGACGACATCATCGGCCAGGTCCTGCGCTGCGTGCGCGGGATCGAGGTGACCGAGGACAGCCTGTCGATCGAGGTGATGAAGGACGTCTGCCTCGACGGCCCCGGCCATTACCTCGGCGACAGCCAGACCCTGCGCCTGATGGAGACCGAATACGTCTATCCAAGGGTCGGCAACCGGATGAGTCCGAAGGAGTGGCAGGAAGCCGGCCGGCCCGGCCTCATGGACCGGGCGATCGCGCGGGCCGACGCGATCCTGTCATCGGCCCCCTGCCAGGTGCCGCCTGACGTCGATCTTGCGGTGCGCAGGCTTTACAACATCCACTTCTGACCCGTCACCCGGGCGGCTGGCCAACCCCGCGTCCCGCGCCGTCGGGGCGGGGCAGGCCGGCATGCGCCGTCGACGTACCCGCCAAGCGCCGTCTCGACCGCCGGCTCGGGCGGGCAGGACCGGCGGGTGGTCGAGGTCGGTGTGCAGAAGCATCGTTTCCATCGTCGCGGCCAAGCGTCCCGTCGCTCCGCGCGATCCGGTGGAAGAGATGCAGCTTCTTGCCGCCGCCGCCCATCACCTGCGTCGTCACCGTCAGCCGGTCGCCCGCCATCACCTCGGCGAGGTAGCGCAGGTGGTTCTCGACCGTGAAATAGCTTTTGCCCGATGCGATATACGCGGCGTCGGCCCCGATCATCTCCATGAAGCGGTCGGTCGCCTGCGCGCCGATCTCGAGGTAATGCGCCTCGTTCATATGGCCGTTGTAGTCGGTCCAGGTGACGGGCACCGGGCGGTCGACCGTCACCGGAAGATCGACGGGCGCCGGGGCGGGCAGGGTGGCCTCATGCGCCACGATCGCGCCGCCCGCGCCCGATCCGGTGCGGCGAAGCGACCGCATGATGCCCACGAGGTTGTCGTCGCGCAGCCGCTCCAACTCGCGGATCGACTGGTGCCCCGACTGCGCGTCGGATTGCGAGGCGATGAGCGTCACAAGATCGTCGTTGAACTCGGGCACGTCGGTCAGCCGCGACCAGGGCCATTCGAGGCAGGGCCCGAACTGCGCCATGAAATGCGCCATACCGGCCTCGCCGCCGGCGATGCGGTAGGTCTCGAAGAGGCCCATCTGCGCCCAGCGAAGACCGAAGCCCATGCGGATCGATTCGTCGATCTCTTCGGTCGTGGCGATCCCGTCCTTCACAAGCCAAAGCGCCTCGCGCCAGACCGATTCGAGAAAGCGGTCGGCGATGTGGGCGTCGATCTCCTTGCGGATCAGCAGGGGGAACATGCCGATCCCGCGCAGGACCTCTGCCGCCCGGGCGCAAGTGGCGGCGTCGCCGACAAGTTCGACCAGCGGCAGAAGGTAGACCGGGTTGAACGGGTGCGCCACGATGGCCCGGGCGCCTTTCTCGTTCAGTTCCGATGGCTTGAAGCCCGACGTTGACGATCCGATGATGGCCGAGGCGGGCGCTGCGGACATGATCTGGGAAAAGACCCGATGCTTGATGTCGAGCCGTTCGGGCACGCTTTCCTGCACCCAGCCGGCCCCCGCGACCGTCTCTTCGACGGTGGCGTGGAAGCTCAGGCGTCCCTCGGCCGGCAACGCGCGGTCGTAAAGCGCGGGCAGGCTGCGGCGGGCGTTCGCCAGGACCTCGGCGATCTTGCGCGCCGCCTCGGGGTCGGGGTCGAAGACCGCCACATCCCAGCCGTTCAGAAGAAACCGCGCGGCCCAGCCGCCGCCGATCACCCCGCCGCCGATCACGGCGGCCCGTTTCGCTTCGCTCATCGCGGCGCCCTTTTCACCAGACCCAGCTTCTTGCGCACCTCGTCCGGGCCGATCACCCGCGCGCCCATGCGCTCGACGATGCCCGACCGCCCGTTCGACCAGTTGCGCGTTGGTGGCCAGCACCCCCTTGTCGAGCCAGAGGTTGTCCTCGAGCCCGACGCGCACGTTGCCCCCCGCAAGCACCGACGCCGCGACAAAGGGCATCTGGTGACGGCCAAGGGAGAAGGCCGACCAGGTCCAGTCCTGCGGCACGTTGTTCACCATCGCCATGAAGGTGTTGAGATCATCCGGCGCGCCCCAGGGCACGCCCATGCAAAGCTGGACGAGGGCAGGCGAGGTCAGCACCCCCTCCTTCACCAGTTCCTTCGCGAACCACAGGTGCCCGGTGTCGAAGGCCTCGATCTCCGGCAGGACGCCCAGTTCGGTCATCATGCCGCCCATCGCCCGCAGCATGCCGGGCGTGTTGGTCATGACATAGTCGGCCTCGGCGAAGTTCATCGTTCCGCAGTCGAGCGTGCAGATCTCGGGCAGGCACTCGGCCACATGCGCCATGCGCTCCTCGGCGCTGACCATGTCGGTGCCGGGCGTCTTGAGCGGAAGGGGGGCCGACGGCGGGCCGAAGACCATGTCGCCGCCCATGCCGGCGGTGAGGTTCAGCACCACGTCGACCTCGGCGTCGCGGATGCGCTCGGTCACCTCGCGGTAAAGGTCGACCCGGCGCGAGGGCTGGCCGGTCTCGGGATCGCGGACGTGGCAATGCACGATCGCGGCCCCGGCCTTCGCGGCGTCGATGGCGCTGTCGGCGATCTGCTGCGGGCTGCGCGGCACATGGGGCGATCGGTCCTGCGTGCCCCCCGATCCGGTGACGGCGCAGGTGATGAAGACCTCGCGGTTCATGGCAAGTGGCATCGTGTCCTCCTTCAGCGGCCCTTCCAGACCGGATCGCGTTTCTCGGCGAAGGCGCGGGCGCCTTCCTTCTGGTCCTCGGACCGGTAGAGGCGTTCCACCGTTTCGAACTGGCTCTTCGTGATCCGATTCATCGCGTCCTGGAATTTCATGTCCTCGGCCTCGCGCACGATCTCCTTGATCGCGGCCATGACCAGCGGCGGGCCCGAGGCGATCTCGTCTGCCATGGCGCGGGCGGCGGGCAACAGGTCGTCCGCCGCAAGGACGCGGTTCACAAGGCCCCAGCGCGCGGCTTCGGCGGCGTCGATCCAGCGCCCGGTGAAGAGCATCTCCATCGCGATGTGAAAGGGGATGCGGCGCGGCAGCTTGATCGAGGCGGCGTCGGCCACCGTGCCCGACCGGATCTCGGGCAGGGCGAAGGTGGCATGTTCGGCGCACAGGATGATGTCGCCCGACAGCGCCAGTTCCAGCCCGCCGCCGCAGCAGATGCCGTTCACGGCCATGATGACGGGCTTGTTGAGCCCGCGCAGTTCCTGCAAGCCCGCCGAAGCCGCCCACGCCGTAATCGCCGTCGACCGCGTCGCCTTCGGCCGCCGCCTTGAGGTCCCAGCCCGGGCAGAAGAACTTCTCGCCCGCCCCGGTGACGATCGCCACGCGCAGGTCGGGATCGTCGCGGAAATCGGTGAAGACCTGTCCCATGATCCGGCTGGTGGCCAGGTCGATGGCATTGGCCTTGGGCCGGTCGAGCGTGACTTCGAGCACGGCGCCCCGCCGTTCGGTGCGGATCGGTCCGTCGGTCATGTCGCGTCTCCCTTCGTGACGAGTGCGTCCACCGCCACCGCGCGCTCCGGCGTACAGAGCAGGGGGTTGATCTCGACCTCGGCGATCTGGCCCCGGTGTGCGGTGACGTAAGCCTGCACGGCAAGGACGGCGGCGACAATGGCGTCGATGTCGGCACCGGGCTTGCCGCGATAGCCGTCAAGGAGCGGCGCGATCCGCAGACGCGACAGCGCCGCCCGGATGTCCGACCCCGTCGACCGGCAGCAGAAGCGAGACCCGGTCGCGCAGAAGCTCGGTCAGCGTGCCCGCCGGCGCCAAGGGTCAGGACATAGCCGCAGGCCGGGTCGCAGACGACGCCGACGAGCAGCTCGGCCACGGCGCCGGTCACCTGTTCCTCCACGAGGAAAGTGGTGGCGGGCATGGCACCCGCGGCAGCCGTGGCGGCCGCGCGGTCGATCAGGCCGACGGCGACCGCCCCGGCCTCTGTCTTGTGAGCGAAACCCTCGCCCTTGAGGACCACAGGGAAGCCGATCCGGTCTGCCTGCGCCCCGGCGTCTTCAGCGCTGGTCGCGCGGAGGCTGCGCGGCACGGTCAGGCCGAAAGCGGCAAGCGCGGACTTGGCCTCGGCCTCGGTCAGCAGGTGCGGGTCGGCGGGCACGGTCGCCAGCAGCGGGGCCGGCCGTGCGGTGTCGTCGGGCATCACCGCCGCCGACATCGCCGCCAGCGCCTCGTCCATGCCGCAGAAGGGCACGATGCCGAGGTCGAGCGCGCGCCGTGCCTCGTCCTCGGGCAGGTTCTCCGGAAGCGAGCCGATGAGTGCGACCTTCACCCCCGTCGCATCGCCCGCCGCACGCAGCCCATGCACCACATGCTGCCATTCGGGCGATGTGCAGCGGTCGGCGCGCGGGAAGTCGAGCACGACGCAAAGCATGTCGAGGCCCGGGTCTGCGGCGGCGGTGAAGGCGCGGGTGATCGCCGCTTCGTCGCCCCAGATATAGGTGTGGTAGTCGAGCGGGTTCGCGAGTGCGACCTTGGGGCCAAGCGCCGCGCGCAGGCCGGTCTTCTGGGCCGGGGTCAGCGGCGGATAGCTGAGCCGCGTTCCAAGGGCGAGGTCGGCCATCAGGCTCGCCTCGCCGCCCGAACACGACAGCGACGCGATGCGCCCGGTGCGCAGCGGCCCGGCGACATGCAGCAGCTTCAGCGTCTCGAGCAGGACCGACAGCGAATTCACCTGGATGATCCCCAGCCGTTCGAAAAGCGCCCGCGCCCCGGCGTCCGACCCGGCAAGCGAGGCCGTGTGCGACACCGTCGCCGTCTGCGCCTGTTCGGAGGCCCCGATCTTCAGCGCGACGATCCGCTTGCCCAGGCGCTGCGCCGTCTCGGCCATGCGCACGAAGGCGGCACAGGTCGTCGATCCCTTCGATGTGCAGCCCCAGCGCGGTGACGCGCGGGTCTTGCAGAAGCGTCGTCCCGATCTCGGACAGCCCGGTCTGCGCCTGGTTCCCGGCGGTCACGGCATAGGCCAGCGGCAGGCCGCGCCGCTGCATCGTCAGGTTGATCGCGATGTTCGAGGATTGGGTGACGATGGCCACGCCGCGTTCCTCGCGCTGGCCGCCGTGCTGGTCGGGCCAGAGGGCGGCGCCGTCGAGGTAGTTGAGGAACCCGTAGCAGTTCGGCCCGAGAATGCGCATCTCGCCGGCCGCGCCGACAAGGCGGTCCTGCAGGTCGGCGCCGTCGGCCAGTTCCGCCACCGCCTCGCGAAAGCCCGAGGCAAAGCAGACCGCGCCGCCCGCGCCCATGGCGGATAGGCCGGCCACAACGTCCACCGTCGCCTCGCGGTTCACGCCGATGAAGGTGGCGTCGGGGGCGTCAGGCAGGTCGGCAAGGCGCGCCACGGCAGGCAGGCCGCCCACCTCGGCCTTCGTCGGGTGCACCGGCCAGACCGCGCCCTGAAAGCCGATCTTGGCGCATTGGCGGACGATGTTCGCGCACCATGCGCCGCCGCCGATCACGGCGATCGAGCGGGGACGAAGCAGACGGTCGAGAGGCTGCAAGATCAGGCTCCGAGCGGCCGGAACAGGTCCCGGCTGATGATGTGGCGCTGGATTTCGCTGGTGCCGTCCCAGATCCGTTCCACGCGGGCATCGCGCCAGAACCGCTCGATCGGCAGGTCGTCCATCAGCCCCATCCCGCCGTGGATCTGGAGCGTGGCGTCGGTCACCCGCGCCAGCATCTCGGTGGCGTAAAGCTTGGCGCTGGCGATCTCGCGGTTGGCGGGCAGCTTCCGGTCAAGCCGCCACGCCGCCGCCAGCGTCAGCCAGTCGGCGGCGTCGATCTCGGTGATCATGTCGGCGATCTGGAAGCTCACGCCCTGGAACTTGGCGATCTGCTGGCCGAACTGCCGGCGCTCGGCGGCGTAGGTCAGGGCGTGATCGAAGCAGCGGCGCGCACGA
The DNA here is from genome assembly GCA_963709395.1 of uncultured Alphaproteobacteria bacterium. GTDB lineage: Bacteria > Pseudomonadota > Alphaproteobacteria > Rhodobacterales > Rhodobacteraceae > CAVPWP01. Next base: position 162,285 of record CAVPWP010000009.1, read on the forward strand.
CCGACCGAGAAGGCGGCCACCGTCAGCCGCGTGGCGTAGAGCCATTCGTTGACGATGTCGAAGCCCGCGTCGACCTCGCCCAGAACCTGCGCGTCCGACAGGCGGCAGTCGTCGAATTCGAGGACCGAGTTGGGGTAACCCCGGTGCGAGACCGAGCGATAGCCGTCGCGGATCGTGAAGCCCGGGGTGCCGCGATCGACCAGAAAGCAGGTGATGCGCTTCTTGGGGCCCTTCGGGGTCTGGTCCTCGCCCGTGGCGATGAAGACGATCACGAAATCGGCGTGTTCGGCGCCCGAGATGAAGTGTTTCGAGCCGTTGACCACCCAGTCGCCGCCCTTCCGGACGGCGCTGCATTTCATCCCGCGCAGGTCCGACCCGGCGTCGGGTTCGGTCATCGCCAGCGCATCCATCCGCTCGCCCCGCACCGCGGGAAGCAGGTAGCGGTCGCGCTGTTCGGCGTTGCAGGCCATCAGGATGTTCTGCGGCCGCCCGAAGAAATGCGTCAGCGCCATCGACCCGCGGCCAAGCTCGCGCTCGACCAGCGTGAAGTCGAGGTGCGACAGGCCCGCGCCGCCGACCTCTTCGGGGAAGTTGCAGGCGTAGAACCCCAGTTCGATCGTCTTGCGCTTGATCTCCTGCGCGATCTCTTCGGGTACTTCGCCGGTGCGCTCGACAAGCGCCTCGTGGGGATAGATCTCGTTCTCGACGAAGGACCGGACGGTCCCGACGATCATCTCCTGCTCTTCGCTCAGCCCGAATTCCATCGCTCGCCCCGCATTCCATCCGTCGCGCGGAGAGTGATCCGACTTGTGCTGCCCTATCATGCAGAATTAGGCTGTTGATCATGCAGAATTGGAAAATCCCGCAGCCTGCCCGTGAAATCGGCGTGCTCCTGTTCGACCGGTTCTCGAACCTCTGCCTTGCCAACGCGATCGAGCCGCTGCGTGCGGCGAATACCCTGTCTGGGCGGGATCTCTACCGGTGGAGGTTTCTCAGCATCGACGGATCGGGCGTGGTGTCGTCAAGCGGCCTGCCGGTGCAGCCGGACATGCCGCTCTCGCGCAATGCCGGCGGGGACTACCTGTTCGTGATGCCGAGCTACGGCTTTCGCGACCACGCCGGCGCGCCCACCTCGCGCGCGCTGCGCAGCGCGGCCGCGCGGTTCCGGCGTGATGGTCGGGATGGACACCGGGGCCTGGCTCCTGGCGGCGGCGGGGCTTCTGTCGGGTCGCCGTGCGACGATCCACTGGGACGAGATGGTCGCCTTCGCCGAGCACTTTCCCGACATCGACGTGCGCGAGGACCGCTATGTCATCGACGGCAACCGGATGACCTGCGGCGGCGTCACGACGACCTTCGACCTGATCCTCGACCTGATCGAGGCGCATCACGGCGCGATGCTGCGGCTTCAGGTGGCGGCACTTTTCCTGCACAATGACCGGCCGCTCGCCGGCCGGGTGGTTCTGCCGCGCACCGGACGGCCGGTTGTCGACACCGCGCTCTCGGCCATGCGCCGCAACATCGAGGCGCCGCTGCCGGTTGCGGCGGTGGCGAAGGCCGCGGGCGTGTCGCAGCGCAGTCTCGAGGCCGCGTTCCGGGAAACGCTGGCGCTGTCCCCCCAGGCGGTCTACCGCGGCCTGCGCCTGCGCGAGGCGCGGCGGCTTGCCGAGGGCACGCGGATGTCGGTGGCCGAGATCGCGGCGCGCTGCGGCTATGCCGATCCCAGCGCCATGACCCGCGCCTTCCGGGCCGAGTTCGGTCAAAGCGTGCGGGAGCTGAGGCGGACGGCTGCGGTCTAGAACGGTGCAGCGGCCTATCGCGGCGGCACGACCTCGTAGCCGCGTTCCTCGGGCTCGTCGTCGACCATCTCGGCGGGAAATCCCGGGGCGGTGATCGACAGGCCCGTCGCCTCTTCCAGCCGTTCGATGATGCGGTCGGACTGTGCCCGTTCGCCGTAGCGGGCAATCGCGTCGTCGAAGATCTCGACCATCAGCGGGCTGATCTCCAGCGGAACACCCCGGTCCGCGGCGATCTTCTGGAAGAGACCGATGTCCTTCTTGACGAGGTCCATGGTGAAATTGATGTCGCGCGAGCCGTTCAGGATCATCTGGCTTTCGGTTTCGTGCACGAAGGACGTCCCCGAAGAGATGCGGATCGCCTCGAAGGTGGTCGCAAGGTCCATGCCCGCGGCCTTCATGGTCACCATCGCCTCGCAGACCGTCAGCAGGTTCGCCGTCGCAAGATAGTTGGTCATCACCTTGAGCGTGCTCGCCGTGCCGATCGGGCCGGTGTGCAGCACGCGCCGCCCCAGGATGCGCAGAAGCGGGAACACCCGGTCGAACGTGGCGCGGTCGCCGCCCATGAAGATCGAGATGTTGCCGGTATCGGCCCGGTGACAGCCGCCCGAGACCGGGCATTCGGCGGCAGCACCTCCGCGCCCTTCGACCTCGCCCGCAAGGCGGACCATCTCGTCGGCATCGGTGGTCGACATCTCCATCCAGATCTTGCCGGGGCCGACCTCGGGCAGCATCTCCTCGACCACGGCGCGGCAGGCAGCGGGCGAGGGCAGGCAGGTGATGACCACGTCGCAGTCCCGCATCATCGCGGCGGGGCTGCCGCCGTCAGTTGCGCCACGGGCCACGAAGTCGGCGACTGCCTGCGGGTCGAGGTCTTGCACCGCAAGCTCGACCCCGTTGCGCAGAAGCGACCCGGCCAGCTTGCCGCCCACGTTTCCCAGACCGATAAATCCGACCTTCATATCGCTGCTCCCTGCTGTTCTTGGTGCCCGGGGCGGTGACCCCGGTCAGAAATCCGTCGGTGCGCCGCCCTCGGCCTTCCGGCGCAGGACGAAGTCCCGAAGCTCTTCGCGGATCGCGACGTCCATCGGCGGCGGGGAGAACCCTTCCACGATCTGGCGATAGATGCCATGGGCGCGGGTGATCGTATCGGTCGCACCGTCGCGCTCCCAGGCCTCGTAGTTGCGCCAGTCCGACACGATGGGGGCATAGAACGCATGTTCATAGCGGGCCTGGGTATGGTCGATGCCGAAGAAATGGCCGCCCGCGCCGACCTCGCGGATCGCGTCCAGCGCAAGGTCCTCGGGGCCGGTTCCGGTCACCACTGGGTCGAAGTAGCGCTGGATCATCTGCAGCATCTCGCAGTCCATGACGAACTTCTCGGGGCTGGCGATCAGCCCGCCCTCAAGCCAGCCGGCGGCATGGTAGACAAGGTTGCTGCCCGACTGCACCGCCGCCCAGAGGCTGTTGCAGGTCTCCCACATCGCCTGCGCGTCGGGAATGTTCGCCGTGCAGACGCCCGACGAGCGCAGCGGCAGGCCATAGCGCCGGGCAAGCTGCCCGGTCATCTGCGTGGCGCGCATGTACTCGGGGGTGCCGAAGGCCGGCGCGCCCGAGCGCATGTCGACGTTCGAGGTGAAGGTGCCGATCGCGACCGGCGCGCCGGGGGCGGCGTATTCCAGAAGGGCAATCGCCGACAATGCCTCGGCGATCGACAGCGCCACGGCCCCGGCCATCGTCACCGGCGCCATTGCACCGGCCAGCGTGAACGGGGTGACGACGACGGGCTGGCCACGCCGCGCCATCCGCAGCGCGCCGTCGATCATCGGAAAGTCGTGCCGGAGCGGCGAGACCGAGTTGATGTTGGTGAACATCCGCGGCACGGCGTCGAAGGCGTCATGCCCGATCCCGGCGGCGATGCGCACCATCTCCATCGCGTCCTCGACCCGCTCGCGTCCAAGGCTGTAGGCGTGGCAGACCTTGTCGGTCAGCACGAGTTTCTGCTCGATGCAGTCGAGATGCCGGACCGAGGCATGGATATCGACCGGCTCGACCGGATAGCCGCCCGCGACGTGGATGCAGTTGAATTCCTGCGTCAGCATCAGGAATTCGCGGAAGGTCTCGAAATCGCCGGTCCGCTTTCCGCGCACCATGTCCCAGGCGCTGGGCGGCGACGAGACGTTGACGAAGGCCAGGTAGCCGTCGCCGATGCGCACCGCTCGTTCGGGGTTGCGCGGCGTGATGGTGAAGGCGCCGGGCGCGCGCGCCACCATCTCCATCACGAAGTCGGCGTCCATGCGCACGTTCTGCCCCTCGACCCGGCAGCCGGCGGCCCGGAAGAGGCCAAGCGCCTCGTCGTTGAGGAACTCGATCCCGATTTCCGACAGGATGTGCATCGCCCCATGGTGAATCGCCTCGACGCCCTCCTCGTCCAGCGGCTCGGTCGGCCGGTCGGTGTTCAGCGGGACGCGCCATGGCATCTGGTCCAGACGAAAGGTCGTCGTGCGCCGCGTGTTGCCGCCGCGTCCCCCGGTCCGACGACGGCGCTCCGGTGCGGGGCTGTCCAGGGGCTGCATCTCATCGGCCTTTCGCGCATGGAAAGCGGTCCCGAACGCTAGGGGGCGTCGCGGGGCGGGAGCAAGGTGACAGTTGACAACACCGCGCGGTCCCTGTGCGCCACCCTGTCAGTCGTCCCGCACCCTGACGTTCCGCACGAAATCGGCCGCCTCATGCGCATGGACCTCGGCGGCGCGGATATGGCCGTCGAAGCCCTGCGCGATCTCGCGGATGAGTGGTTTCGAGCGGACAAGGAGATAGACCTCGCCCGCGTAGATCGCGGCGCGGTGATAGCCGAACAGGGTCATCGGCGGCGCAAAGCGGCTTCGCCCGTCGAAAAGGTACATCCGGAACGCCGGGTAGAGCTCGTCCACCGTGTCGGCGATGTGGGCCAGTTGCGTGGTCCGCGCCGCCTTGTCGAGGCCGCGCCAGACGCCCCGCCCCTCGGCGAAGATCTCGAAGGTCTGGAACGGCATGCACATCTCGATGTCCGCTTCGGGCGCGCGCGAATAGACCAGACGGCTGCGGGTCTGGGAATGCAGGCGGCGATATTCCTGCTCGGAGGCCCGTGCCTGAAAGGCGATCACCTCTGGCGTGCGCATGAGATCGGGCAGCTGCGCGGGCACATAGCGGATCTTGTGACCCATCGCCTCGCGGTGCCAGCGCTCCATCGCGGTGCGGCTTTCCTCGTCGAGGGCGGCCTCGGTCTCGACCGCGTCGAGGGTCTGGGTCACGGTGCCGGTATCCTCGCTCAGGCCCAGAAGCCAGTCGGTCGACACCTGGAAACGGTGCGACAGTGCGAGCAGCGTCTCGGCACGGGGCAGGCGCGGGGCCGGTCCCGTCATCAGCTGCGACAGGGCCGAACGGTCGATGCCGATGGCCTCGGCGAAGGCTGTGCGGCTGAGGCCCGACTGCTCCTGCAGACGGGTCAGGCGGGTGCGGAACAGAGCCGATGCGTCGCGTTTTCCCATGATGTCCTCCGGTCCAGTCTGTAGAGTTCAGTAAACGAAATTTACCAAACTCTGCAAATGTTCCGTGAAGTGGTGAGAACACTCGTGTTGTTGCAAGCCCGGAAAGGCGTAACAGTTTCGTCATAATCCCGGAATGAAGGTGCCGTGTGCCCCAACTCGAGTGGCCGACCCTTGCCCTGATGCTGCTCTGCTACGGTCTGTGGACCGTCGCGGGGCTGGTGATCTGGCCCGTCGCCCCGGTGGCCGGCCTTGCGGTGATGGCGGTGATGGCGGCGCTGCATTCGTCCCTGACCCACGAATGCCTGCACGGCCACCCCACCCGCGACCGGCGCGTGAACGAGGCGCTGGCGGGGCTGCCGCTGACCCTGGTCTATCCCTACCGCCGCTACCGCGCCCTGCACCTTGCCCATCACAACGACGAGCGGATCACCGACCCGTTCGAAGACCCCGAAAGCCACTATGTCGCGCGCTGGAAGCACGCGCGAATGCCGCGCTGGCTGCAGGGGCTTCTGGTGGTGAACAACACCCTTGTCGGCCGCATCGTGCTTGGCCCGCTTCTCGGCGCGGCGGGATTCCTGCGCGACGAGGCGCGGCTTCTGGCCGGCGGGCGGCGGGATGTGTGGCGGGCCTGGCTCGCGCATCTTGCCGGACTTCTTCCGGTGCTGGCGCTGGTCCATGCCTTCGGCATTCCGCTGTGGCTTTACGCCGTGGCTGTGGCCTGGCCCGCGCTGGCGCTGATCTCGATCCGCACCTTCGCCGAGCATCGCTGGCATGACGCGCCCGAGGGACGCACGATCATCGTCGAGCGGTCGCCCCTGTCCTGGCTCTTTCTCAACAACAACCTCCATATCGTGCATCACCAGGTGCCGTCCGCGCCGTGGTATTCGCTGCCGCGGCTTTATGCCGAGCGGGCGGCCGAATGGCGGGGCCTGAACCGGGGCTATGTCTATCCGGGCTACGCCCAGCTGTTCCGGGACTATGCGCTTCGCCCGAAGGAGCCTGTCGTCCATCCCGCGCTTCATCTGGACGAGCCGGGTCCTCGGACACCCCCCCTACCGGTTGCCGACTTCCTGCCCGACAACGACCCGGGCGCCCCGCGTCCGGGTGGGGCGCGTGCAGCATGACGGCGCTTGCGGCTCTTCCGATGTACGACTGGCCCGAGACGCGCGGGACGGTGGATGCCTTCTATGCGGCGCTGCGCGCGCGGGTGCCGGAGCTTCCCGCGCAGCTCAGCCGTCCCGACAGCGATGCGGCGCTGGACGCGCTGTGGCGCGCGCCTGCGCTTTTTCTGTCCCAGACCTGTTGGGGGCCGATGCGGCACGGCCTTGCCGCCGAAGTGGCGGTGCTGGCGCAGCCCACCTACGATGATGTCCCCGGCGGGCAGGGCATCCTCTACCGGTCCGCTATCGTGATGCGCGACGCCGACCGTGTGACCGCTCCGGAGGACACGGGGCCTGCGCTTGCGGCCGCACTTGCCGGCCTGCGCCCGGCGATCAACGGGCCGCACTCCCTGTCGGGCGCGATCGCCCTGTCCGAGGACCTGGCCGATCCGGGTCTGCCGGCGCGCGCGCACGTCACCGGCAGCCATCGCGCGTCGGTCCGCGCCGTGGCCGGCGGCCGCGCGGACTACGCCGCCATCGACTGCCGAAGCTGGGCCATGGCGCTGGCTCACGAACCCGCTGCCCGTGCCCTCACCGTCGTTGGCTGGACCGCACCGCGTCCGGGTTTGCCGTTCATCACCAGCCGCCGGACGCCTCCGGACCTGCGGGCGCGCCTGGCCGACGCCCTCTGCGAGCTTGGCGCCGTGGCTCCGGCCCTTGCGGCCTGACAAGGACCCGGCCGCGGCGCCGGGATGGGAGTGACTGGAATGACGAGAACCTACCGCGCAGTGGTCATCGGGGGCGGCGTCGTCGGATGCTCGGTCCTCTATCACCTTGCCAAGGCGGGCTGGACGGACGTGCTGCTGATCGAGCGGTCGGAACTGACCTCGGGCTCGACCTGGCACGCGGCGGGCGGCTTTCACACGCTGAACGGCGATCCGAACGTGGCGCGGCTTCAGGCCTACACGATCTCGCTCTACGAGGAACTCGAGCGGATCTCGGGCCAGTCCTGCGGCCTGCACCTGGTCGGCGGGGTGCAGATGGCCGACAGCCCCGAGCGCATGGATTTCCTGCGCATGGCCCATGCCCAGGGCCGCTATCTCGGCATGGAAACCGAGCTGATCACGCCGTCCGAGGCCAGCGCGATGTTCCCGCTGATGGACGAGCGTCATTTCGTCGGCGCGCTCTGGGATCCGGTCGAGGGCCATCTCGACCCGTCCGGCACGACGCATGCCTATGCCAAGTCCGCGCGCATCCTCGGGCGCCGAGATCGAGCTTCGCAATCCGGTGATCGAACTGACCCAGGACGCCGACGGCATGTGGAACGTCGTCACCCGGAACGGGCACGATCCGGGCCGAGCATGTGGTCAACGCCGCGGGCCTCTGGGCGCGCGAAGTCGGCCGGATGGCGGGGCTCGAACTGCCGGTCCTGGCCATGGAGCACATGTATCTCCTGACCGAGCCGATGCCCGAGGTGATCGAGTTCAACCAGTCCACCGGGCGCGAACTGATCCATGTGATCGACTTCAAGGGCGAGATCTACACCCGGCAGGAAGGGCAGGGGCATCCTGCTTGGCACCTATGAGAAGGCCTGCAAGCCGTGGTCGCCGGTCCAGACGCCCTGGGATTTCGGGCACGAGCTTCTGCAACCCGACATCGACCGGCTTGCCCCGTCGCTCGAGATCGGGTTTCGCCATTTCCCGCCCTACGAGCGCGCGGGCATCAAGCAGATCATCAACGGCCCCTTCACCTTCGCCCCCGACGGCAACCCGCTGGTCGGGCCGGTGCAGGGGCTGACGAACTACTGGTCGGCCTGCGCGGTCATGGCGGGCTTCAGCCAGGGCGGCGGCGTCGGGCTGGTGCTGGCCAACTGGATGACGACGGGCGACCCCGGGCACGATGTCTTCGGCATGGACGTGGCGCGCTTCGGCGACTGGGCGACGCTGCGCTACACCAACGCCAAGGTGCGCGAGAACTATTCGCGCCGCTTCTCGATCCGCTTCCCGAACGAGGAACTGCCGGCGGCCCGCCCGCACCAGACCACGCCGCTCTACGATCTTCTGGTGCGCGACCAACACGCGGTGATGGGCGACAGCTGGGGCCTCGAGGCGCCGCTCTGGTTCGCCCCCTCGGCGGAGGAGGCGCATGATGTCCTGAGCTTCCATCGCTCGAACGACTTCCCGCATGTCGGGGCCGAGGTTCGTGCGGTGCGCGAAAGCGTGGGCGTCACCGAGATCGCCAATTTCGCGAAATACGAGGTGACGGGGCCGGGGGCCGAGGCGTTCCTCGACCGGCTGATGACGAACACGCCTGCCGAAGACGGGCCGGCTTGTCCTGACGCCGATGCTGAACCCGCAGGGCAAGCTGATCGGCGATTTCACCATCGCCCGGGCGGGCGCCGGAACGCTTCCTGATCTGGGGCTCGCTCGCCGCCACGAAGTATCACATGCGCTGGTTCGAGGCGCATCTGCCGAAGGACGGATCGGTCAGGGTGACGGCGCTTCACACGGACCTCGTCGGCCTGTCCATCGCCGGGCCGAAATCGCGCGACGTGCTGGCGACGCTGGTCGACGCGGATGTGTCAAACGCGGCGTTCCGCTTCCTCGACTTCCGCGAGATGGACGTGGCCGGCGCCCCGGCCATGGTCAACCGCATCACCTATACTGGCGATCTTGGTTACGAGATCTGGATGAAGCCCGCGTTCCAGCGCCGGATCTACACCGCCATCAAGGAGGCGGGCGCGCCGTTCGGGATCCGCGATTTCGGGATGCGCGCGCTCCTGTCGATGCGGTTCGAGAAGAACTTCCCGACCTGGTTCGCCGAGCTGCGCCCGATCTACGGACCGATGGAAGGCGGCGATGGAGCGGTTCGTGGCCTATGACAAGCCGGACTTCATCGGCCGCGAGGCCGCGCTGGCCGAACGCGCAGAGGGTCCGCGCCTGCGCCGGGTGACGCTGGTCGTCGACGCCGACGGGGCCGATGCGATCCACGACGAGCCGATCTGGGCGCGCGTGGGCGACGAGGATTTCGGCACGGTCGCCGCGCCCCACGGCCACGGCGCGCCGCGTTTCGACGCCACCGGCCAGACCCTGCCGCCGCCCGTGCCGGCCCGCGACGGCGACTGGCGCGTGGTCGGCTGGGTCACCTCGGGCGGCTATGGCCATTTCGTCGGGCTGTCGCTGGCGCAGGGATACGTTCCGGCGGCCCTGGCCGACCGCAGCGAGGACGGTGTCTTCGAGGTCGAGATCCTCGGCCAGCGCCGCGCGGCGCGGATCGCGATGGAACCGCCCTTTGACCCGACCGGCGCGCGGATGCGAAGCTGAGCTTTTCTGCCACTCACAAATTGATCGGACGGACCCCCTTGATGAAAGCCGCCCTCTGCCGTGCCTTCAACCAGCCGCTGAGCATCGAGACCCTGATGCTGGCCCCACCGCGCGCCGGCGAGGTCGAGGTGACGCTGGGGGCCTGCGCGATCTGTCACTCGGATATCCACTACATGGACGGGGCCTGGGGTGGCCTGCTGCCCGCGGTCTACGGGCATGAGGCCGCGGGCTGGATCACCGCACTGGGCGACGGGGTCACCGCCTATGCGATGGGCCAGCGCGTCCTAGTCACGCTGATCAAGGCCTGCGGGCATTGCTCCTGCTGCGCCTCGGGCCGGCCGACCATCTGCGAGGATCCGCACTACCTCGACACGCCGATCAGCCTGCCCGACGGCACACCGGTGATGCAGGGCATGGCCACTGGCGCCTTCGCTGAGAAGGTCGTGGTTCACACCAGCCAGATCGCGCCGCTGCCCGACGACATGCCGCTCGACGTCGCTTCGCTTCTGTCCTGCGGGGTCATCACCGGGACGGGCGCGGTGCTCAACAGCGCGCAGATGCCGGCGGGGGCAAGCGCGCTGGTGATCGGCGCGGGCGGCGTGGGCCTGAACGCCATACAGGGTGCGCGGATCGCCGGGGCGCGGCGGATCATCGCGATGGATGTGGCCGCCGAAAAGCTGACCGCCGCCGCGGAATTCGGCGCGACCGACGGCGTGCTGGCCACCGACCCCGAGGCGCGCGACCGCGTCAGGTCGCTCACCGGCGGCCGGGGGGCAGACTACGTCTTCGTCACGGTGGGTGCCGTGCGCGCCTACGAGCAGGCGCTCGAGTTCTGCGCGCCCGGAGGCGCTGTCGTGATGGCAGGGATGACCGCGAATGACGAGGTGATGCGGCTCAGCCCCGGGAACACCGCCTTCCAGGAGCAGCGACTCGTCGGCTCGCGCATGGGATCGACGGTTCTGACCCGCGATATTCCCCGGCTGATCGACTACTACCGCCAGGGGCGGCTGAAGCTCGACGAACTGATCTCGAACCGCTACCCGCTGGAACAGATCAATGCGGCGATCGACGATGCGCGCACGGGACTGTCGCGGCGCAACGTGATCCTGTTCGACGCCTTCGGAAGAGACGCGCCATGAAGCTCGACACGCTTGAGATCTTCGTGATCGGCACCCCGCCTCCGGGCTGGGGCGGGCGGTACTGGATCGTCGTCAGGCTGGCCACCGCCTGCGGCATCGTGGGCTATGGCGAGGTCTATGCCGCCGCCGTCGGCCCCGCGGCGATGGAGGCCGTGATCCGCGACGTCTTCGAACGGCACATGCAGGGCGAAAGCCCCGAGAACGTCGAAGTGATGTTCCGCCGCGCCTATTCGGCGGGCTTCACCCAGCGCCCCGACCCCACGGTCATCGGCGCCTTCTCGGGGCTCGAGATCGCCTGCTGGGACATTCTGGGCAAGGCGCGGGACCGGCCGGTCTGGGCTTTGCTGGGCGGGCGGATCAACGACCGGCTGCGCGCCTATACCTATCTCTATCCGCTGCCGCACCATGACCAGCGGGCGTTCTGGACAAGCCCCGACATGAACGCCGAAGCGGCCGCCGCCGCGGTCGCGCAGGGCTTCACGGCGATCAAGCTTGATCCGGCCGGACCCTACACCATCCGCGGCGGGCACCAGCCGGGGATGCGCGACATCGCCCTTTGCGAGGCGATGCTCGGGGCCGTGCGTGATGCGGTCGGGGTCCGGGCGGACATCCTTCTGGGCACCCACGGCCAGTTCACGGCCGCGGGCGCGATCCGCCTTGGCGCGGCGGTCGAGCGGTTCCAGCCGCTCTGGTTCGAGGAACCGGTTCCCCCCGACGACGTGCACGCCATGGCCGAGGTCGCCCGCGCCTGCCGCATTCCCGTCGCCGCCGGCGAGCGGCTGACCACGAAGGCCGAATTCACGGCGGTTCTGCGCGCCGGCGGCGCGGCCATCCTTCAGCCGGCGCTCGGCCGCGCCGGCGGGATCTGGGAGACCAAGAAGATCGCCGCCATCGCCGAAGGGTTCGGCGCGCAATTGGCCCCCCACCTCTATGCCGGTCCGGTCGAGTGGGCGGCCAACATCCAGCTTGCCGCGACCCTTCCGAACCTTCTGATGATCGAATGCATCGGCACGGGCGGCGATTTTCACCGTCCGCTGATCGGCAACACCCTGCGTGTCGAGGACGGCTTTGTCGTGCCGCCCTCGGAACCGGGCCTCGGCATCGTATTCGACGAGGAACTGGCGCGGGCGCATGTCCATGACGGATCGGCCCTGCATCTCGAGATGCAGGAAGCCCCCTGCGACTACGTGGCCGGAAACGCGTTCGGCGGAGGGGCGGAACGACATGACTGAAGCGGCCATACCATCCCGCAGCCCGGTATGTTTCCTCCCGTCCTGCAAGGTGTGCCGCGCGACCGATGCGGGGTCAGGAGTAGGAAATGCGGTTCTCGGGAATGCGCGTGCTGGCGGAAGGGCTGCGGGGCAACCGCCGCTGGACGCCGCACTGGCGCAGACCGGACCCCAAACGCACCTATGACATGATCATCATCGGCGGGGGCGGGCATGGGCTGTCCACCGCCTATTACCTCGCCCGCAACCACGGAATCACGAACATCGCCGTGCTCGAGAAGGGGTATCTTGGAGGCGGCAACATCGGGCGCAACACCACGATCGTGCGCGCGAACTACTTCCTGCCGGGCAATTCCGAGTTCTACAGCCACTCGCTGAAGCTCTGGGAAGGGCTCGAGGACGAGCTGAACTTCAACGTCATGCATTCGCAGCGCGGGCTGATCAATCTCTTCCATTCAGACGGCCAGCGCGACGCCTTCGTGCGGCGCGGCAACGCCATGCTCGCCCAGGGCGACGACGCGATCCTTCTGGGGCGCGACGAGCTGCGCGAGATGCTGCCCTATCTCGACCATGACCAGGGCCGTTTTCCGATCTACGGCGGCCTCTACCACAAGCGCGGCGGTACCGCGCGGCACGATGCAGTGGCCTGGGGCTATGCGCGCGGGGCCGACCGTCAGGGCGTCGACCTGATCGAGAATTGCGAGGTGACGGGCATCCGCGTCGAGGGCGGCAGGGTCACCGGCGTCTCGACCACACGGGGCGAGATCGCGGCGCCCCGTGTCGGCATCGTGGCGGCTGGACGGTCGGGGCAGGTGGCGGCGATGGCCGGGCTGCGCCTGCCGATCGAAAGCCATGTGCTGCAGGCCTTCGTGACCGAGGGGCTGAAGCCCGTGATCGACCATGTCATCAGCTTCGGGATGGGGCACTTCTATATCAGCCAGTCCGACAAGGGCGGGCTTGTCTTCGGCGGCGACCTCGACTTCTACGCATCCTACGCCGCGCGCGGTAACCTGCCGATGGCCGAGCATGTGATGGAGGCGGGCATGACGCTGATGCCGATGATCGGGCGCGCGAAAGTCCTGCGCTCCTGGGGCGGGATCATGGACATGACGCCCGATGGCTCGCCCATCATCGACCGCACCCCGGTCGAGGGGCTCTATCTCGACGGCGGCTGGTGCTATGGCGGGTTCAAGGCGGTTCCGGCCTCGGGCTGGTGCATGGCGCATCTGATGGCCACGGACGAGCCGCACCCTGTCGCCCGCCGCTTTCGCCTTGATCGCTTCGCCACAGGCCATCTTCTCGACGAAGAAGGCACCGGCAGCCAGCACAACCTGCATTGACCTGAGCCATGCGCATCCCCTGTCCCTGCTGCGGCCCCCGCGATCTGCGCGAATTCACCTACCTCGGGTCCGAGGCCTATCTCGACCGCCCCGCCGAGGATGCGCCGGAAGAGGCGTGGGATGCCTATCTTCACCTGCGCGACAACCCCGCCGGTCCGGTCCGGGATCTCTGGTACCACGACCCCTGCGGCACCTGGGCCTGCGTGGACCGCAACACCGTCACCCACGCGGTCGACGGGTCCGTCCCGCTGGAGCGCGCGCGATGAGGCGGCGCGACGGGACGGGCCATTCGATCGACCGCGACAAGCCGATCAGCTTCCGCTTCGATGGCCGCGACTACCATGGGTTTGAGGGCGACACGCTGGCCTCGGCGCTTCTGGCCAGCGGGGTGCGGGTGGTCGGGCGATCTTTCAAGTATCACCGCCCGCGCGGGGTGATGACCGCCGGATCGGAAGAGCCGAACGCGCTGGTCGAACTTCGGCGCGACGGGGCCTTCCACCCGAACGTCCGCGCCACGGTGCAGGAGCTTCACCAGGGACTCGTGGCGCGGGCGCAGAACTGCTGGCCGTCGCTGCGCTGGGACGCGATGGCGGTGAACGATCTCGCGGCACCCTTCCTCGGCGCGGGCTTCTACTACAAGACCTTCATGTGGCCCCGCGCCTTCTGGGAGAAGGTCTATGAACCCGCGATCCGCCGGGCAGCGGGCCTTGGCCGCCTGCCGGTCACGCCCGAGTCGGGCGTCCATGAAAAGGCCTTCGCCTTCTGCGACCTGCTCGTGATCGGGTCCGGCCCGACGGGGCTGATGGCGGCGCTGACCGCCGGACGGGCCGGGCTGCGCGTGATCCTTGCCGAGGAGGACCGTGAGCCGGGCGGGCAACTGCATGTCGCGACCGGGACCATAGGTGGCGTGCCCGCCCGGGACTGGGCCGCAGGCGTCCTTGCGGAACTCGGCGACTTGCCGAACGTGCGGATCATGACCCGCACCACGGTGACGGGCGCCTATGACGGCGGGGTCTTCGGCGCGCTCGAACGGGTCGGCCAGCATCTCGCGGACGCCGGCGACCTGCCGCGCGAGTGCTTCTGGCGGATCACCGCGGGCCGGGCGATCCTGGCCGCCGGGGCGCTGGAACGGCCCATTGCGCACCCGGGCAACGACCGTCCGGGCGTGATGCTCCTGAGCGCGGTCGCCGCCTACTGGCACCGCTGGGGGATCGACCCGGGGCGGGTCGTGGTCTTCGGCAACAGTGACGGCGCGCTTGCGCAGGCCCGGGCGTTGGCCGGGCAGGGGATGCGGATCGCGGCCTATGTCGATCCGCGGCCCGACATCGCCGCCGATGCACCGTTCGACATCCGCGCCGGGGCCGAGGTGGTGGCGACCGCCGGGCGCTTCGGCTTGCGCGAGGTGTCGGTCCGCGCGGGGGATCGGGTCACCCGCATCGAGGCGCAGACCCTGGCGCTTTCGGGTGGCTGGAACCCGACCCTGCACCTGGCCTGCCACATGAACGCGCGGCCCGAGTGGAACGCCGCCATCGCCGCCTTCGTGCCGCGGCCGGGGATGGTGCCGGGTCTGACGGCGGCGGGGGCGGCGCGCGGCCTTTTCTCGACGGCGGCCTGCCTTGCCGACGGGCGCGAGGCCGCCCTTGGCGTGCTGGCGGATCTTGGGCAACGGGCCAAAGCTGCGCCTGCGCCGGAGGCCGAGGATACCCCCTACCGTATCGTGCCCCTCTGGCAGGTGGCGGCGAAAGGACGGGCCTGGCTCGACCTCGCCAACGATGTCACGACCAAGGACGTGGCCCTTGCCGCCCGCGAAGGCTATGCCTCGGTCGAGCACATGAAGCGCTATACCACGCAGGGCATGGCTCCGGATCAGGGCAAGTCGTCGAACGTGGCGGCACTTGCCGTGCTTGCCGACGCCACCGGGCGCGGCATTCCCGCGACCGGAACGACGACCTTCCGACCGCCCTTCGTTCCCGTGTCGATCGCAGCGATGGGGGCAGGGGGGCAGGGACGGGGTTTCGCGCCCGAGCGGCGCACGACATCGGACGCCGCGACCCGTGCCCTCGGCGCTCCGATGATCGAGGCGGGCCTGTGGTTCCGCCCGTCGTATTTCCCCCGGCCGGGCGAGACGCACTGGCGCCAGAGCTGCGACCGCGAGGTCGCCATGGTGCGCAGCACGGTCGGCGTCTGCGACGTCTCGACCCTGGGCAAGATCGACGTGCAAGGGCCGGATGCGGGCCGCTTTCTCGATTTCGTCTACGCCAACACGATGTCCACGCTGACACCGGGGCGGGTGCGCTACGGCCTGATGCTGCGCGAGGATGGCCACGTCATGGACGACGGCACCTGCGCGCGCCTGTCCGAAGACCGCTTTCTGGTCACTACCACCACCGCCGCGGCCGGGCCGGTGATGCGGCATCTCGACTTTCGTGCAGCAGGCCTTCTGCCCGGGCTGGAAGCTGCGGGTCGCGTCGGTGACCGAACACTGGGCGCAATTCGCCGTCGCCGGACCCAAGGCCCGCAGCGGTGCTGGAGGCCGTGCTCGATGCGCCCGTGGGCCCCGCCGATCCGCCGTTCATGGGGGTGCGCGACGTCAGGGTCGGGGACGTGGCGGGCCGACTTTTCCGAATCTCGTTCAGCGGGGAACTGGGCTACGAAATCGCGGTGCCCGCGCGCTATGGCGCGGCACTTTTCGACCGGCTTGTCGCCGTCGCGGGCGCCGAAGGCGGCGGGCCTTACGGCATGGAGGCGCTGAACGTCCTTCGGATCGAGAAGGGGTTTCTCACCCATGCCGAGATGGACGGGCGCACCACGGCCTTCGACCTCGGACTCGGGCCGCATGCTGGCGCCGGGCAAGGAGTTCATCGGCAAGGCTGCAAGCCGCCGTCCCGGCCTGACCGGCCCCGAGCGGCTGCAACTGGTTGGCATTCGCGGGCGCGACCCGCACGCCGAGATCACGGCCGGGGCGCATCTCTATCGGGTGGGCGAACCCGCGCGGGCAGTGCAGGGGCAGGGGCACAGCAAGTCCGTCTGCTGGTCCCCCACGCTTGACGCCTGGATCGGTCTTGCGCTGGTCCGCGACGGCCGTGCCCGGCATGGCGAGGTGCTGCGGCTTGACGACGGATTGCGCGGCCTGCGGGCCGAGGTCACCCTCTGCGATCCGGTGTTCCTTGATCCCGAAGGAGGGCGCATGCGTGGCTGAATTGCAGACATGCGCACCATTCGACGGCCTGACCCTTCCGCTTGCGCTGGGAGCGGCCCGGATCGAGGCCGTGCCGATGGGGCGCATCCTGTCGGTCGCGCCCTATCCCGGGTGCGAGGCCGGCGTGGCGGACCGCCTGGGTGGCTTCCCCGCCCCCGGCGAAATTCATGCGACAGGCGAGGTGCGGCTGGTCTGGGCCGGGCGGGACCAGGCGTTCCTGTTCGATGCAGGCGGTGGAGAAGCCGACTGGTTCGAGAGGCTGGCGGGACTGGCGGCGGTCACCGACCAGTCGGACGGCTGGGCGGGGTTGCGGATTTCCGGCGCCGACGCGGCCGAGGTGCTGGCAAGGCTGGTCCCGCTCGACCTTGCCGCCATGCCGGCCGGCCATTCGGCGCGATCGCTTCTCAACCACATGCCGCTCTTGCTGATCCGCGATGAGACCGGTTTCGAGATCTGGAGCTTCCGCTCGATGGCAGGAACCATGCTGCACGAAATCTCGTCGGCGATGCGCGCGGTCGCCGCGCGGCGGGCGCCGGTGTGACCCTGACCTTGCGTCGGGTGGCACCTGGCGTCGAGTTTCGGCAGCGGGCGGGAACGGCATGGAATCGACCTGAAATGACGCAGGCGGACGCGCGCGGCCTCTGGAAGCGCTCGAGAGTCCCAATTGCAATTCGAAAGGTCGCCGCAGGTGTTTGAGCGCCGTATTCCCGAATGGGTTCGCCATGCCCCGGTCGCCGGCGCATCGGGATTTGCGGTCTTGTCGGCCCTCGACGCAGGCGCCCGCGCGATCCTGGTGTCGGTGTTTCCCCTGCTGATGTATCGAACGCTTGGCAGTGCAGCGAGGGTTTCCGCGATCTACCTCGTCGTCGGGATGGTCGCGCTGGCCGCGGCGCTTCTGATTCCCTGGGCGATGCGGCGCGTGCCCCGGCGCTGGATGTTCACGGCGGGCGCCCTGACCTACGGTCTTGCTGCGGCCCTCGTTCTGGCGGGCGGCGTCGCCGCCACGCCCTTTGCGCTGGGCCTTTGTTCGGTCGCGTCGGTGACGGTCTTCGTTTGCCTGAACGCCTATGTTCTCGACTACATTTCGCAGGGCGAGCTTCGTCAATGCGAGACGCTGCGGATGTTCTACTCGGCGCTCGCGTGGAGCCTTGGCCCGTTCCTCGGCGTGTGGCTTCTGTCGATCTGGACGCCCTTGCCCTTCCTGATTTCCGCGGTTTTCGGTTTGGTCCTGTGCCTCGTTTTCTGGAAGATGCGCCTCGGCAACGGGAAGCTGATCCGGCGAAGCCGCGCCCCGGCAACCAATCCCCTGGCCTATATCGCGCGATTTGCATCGCAACCCCGCCTGGTGGCCGGCTATTCCTTCGCCATGCTCCGGTCCTGCGGCTGGTGGGTCTACATCGTCTACCTTCCGATCTTCGCGATCCAGAGCGGCCTTGGCGAGCGGACCGGGGGCATCGCGGTGTCCCTGACGAACAGTCTGCTGTTCCTGACGCCCTTCATGTTGCGCTGGGCACGTCCGCGCCCGGTGCGCATGGCTGTGCGCACGGGGTTCCTGTGCAGTGCGTGCCTCTTCACCGCGGCGACGGTGCTGCACGCAAGCCCGTGGCTGGCCCTGGTCTGCCTGTTCTTCGGATCGGCGTTCCTTGTGCTGCTCGATATCTCCGGCGGGCTGCCGTTCCTGATGGCGGTCAAGCCGTCCGAGCGCACCGAGATGTCCGCCATCTATTCCAGCTACCGTGATGTCTCAGGAATTCTGACACCGGGCATCGCATCTGTGGTGCTGCTGTTCGTTCCGGTCTACGGGCTCTTTGCCGCGGCAGGGTTGGGACTTTTCGTCGGCTGGGGCATCGCCGGCCGCATTCCGCAGCGGCTTGGAATCGCGCGCGTCATCCCCGGCACCGCGGCGGAATGAGGACGGGTCTGGTGCCGGACCCTCGGGCATTGGCGTCGGTTTCGCCGCAAGGGAAATGCAGTCGTCCCCACTGAACCGGTCCGCCCCTGCGGGATAGGAGGCGGGGGACGAGGCATGTCACCCAGCCGACGTGAACCGGATTGTGCTTCAGGATACGGCGCGGGTCACCGGACGGACGATGGCCACGCGTTCAGGACGATGAACTTCCCGAATGAACGCGAGGCGTCACTCGTAGACCGGGGCCCAATCATCGCCGGGGTCATAGAGGGTCGTGTCCAGGGCGATGTCGAGCGTGTTCTCGCCCAGATCCGCCTGCAATATGATCCCGTTTTCGGACACGAGGAAGCTCATCACGCCGGTTTCGCCATAGATCGCCGGCACCGCCAGCAGGGCATGGCCGCCCACCATGTTGCCGTTCACGACATAGTCCATCCGGCC
Source organism: uncultured Alphaproteobacteria bacterium (assembly GCA_963709395.1). GTDB lineage: Bacteria > Pseudomonadota > Alphaproteobacteria > Rhodobacterales > Rhodobacteraceae > CAVPWP01. Next base: position 181,288 of record CAVPWP010000009.1, read on the forward strand.
GCCGGGCGCGGTCTCGCCCTGACCGTCCAGGAGGCGGAAATAGTAGCCCGAATGCGGCACCGGAGGCTGGTCGCCATCGGCGGTGGCATAGCCATCCAGCGATGCCCGGGCGAGGCGGATGCCCATCGGGCTGTCGTCCTCGGCCCAGAACAGCCCGTCGCGGGTGGCGTCGTCCGAGATGATGTAGCGCGCGAACTCCATCACGCCGTCGCCGTCCCGGTCGACAAGGCGAAACGCGGCCTGGACATCGACATAGGCGTCCATCAGATCGATCACGTCCAGTTCGTTCGCCCCGATCTCTCGGTCGGCGATCTCGATCTCGCCGGCGGCGACGTCGAAGGCCCAGCCGTCGCCACTGCGCGCGATCGGGATCGGGAAGGGCCAGTTGTCGACACCCAGTTCGATGACGATCGACCCGTCGTCCTGGGGAACCAGCCGGTAGCCCTCGCGATAGAGGATGCCCAGCGTCAGGCGGTTGGCCCTGTCCTCGGCAGGATTGCCGGTGAAGACGAGGTCTTCGGCTTCGGGTCCGAACACCTCGAGAACGTCAGCCCTGTCATTGCCGCGCAAGGCCACCACAAGGGCGTCGAGTGCATCCTGCGGCGTTTCATAGAGTGCGGGGTCCGAGAGTGCGGGCTGCGCTGCCGCCACAACGGCAGCGAAGGAGAGGGCGTATGCCAGACGTTTCATAGGTTATCTCCTCGTCCGCAGTGCGCCGGCACTCGTTGCGCCGCGTCGCGACGCGGCCTGCGCCTTTGGTCCCGGCGATCGCTTGGCAATCGCCGATGGCCTCTGCACACCGGCCGGGCGGACCGCGGGCTTCGCGGCATTCGCGGGCCGGGAGAGGGCGGGTCTGGACGTCCCCAGGTCTTGTGTCGCGCCCGTGCGGGCGATGGCGTCGCGCTTGGCGTCGGCGGGACGCGCCGATGGCCGGTCCAGTTGTGGCAGCCTCTCGCTGCTGCCGCCGCCGGGCCGTGTGACGGCCGGCAGGGTGGCCGCAACGCCCGGACGGGCGATGTCGGCGGCGCCCGACGCCCCGGACAGGCGGTCACGCAAGGCGTCGGTGCTGCTTGCCTCACGCGTGATCGGCAGGGTCGTGGCGCCTCCCGGGTCGCGCCTCTCTGCGATCTTGTCGCGCGCGTCATCGCGTCTGTCCGGGTCGGGCGCCCAGCCGCCATCCGGGCGACCGGGGCGAAGGCCGTCCCCGTCCCCGATGTTTCCGCTGCCGATCACGTTCCCGATGTTGACGTTTCCGTCGATGTCGATGTCGATATCCGGGTTGCGGTAGATCGGCCCACCGCCCCAGCCACCGCAGTTCCGGCAGCCCCAGTAGTTGTTCCAGTCGTCGTCATCATCGAAAATGGAATCGATCAAAAGGAAGAACCCGAACCCGATCGCCGCCCCTGCCAGCGCATTCGTGGCCGAGTTGTCGTAGACCACCGCGGGGTCGTACTGCGGAACATAAACGACCTGGGGATTGGTCGGCGCGATCACGACGTTTTCGTTGCTGTCGACCTCGACCACCTGCTCTTCACCGCTGATCAGGGCACCGGTGTTGATCGCCTGGTTGCGCATGGTCTGGACGGCCGCCATGACGTCGTCGGTCTGTGCCTCCATGGCTGCGCCCATCGTTTCCGTCCATTCGATATGCTGGGCCATGTCACCGATCACATCGGGAAAGCCGACGGCAAGGACTTCGACGCTGGGATCCCACGCTTCCGCCTCGATGCCGGCCTTCAGAGCCTCGGGGTCGGTGTCGGCATTTGTCAGAAGGAATCGGTCGGCCTTGACCACTTCGAGAGGCTGGGTTGCCGCGACCAGGATCTGGATCAGCAGCGTATCGGGATAAAGGGCCACCGGCGCGACAAGCGTTTCCAGTTCGGCCTGAGTCAGAAGGTCAAGATCGCCGGCGGCCTCCAACTGATCCGGGTCCGAGGTGGTTGCAGTTTCGGACTGGCCAAGGGCCTGCCCGGCCGCCAGCATCGCTACTATGAAAACGACCGCAGGTCTCAAATCGCGTCCCCCCACTTCAGGCGTCCACGATGCAATGCGGCCCGATCCTTGTCACCACCATTTCTTCGATGATCCTCAGTTGCCGCAGGCCCGACTTCGTACAGGGCACTGCCGTTGACCGGCACCTCATTGCGAGGGGCGCAGAGATACAGCCCCACAATTCTGCCTATCGTCGCTTTTCGCCTATAGGACTGCACGGGTTGGACCAGCACGGAGCAATCTCGTTGCGGCCGCCGCGATGCGTCCTCAAGAGCTGACCAACCGGTGCGATGCGCTCGGTCCCCTTGATCATTCAGGCGGTGACGGCCGCCAGAAGCGTTTCGACCGGATTGAAGAGCGTCAGGGTGGCCACGCGGCTCGGGGTCGAGGGTGATCTCGGCCCCCTGCGTCAGAGCGGTCTGTCCGCGTCCGTCGATCCTCCGGGCTTCGTCGCGGAAACCGAGTACTATTCCCACTCCATCTGCTGAAAGGCGGCCTGGGCGTTGCGACCGGCCAACGCCTCGAACTGCTCGAGATGGGAGAACGCCGACTGATCAACGGCCGGTGCATCCATGATGTCTCCGCCTGCCTCGATCATGGCCCCGATTTCCGCGCGCAGGTTCACGAGGTAGTCAAAGGTATCGGCCCGGGCGCGTTCCATGGTTGTAGGCCCCCCGTGGCCGGGCACGACATGGGTGGCGCCGGTGGCCTCAACGGCTTCGAAGGCGGCGGGCCAGCCGGCAATGGAGCTCTGGTCGCCGATCCCAAGGATGCGTTCGACATAAACGATGTCGCCGGTGAAGACCGTGTCCTTTGCGGGCACCCAGACAAAGCTGTCGCCGGGCGTGTGCGCCGGCCCGGAGTGGACGATCTCGATGGTCAGGCCGCCGATGACGAGCGCGTAACTCTCGCCGAAGGTCACATCGGCATATGCAGGTTCGGTTCCGTCGAGCGCCGGGCCGATCAGCTGCGACAGCGCCGTCAACTGCAGCGAGCCACGGGCGCGCTGGTCCTCGACGGCCGCTTCCGAGGCGATGATCGTCGCGCCCTGCGACCGCCAGTAGCCGTTTCCAAGCCAGCGGTGATCCTGCCCGCCTGTGTCGACAACATAGGTGACGGGGCTGTCGGTGATGCTCCGGATCGCCTCGTGCAGAGCTTCCGCGCCGCGCCACGACCCGCCCGGGTCGATCAGGACGGCACCCGCCTCGGTGTCGACGAGCCCGAAGGTCGCGTTGTTGCCGAGGTTGCCGGGGCTGCGTTGCTCCTTCTCGCCGACGATCGCCCAGATTCCGTCCGTCACCAGCCGCACGTCCAGGGTCTCTGCCGAGGTGCTGACGGGCGCCGCGAGGGCAGCGGAAACGAGCAGCGCCCGGATCATTCGGAAAGCCACCGGTCGGGCCTGGTGGCGTCGCGCGACCCGCCCGCGTGGACGAGCCTGCCATCGACCGAAATGTCCGGTGTCGACATCACGCCGGCCATGGCGATGGATCCGCGATCGGTCACTTTCTCGACCGCCACATCGATGCCAAGCCTTTCGGCTGCGTCTCTGGCCATGACGTCCGTGGTTTCGCAGCGCTTGCAGCCGGGGCCGTAGACCTTGACGGTTTTCAAGGGCGTATCTCCTTCCGAGGATGGCATTAAACAGGTAGACAGCGGCGAGAATGCTTGCCGACGCGCGATTAAGATCGCGATCAGGCGCAGCGTCAGCACCTGCTTGAGGATGATCATCTCGGGCAGGCTGAGCGCGATGACCGGCATCATGAATGCAAGCGTCGTGCCGAGAGCCGCTCCCTTGCCCAGAAGCGCCTCGACGATCGGGATCACGCCTGCGGCGTTCGTGTACATCGGCACGCCGACGACGACCGCTGCCGACACTGACCACCAGGCCTCGCCGCCCATGATCCGCAGCAAGACCGCCTCGGGGACATAGCCGTGAATGACAGCGCCGATCCCAATGCCGATCAGCACCCAGATCCAGACCTTGCCGACGATCTCGCGCACCTGCTCGACGCCGATCTTGAGCCGGTCGCCCATCTTCGGATGCTCCTTCGGCAGATCGCCCAACGGCTCTGCGTTCAGTTCACGCACCCGGTCGTGGAGATAGCGTTCAAGGTTCATCCGCCCCATGACCCAGCCCGCGATGGTCGCGATGCTGAAGCCGAAGACCAGGTAGGTCGTTGCGATCTGCCAACCGACGAGGCCATAGAGCAGCCCCAAGCCTACCGGGCCGACCATCGGCCCGGCGATCAGGAAGGAGAAGGTCACGCCAAGCGGAATGCCCGCCGAGACGAAGCCGATGAAAAGCGGCACCGAGGAGCAGGAGCAGAACGGCGTCAGCACGCCAAGAAGCGCGGCCAGCGGATAGCCGAGGTTCTTGCGTCTGCCCGCCAGAACAGCGCGGGTCTTCTCCGGGCTGAACCAGCTTCGCAAGACGCCGGTTGCAAACACAATCAGAGTGAGGAGCAGGAGCACCTTCGGTACGTCGTAGACAAAGAAAGCAATAGCTTCGCCGGTGTGACTGTCGCGCGCCACCGGCAGGAGCGACGTCACCCATTCCGAGAACGGGATCAGCTGACCGTAGCCCAGCCACCACACCGCCGCCGCCACTGGGACGCCGGCATGCCAGATCCAGTTCGGTGTTCCGCGAGGTGACCGGTGCTTCAACTGTGCTTGCAGTCATGCCGCGGTCCTCGCCAGCACTCCTTGGGTTGTGAGACCCGCGTCGACCCTCGCGGCCCGGTTGCGGGAGAGCTGCCGGTTCCGGCGAAAGTGAACCCATTGCGCGTCGGGCCGGTCGCGCACGAGACCGGCCTCCCGCAACACCTCCATGCGCCATAGCATCCCGCTCTGGCCCGCGCCGAGTTGCGCCAGATGTTCATAGAGGCTGCGCGCGCCCCGGCCCCAGCGAAGCGCGAGTGAATCACGTCGCATCAGATTGAAAAGCGCGGTCGGGGCGTCCTGCATCAGGCGAATATGCGAAGTAGAAAGCAGATGCGCATTGATGCAGATCAGCGGGGGCGAGCGGCGCGTCCCTGCGGATCGGGCCGTCAGATTGCGTCCAGGCCCTCGAACGCAAAGTGAAGCGACAACGGCGACGAATATCCTCGAACTCGGCGGGGATGCCTCGGACGACGAGGTGACCGTGACCATGTAGCAAACCGATGGTGATCTGAGCCGTGATGCGATCACGAAGAGATCGAGATCATGAACGACGAGCAGCAGGAACGCCCAGTTCCGGAGCGGCCGTGGCGAGGCGGAACCCGATCAATGGGCGTAGGCCAAAGCCCTTGTCCGTGATCGTTTGAACTCGGCTTGGATCATCAAGCGCGGCCTTGAACGCCAGTGACGGCAATGGGCCCAATGCCTGGGACAATCATCATGCGTATACAGACCGCGTCCTGGGAGGCAGCGCGCTCTACGCACCGATCCAGTTCCAGGTAGTGCTGGAAGAAGACCGCCCGGCTCTCAGGTCTCCCATGGGTGGAGGAGGTTCGTGACTCGCCGGATCTCAACCCGGCGGTTACGCTCTTCGGCGGCCTGCGTCGGTACCGCGAGAAGCGCTTCGCCATAACCTTGGAAGACAAGGTTCTCGGGCGGCACGCCGAAGTAGTCGACCAGCGCCTGCGCCACGGTTTCGGCCCGCCGATCCGACAGGGCGAGGTTGAAGGCGGCCGAGCCCGTGGCGTCGGTATGCCCCTCGATGAGGAAGACCTCGCGCGGATTGGTGCGCATGAGCTCCAGCATCACCCCGGCGATCCCCGAAAGCGTCGCCGCCTGCTGCGGCGACAGCGCGGCCGAGCCGGTCTGGAACAGGACCGGGTCGCTCGACATCACCGGCGCGAGGGCGCGCAGCTCGGTGATGTTGCGGATCTGGGCGAGCGAGAAGGTCCGGTCGAGCGGCACGGTCGACGCGCGGACGAGTTCCGCCCCGAAGGCCGGGTCCGTCCCCGGGCGCAGCCGCACGGCCGGGGTCGTGAGCGGCGGGGGAAGGCGGCTCACCTGCACCGGCGCGAAGGCAAGCGTGTCGTCGAGAAGCGTGACCCGCCCCGTGCCGTCGATCCGTTCGCGCCGCAGGACGCGGCCGGTGGCGTCGCGCAGCGTCTCGACCCGCACGCCGTCGGCATAGGTGAGCACCGTGCGGGTCGACCCGTCGCGGTAGGTCGTCGTCTCTTCGCGCGTACCGGGCCGGCGCAGGATCGAGTCGTCGTCGCGCCAGACCTGGTAGGCGTTCGTCTCGCGGTCGACGACGACCACACGCTCGGGCGTGGTGGCGACGACCTCCTGCCGGTCGAAGATGAGCGCGCCGATGGCGAGTCCGGCGAGCGCGCCGAGGCCCGCGGCCTCGAGCTTTTCGCGCCGCTCCTTGTCCTGGGCGCTGGCTGCGGCCGCGGCGGCTGCGGCCGCCGCGTCGGTGGCACCGGCGGGGGCGGCAAGGACGGTGCCGCTGAACTCTTCGGCGGCGCTGCGCGTCTCGACGATCTCGCGGGTGGTTGTCTCCCCGACATCTGTCGCACCTGCTGGCGCCTCGGTCGCAGTCGCCTCGGCGGCCTCGCCCGTGGAGCCGGCTACGGCGGCGGCTGCGGCGGCGCCTCCAAGTACCCCTTCAAGGACCGAGACGGCCTCCTGCACCTCGGGGTTCTGCGCGGCCTGCGCGCGCACCGCCTCGTCCACGGGCGCAGCGATCTCCTCGGGCGCGGTTGTCGCCGGTTCGGCGATCACGGTTTCTTCGGCCGGCGCCATTTCGGTCCCGGTGTCTGTCGCTGTGTCGGTGGTCGCGTCGCTGGCGCGATCGGGCTCGGGGGCGGGTTCCTCGGCCATCGATTCCGAAGGCGCTTCCGCAGGGGGCTCGGCCGAGACGTCGTCCGCCTGCGCAGCCTCCGGCGCGGCGTCGGGCGTCTCGGCGACCGGCGCCTCCGTCGCAACGTCGCCGGCGGTCTCGGCCGGGGCCGTCTCCGGCGCTGCGGTCTCCGTGCCGGTCACCGTCTCAGGCTGAGGCGCAGCGTCTTCCGCCGTCTCGGACGGGGCGGGCTCTGCCTCGGTCATGGGGATCTCTTCTGGCGTCGCTGTGGGGGAATCGCTGACGACCTCTGGGGTGGCAGGGGGCTCGGGCGCCGGTTCGGTGGGCTGCGCTTCAAGCGCCTCGGGGGCTTCGGCTGCGGTTTCGGAGGCCAGCTCGGGCGCCAACTCGGGCGCGACCTCCGCTGGCGGCTCGGCGGCCGCGTCTGTCGCTGGTTCGACGACGGCCTCGGTCGCTGCCTGCGCTTCGGGTGCTGTCTCGACCGCGCCCTCCATGGCGCCCGTTGCGTCGGGCAGGGGGGCGAGCTGGTCCTCGGGGCAGGGCTCGACCCCCTCGACGAGACACTTGGGCGCCGGCGGCGCCTCGGCATCCTGCGCGGTGGCCGCGCCTGCGGCGGCGACGCTCAGGAATGAGACGAGGTAAGTCGTCAGTCGAAGGTTCCTACGCATCACGTATCTCCATGTCAGGCTCGGGTGACGCCGGCCTTTGCCGGCGTCCTTGCTCGCGCCTCGTTTCGAATCGCCTTCGGTGGAAATGCCCAGACCACGCGGCGATTGATCGAGTTGACGGCACAGCAGCCCTGCTAGGCAATAACATCGAGTCCGGCGGGCCGCGGCGGCCGTTTCATGGTTCCGCCCCGCCGACCTTCTCCGAGATCAGTCGAGCGGCACCTTTGACCGACTTGGAAGTCATCCGAGCGACAGGCCCGGAGTCCGCCCTGCAGCCCAAGGCCGCGATTGCGATCATGACGAACACATGCCCCAGCGTTTCCCGCCGCGGTCAGGCGACTGGTTGCAGGCCATCGAGTACGGCGCCGACCGTGCGCGCCGTATCGTCCCATGAGGGCAGCTTTCCCCCAGCGGCAAGCGCCGCATCGGCGCACCGGTGGTAGAGTGCGTCGTCCTCCAGTAATTCGCCGATCGCCGCGGCAAGGGCCTCGGGGTCTTCCGGTGGCACGAGACGGCCGGCATCGGCCGGAACCGTGTCGGGGACAGCGCCGGTGCGGCAACTGACGATCGGCAGGCCGTGCACGAGCGCTTCGTCGAACACGAGGCCATAGCCCTCGTATCGTGTGGCGAGCGCGAAGATCGAGGCATGTGCATATAGTCCGGCCAGATCGGCGTCGGACACATAGCCCGCCAGCCGAACCCTCGACCGCAGGTTCAGGTCATCCAGCAAGCGGTTGAGCGTTCTCGCGTGCTCCCTGTCGTAGGGCGTGCCCGCGATCACGGCGGTCCAGTCCAGATGGGTGAGCCTTGCAAGAGCGCGAAGCAGGATGTCGTGCCCCTTGCGCGGGTGCTGAATGCCCACCGACAGGATCAGCGGCGGCTGCACGGGCGCGCGCGCGGTCGTCGGGCGGTCCGTGCCGGGACGTGCGATGGTGATGCGCTCCGCCGCGACTCCGTAGGAGGCGGTCAGGGCCCGCGCGGTGCTGGGGCTGGGCACGAGGACATGGTCGATCTGCTCGAGGTTGTCGCGCTCGATCCGGTAGAGCCGCGCGCGCCGCGCGTCATCGAGGCCGGTTTCGAGGGCGAGCGGATGATGGACCATCGCGGCACTGGGAATGTGGAGCCGCGCGAGCGCGCGCGTGTCGAGCGTCGCCGAGATGAACCCGTCGAGGATCACCGCCCGATCCGGTTCGAGTGCGTCGAGCTGCGCGATGGCGTCGGCCATGTCCTCGGGTGTCGGGTCGGGAAAGGAGGTACCGAGCCGGACATGCGTCACATCGCGCCCCTGCGCGCGCAGTCCTTCGAGCAGGCGGCGTTCGTAGATGTAGCCACCGGTGGGCGTCGTGATGTCGCCGGGTATGGCGAAGGCGGCGCGCCGCAGGCTCACGAGAGTTGCTCGGGGGCGTAGGTCGCCAGCACGCGCCGTTCGACGGCGCCCACAAGCGTATAGCCGAGCGCCGAGAGCGCCGAGACCAGCACCACCGAGGACCACAGGATGTCGTAGTCCGACAGCGAGGCCGACAGCGCCATCAGGCTGCCGATGCCCGCCCCGGTCGCCAGCCACTCCACCACCGTCACGGCCAGAACCGAGGCCGGCACGGCCATGCGGGCCGCGGCGAAGAAGGCCGGCAGCATCGCCGGGATGCGCACGCGGATAAGGCGGTCGATCGGGCTGGCCGCGTAGCTGTCGAACACGTCCATGACCTGACCGGGCGCCTGCCTCAGCCCGTGCAGGCAGGCGACGAAGCTGGGAAAGAAGACCATGATCGCAACAAGGGTGATGGTGCCCAAAGCCCCGCGACCAAGAAGCAAGACGATGATCGGCGCCGTGGTGACGATGGGCACCGAGCGCAGCGCGATGGCGATCGGCATGGCCGTGCCCGCGACGGCGGGCACCAGCACCATGAGGATGGCAAGCCCCGCGCCGGCCGCGAGCCCGGCGATGTAGCCGGGCAAAAGGAACACCGCCGTCTCGGCCAGCGCCGCGCCGATCGTCGCGCGCGTCTGCGCCGCGTCCGGGGCCCAGATCAGCGCCTCGACCACGTCGAGGGGACCCTTGGCGAAGAACGGGTTCAGCCCGAAAAGCCAGATCGCGCCCGCCCAACCCGCCAGCGCCAGGGTCACGACCAGTGCGGCGTCGGTCACCGGGTTGCGGCGCGCCCCGTCGCCGGCGGGCGCGGCGAGGATCACCGGCGGCGCCTCCAGCAGGACGCGGCGCGCGATGGCGCCGATCGCGAGATAGGCGAGGATGGACACCGCCGTCGCGACCGTGGCAAGGCCCCAGGTCATGTCGACGTCGAGGGCGCGGATCGCGCGGACGGTCAGGACCCCCATGCCACGCTCGGCGCCGGTGAACTCGCCCACCATGGCCCCGAGGAAGGCGGCGGGTGCCGCGATCTGCAGGCCCGCGAAGAGGTAGGGCAACGCCGCCATGAGGCGCACATGGACAAGCACGGACATGGACCCGCGTCCGTAGCTGTGCACCAGATCGAACCAGCTGTCGGGTGCTGCGCGGAGCCCGACGAGGAGCGGGATCAGGGTGGTGTAATAGACGGCCAGTGCGGCAAGGACGATCTGCGGACCGGGACCGGGGCCGAAGAAGACGCGCAGGATCGGGCCGGTCGCCACGAGCGGCAGGCAGAAGACGAGGAGCGCAAGGCCGGTGACCACCCGCTCGCTGCGCGGCCAGACAATCGCGATGCCCGCCAGAAGCACGGCGGCGAGATTTCCGATGACGAAGCCCGCCGCCGCGTTGCCGAAGGTCACCGCAAGGGCGCGGCTCATCAGCCGCCAGTCCTCGACAAGGTAGCGGATCACGTCACTGGGGGCGGCAAGGACGTAGGCATCGACAAGAAGGCGGCCGGCCAGTTCCCACGCGACGAGAAGGAAAAGAAGACCGGCCCATGTGCCGCCCCATCCCCTGGCGCGCGCGGGTGCGTCCGTGACGACCGCGGTCATTGCGCGGCGAGGGGCCGTTGCCGCAGGGCCATCCCCTCGGCGAGCGCCGCGAAGACGTCTTCGACCAGGGCAAGCGCCGCGTTGGTCTGCGCGACGCCCTCGGACCGGGGGCGGGGCAGGTCGATGTCGATGTCGGCGATGATCTCGGCCGGGCGCGGCGACAGGACGATGACGCGATCCGAAAGCGTCACCGCCTCGGTCACCGAATGGGTCACGAGGATTGTCGTCGTGCCGCGCGCCTCCCAGATCCGGGGCAGGTCCTGCGCCAGTTGCCGGCGGGTCAGCTCGTCGACCGCGCCAAACGGCTCATCGAGCAGCAACAGCCCCGGGCGCGTGGCCAGCGCGCGCGCGATGGCCGCGCGCTGCCGCATGCCGCCCGACAGCTCGGCCGGTCGGGTCTCGCCGAAGCCGTCGAGGCCGACGAGGCGGATCAGCTGGTCGACCTCCCGCGCGTCGACGGGCCGGCGCGCGAGGCCGAGCGCCAGTTCGATATTGCCGCGCACGCTGCGCCAGGGCAGGAGCGAGGGGTCCTGGAAGGCGACCGAAAGGCCCGCACGCCGCAACGTGTCTGCGGGCGGCGCGCCGGCGATCTCGATATGGCCCGAACTTGGGCGTTCGAGCCCGGCCACCATCCTCAGCACGGTCGACTTGCCGCACCCCGACGGTCCGACAAGCGCCGTCGTGCGCCCCGCCGCGAAGGTCAGGTCGAGCGGCGAAACCGCCTCGGTGCCGCCCGGGAACGTCTTTGCCAGCGCGCGGCAGACGACCTCGGGCGGCGGAGTCTGGGAGGGGTCAGGCGCCATGGACCTCTTCAAGAATCGAGCGGTCCCAGAGATCGGGCGTCACCGTCCGGCCCAGAAGCGCGAGGGTTTCGATATTGGCGGCCACGGTCTCGTCCGTCCACCAGCCGAAGCCGTTGGCGTCGGTCAGCTCCGAGAACATCAGCGGGACCTGCCGCGCGGCCTGAAGCTTCTGCGTCTCGAGGTCGAGGCCGGCATCGGGATACATCCGCAGGGTCAACTCGGCAGCGGCATCGGTGTCCGCGCGATAGGCGTCCCAGCCGCGCGCCTCGCCCGACATCAGAGCCACCAGCTCGGCACGGCGGTTGGCCAGGCTGTCTTCGGTGGCGATGTAGGTCTGGGAATGCACGGCATAGCCGTGATCGGCCATCAGCATCGTCAGGCTCTCGACGCCTTGCATCGCCATCGAGACCGGCAGGTCGGTCTCCCAGCAGAGCAGGCAGTCGACCTCACCCGCCAGAAGGGGCTGGGCCGAATATTGCGTCGGGACGATTTCGATCGCGTCGATATCGACACCGTTCAGCGTGCAAAGCGCCTGAAGCACAGGGGTGTTGGCCAGAGCCATGCCGATCCGCTTGCCCATAAGGTCGGCCGGTTCGTTCACCGGATTGGCGGGCAGGGACGCGATGACGAACGGGTTCTTCTGCATGGCGACGCCGAGGATCTTGAAGGGCGCGCCCTGTTCGACGGCCGCGGCGGTGTAATCTGCGGCCGAGATGCCGACCAGCGCGGTGCCCGCGACGACCGGCGGTTCCACCGGTGCGTTCGGCCCGCCCGGCAGAAGCGACACATCGAGGCCCGCCTCGGACCACCATCCGCGATCGAGCGCGATGTAGCTACCGGCGAATTGCGATGAATGCAGCCATGACAGCTGCAGGCTGACCGGCGATTGCGCGGCTGCGCGGCGCGGCGCAACCCCCAGTGCGAGGGTGCCGGCCGCGGCGGCGCCGGTCCCGAGAAGTGTTCGTCGTGTAAAGGTCGTTGGCATCTTCATGTCCTTTTTTGGTCTTCCCTTAAGCTATGGTCGCCTTGCCGCACGGCAAGGACAACCTCCGCGTCCAAGCGCCCGTTTCGTTGTCTGCGGCTAAACCTGCCCTGATTTGAGCACCGTCGCCCGCGGCGCGACCCACATCAGCACGATGCCGGGCAGAGCCGAGACTGCGAAGGTGAGCCCGAAGGCGACGCTGGCCGCAAGAGCGGCGCTGGCGGTCACGCCGGCGAGCGGCAGAAGTGCGGCGGCTGCACCTTCGCGCAGGCCCCACCCGGAAATGCTGATCGGGATCAGCATGGTGAACAGGATCAGCGGCACAAGTGCTGCGATTGCGCCCGCGCCAAGCTCGACTCCCACCGCGCGTGCGCAGAAGGCGAAGGCGGCCAGGTTGCACAGCGTCGTGCCGATGCTGAGGGCGGTCTGTCCCGGCAGGGCGCTGCGGGACAGCAGAGCCGTGCCAATCGCTGCCCGGAACCCCACCGCGGCGCGGCCCGCAGCACCCGGCAGGCGGGTGGCGGCCCAGGCCAGTGGCGGCAGCGCAAGGCCCGCCGCGATCATGATGGCGACCGGCACGGCCAGCCAACGGGGCCAGTCGAGGCCGCCCGGAAGGGCCAGCGTCACGAGAAACCCGGCGGTGAGCATGAGAAACATCGCGATCTGACCCGCCAGCCGTTCAAAGACCACGGACTGTCCGGAGGCAAGCAGCCCGGCCTGCGCCCGGGCGCGCACGGCGCGGCTCGCGTCGCCGACCATGCCGCCCGGAAGGGACTGGTTCACCGCCTGCGCCAGGTAATACTCGCGGATCGCATGCCCGGTGCCGAGCGTGATGCCCAGCTGCCGCGCCGTAAGCTGCCACCGCAGGGCCGAGAGCACCGTCTGTACGATCAGCGCCACGAGACCCAGCGCAAGCCACATCCAGTTCGCCGTCGCAAGCCTGTCGAGCGCCGCGGGCCCGTCGGCCGCGCGCCACAAAAGCGCCAGCAGGGCGATGGCGAGGCAGGCCTGCAGGAACGGCCAAGCCTTGCCGGTTCGGAGGCGGTCAAAACTGCCCAACGGTCGCCCCCTGTGTTCCAGCGGCCGAAAATGACTGGAGGATCATGTCGCGCATCCGGTCCATGGGGATCGGCGCGGCCCGGGCGTCGGGCAGGAGGCCCGCGGTCCATCCCCAGTCCGCCACCACATCGACCAACGCCTCGGGGCCGATGATGTGGACCGGCACATCGGGACGCTCGTCCAGCGCGACGAAGCCCGCCGCCTGGTGGTCGCCCAGAACGATGACCAGTGGCGGGTTGGTGGCGTGTTGCGCGACATAGTCGAAGACAACCCGCAGCGCGTAGTCGATCGCCTGGCGATACTGCTCGCGGACGCGGTCACGATCCCGCCAGACGACATCGGGCGGGTCCCCGGCCTCGGCCATGGGGTTGAAGATCGTGCCGTCGCCGACCTCGTCCCAGGGCACGAGCGTGGGGACCGGGACCCAGGGCGCATGGGACGACCCCAGCGCGATCTGCACGAAGCGCGGCCGGTCACTTTCGGTATCGCGCAGGTGGCGGTCGAGGGCGGCAAAGGTGAACTGATCGGGCATCGTCACCCAGTTGAAGGGCAGCCCCGCATAGCCGAGGTCCTTTGCGGCCAGGACCGTCTCGAACCCCATCAGCGCGGATTCGGGCCAGTCCATGGTGATCTGCGGCATCACGGCGGTGGTGTGAAAGCCCGCCTCGGCGGCGAGGTGGAACAGGGTCTTGCGTCCACTGGCAAGGGCGGCGCCGTAGCTCGTCTGGTTGTCGACCCAGAGGCCGTTGGCGAAGGTCGCGTGGCTGAGCCAGCTCTGCCCGCCGCGCGTGGGCGCTGTCAGGAGGCCCGACCGCATCGCGAGGCCCATGTCGCTCAGGCGCGCCTCGGCCTCGGCCAGCGTAGCGCGGTGTGTTTCGGAATAGAGCGGCGTGTCGAGACTCGCGCGGCCGTAGCTCTCGACGAAGATGATCAGCACGTCGCGGTCGATGGCGCCCAGCAGCCCGGGGCGCCCGGCCATGTCATCACTGGCCGCGGCGGCCTCGAAGGCGCGCAGGTCGGCCAGGGTCGCGCGCACCATGTCGATCCGTTCGACGCCCACACGTGTTGTGAAGGCCGCGCCGGGCGGAGCGACCGGCAGGGTCCAGCGGCCCATCGCCTGCCCGACCTCGGCACCGGCCACACCGACGGCAAGAACCGCCATCGCGGCAAGGCCCGCCGCGGCGCGGCGGGGCAGCTGGACGCGCGCCCAGACGCCGGTGGCCCACCAGACCGCGGCGGCCACCGCGAAAACCGCGAGCAGCGCCCCGACGACGGCGGCCACCGTCAGCACCGGGCCGATGGCGCCCACCGCGAGCCGTAGCCCGGCCTCGATGAGTGCGAGGTCCGAGATCGGGTTGAAGCCGCGCCCGAGGGCCGAGAACATCGCGAAGTCGGCGGCCTTCAGCACCGCGACGAGCATGAGCGTGGCGACCAGGCCGAGGCGCAGCCAGTTGGTCCAACGGCCCGGCGGCAGGACGGCGAGACCCAGCAGGATCGCCGGCAGTTCAAGCGGAAAGACGAAGAGCGCGCCCCAGGTCAGGGCGGCCGGATGGTTCGGCTGAACCAGCAGCAGATGCAGGATCAGGGCGCCCAGGATCAGGCGCGGGGCGGTGGGGGTCATGCGTGCCGCTTCCGCCAGAGCCAGAGCAGGTCGAGGGCGAAGGACCACACCAGCGCGCCCGCCGCGATCACCACCAGCGGCAGGGCAAGCGCCTGTGGCAGCACCGGCGCCTGCAGCGCGATCAGTGCGCCAAGTTGCAGGACGCAGACTGCCTTGCGGCTGAAGCGCTGCGGCAGGTCGCGGCGCATCCACGGCAGGACCCGCGCCGCCGCGACGAAGAGATACCGGGGCAGACCGAGAAGGATCGCCACCGGACCCGCGGGACCCGCCGCCGCGCTGAGCGACAGGATCAGCGCGAGGACGGCGTCGACCTCCATGTCGAAGCGCGCGCCGAAAGCCGAGGCAAGCCCCCGCCGACGCGCGAGCCACCCGTCCACCCCGTCGAGCGCAAGGGCCGTGGCCGCGACGGCGAAGACCGTCCAGGACGCACCGACGCCCGCCGTCAGCGGGACGATAAGCGTGGTGGCCAGCGCCATCCGTCCCAGGGTCACCAGATTGCAGAGCCCGAGACGGGGATGCGGATAGCTGCGCCGCAAGGCACGCCCAGCGATCATCGCCCCGGCCCCGAAAGCTGCGAGAGCGATACCGACAGGCGCGAGTGCCGCGCCAGGCAGGAGTGACGCAAGTAGCACGACACCGCCCGCCATGAGGAAGGACGCCACGATGAAATCGCCGTCGGGCGCCCCGGTTCGGGGCGCCACGAACCGCGGCAAGCGGCGACGCGAAGGTAGATGGACTGTAGCCATCAGCCTGATATTGATCCTCGCGATGCGCAGTCAAGCGGCGCGGGTGCGCTTGAAGTGATCTGGGCGGGGTCTAGCTCATTTATTAGACAACAAGAGGGGTGACATGTCAGTTTCCGACACCCGCTATCGCGGCCCGGCCCGTTTTTTTCACTGGAGCATGGCCGTCCTGATCCTCGCGACGATTCCCGCCGGGCTCGTGATGGTGCAGGAGGGGCTGGACCGTTCGCTGCAGAACTCGCTTTTCGTGTTTCACAAGAATGTCGGCGTGCTGCTTCTGATTCTGGTGGTCGGGCGTCTCCTTTACCGGTGGCGGCACGCTCCGGCGCCGCTCCCCCAGGAAACGCCGGGCTGGCAGCGGACCGCAGCGGGCCTGTCGCATGGGGCGCTCTACACGCTTCTCGTGGTGGTGCCGTTGGCGGGATACGTTCGCGTCAGGGCGGGCGGCTTTCCGATCGAAAGCCTCGACGCGCTCGGTCTGCCCTCATTGGTCCCGCGTTCGGACGCGCTGGCCGAGACTGCAAAGGCGGTCCACTACTATGGTGGCCTCGCCATCGCCGCCCTGATCGCCCTGCATATCTGCGCCGCCGCTTATCACGGCATTTTGCGTCGTGACGGCGTGTTTTCGCGCATGTGGCCCCCTTTTGGCGGGTCGGTTGACTGACCCCACTTGTTCCGGCCAAAGCGCGTCTTAATTGCTTCGCATCCGCGGCGGAGGCGCCGTCGAAGAGAAAGCTCCGTGATCCCATGTCGCTCGTCGAACCGATCTCTCGTGCATGGCGCGTCAGTGCCCGGTGGCCCGGTCCTCGCGCCGCTGTCTTTGGCCTGGCGGGCGGGCTGACGCTGGCCATCGTTGCCGCCTTCGCGGCCAGCGTCACCGACTGGACCCCCGCCGCCATCGTCGCGCTGCCGCTCGTACTGCTGAGCGCTGTCTGGATCTCCGGCGGTGCCGCGACCGCGATCCTGGGGCTTGTCGTGCGCCCGCAGCCCCGGTTGCGCATCCCTTCGGACTGGCAGCCCACCGGCCGCACGGCGATCCTCTTCGCTCTTTGCAAGGAGGCGCCCGGGCCATTGGCCGATCACCTTGGCGCGCTGCGCGAGGGTCTCGACCGGGTGGGGCTGGAGCGGGCCACGCAGATCTTCGTGCTCTCGGACACGTCGGGGGCCGATCTGATCGCGGCCGAAGAAGCCGCCCTGGCGTCGCTGATTGCCTCCGGCGCCATTGTCTACCGCCGCCGTGCCACGAACACCGGGCGCAAACCGGGCAACATCGCCGATTGGCTCTTTGCCCATGGCGATGGGTTCGACCACATGATGGTGCTCGATTCCGACAGCCGGATGACGCCGGACCGGATCCGCGCGATGATCCATCAGATCGACCGCCGCCCCGCGCTGGGTCTTCTGCAGGCGGGTATCGCGCTGGTGCCGGGCCGGACGCGCCTTGGCCGGCACCAGCGGGCCGGGGCCCGCCTTCTGTCGCGCGGCTTCGGGCGCGGATTTGCGGCCTGGACGGGCGAGAGCGGGAATTACTGGGGACACAACGCCATCATCCGGGTGGCCGCGTTCCGGGCGGCTGCCGCACTGCCGGTGCTGCGGGGACGCGCGCCTTTTGGCGGCGCCTTGCTCAGCCACGATTTCATCGAGGCCGCGTGGATCCGCCGTGCGGGCTGGGCCGTCGAGCTCGACCCCGAGATGGCCGGGAGCGCCGAGGACGCGCCGCAAACGCTGGCAGCGTTTCACGCCCGTGACCGGCGCTGGTGCCAGGGCAACCTGCAGCACCTGCGCCTGATCGCCGAGCCGGGCCTTGATCCGATCAGCCGCGTGCACCTGGCGATGGGGATCCTGAGTTACCTCGTTGCGCCGGTGTGGCTGATGCTCGTTCTGCTGGTCACCCTGGGTCTGGTGCCGGTGGCGGGCGCGCTGCCGCTGGCAACGGTGGTGCTGGTTCTGCTGATCCCCAAGCTCTGCGCCCTGCTGGACTGGTGG
This sequence comes from uncultured Alphaproteobacteria bacterium, assembly GCA_963709395.1. Taxonomy (GTDB): domain Bacteria; phylum Pseudomonadota; class Alphaproteobacteria; order Rhodobacterales; family Rhodobacteraceae; genus CAVPWP01. The sequence continues at coordinate 198,898 of CAVPWP010000009.1, forward strand.
CGCCGCGCGGGCACGTTGCGGCGGCGGGTGGTCGTTGTGCGAGCCTGGCTGGGCGAACTTGCCACATCAACCCTCATCGCGCCGCTCGTGATGCTGCGGCAGTCGGGGGCGGTCATGGCGGTCTGTCTGGGCCGCGACTGCGGCTGGAAGGCCGCGCATCGCGGCGGCGTTGCCCTGCCGCGGGGGACGGTCGAGGCGCTGGCCGGCGCGGGCCTCGTGGCGCTGGCCGTCTCGAACTCCGTGACCGCGGCGCTCTGGCTGGCACCGGTTGCCCTGCCGCTTTGCTGTGCGCCGCTGATCGTTTCGGCGCTGGACCGGCCGGCCTGATGCGGCGGCGCGGGTTCATGGCCGGGGCCGCCGCCCTCGCGACGCTGCCGCTGCAGATCGGGCAGGCGGCGGCGCAGTCCGAGCCATCGCTCCGGGACGAGGCGCGGCGCCTCGCGGCACGTCCCTTCGTGCGCGAAACGCGCCCCTTGCCGCCGCCCTTCGCCGGGCTGAGCTATGACGCCTATCGCGCCATCCGACCGATCCCGGGCCGCGCCGCGATGTTGCCGCACGGCCCGGATTTCTCCGTCGACCTGCTGCCGCCGGGCCTGTACTTTCCCGATCCCGTCCGGATCGACCTCGACCGGGGCGATGGCCCGCGCGAGATTGCCCTTACGACCGATCTCTTCGATTTCGACGACAGGTATTTTGAAGATGTGCCGGAGACGGTGCCGGCTACGGGGTTCTCCGGCCTGCGCCTGCGCCATCCGCTGAACGCGCCCGATCGCATGGACGAGGTGCTGGTGGTGCAGGGTGCGAGCTACTTCCGCGCCATCGGGCAGGCCATGGTCTATGGCCTGTCTGCGCGCGCCGTGGCGCTCGGCACCGGCGGACCCACGCCCGAGGAGTTTCCGCGCTTCACCCACCTGCGCCTCCATCCCGCCATGGACGGCGCCGTGCGGCTCGAGGCGGTGCTGGACAGCCCGTCGCTGGCCGGACATCTCGACATGGTCCTGCGCCCCGGCCCGGACACGGTGACCGAGATCGACCTCACGCTGCTGCCCCGACGCGACATCGCCGATATCGGGGTCGCGCCGCTGACCTCGATGTATCTCAAGGGGCCGCTCAGGTCGGCGGTCAGCGACGATTTCCGCCCCCGGGTCCATGACAGCGACGTTCTGGTGATCGAGAACGGCGGGGGCGAACGCCTGTGGCGCCCGATCTCGAACCCCGCGCGGGTCGAGACCTCGGCCTTTGCCGATGACGGCCCGGTCAGCTTCGGCCTGTTCCAGAGCCGTCGCGGCTTTGCCGATTTCGAGGACACCGAGGCGCGCTATCACGATCGTCCGGCCGCCATCGTGCGCCCGACAGGCGACTGGGGGCGCGGGGCGGTGATGCTGGTCGAGATCCCCACGGGCGACGAGTTCATGGACAACATCGTCGCCTTCTGGCGTCCCGAAGCGCCGCTGGCGGCGGGCAGCGAGCATCGCTTTGCCTACAGCCTGACATGGACGCGGGCAGCACCCGGGGCGGGTCTGTCCCACGCCATCCTGCAAAGCCGCAGCGGACGCGAGCATGACCGCCCGGGCACACGGCGCTATGTCATCGACATCGCGGGCGATGCCGTGGGACTTGCGCCCGAAGTCACCGGGCCCGACACGGTCGAGATCTCCGGGATCAGCCTGTTCCCGCTGCCCGAGGGGGGCGGCAGCCGTCTGACGTTTCTTCTGACACCCGGGGACATCGACGCGGCGGAACTTCGCGTGGGCCTCTCGGGGCGCGCGCCGGTCTGGCTTCACCGTTGGACACGGGCGCGCGACGGCGGCGTCTAGACGGTTGGCGTGATCTCGATCTCGGCCGCCAGCGGGCGGTGATCCGAGGCGATGCGGATTCCCTCCCCGTCAAGCGCCCTGGCCCGCACCACCCGCGCGCCGCCCGCCGCAAGGAACCGGTCAAGCGGCAGCACGGGGCGCCGCACCGGAAACGTGGCCGCGACGGGCCCGGCGAAGCGATCTCCAAGCACGGGTCGCGACAGGGCCAGACCGCCCCATGGGCGCCATTCGTTCAGGTCTCCGCACAGGACGGTGGGGCGCGCGCGCCTGCGCGAAAGATGCTGTCCCAGCGTCCGCATCTGAGCAACGCGCAGGACCTGTGACAGCGAAAGATGCGTGCCGATCACGCGCAACGGACACCCGTCCTTGCGGATATCGAGGATGACCGCGCCCCTGTGGCAATGGCCCGGCAAATCGAGAAGCGTGATGTCTTCGATCTCGACAACGCGGCTTGCGAAGAGACAGACACCGAGGAAGCCGTGGCTCTCGGCGCTCCACCGGTGGGTCTGATCCGTATGGACATGGCGCAAAGCGGTGCTCGACTCGATCCTGTTGAGATCAAGGAACCCGCGGTGCGGCGGTTGCTCTTCGTCGGCCTCCTGGAGAATCAGAAGATCGGGGCGATCCCCGACAACCTCGCGCAAAAGGACGTCGACCGTTCGCATCGGATCGATCGCGCCGTCTTCCCCGCGTCCCCTGTGAATGTTCCAGCTGATGGCCGAAAGAAGAGTCAGGTGTTGCTCCCGTCTTGATGCCGGTACGGGCCAAAGGGACGCCGGCGCCGCGGGCCGGACCAGCACCGATCAAATGCCGATTTCACCTGTCAACGTGCGCCGGAACAGCACCGCGTCAAGCCATGTTACCGGCATTCAGGCATCGACCGCGCATGTGCCTTGGCGGCGGCCCGCACGGATGGATGCCGCTGATGGCCGATGCCGACCCTGTCCGGTGCGTCCCACTCCCGGATCGATTTGGCGAATGATACTCGAAAACCGGCAAGGGGTCGGGTGTGTCCGCAACGCGCGTGCAGGCCGCACGTGGCCCAAGGTCCGCTTCCCGGCGTCAGCCGCCCGAGCAGTCTGCGCATGCTGGTCCGAAGCGCTCAAGTCAGGCTTGACGAAAGCCGTCGTTCCTCAATGAAAACGCGTTTCTCTGACCAACCAACCGGGCTCAGGTTGAAGTTCGATCCAATGACCTTATGCTCAGGTCATGACGAAAAACACAGAAAGCCAAACCAGTCCGGGTCGACTGGACGACTTTTCACGTCTCGCCGCCGGCCGCCACGACGACCCGTTCTCGATACTGGGTCCCCGGAAGATCGAAGGGCAAGAGATCGTCACCGCCTTGGTGCCGGATGCGCAGCAGGTGGTTGCGATCCTGGGCGCCGACCGACGCGAACATGTGCTCCCCGCTGTGCCCGAGTGCGACGGGGTGTTCTCCGGCGCGGTGCCATCCTCTGGTTCCTACCGGTTGCGGGCCACCGCTTCCGACGGCCGGACATGGACCTTCGACGATGCCTATCGGTTCGGCCCGGTCCTGGGCGAGACGGACGAATACCTCATCGGCGAGGGCACACATCAGCGGCTCTGGCACGTGTTGGGCGCTCATGTGATTGAACACGAGGCGGCATCAGGCACGCATTTCGCCGTCTGGGCCCCGAACGCGCAGCGCGTTTCGGTCATCGGCGGCTTCAACAACTGGGACGGGCGCCGCCACCCCATGCGTCGCCGGGGCGCGTCCGGTGTCTGGGAACTCTTCATTCCCGGCATCGGCGAAGGCGAGAGCTACAAGTACGAAATCCTTGGCCCCGACGGCACCCTGCAGCCGCTGAAGGCCGATCCGGTCGGCTTCGGGTCCGAGCATCCGCCCCTGAATGCCTCTGTCGTGCGCGATATCCGCGGCTATGGCTGGGGTGATGGTGCGTGGATGGCCGACCGCGCCGCCCGCAACGATCGCGCGGCGCCGATTTCCATCTACGAGGTGCATCTTGGCTCGTGGCGTCGCAAGCAGGACGATCGCCCGATCTCCTACCGCGAGGCGGCCGAGGAACTGGTCGAGTACGTGACCGGAATGGGGTTCACCCATATCGAGCTGATGCCGGTCAGCGAATATCCCTTCGACGGGTCCTGGGGCTACCAGCCCGTGGGTCTTTTCGCTCCGACGATCCGCCACGGGCCCCCGCACGAATTCCGTGATCTGGTCGACGCGGCGCATCGGGCCGGGCTTGGCGTGATCCTCGACTGGGTGCCCGGGCATTTCCCGACCGACGCGCATGGGCTGGGCCGGTTCGACGGGACGGCGCTTTACGAGCACGCCGACCCGAAGGAGGGGTTCCATCAGGACTGGAACACTCTGATCTACAACTACGGGCGCAACGAGGTGAAGAATTTCCTCGTGGCCAACGCGCTCTACTGGCTGGAGGAGTATCATGTCGACGGGCTGCGCGTGGATGCCGTGGCCTCGATGCTCTACCGCGATTACTCGCGCAAAGCCGGCGAATGGGTGCCCAACAAGGACGGCGGGCGCGAGAATTACGAAGCCATCGCGGTGCTGCAGGAGATGAACACCACCACCTATGGCGCACATCCCGGCATCATGACCGTGGCCGAGGAAAGCACGGCCTTTCCGGGTGTCTCGGCACCGACGGATCAGGGGGGTCTCGGCTTCGGGTTCAAGTGGAACATGGGCTGGATGAACGACACGCTGGAGTACGTGAAGAAGGATCCGGTTCATCGCAGGCACCATCACCACCAGATGACCTTCGGCCTGACCTATGCCTTCTCGGAGAACTTCGTCCTGCCGATCAGCCATGACGAGGTCGTGCACGGCAAGGGCTCGATGCTGGGCAAGATGCCCGGTGGTCCGGATGAGAAATTCGCCAACCTGCGGGCCTATTACGGGTTCATGTGGGGTCATCCGGGCAAGAAGCTCTTGTTCATGGGGCAGGAGTTCGCTCAGGCAAGCGAATGGAACCACGGCGTCGAGCTTGATTGGCCCGCGCTGGACGATGCGCGTCATGCCGGGGTTCAGCGCCTCGTGCGCGACCTCAACACGCTTTACCGCGGCGAGCCGGCCCTGCACGCAAAGGATGCCGAGCCAGGAGGATTCCAGTGGATCGAAGCCGACGACGCGGCCAATTCGGTCTACGCCTGGCTGCGCCGTGGCGGGCCGGACGACCCCAACGTTGTCGTCCTGTGCAATTTCACTCCGGTTGAACGCCCCGCCTACAAGGTTGGCCTGCCCTTTGCCGGTCAGTGGCGCGAGGCGCTCAATACCGATGCGGAAATTTACGGCGGGCGCGGGCGCGGCAATTTCGGGCGGTTGGAGGCCAGACCAGAGCCGCACCAGGGCCAGGCCGCCAGTGCCGAGGTTTACCTGCCGCCCCTTTCGGCGATTTTCCTGGTTCAGGACACCTGACCCCATGTGCCCCGGGCGGGCACCCTGACCAGATCGCCCGGGGCGCGGCCACGCGATTGAGGAACATGATGATGCCACTGCAAGAGACCATCGCCTTCGTCGAGGACGCCGCCCGGGCCGAGGCAGAGGCCGCGCGCGCGGCGCTGACGACCGCCGAGACAAGCTTCGAGGGCGAGCGCCGTCGTCGCCGCGCGCCTCGGAGGTCGTGTCGAGGACGACATCGCGATCTTCGGCTTCTGGACGCCCGAGATCCTCGATGCGCGCGTGCCGCAGGCCGACATCTTTCTGGAGATCCTCCGCCCCGCTGAACCGCTCGATCTGGCGCGGTCGCGCCAGACCCTGCGGTTCGAGCGCACCTGGGTGCCCGTCATCCGGGAAGAGGCGCATTGCTTTACCGCCGTTCGGGGCATGCAGTCCGGTACGCGCGACAGGATCGGTGATTTCTACGCCCTGGCCTGGCGCGATGCCGAGGACCAATGGCACCGCATCCTCGACCCGCTTGCGATGTCGCTTCCCTTCGGCGCCATGGCGCCGGCCGAGCTTTACGATGTCGCCTCGATGCATGCGAACCGGGCAGACCGCGCCTATTTCGAAGCACTGAAAGGCGAGGCGCCGCACAAGTTCGGTCCGCCGACCAATATCCTGCAGATCCATGTGCCCACCGCCACGGCCGGGTGGAACCCTCGCCAGCCTCACGCGATACTATCAGCGCCTGAGCGAGCGCGTGGAACGGGACCTGCCGCTCGAGCCTTCGGATCAGCTGTTCCTGGGGTATGACGCCGTCCAGCTTCTGCCGGTCGAACCCACGACCGTCTACGAGGCGGGCCCGGACTTCTGGGAAGAAACCGACAGCGATGGCGATGCGGTCACCGTGTCGCTCTTGCGGCCCGACACCACGAACTGGGGCTATGACGTCGTGATTTCCGGCATGGCAACGGTCAACCCGGTGCTGCTGGAAACCGGGCGGCCGGACGAACTGGTCGATCTGGCCGCCGTCCTGCACAATTTCCCGTCGAGGCCCAAGAAGCTGATCTTCGACGTGGTCTTCGGCCATGCCGACAATCAGGGCCTCAGGGCATTGAACGGGCATTTCTTCGCCGGGCCGAACATGTACGGCCAGAACCTCGACTATCAGAACCCGGCCGTGCGCGCGATCCTGCTGGAGATGCAGCGGCGCAAGGTGGATTTCGGCGCCGATGGCGTTCGGGTCGACGGGGCCCAGGATTTCAAATGGTGGGACGCGTCGGCCCAGGAGCTGCGCCATGACGACGAGTATCTGCAGTCGATGGCCGATATCGTGCAGAACGTCGCGGGGACCGAGTATCGTCCGTGGTTCATCTTCGAGGACGGCCGCCCCTGGCCCGAGGAGGACTGGGAGCTGTCCTCGACCTACCGGGCCGTGATCGAGAACCAGCGCGACGATGACGTGTTCCAGTGGGGTCCGCTGACATTCGCGCACAACACGCCGTTTCTCTATACGTTCTGGCTTTCGAAATTCTGGCGCATCCGCGAGATGGTCCAGTTCGGGGCAAGCTGGATCTCGGGCACGTCGAACCACGACACGCTGCGCCGGGGCACGCAGGTGAACCCCAAGCTGAACGTGAACATGCGGCTGGGCCGGACGCGGATGGAGATCCTCGACAAGGCCTATGACAATCCTGCCGTGCATGTTCTGACCTACGTCGCCATGCCCGGCGTACCGATGGATTTCCTCAACGCGATGGCGCGCGCGAGCTGGGGGTTCATCCGCAACCAGGATGACCGCTACGGCGTGAAGGTCGTGGCCGAGGAGGCGGTGAGCCTGAAGTGGCAGGTCGACGAATACAGCTACTCGGTGCCCGCCAACTTCCGCCGCCTGAAGGAATTGGGCTTCGAGACCCGCGAGGAGTTGGCGCGATTCATGGAGTTCCTGCCCGCGCTGGTCGAAGTCACGGAATACGACCTCGAGGAAATCGCCCGGCTGCTCAACATCTCCGAGCCGGCGCTGGCCGGGCCTGAATTCTCGGTGGCGACCCTGAAGGAGATCGCCCGCGCCTGGATGGACGACATGCACGAATACTGCAACGTCGCCAATTCCCTTTCATCGCTTGACGCCGATCAGGCCGATTTCTGCCTTCAGGTCCGCAACTTCCGCCGCGCCCGCCCCTGGCTGCGCGAGAATTACGGGGATAGCGACAGGTTCGACTATCTGCATCCGATCGAGGGACGTACGGTCTTCACGGCGCTACGGCACGGTCCGGACGGCGAGCAGGTCTTCGTGGTCGCCCATATGGAGGGCAAACCCACCGAAAACATCGACCCTCTCGACCTGCCTGTGCCCGGTCTTGCGGGCGGAGGCTGGAAAGTGGCCTTGCGCACGCCGTCGATCGGTCCCGATTACGCCGGAGGACCGATCATACTCAAGGACGCAATGTCCCTTGTTTTCGAGCGACATCCCGGAGCTTGAAGAGCCGCTACGGCACCTCACCTCCGCCCAACAAGGACACCTCGGATCGCCGGGCCACGCATTCGCCAGTGGGTTCACGCGGGCGCGAGGTCGGTCTGTGTGCACGGGCAGACACCACGCGCCACAGACTTCCCGCTCATGCGGAGCAAGTGCTTTCCGGGAAGGTCAAAGTCGCGGATGCGAAGGTGATACCAGTGCTCGTCGAGTTGCTGTGCTGCCCGCTGCGCTCTCGAAGAGGCTACTACTGCCGACCTCGTGCGGAGCGAATACATGATCCGGCTCGCGTTGTAGTGGTGGGACAGCTGGCTCGGGACCCGACGCAAGAAGTAGAAGATGCCCTGTTTCACAAATGTGAAAGGGGCGGATTTGGTCTCCAGCATGGTCTACGCCTCCAGATCTCAGTTGCGAAAACTGAAGGGAAACAGAGGCTTATCTGTAGGGAGTGGTGCCCGGGGGCGGAATCGAACCACCGACACGAGGATTTTCAATCCACTGCTCTACCCCTGAGCTACCCGGGCACGGGTGACGGAGGTCCGTCGGGTCGCGGCGTTTTAGACGGGGGCGGGGGGGCTGTCCAGAGGCCCGGAAGCAGAATCTTCAATGCGGCCGGGGAGGTTCGTCGTCGTCGTCGCCATCGCCGCTGCGCGGCATGCCTTCGGCGTCCTCCGTCGCATCTTCGACCGGCTCCCCCGGTACGGCGTATCCGCCGGTCAGCCATCGGCCCAGATCGACGTCGGCGCAGCGGCGCGAGCAGAACGGGCGGTAGGTGTCCGAGGCCGGTTTGGCGCAGATCGGGCAGGTCATGGCAGGCACTCCGACAGTGGCAGTCGCGACCGTTTCCGTTGCAGCTCGAAATGGCCAAGTGGGGTCCATCCGGCAAGGACGGACTCGTCCCGCTCGGCCCGGAAGGCGGCTTTCAGCGCCTGGTCAACGCGGTGGCGGTCGGCTTTGGGGAAGGGCGCGAAATCGACCGTTACCGCCCCGCCAAGGCCGCGGCAGCGCAATTCGCGCGGCAGGGCGCGGGCTGCGGCGATGTTCGCCTTGAGGCCCGCGGCCGGGCTGGTGTCCGCGCCGGTGTTCACGTCGACGGCGACAAGGGCCTCGGTCGGCTCGATCATCATCCATGCGCCGCCGGGAAGCGCCGCGTGCGGCCTACGCAGCGCCTCGAGGGCCTCGGTCACGCCATGAGTCGCGAAGGCGCCCGCGCCCTCGGCCAGCTCGTCTGCCGGGCCCCATTCGGACAGCGCGACCTCGTGCGGGTCGGGGCCGTCGAGAAGCAGCTCCGCCACAGCGGCATCCGCATCGGCCAGGATCGCGCGGGTCACGGCGGCGATCGCTTCGGCATCGGCCTGCACCTCGGCCTCGGGCGCACCCTCGGCGGCCGAGCGCAGGATCAGGCCCACTCCGTCGGGCAGGGTGACCGCGTTGCCCAACCCCTCAAGCGCGGCGCGGCGGTCAGCATCGTGGATGCTGCGCGACACGTTCCGCCCTGGCGCGCCCGGGGTTGCAATGGCGAAGCGGCCCTTGATCATCAGGCGGGTGGTCACTGGCACCGCCTTGCCACCCCGCGCGAACCCTGCCACCTGCACCAGAAGCGGTTTTCCTGGCGCGATTCCCTTGGTCTGGCGCAGAAACGCCGTGCGCCCGTCGCCCAGATCGACGAAGACGCCGCCCAGCCCCTTTACCGGTCGCTGCGCGATCCCGCGCAGGATCGCGCCCGGGCGCAGGTGATCGCCGGGCGCGTCGATCAGGATGTCCTCGAGACGGCCATCGACCATGAGTGCGGCGGCTGGTCGGCCCGCAATCTCGTCGAGAACGATGACCCGTCCCTTCATGACGCGCCCTCGTAGCCCGCGGCCTTCAGAAGCGCCGCGGTTTCGGCCAGCGGAAGGCCCACGATGGCGGAATAGCTGCCCGACAGCCAGGGAATGAAGGCCTCGGCCAGCCCTTGGATCGCATAGCCGCCGGCCTTTCCCTCCCATTCGCCCGAGGCGAGGTAGCGGGCGATCTCGACCTCGTCGAGGGACTTCATGCGCACGGTCGAGGTCACGTCGCGCCGCCAGGCGCGGTCGGCGGTGCGCACGACGACACAGGTGATCACGCGGTGGCGGCGGCCGGAGAGGAGGTCGAGGAAAGTGCGCGCCTCAGCCTCGTCGGCGGGCTTTCCCAGGATGCGCCGGCCCGCGGCCACGGTCGTGTCGCCAGCGATCAGCACCTCGTCCTCGGCCAGCGGCACCGCCATCGCCTTGTCATGGGCGATGCGGCGGCAATAGGTCAGCGGGCGTTCGCCCGGCAGGGGCGTTTCGTCGGTATCGGGCACGCGCACCTCGTCGGGCACGATCCCGATCTGGGCCAGAAGCGCGCGACGACGCGGGCTGCCCGAGCCCAGGATGAGCCGCGTCGGCCGGGTCAATTACTTGAAGCGGTAGTTGATGCGGCCCTTGGTCAGATCGTAGGGCGTCATTTCGACCTGCACCTTGTCGCCTGCGAGGACACGGATGCGGTTCTTGCGCATCTTGCCTGCCGTGTGCGCGATGATCTCATGGCCGTTCTCAAGTTCGACCCGGAATGTCGCATTCGGCAGGAGTTCCTTCACGACGCCGGGGAATTCGAGAAGTTCTTCCTTGGCCATGAGTTCTCCTTGGTTGCACGCCCGGTCCTTCCGGGCGCGCATTAGATGCGCGCAAAGCTTGCGGTTTTCAAGCCGGAATCAGCGCAGGGTCCGCAGCGTGACATCGGCGGCAGGACCGTCCTGGAGCGGCCAGTCGGCCGGGTTCGACACCTGCGCCGCCTCCGCCGTCCATTCGAACGCGGCGCTGTCCACGGTGGCGTAGGTCCAGCCGGGCGTGTCGATTTCGCCCAGAGCGACGATGCCGGTAGAGGGAAAGCCTTCGTCGGGCGGGCAGAAGACGCCCGCCGGCACCTGTGCTGAGGTCGATGATCGGGCAACCGGGAACAGCCCCCGTCAGCGGCGCCTGCACGGTGATGCAGCGTTGCTCCAGCGCCCGGGCCATCGCGCCGATCCGCACCCGCCAGTACCCGGCAATCTTGTCGGTGGCCGAGGGCACCAGGATCAGCCAGCACCCCGCCTCGGCCAGCGCGCGGGCCAGAATCGGGAACTCGCCGTCATAGCAGATCAGAACACCGATGCGCCCGAACGGTGTCTCGAAGGCCGCAAGACCCGCGCCGCCCCGAAGATCGAGCTCGGTCCGTTCATAGGGCGTCGGGACGATCTTGTCCTGAACGCCCACCGCGCCCGAGGGCAGGTGCAGCCGAGCGCGGTTCACAAAGCCCGCGCCCTCGGCAGCGAAGCTCGATCCGGACAGGATGGTGACGTGATGGCGGGCGGCAAGCCCGGCATGAAGCGCTGCAAGGTCGCCGTCCACCGCGGCGGCCATATCGCGCCACGCCTTCGGCTCTTCGGGTGGGGCTGACACCCCGGCCATCGCGGCCTCGAGGCCGGCATATTCGGGAAAGACCAGCAGATCGGCGTTCTTCGCCGCCTCGGCCACCCAGGTGTCCAGCTTCGCTTCGTAGGCGCCCCAATCGGGCAGCGCCTCGACAGGATAGGCGGCGGTGGCGATACGGAGACGTGTCATAGCGTACGGGTCCAGAATTGCAGGGGCTTCTCGGTCTCGTCGGACTCGTCGAGATCTTTCCAGCGGAACCGGGCGATTGCGCCGGGCAGCGGAGCATAGCCGCGCTTGCGCCAGAACGGATCGAGCGGGCGATAGTCGGCGGGTCGGGCAGGGTGATCCGCAGGGCGGTTCACAGAGCAGAAGGCCGCATGTGTTTGTCCCAGCGCGCGGGCATGGGACTCGCGCATATCGAAGAAGGCATGCCCCGCCCCCTGTCCCCGGTACTCGGGCAGAAGCACACTTTCGGCAAGGTAGAACACCTGCCCAAGGGGAACGCCCCATTCGGAGAGCGCACGGGCGAAATCCTCGGCGTGATCCTCCATCGGCGTGCCTGTGGCGGCGCCGACCAGGCGCGGCCCGTCGAAGGCGCCGACGAGAATCGCCGCATCGCTGTCGGCGTAGGTCGCAAGGTAGGTGCGCTCGTAGTCAAGATTGCCGTCATAGAGATACGGGAAGGCGCGAAAGACCGCGATGCGCAGCCGCGCGACGTCGTCCAGGGCGGCGTCGAGCGCCGTCCCGGTCAGCGCGCGGATATCAAGCATCAGGCACCCACCTGTCGCAACCAGTCGCTGAGGTTGTAGCAGGTCGTTACCCGCGCGATCTTGCCGTCCCGCAAGGCAAAGAAGGACCCGACAGACAGGACATAGGTCTGCCCGGCGGCCAGCGGCAGCCCTTCCTGGGTGGCCTTGTAGGTGCCGTGAATTGTGAACTCGGCGGCGGCGCGCGTACCGTCCTCGTTCACGAAGATCACCAGGTCCTCGGCGCGCTCGGAATAGGCGCGGTCCATCTCGGAAAGAAACTCGGCAAAGGCCCCCCTGCCGTGGCGGATGTTGCCCTGGTTGACGTGGTGCTCCACGTCGTCTGTCACCAGCGCGAGCATCCTGTCGATGTCCCCCGCATTGAAGGCGTCGAAATAGCTTTGGATCACGTCTCGGCTCATCTTCGTTTCCTCCTGGTGCGGGGTCACGGCGCGGCTTGCGTGTCGATTGCACGCGGCGGTCCCCATTTTGCGGTCATGCGTTTCACGATCTGGTCGCGCGCCTGCCGGTAGCTTTGCAGCTTGTCGTCGCGGGTTTCGCCCAGCCCCGTCGGGTCGAGGATCGGCCAGTATTCCACCTCGAGGTGGTGGACCCGCGTCAGTTCCAGTGCCCGGCGCTGCGCGGCCGGCGACAGGGCGACGATCAGATCGAAACTCGACAGATCGTCCCCCCATTCCTCCATCTGGTCGAACGACCGGACGCGGTGACGCGACAACTCTACCCCAAGTTCGGCGCAGACGGCGATGGTGAAGCCGTCGATCTCCATCTCGCCCTTCACGCCGGCGGACTGGACATAGGTGTCCTGTCCGTAGAATTTCTTCATCAGCCCCTCGGCCATCGGCGAGCGTACGGCGTTGTGGTCGCAGCAGAAGAGCACCGATTGGGGGAGCTCGGCGTCCACCTCAGCCCCCGAAATGCAGGACGCAGATCAGGGTGAAAAGCCGCCGCGCGGTGTCGGTATCGACCTCGGCCTTGCCCTCCAGCCGCTCCTGCAGCACGCGCGCCCCTTCGTTGTGGATGCCGCGACGGGCCATGTCGATCGCCTCGATCTGGCTGGGGGGCAGCTTCTTGACGGCGTCGAAGTAGCTTTCGCAGATCTGGAAGTAGTCCTTCACCACCTGCCGGAAGGGACCGAGCGACAGGTGGAACTCGGCCGCGGGCTGCTCGTCCTCGGTGCGGATGTCGAACACCAGCCGCTTCTCGCGGATCGCAAGGTGCAGGCGATAGGGCCCTTCGGGCGCCGCACGGCCTTCGCGCCCGGGAAGCGCGAAGCTGTTGTTCTCCAGAAGGTCGAAGACGGCGACGCGGCGTTCCTGTTCGATCTCGGCGGTGGGGGGCGGCAGGGCGCTGTCGTCGATCTGGATGTCGCAGATGCGGGCGGTCATGGTGTGCCCTCGTTCAGACGGTCAAGACGGGCGCGGACCGACAGGCCATGCGCCTCAAGGCTTTCGCTGTTGGCCAGACGCTCGGCCGCCGGACCGATGGCCGCAAGCGCACCGGGCGTCATCTTCGAGACGGTCGTGCGCTTGAGGAAATCGAGCACCGACAGCCCCGACGAGAACCGTGCCGACCGCGCTGTGGGCAGAACGTGGTTCGGCCCGCCGACGTAGTCGCCGATCGCCTCGGGCGTCCACTTGCCCAGAAAGACTGCGCCCGCGTGGGTGATCCGGGTCATCAGCGCCTCGGGGTCTGCCACGCACAGTTCGAGGTGTTCGGGCGCGATGCGGTTCGACAGCGCGGCGGCCTCGTCGAGATCGCGCACGGAGACGATGGCGCCATAGTCGCGCCAGCTTGCACCGGCGATGGCGCGGCGCTCGAGCGTCCGCAGGCGGGCATCGACCGCTTCGGCCACGGCCTGCCCGAACCCGGCGTCGGTGGTAATCAGGATGGATTGCGCGCTTTCGTCGTGCTCGGCCTGGCTCAGCAGGTCGAGCGCGATCCAGTCGGGGTCGTTGTCGGCGTCGGCGATCACGAGGATCTCGGAGGGTCCCGCGATCATGTCGATGCCGACCTTGCCGAAGACCTGCCGCTTGGCGGCCGCGACATACGCGTTGCCGGGGCCGGTGATCTTGTCGACCGGGCGGATCGTGTCGGTCCCCCACGCCAGCGCCGCCACCGCCTGCGCGCCGCCGATGCGATAGATCTCGTCCACCCCTGCGATCTGGCAGGCCAGCAGGACCAGCGGGTTCATCACGCCGTCCGGCGCGGGCACGGTCACGACCAACCGCCCGACACCGGCGACCTTCGCCGGGATCGCGTTCATCAGGACCGACGAGGGATAGGACGCAAGCCCGCCTGGAACATAGAGCCCGGCCGCCGAGACCGGCCCCCAGCGCCAGCCCAGCATCGCGCCGGTGCTGTCTGTCCAGGTCTCGTCATGGGGCATCTGGCGGTCGTGGTAGGCACGGATGCGGTCGGCCGCCAGTTCAAGCGCCGCGCGGTCGTCCGCCGGCACCGACCGGCACGGCCGCGGCGATCTCTTCGGGCCGGACCGCAAGGGTCTCCGGCGTGAGGCGGATCCGGTCGAAGCGTTCGGTCAGGTCGATCACGGCCGCGTCGCCGCGTGCGCGGACATCCGCGATGATCCCTGCCACGACCTCGCCCACCTCGGGCGAATCCTCGCGCTTCATCGACAGAAGGCCGGCAAAGCGGGCCTCGAAATCGGACGCATCGATGGACAGGAACTGGGGCATCTGGGACTCCTCGGCCCGGACATAGCGCCGGGAGGTCAGAGCCTCAAGCGCCGAGCAGGTGTCAGGGATGTTCGGGCGCCTTGCCCGACGGGGCGACGTAGGGCCGTGTCACGTCGCGCAGCACGACCTCCAGGGCCTCGACCTCGACCGCGATGGCGCCGTCGCCGGCCAGGGTCATCACGACGCGGCCGGTGCCGTCCTCGCCCGGTTCGAAGTCGATCGACAGGATCGACAGGATCGTGTCGGGATCACGCGGTTCGATTCCCTGTGAGACGACGCGCAGCGCATCCTCGATCGCCAGCACCGCCTGCACCCGCTCGAACGGGCGGCGGCGGGTCTTGGCGGCGGGTGCATCCTCCCAGCGGAAGCGATTGAGAAGGATCGCGAAGCGCCGGTGCCGCCGGTCCCACCGCATTTCGGAGCCCGGGAACACCGCGTCCTGAACAAGGCTCGAGACCACCTTGAGGTCTTCCGCGTCAAGCGCGCGCAGGCGCAACGGGCCTTCGTCCGCGTCCTCGAAGCGTGCGTCCTCGATCATCAGGTCTTGATCCTTTCGATGCTGGCGCCGCAAGCGCCCAGCTTTTCCTCGACCCGCTCGTAGCCCCGGTCAAGGTGATAGACGCGGTTCACAAGGGTCTCGCCCTCGGCCGCAAGCCCGGCCAGGATCAGGCTGACACTTGCGCGCAGGTCCGTCGCCATCACCGGCGCGCCCTTCAGCCGCTCGACCCCGGTGACCGTGGCGGTGCCGCCATGCACCGAGATGTTCGCCCCCATCCGCTGCAACTCGGGCGCGTGCATGAAGCGGTTCTCGAAGATCCGTTCCTCGAGCACGCTCTTGCCCTCGGCCAGGGTCAGAAGCGCCATCATCTGCGCCTGCAGGTCGGTCGGAAACCCGGGGAACGGCGCGGTCTCGACATCAACAGCGCGGATCCGCCCGTTTCTGCGCCCGACCTTCAGTCCGCGCGGGGTTTCCTCGACGCTGATCCCCGCGGCGTCCAGACGTTCGGCGAAGGCCTCAACAAGGCCCAGCCGCCCGCCGATCAGTTCGACCTCGCCGCCTGCGATGGCCGGGGCGATCATGTATGTTCCAAGCTCGATCCGGTCGGTGACGACGGGATGCGTGGCCCCGGTCAGCCGGTCCACGCCTTCGATGGTGATCGTGTTGGTCCCCGCGCCGTCGATCTTTGCGCCCATCCGTGACAGGCAGGCGGCCAGGTCGACGATCTCGGGCTCGCGCGCGGCATTCTTCAGCACCGTCGTGCCCTTCGCCAGAACCGCCGCCATGAGGATGTTTTCAGTGGCGCCCACCGAGACGAAGGGAAACTCGACCACGGCTCCCTTCAGCCCGCCCGGTGCCTTGGCATGGACATAGCCTTCGCGCAGCTCAAGCTCGGCCCCCAGCGCCTCGAGGCCCTTCAGATGCAGGTCGACCGGCCGCGCCCCTATGGCGCAGCCACCCGGAAGGGACACCACCGCGTGACCATAGCGCGCCACCAGCGGCCCGAGGACAAGGATCGACGCGCGCATCTTCCGCACGATGTCGTAATCCGCGACATGGCTGGTCAGGTCATGGGAGGACAGCGCCAGCACACGCCCGTCCTGCAGGCTCGACACTTCGGCGCCCAGCGATTGCAGGAGATCCGTCATCGTGCGGATGTCGGAAAGCCGTGGTGCATTCGTCAAAGTCAGCGGTTCATCTGACAGGAGCGTGGCGGGCATGAGCGCCAGACAGGCGTTCTTGGCGCCCGCGATCGGAATCTCCCCGCGAAGCTCGGCCCCGCCCGTCACCAGAATGCTGTCCATGTCCGCCTCGCCTCATTTGCCCGTTTCGGCTTTTGTGCCGCTAGCCTTCGCGCCGGCGCTGCCGCCCGTCCCGCCACCTTGACGGGCGCGCGTCTGGGCCTTGCGCCGGGCGAGGTTCGCCTTCAGCGCCGCCTTCTGCCGCGCCTTCCGGTCATCGCCGGGCGTCGCGGACCCTTTGCCGCCGGTCTTTTTCTCCATTGCCGCCTGTCTAGCCCAAGGCCCCGGGGCGGTCCAGATTGAGCTTGCGTCATCTCCCGATTGGCACTATTGCCCCGCCACGCCGAATAGGCCCGCTGCCGTAGCTCAGTGGTAGAGCACTCCCTTGGTAAGGGAGAGGTCGAGAGTTCAATCCTCTCCGGCAGCACCAGAAATCAAGCACTTGGCGAAATCGTCTACCCCTTCCTCGCACTTCGGTGCGGATTGCGGAGACGTCCTCGATGGGGCGCCCGAACAGGCGGTACTGGCAGCAAGTGCGACCGCCCCCCAAACGTTCCCCGCATGATGCCGGCGCAGCATTCACGCTCGCCACAGGTGCATGCTTCCGCCGAAACGCCTATATCGTCGGTGGTTCCCATGACTGACGAGGTCCGAGGTGAGTGAAGAAGCGCGCAGACTGACCGCAAGCGAGGCGAAGGGCCTTCGCACGGCGAAAGAGCTGGAAGGCCATCTTGCCTGGCTCGACACGTTCACCCCGGCCGCCCTTGGCGTGCTCGCCATCGCGTCGGGCATCTACACCTATCTCGGCGTCTCTTCGCTGCTCGAGGACACCGGCGCGATGTCGTTTTTCGCGGCGGTCGCCTATTCGATCGCGGTCTCGGTCGGGATCTTCGTCTTCTGGAGCTACATGCTGCGGCTCTTGCCGTCGATGCGCAGTGCGTCGGGCTTCATCGGGCTGACCGTTTCGACCTTCGTCGGATCGCTGGCGATCATCGCGATGTCGAGCTGGCTGAACGCGGCGGCGCTGGCGGGGTCGGCCGCTGTCGAACAGCATCTCGAGAACACCGTCCGGGACTATCAGGCCGCCCTCGAGCAATCCCATGAGATCGCCCTTTCGGGCCAGGCGCTGGGGCGCGAGGTGCAGCGCGCGCGCGAGGCGTTCGAGGCGCTGGCCGACCAGGAGCGGTCGGGGGAGCTGTCTGGCACGGCGGGCGAGGGGGCGGTCTTTCGCGTCCTGACGCAGAAGACCGAGGAGCTGCGCAATCTCGAAGGCCAGATCGCCGAACAGCAGCCCTTCATCGAGGCGGCCTTCGAGGAGGGCAACGCGATCCTTGGCCGGATGCGCGCGCTGACCGTGGCGCCCGGACCGGTCGAACAGCGCTCGGTCGCCTTTTCCGAGGAAAGCGTGCGCCTTGCGGGCGTGATCGCCAGCCTGAACCAGTATTCGGTGGCGCCGCTGGTCGCGCGTGCCGCCGAGGACCTTCCGGCGTCAGTCGTCCTTCCCGAACTCGACGGGCGCAGTTCGACGATCCGGGACGCCCAGTCGTCGACCATCGGGTCGGTGCTCAACGCCCTTGACCAGCGCAGCCAGACGCTTCGGCGCGCGGCGGACGAGGTTCTGGCGATCGAACCGCCGCAGGAGACCGCCTACAACCCGATTTCGAGCGCCGACGCCGTCATCAAATATGCGGGCAATTTCGTGCCATCCTGGGCGGGCGCCATCGCGATCGACCTGCTTCCCGCCATTCTGGTCTTCGTGCTGGCCATCACGCAGGCCGCGATCCGGAACGGGCGCGATGGTCTCAGCATCGAGGAAACGCTGACGCTGGCGGATCTCAAGGCGGCGATCAACGCGATGAAGGAGGTCGAGGCCTCGATGGGTGCTGCCGACGCCGAGATCCTGCGCCGCGCGCTGCCCCCCGACGACGATGCGACGGCCAAGCTCAAGGCCGCGGAGTGACCGGTCGTGGCTGAGAGGTTCGGCACCTCCCGCATGACGATCGGGCAGGGCCTGAAATGGGTCCTGATCGCTCAGGCCGTGCTGGCCGTCTTTCTGGTGGCGGCGGATGTCGATGCCCGCTGGCTGCCGCGCCTCGGGGACCGGGACGCACTGCCCTCGGGGCCCGCGTCACCGGGGGATCAGGTGCGCAGATACGACCCCGGGCGCACCCTGCCGGACTTCACCGACCGGACCAACATGCCCGACATCGACCTTCCGGACGATCTGCCAAGGCGGCTCGAGTTCGATACCGTGGACGCGGGTGATTTCGGGCAGGTGCTGCTGATCAACGGCGGCATCGAGCCGGGCGATGCCGACCGGTTCGCCGCGCATCTGGCCAGCCTCGACGCCCCGCCCGGGCTCGTGGCGCTCAACAGCCCCGGCGGGGCGGTCGGCGAAGCCCTGTCGATCGGGCGAAGCCTGCGCGAGGCCGGGGCCGACACCGATCATGCTGCCCGGCATGGCGTGCCTCTCGGCCTGCCCCTACATCCTTGCGGGCGGGGTCGAGCGGCGTGTGTCGGGCGATGCGGCGGTGGGCATGCATCAGCATTACTACGACACGCCCGGCTACATGCCGGTGTTCCTGGCGGTCGAGGGCATCCAGCACGGTCAGGGGCAGACGCTGGAATACCTGATCGAGATGGGCATCGATCCGGGTCTCATGCTCTATTCCCTCAATACGCCGCCCAACGAGATCTATCTTCTTGTCGAGGACGAGCTTCTCGACACCCGTCTGGCGACCGAGGTGATCGAATGATCACCTTGTGAGGCGGCGGCGGTGCGATAGAGTGATCCCCGTGGCGAACCGAGAGCGAACCATGTGTCCTGGCGGGTGGAAATCTAAGCGGGCCAATCGGTCGTGAAAGAGCAGAGCGCCCGGCATTCTGCAGCGTGGCCATTCCGACGCGGCCTGCATCGCCGGGGATGGCGGGATTCCCACAAGGGAGTGCCGGGTAAATTGCTTCACGCACCGCCGTCGAAGGTCACCTGACCCATGGCCCCGATCGCCAACGAGCGCGCGGTGCTTGCGGACAGTCTGTGGACCGCCACCGCCAATCCGTCGCCTCGTCGCCCGTCGTTCTCGGGCACGTCCGAGGCCGATTGCGTCGTGATCGGAGGCGGGTTCACCGGCCTCTCGGCCGCCCTGCATCTGGCCGAGGCCGGGCAAAGCGTTCTGCTGCTCGAGGCTGAAAGCGTCGGATGGGGGGCGTCGGGCCGCAACGGCGGGCAGGTCAACCCCGGCCTCAAGGAGGGACCCGCGGCAATCGAGGCGCGCTTCGGGCGTGACCTTGGGCAAAGAATGAACGATCTGGCCGGAGGCGGCGGTGATCTCGTCTTCGACCTGATCGCCCGGCATGGGATCTCCTGCGATGCGGCCCGCGTCGGCTGGATCCGCGCGGCCCATACAGCCAAGGCACTGACGGCACTGGAAACGGTTGCCGCGGAGTGGCGGGCCCGGGGTGCGCCGGTCGACCCCCTCGACGCCGCCGCCATGGAGAGGCTCCTCGGCACGCGGGACTACGTCGGGGGCATCATCGACCGCCGGGGCGGCAACCTGCATCCGCTGAACTATGCGCTGGGCCTTGCCGAGGCCGCCGAACGCGCCGGCGCGCGGCTTCATGACGACAGCCGGGTCACGCGTCTCTCTGCCACGGCGGACAACGTGACGGTGGCGACCGCGGACGGGCAGGTGACGGCGCGGCGGGCCTTGATCTGCACGAATGCCTATACGGGCGACCTTGCCGCGCCATTGGGCCGGACGGTGGTGCCGGTCACCTCGGTACAGGTGGCCACCGCACCGCTTTCGGACAATGTCGCCGCCTCGATCCTGCCCGAAGGCCACGCGCCGTCGGACACGCGCCGCCTGCTGATCTACTTCCGCAAGGACGCCGCCGGGCGTTTCATCATCGGCGGGCGCGGCGCGGTTGGCGACGACGGTGTGCGCGCGCGGCAGGCGGCGCTGCGCGCCGATGCCGTCCGGCTTTACCCGCAACTCCGGGACGCCAGGTGGGATCACGCCTGGGGCGGCAGCGTCGCCCTGACACGCGACCATCTGCCGGGCCTGCACCGTCTGGCCCCGAACATCATGGCCGGGCTTGGCTACAACGGGCGTGGCGTCGCGATGGCGACGGTCATGGGCAGGGTGCTGGCGCGCTGGGCATCGGGCGTGCCCGACCAGGACCTCGGCTTTCCCGTCACCCCGGCCCGACCCGTCCCGTTCCACCGGTTTCGCAACCTCGGCCTCGGGACGACCGTCGCGGTCTTTCGCGCGCTTGACCGCCTTGGTATCTGAGCGATGCGCCTCTCACAAATTCCTCTCTTGCAGGCAAGGACATGACAGAATGAGCACCCTTCCCACATCGGCGCGGGTCGTGATTATCGGCGGTGGCATCTCGGGCTGTTCGGTCGCCTACCACCTGGCCAAGCTTGGATGGACCGACATCGTTCTGCTTGAACGCAAGCAGCTCACCTCGGGAACGACATGGCATGCGGCGGGGCTGGTCGGCCAGTTGCGCGGCAGCCAGAACATGACGCGGCTGGCGAAGTATTCGACCGATCTCTACGGCCGGCTCGAAGCGGAAACCGGGCTGGCCACGGGATTCCGGGAGACCGGGTCGATCACCGTGGCGCTGACCGACCACCGCAAGGAGGAAATCCTGCGTTCTGCCGGTCTTGCCCGAGTCTACGGCGTCGAGGTCGAGGAACTCTCGCCCGCCGAGGTCAAGGCGCGCTATCCGCTTCTGAACACCGACGGGGTGGTGGCGGGGGTCTACCTGCCGCATGACGGCCAGGCCGATCCGGGCAATGTCGCGCTGTCGCTTGCGCGCGGCGCGCGCAACATGGGCGCGACCATCGTCGAGAACGTCAAGGTCACCGAGGTGCACGTCGCGAATGGCCGGGTGAGCGGGGTGAGCTGGCAGAAGGGTGTCGACCGCGGGCATATCCAGGCCGACCTCGTCGTGAACTGCGCGGGCATGTGGGCGCGCGATCTGGGTGCGCAGTCCGGCGTGACCATCCCGCTGCATGCCTGCGAACATTTCTACATCGTGACCGAAGGCATCCCCGACCTCGGCCCGCAGCCCGTGCTGCGCGTGCCCGACGAATGTGCCTATTACAAGGAAGACGCCGGCAAGATGATGCTGGGCGCCTTCGAGCCGAAGGCCAAGCCCTGGGGGATGAACGGCATCCCCGAGGAGTTCGAGTTCGACCAGCTGCCCGAGGATTTCGATCACTTCGAACCGATCCTCGAGGCCGCCTGCGCGCGGATGCCGATCCTTGCCGAGGCGGGCATCCATACCTTCTTCAACGGTCCCGAAAGCTTCACGCCCGACGACCGGTATTATCTGGGCGAGGCGCCCGAGCTTGGCGGCTACTGGGTCGCCGCCGGCTACAATTCGATCGGGATCGTGTCCTCTGGCGGGGCAGGGATGGCGCTGGCGCAATGGATGCACGACGGCGAGCCGCCCTTCGACCTCTGGGAGGTCGATATCCGCCGCGCGCAGCCCTTCCAGAAGAACCGCCGCTACCTGCGCGAACGCGTCAGCGAAACGCTGGGCCTGCTCTATGCCGACCACTATCCCTTCCGCCAGCCGGTCACGGCGCGCGGCGTGCGCCGGTCGCCGCTGCACGAACATCTCAAGGCGAAGGGCGCCGTCTTCGGCGAGGCCGCCGGGTGGGAGCGTGCCAACTGGTTCGCCCGAGACGGGCAGGAACGCGACTACCGATACGACTGGGGCGGGCAGAACTGGTTCGACAATCAGCGCGCGGAACACATGGCGATGCGCGAAGGCGTCGGCCTTCTCGACATGTCGTCATTCGGAAAGATCCGCGTGGAAGGCCCCGATGCCTGCGCCTTTCTTCAGAGACTTTGCGCCAATCAGATGGACGTGCCCGAGGGCCGCATCGTCTATACCCAGATGCTGAACGCCCGCGGCGGCATCGAATGCGACCTGACCGTGACCCGGCTGTCCGAGAGCGTCTATTTCCTTGTCGTTCCCGGCGCCACGCTGCAGCGCGACCTGGCATGGCTGCGGCGCCATGTCGGCGATCACGTCGTGGTCATCACCGATGTGAGCGCGGCCGAGGCGGTTCTCCCGCTGATGGGACCCCGGGCACGCGACGTGCTTGCGGCTTGTTCGCCCAATGACTTTTCCAACGACCATCACCCCTTCGGCATGGCCCGCGAGATCGAGATCGGGATGGGCATCGCACGGGCCCACCGCGTCACCTATGTGGGCGAGCTTGGCTGGGAGATCTACGTCTCAAGTGAGCAGGCCGCCCATGTCTGGGAGTCGCTGATGGAGGCTGGAGAACCGCACGGGCTGACGCTCTGCGGTCTGCATGCGATGGACAGCTGCCGTCTCGAAAAGGCGTTCCGCCATTTCGGGCACGATATCACGGACGAGGATCACGTCCTCGAGGCCGGTCTCGGCTTTGCGGTCAAGACGGGGAAGGGCGACTTCATCGGCCGCGACGCCGTGTCTGCGCAAGACCGAGGCCGGACTGTCCCGTCGCCTGATGCAGTTCCGGCTGACGGACCCGTCCGCGCATCTGCATCACAACGAACCGCTGCTGCGCGACGGGCGCATCGTCGGCTTTCTGACGTCGGGCGGTTATGGTCACGCGCTTGGCGGGGCGATCGGCCTTGGCTATGTGCCCTGTTCCGCGCCCGGCGAGCCGGCGGCCGACATGCTGGCGTCGGTCTATGAGGTCGAGATCGCGGGCCGCCGGTACGGTGCCGAGGCAAGCCTTGCGCCGATGTACGATCCGAAATCGGAACGCGTGAAGGCCTGACGGCGGGGGCTTCGATCGCCCCCGCGTGCCCGAGCGGACTATTCAGCCAACGCGGCGAGAATCCGCACCCAGGAGCGGATGCCCTTCTGGAAGCTGCGCAGGTCGTATTTCTCGTTCGGGCTGTGGATGCGGTCGTCGTTCAGCGCGAAGCCCGCCATGACCACGTCCATCCCGAGTTTTTCCTTGATATCGATCGCCACGGGGATCGACCCGCCGCCGCCGATGAAGGCCGCGTCGCGGCCCCATTCGTCCGAAAGTGCCGTCTGCGTCTTCTGGAAGAAGTCCGAGGTCGTGTCGAAGGCCACGGCCCGGCCCGAGCTATGCTCGATGAACTCGACCGAACAGTCGGCCGGAACGCGGGCGCGGACGAAGTCGCGGAACGCCGCGCGGATCTTGTGCGGGTCCTGGTCGAAGACAAGGCGGAACGAGATCTTGGCCGAGGCTTCGGCCGGAATCACCGTCTTGAACCCCGCGCCCTGGTAGCCGCCGCCCATGCCGTTGACCTCGCAGGTCGGGCGCGACCACGTCATCTCGAGCACGCTGCGCCCGGCCTCACCCGCGGGGATTGCGAGGCCCACCTCGCCCAGAAACTCGGCTTCGTCGAAGGGCAGCCTGGCCCAGATCTCGCGCAGCGACTCGGGCAGTTCCGGCACACCGTCGTAGAAGCCGGGCAGCGTGACCCGGCCCTGGTCGTCGCGCAGGTCGGCGATGATGCGGGCGAGGATGTGGTTGGGATTCGCCGCGGCCGAGCCGTAGAAGCCCGAATGCAGGTCGCGGTTCGCGGCACGGATGATGATCTCATCACCGCAGAGACCGCGGAGCGTGGCGGTGATGGCCGGCGTGTCCTTGTCCCACATTCCGGTGTCGCAGATCATCGCGACATCGGCGCGCAGTTCGTCGGTGTTCGCGTCAAGGAACGGCGGCAGGTTCACGCCGCCCGATTCCTCTTCGCCCTCGAGCAGCACGGTCACCGGTACCGGCAGCCTGCCGGTGACGGCCTTCCAGGCGCGGCAGGCCTCGACAAAGGTCATCAGCTGGCCTTTGTCATCCGCCGCGCCGCGTGCCTGGATTTCCTTCGAGCCATCCGCGCGGGTTTCAATCGAAGGTTCGAACGGGTCATGATGCCAGAGACCGAGCGGGTCGACCGGCTGCACGTCGTAGTGGCCATAGAACAGGATCTTCGGGCCGTCGCCCTCGTGCAGGTGCCCCACGACCATCGGGATGGCCGGGCGTGTCGCGCACAGTCGCGTCAAAGCCGATACCTGACAGATCGGCTGCGTGCCATTCGGCACAGGCACGGGTCTCGGCGGCATAGGCCGGGTCGGTCGAGATCGACTTCAGCCGGAGCGTCTGGAACAGGCGGTCGATGGCGTTGTCGAAGTCGGAATCCACATGGGCAAGCACGCGGTCGAGGTCGGACATGGGAAGTCTCCGTTATGACGGGCTGCGCTCAGCCTGGGCCAGGCGGTCGCGTGAACAGGTACCAGACGATCAGTGGAAGGGTCCAGAGCACGATCAGGATCAGCAAGTATGGCGGCATCAGTGGGACGATGGTGACGGTACCGGAACCCTTGGTCTAGTGGATCAACGACTGCGGGAAGTTTGGTTTGTCGATGATGATCTGGTACTGCGTCCTGGCCGTGGTCCTGAAGCCGTCGATCTGACAGTTTCGTCCCGCGGCCCCGGACACGGCGTCAGGACGTCGCCAGCTGTCAGAAATCCGTCATGTGGCTGTGCCATGTGGCGATGCACAACGTCCGAAGGACAAGGGCATTCGGAGAGAAGGCGATGACCGACAAGGAAGAAGACACCGACGACAGCGGTCTTGACTGGCTCGAGGCCGAACTCGCCGATACGCTCGACGAGGATTACGAACTCGAGATTTCCGAACCGGCCCTGTCGATGGAGATCCGGCGGATCTATCGCGGGGCCCATCCGCCTTCGATGCCGCGCGTGACCTACTTCCGGGAGCTTCTGAGGCTCCAGTCCGAACTCATCAAGCTTCAGGACTGGGTCGCGCACAGTGGCGAGAAGATCGTCGTGATCTTCGAAGGGCGCGACAGTGCCGGCAAGGGTGGGGTGATCAAGCGGATCACGCAGCGCCTCAACCCGCGCGTCGCCCGTGTCGTCGCCCTTCCAGCCCCGTCCGACCGGGAAAAGACACAGTGGTATTTCCAGCGCTACGTCCCGCACCTGCCGGCGGGGGGCGAGATCGTGCTGTTCGACCGGTCGTGGTACAACCGCTCGGGCGTCGAACGCGTGATGGGCTTTGCCACCGAGGACGAGGTCGAACAGTTCTTTCGCGACGTGCCGGAATTCGAGCGGATGCTGGTGCGCTCGGGCATCCGGGTGATCAAGTACTGGTTCTCGATCACCGACGAAGAGCAGCAGATGCGTTTTCTCATGCGCATCCACGACCCGCTCAAGCAGTGGAAGCTCAGCCCGATGGACCTGCAAAGCCGGGTGCGCTGGGAAGACTATACCAAGGCGAAGGAGGAAACCTTCGCCCGCACCAACATTCCCGAGGCACCGTGGTATATCGTCGAAGGCAACGACAAGAAACGCGCGCGGCTCAACTGCATAGACCACTTGCTGAGCCATATCCCTTATGGCCCGGTACCGCACGAGGACGTCAGCCTGCCCGAACGCGTCTTCAACCCGAACTACGAGCGGGCGGTCCTGCCGCCGGAGCTTTACGTGCCGCAGAAGTATTAGGCGGACGCTCAGCGTTTCTGGACGACCAGGAGTTGGTCCTTTCGTTTCTTTTCGAACCGGGCCTGATGAATGAAGCACCCCGAGATCAGTGGGGCCAGCGCGTTGAACGCCTCCGCCGTCTCTGGACTGGAGTGGCGGAACGCGCGTTCGGTGATCCATGACTGGAAGAGGTCGGCGGTCCTTGTGATGCCCGGAGACCGGTTTTCGAACACTGGTGGTTGCCAGCGCAGGTCTTCGACGATGTAGACCCCCCCCGACTTCAGTTTCGGGAACAACGTCAGAAAACCGTCCTGCTGATGCTTCGATGCATGGGATGCATCGTCGATGACGATATCCAGCATCGGGAGGCGCTCGGCCGCGGCCTCGATGTCAGCCCGCTTGTCCATGTCGCACCGCACGAAGGTGAACCGGTCTGCCGAGAACCACGAGAAGTCCGACACGTCTAGCCCGAAGATCTGCGCCCGGCTGAAGTAATCCAGCCACATCCGGATCGACGGAAGATCCGTCGTCTTGCGGTCGGTCGGTGCGTCATGCTCCGGCCCGCCGATCTGCAGGCCCATTTCCAGGAAGGTGATGTCGCTGTCCCGGTAGGGATGGAAAAGCAGGTTGTAGAGTTCGGAATAGCGATGTTTCGACGAGCCCTTGTCCGATCCGTAGTGGTCGGCAAGGTCAGTCAGGTTGGCGCCGCCTCCGGGATGGGGGCTTCGGGGGCGCTCATCTCCCTGTCGGCGACCGGTGCGTTCCGCCCCTGCCTTTCGGGCCACCGGGATCGGCGCGAGATCGGGGTCGATGCCGTGCATCTTCAGAAGGCCGCCCAAAAGGCTTTCCGGGTGTGGCCGGCCGTTCTCGGCCTCGACCAGCCGTTTGCGCATGCGGCGGCCGTAGAGATGGATCGACATTGTGTCCGGCAAAACGCGTTTGGTGCTGTCGAACCCCGGTCGCAGCATCAGGCGCCGCTCGGCGAAGGTGAACGGATAAAGCGTGTGCTGGGGCAGAGAGCATCCAATCTCGCCCGCTTCTGTCAGAAAGTGGGTCAGCGCGTGTGGTCCCCAGACGCCCCAAGGCATCTCGCCCGCATGAACCGGCGTGCCGGCCGCGGAAGCTTCACGATACTGCTTGGTTAGGTCCGCAGGATACCACAGAGGAATCGAAAACGGATCGCTGGTGAACGCCAGAAGCGCTTCTAGCGTCGCGCTGTCGGCGGGCAGGGCCAGAACGCCGCCGTTCACATGCGTCTTGCTTTCCCATCCGTGCAGATGACCGTCGGTGGTGACGAAGGGCAGGCGGCAATAGGCATCGGTATCCGCCCAGATGATCCCCGGTTCGGCCCGCAGCAGAAGATATCGGAACCTGTCTGAGTGCAGCGCCGGTGACCCCGTTCTGGAATGGACCAGCCCGTCGCCTTCGCGCGGCAGGATCTCGGCCGCATCCGCAAGTTCGATGCCGGGCGGCACGTTCTCGACCGGGCCATAGTGATAGAGAACCACCCGATGCCCATGATCGCGAAACGAGACGATGCAAAGCTGTTCGAGAAAGCTCAGCGGCCCCTCCATCCACAACATCGCCACTGTCGGAAGTGCAGCCAAGTCGGCCCCCCGGTTGGTCATCTCAGAGACGGCGGTCGCTCGACCCGTTCGATCCGTCAAGGTATTCGTGCTTCTGGCGGCCAATGGCCGGGCAAAGCGTCGTGCGGCGGCTCATCCCCGTCAAGCCGTCCCGCTCAAGGAAAACCCGTCACCGGCTTCGAGGAACACGAAGCCGCTGGGTCCAAGCCCGATCCCGTCCGCCTCCACGGACGCGTGCTGTGACGGCCCGGCGGGCATTGCGTCACCGGATGCGGCGAGGCGGACCGGCTCGGGCGTCAGGTTGAAAAGGCAGACCAGCCGGCGGTTGGCCAGGCTGCGCTCGATCCCCAGAACCGCGTCACCGAGGTCGAGGAACCGAGTCGTGCCGCGCAAGAGCTCTGGTCGCGCCTTCCGGAAGGCAAGCTGCGCACGATAGGCCGACAGCACGGAATCGTTGCGCCCGTCTTCCCGGTCGACCGCGCGGGCCGCCTGCGGTGCCTTGACCGGCAGCCAGGGCGTTGCGGTCGAGAAGCCCGCGTTCGGCGCCGCGGCCTCCCATACCATCGGTGTGCGGCAGCCGTCGCGCCCCTTGACCTCGGGCCAGAAGCGCAGGGCCGGCGGGTCGGTCAGTTCGTCATAGGTCAGTTCGGTCTCGGTCAGGCCAAGCTCTTCGCCCTGGTAAAGGCCAAGGGCCCCGGGAAAACTGGTCAGCATGGCGATGGAGAGCTTCGCCAGACTGTCCTCGTCACGGGCATGGGACCGCCAGCGGGTGACATGGCGCGGCACGTCGTGGTTCGAGAAACTCCAGCTTGGCCAGCCATCCGGTGCACCGGTAAGGAAGTCGCCGATCACCCGGCGGAAATGGCCGGGCGTGAATTTCGGGCTCAGCAGGTCGAAGGAATAGGCCATGTGCAGTCGGTCGTTGCCGCGTGTGTAATCGGCCATGACCTGCACCGCGCGGTGGCCTTCGCCGACCTCGCCGATCAGCATGCGCTCGTCGTAGCGGTCGGTCAGCGAGCGTATCCGTTTGAGGAAGGCGATGTTTTCGGGCCGGGTCTTTGAATAGATGTGGTCCTGCATCGCGTAGGTGCCCGCCGACATCTCGTGATCGCCATCGGGCAGGGGCGGGTTGTCGCGCAACTCCGCGTCGTGGAAGTAGTAGTTCACCGTGTCGAGCCGGAACCCGTCGACGCCCCGATCCAGCCAGAACTTCACCGTGTCCAGCATCGCCTCCTGCACTTCGGGGTTATGGAAGTTCAGATCGGGCTGCTTCGACAGGAAGTTGTGCATGTAGTACTGGCCGCGCCGGGGCTCGTATTCCCAGGCCGGGCCGCCGAAGACGCTCAGCCAGTTGTTGGGTGCCGTGCCGTCGGGTTTCGGGGGTGCCCAGACGTACCAGTCCGCCTTGGGATTGTCGCGCGAGATGCGGCTTTCCTCGAACCAGGGATGCTTGTCCGAGGTGTGCGAAATCACCTGGTCGATGATGACCTTGAGCCCCAGCTCATGCGCCCGCGCCAGAAGCGCGTCGAAGTCATCCAGCGTGCCGAACAGCGGTTCGACCCCTTTGTAGTCCGACACGTCATAGCCCATGTCGGCCTGCGGCGACGGAAAGAACGGCGACAGCCAGATCGCATCGACCCCAAGCGACGCGACATGGCCCAGACGCCGGGTGATCCCGGGCAGGTCGCCGATGCCGTTGCCGGTCGTATCCTGGAAAGACCGTGGATAGATCTGATAGACCGTCGCGCCGCGCCACCATTCCGTCATCGTCGAGTCCCTTCCGCTTTCGCCGTTCGCGGGATCCTGTCCGCGGCACGGTCGCGGCACCCTATCGGGGCGGGCGCTGAATTCAATTCGTTTCGACCGATTGCACCGGACCGCAGTGATCGCCGCGGCACTGGCCGCCATGCAACAACGGCGCGGACAATCGGGGCTTCGCCTTGCTGGCGGCTGTGACCCGGCCTACATGACCCGGCATGAGGCGCTTCATCCCATTCTTGAAAACAACCCCGCGCGTGGCGGTCGTCCGGCTTCAGGGCATGATCGCCGGTGCCGGACGCGGCGCGGTCCTGAACGACGCTGGGGTGGCCCCGATGCTCGAACGCGCCTTCCGGCGCGGCAAGCCCGACGCGGTCGCGCTGGTCATCAATTCGCCCGGCGGCAGCCCGGCGCAATCGTCGCTCATCGGTGCGCGCATCCGGCGGCTGGCCGACGAAAAGAAGGTGCCCGTCTACGCCTTCGTCGAGGATGTGGCCGCCTCGGGGGGCTACTGGATCGCCGCGACAGCCAACGAGATCTGGGTCGACCAGAATTCGATCATCGGCTCCATCGGCGTGATCTCGGCGGGCTTCGGCTTCAGCGATTTCATCGCCCGGCATGGTGTCGAACGCCGCGTCTACACCGCCGGCACGTCGAAAAGCATGCTCGATCCGTTCCAACCCGAAAAGCCCGAGGATGTGGCGCGTCTGAAGGAACTTCAGGGCCAGATCCACGACAGCTTCATCGTCCACGTGAGGGATCGCCGCGGCGCAAAGCTTGCCGAGGGGGACCTCTTCACTGGCGAGATCTGGGTGGGGGCGAAATCGGTCGAGATCGGGCTGGCCGACGGGGTGGGCCACCTCGTCCCGAAGATGAAAGAGGTGTTCGGCGACAAGGTCAGGTTCGCCGTCTACCAGCAGCGCCGGCCGTTCCTGTCGCGGTTCGGAATGGGGCTGATGGGCGACGCACTCGCGCAGATCGAAGAGCGGGCGCACTATGCTCGCTTCGGCCTCTGACGCATGATCCAGGCCGTCGTCCTTTTCCTGATCGTCATGGTCGCCATGGGCGTGGGCGGGCGGCTGATGCGCCGGCCCCGGGTGTCATCGCGCAAATGCCCCAAGTGCGGGCGCTACCGGATCGGCAAGAGCCCTTGCGACTGCGGCAAGGCGGGCTGACGACTTGGATTTCGTATTCGCAACCTTGGGTCTCGTGATCCTTCTGCTGGCCGGCGATGCCCTTGTCCGGGGGGCGGTCAACGTCTCGCTGCGCATGGGCATACCCGCGCTTCTGGTCAGCCTGACCATTGTCGCCTTCGGCACCTCGGCGCCCGAGCTGCTGATTTCGGTGAAGGCGGTCATGACCGGGTCGCCGGGCATTGCATTGGGCAACGTCGTCGGGTCGAACACCGCCAATATCCTGCTCGTACTGGGGGTGCCCGCGCTGATCTCGGGGCTGATGACCAGCGGCAGCGCGCCGGTCAAGAGCTACCTTCTGATGATGGGCACCTCGCTTGTGTTCATCGCGATGTGTTTTCTGGGGCCGATCACCTGGGTCCACGGCATCGTCATGCTGGCCGTGCTGGCCGCGATCCTGTTCGACCAGGGGCGCGAGGCGCTTGACCATCGGCGCAACGGTCGCGACAGCGAGGAGGAAGACCCCGAAGGCGCCGACCCAGACATGCCGTGGTGGAAGATCCTCGTGTTCCTCGCGCTGGGCCTGATCGGCCTGCCGCTGGGCGCTGACCTTCTTGTCGACAGCTCGGTCAGCATCGCCCGGACCCTTGGCGTCACCGAGACGGTGATCGGTCTGACGCTGGTCGCCATCGGCACCTCGCTTCCCGAACTTGCCACCACGGTCATGGCCGCGATCCGCCGGCAATCGGACGTGGCCCTTGGAAACGTGATCGGGTCGAATATGTTCAACCTGATGGGCATCATCGGCGTTGCGTCGCTGTTCGGTGCCATAGAGGTGGCGCCCGAGTTCCTGACCTTCGATCTGTGGGTCATGCTCGGCGCGTCGCTGATCCTGGCTCCCTTCGTTTTTTCGAGGACGCTCAACATGACCAAACGATGGGGCATCGCCTTTCTTGGCCTATACGGAGCTTATCTGTGGATGGTGATCGCATGACCGGCCGCGCGCTTGTCACCGGGGCCGGCACGCGCCTTGGCCGCGCGATGGCGCTGCATCTTGCCGGGCGGGGCCATGCGGTCGCGGTGCACTACAACGCCTCGAAGGACGCCGCGGACGAAGTGGTTGCCGCGATCCGGGCGCAGGGTGGCCGGGCCGAGGCGTTGCAGGCCGATCTTCTGGACGAAGCCGCGATGCACGCGCTTGTTCCGGCCGCGGTCGAGGCGCTGGGTGGCGGGCTGACGGTTCTGGTCAACAACGCCTCGATCTTCGAACACGACACCATCTTCACCAGCTCTCGCGAAAGCTGGGACAGGCACATGGAATCGAACCTGCGCGCGCCGGTGGTTCTGACCGAGCATTTCGCCGAGGGTGCGCCCGATCCGCTGTTCGAGGCCCCGCGCGAAGAGCCGCTGGCACGGGCGCTTGTGGTCAACATGATCGACCAGCGGGTGCGCAAGCTCACCCCCGAATTCATGAGCTACACGATCGCCAAGATGGGCCTTTGGGCCTTCACCCAGACCGCGGCGCAGGCCCTTGCCCCCCGTGTGCGGGTCAATGCCATCGGTCCCGGCCCGACGCTGCGCGGCGCGCGCCAGAGCGAAGAGCACTTCACCGACCAGCGCCGCGCCACGATCCTTCAGCGCGGGTCGTCGCCCGAGGACATCGTGCACGCGCTCGACTACTTCCTCGGCGCACCGGCGGTGACCGGGCAGCTCTTGTGCGTGGACGGTGGCCAGCACCTTGGCTGGCGGACTCCGGATGTTCTTGGGGTCGAGTAACCGCGCCCGCGCCGCTTGTGGACTTGACTTGTGCACTGGGCATCAAAGCCTTCACAAAGCCGTTACGAATCCTTTAATGTTTTCAGGGATTTGGGCTGGGGGTAAAAAAATATCTATTGCAATCAGATGCTTGCAATAGAGCCTAAAAAACAGGCAACTCAACGAAGCGACCTGAATCGCAAGAGGAATCCGGGCCGCTGTCAGGTTTTCCGCAGAGTTGTCCACAGAACTGGTGGACAGCTTTCCTCTTGTCCAGGTCGACGTAAGATTGCAGCCAGTACCGAGAATCATGCGGGCAGGAATGACGGATTCGAAAAACAATCAGGAGGAGAGCGGCCTAACCCTCACCGCAACCTCAGGAAAGTCCCGCGAGGGGCCGCTGGGGCACGCCTGCATCCGCGGCTATCTGCGCCGGCTCGATTCGAGTCCCGGTGTCTACCGGATGCTCGATCGTTCGGGTGCCGTTCTCTACGTCGGCAAGGCGCGAAACCTGAAAGCCCGCGTGTCGAACTATGCCCGGCCCGCCGGCCACAGCCCCCGCATCGCCCGGATGATCTCGGAAACCGCGTCGATGATGTTTCTCACGACGCGCACCGAGACCGAGGCGCTGCTGCTCGAACAGAACCTCATCAAGCAGCTCAAGCCGCGCTACAACGTGCTCCTGCGCGACGACAAGTCGTTCCCGAACATCCTTGTCTCGAAGTCCCACGACTTTCCGCAGATCAAGAAGCACCGCGGTCGCAAGTCCGAAGTGGGCAGCTACTACGGCCCCTTCGCCAGCGCGGGGGCCGTCAACCGGACGCTGAACCAGCTCCAGAAGGTCTTTCTTCTGCGCAACTGCTCGGACGCCACCTTCGAAAGCCGCACGCGGCCCTGCCTGCTCTACCAGATCAAGCGGTGCAGCGGGCCCTGCGTGGGCCATGTCGGCAAGGCCGAGTATGCCGCGCTTGTGGCCGATGCCGAGGCGTTCCTGCAGGGCAAGAGCACGCGCATCCAGTCCACGCTTGCCAGCCAGATGGATCAGGCGTCCGAGGCGATGGAATTCGAACGCGCCGCCGCCCTGCGCGACCGCATCCGCGCACTGACACAGGTGCAGGCGACGCAGGGTATCAACCCGCGTGGTGTCACGGAGGCCGACGTGATCGCCTTGCACATGGAGGGCGGGCAGGCCTGCGTGCAGGTCTTCTTCATCCGGGCCAACCAGAGCTGGGGCAACCGCGACTATTACCCGCGAACCGGCTCGGGTGCGGGCGCCGCCGAGGTGCTTCAGGCCTTCATCGGCCAGTTCTATGACGACCGCGACCCGCCGCGTCAGCTCCTGCTGTCCGACGACATCGAGGACCGCGACCTGGTGACCGAGGCTCTGTCCGAGAAGGCCGGCCGCAAGGTCGAGGTGCTTGTCCCGCAGCGTGGCGAAAAGCACGAGCTTGTCGTGAACGCGCTGCGCAACGCCCGCGAAAGCCTGGCCCGCCGCATGGCCGAATCCGCCACCCAGACCCGCCTGCTCGACGGGCTTGCCGAGGCCTTCGGCCTCGACGCGCCACCGCGCCGGATCGAG
Organism: uncultured Alphaproteobacteria bacterium; assembly: GCA_963709395.1. Lineage (GTDB taxonomy): Bacteria > Pseudomonadota > Alphaproteobacteria > Rhodobacterales > Rhodobacteraceae > CAVPWP01. Next base: position 232,486 of record CAVPWP010000009.1, read on the forward strand.
GTCTATGACAACTCGCACATCCAGGGCACCGACGCGGTCGGCGCGATGATCGTCGCCGGCCCCGAGGGCTTTCTGAAAAGCCAGTATCGCAAGTTCAACATCCGCGGCGAGGATCTGACGCCGGGTGACGACTTCGGCATGATGAAAGAGGTGCTGACCCGCCGATTCAAGCGCCTTCTCAAGGAAGATCCCGACCGAGCAGAGCGAAGCCTGGCCGGACCTCCTGCTGATCGACGGCGGGGCCGGGCAGGTGAGTGCGGTGCATGGCATCATGGTCGAACTGGGGGTCGAGGACATCGCGATGGTCGGCGTCGCCAAGGGCATCGACCGCGACGCCGGGAAAGAGGAATTCCACCGCTCCGGCGCGCGTCCCTTCGCGCTTCGGCACAACGACCCCGTCCTCTACTTCGTCCAGCGGATGCGCGACGAGGCGCATCGCTTCGCCATCGGCGCGCATCGGGCGAAGCGCTCGAAGGCCGTGTCCGCGACTCCGCTCGACGAGGTGCCGGGCGTGGGGGCGGCGCGCAAGCGCGCGCTTCTGGCGCATTTCGGCAGCGCCAAGGCCGTGAGCCGCGCAAGCCTCAAGGATCTCACTGCCGTGGAGGGCATTTCCGACGCGTTGGCTGCGACGATCCGTGATCACTTTCACGACAAGGGCTGACGTTTCGCGCGCAAGGCGCTAGGACTGCGCCCATGACGTGGAACATCCCCAATACCCTGACCGTTCTCCGCCTTCTGGCGGCGCCCGGGCGTGGCCGTGATGTTCCTCTATTTTGCGCGCCCGTGGGCCGACTGGTTCGCGCTTGTGCTCTTCGTCGGGGCTGCGGTGACCGACTGGTTCGACGGCTACCTTGCCCGCGCCTGGAAACAGGAATCGAAGTTCGGCGCGATGCTGGACCCGATCGCCGACAAGGCGATGGTGGTGATCGCGCTTTGCGTCATCACGGGCCTCAGTTCCTTCGGGCGCGAGGTGATGGACCCCTGGATCCTTCTGCCCGCGACCGTGATCCTGTTCCGCGAGGTTTTCGTCAGCGGACTGCGCGAGTTCCTGGGCGACACGGCCGGCACGCTGAAGGTCACGAAACTTGCGAAATGGAAGACGACCGCCCAGATGATTGCCATCGCGGTGCTCTTCGCCAAGGGCGTGTTCGAGCATCACGCGCTGGCCGTGCTCTACGGTCTTGGTCCCGAGATGGCCGAGGCCGTGCTGGCCGGCGAGGCGTCGGACGAGCATGGCCTGGCCCGCACACTGGGTTGGATGAATGCGACGTGGTGGGCAGGGGTGACGCTTCTGTGGATCGCCGCGGCGCTGACGCTGGTCACGGGCTGGGACTATTTCCGCAAGTCGATGCCCTACCTGAAGGACGAAGGATGATCGACGTTCTCTACTTCGCCTGGCTGCGGGAACGCATCGGCACCGGCCGCGAGCGGATCGAGACGAACGCCGCCACGGTGGCCGCCCTTGTCGACGAGTTGAAGGCCATGGACAGCCGCCATGCCGCGGCTTTCGAGGATGTCACGTCGATCCGCGTGGCGCTCGATCAGGATCTCGCTGATTTCGACAGGCCGCTCGCCGGCGTCCGCGAAGTGGCGTTCTTTCCCCCGATGACCGGCGGCTGATGGACATCCGCGTCCAGTCCGCGCCCTTCGAGATGGGACGCGAACTCGACGCCTTTGCCGGGGGGCGGAGCCAGGACGGGGCGGTCGTGACGTTTTCCGGCCTTGTCCGCGATACCGGCGGGATCACCGCGATGGAGATCGAGCATTACCCCGGCATGACCGAACGCGCGATCGGGCAGATCGCGGACGAGGCTGTGGCTCGCTGGGGCCTTGTCGGACGTTCTTGTCATCCATCGCCACGGAAGGCTTGTCCCCGGCGATGTCATCATGATGGTCGCCACCGCCGCCCGCCACCGTCAGGCGGCGTTCGAGGCGGCGGAGTTCCTCATGGACTACCTGAAGTCCCGCGCGCCGTTCTGGAAGAAGGAATTCCGTGGCGACGGCGCTGAATGGGTCGAGGCGAAAGACAGCGACGAGGCCGCGCTTGGCCGCTGGGTCCCGGACAACTGAGACCGGCCTAGCCGGCCTGGTTCGCCCGGTCGAGATAGGTCCGCAGTTCCTCGGCCTCGTGGCGCGCCTCGCGCAGCCCGTCCATCGCGGCGCGCAACTCGGCCTCGGTCTGGGCCAGCTGGTTCGTCATCTCGGCCTCGCGCTGCTGCAGGTAAGTGATCGCCTGGTCGCGCGTCTCCTCGGCCTCGTGCAGGGCCTGCGCCATCTTGTCGAGTTCGCTGAGATCGGCCTGGCTGACCCGCGACAGGCGCGAGATCATCCAGTGCGCGAACCAGCCGACAAGGAAGGCGACGAAGAGGATGGCCGCCGTGGCCAGGATGAATTCGCTTCGGTTCATTCGTCTGCCCCAGCCTGCGCGTCCGCGTCGGTTCCGACTTCGGCACTGTCCTCGGGATCATCTTCGGACGCCGGGGCCGCCGTGTCCACTGCGTCGTCGTTCGGCAACTCCTCGCCAAGCACCGCCAGGGTAAACTCGATGCGGCGATTGCGCTCGCGCCCGTCCTCGGTTTCGTTCGAGGCGACCGGGCGCTCTTCTCCATAGCCCCTGGCGGTCAGGTTCGAGGTCAGAACCCGACGCCCCATGATGGCGTTCAGCACCGCGTCGGCGCGGGCCTGGCTGAGCTGAAGGTTCATCGTCTCGCGGCCCTGGCTGTCGGTATGCCCGCCAATCTCCATCTTCACCTGCTGACATTCGCGCAGAAGGTCGGCCACGGCGTCGATGGTTTCCATCGCGTCCGGGTCGATTTCGGTCGAGCCCGGGGCGAAGGTGATCTTGCGCACCTCCAGCGCCGCGTTGATCCGCCGGACGCATTCCTCGGGCGTGGGCAGCGCCGCCACCGGGTCGAGCGCGGGGTCGTAGCTGATTTCGAGGCCGTAGTCCGACCCTTCGCCCAGCCTCTCGGACAAGAGGCGCGAGATTTCGGCCGGGGCGGTCTGATCGCCGGTGACTCCGCGCAGTTCGACGAAATCGGGCTGCACCACCAGCGCGCCCTGGTTCAGAAGCGACAGCGCCTCGAGCCCCGAGAGAACGCGGATCGGCCAGCCCTCGGGCAGGTCGGGGTCAAGCCGGGTCGCGGGGCTGACATTGGCGATGCCGAACCGTGCCTTGGCGAAACTCTCGACCGCCGCGCGGCCAAGTTCGTCTGTGATCCTGCCGCGCAACTGCACCAGGCCCTCGGGCGATTTCGTCGCCACGAATTCTGGCGTCGTTTGGTTGTCGCCGGTCCCGTCGATCACGACCGGCTCGGGCAACAGGGAATGAAGCGAAAAGACATCCGGCAGGGCGTTCTCGAGCTCGCCCACCACGCGGTCGAACACATCGGGCGGCGTGGTATCCACCGCGACCAGCGTGATGTCGGCGTTCGAGATCGTCACCGACCCCGCCCCGATCTCGGCCAGCGCGCGCGATCGACCGTTCCGCCGCCTCGGCCCATCGGGTCGACGGCACCCCCATGCCCACGGTGCAGAGTGCGGCACCTTCGAACCCGGCCTCGCGGGCGGCCGCGACGATGCGGTTGCGGGCCTGGTCGGTGTCGGCGGAACAGGCGTCGAAGCGCGGGCCGCTTTCGTCGATGATGAAACGCAAGCGTGAAGGGTGCGATCACGGGACGCGGGGCCGACAGGTTCAGCTCGAGTCGCACGCCGCTTGGCGCGAGACCGGAGAGTTTCGTTTCGGCCCGCCGCTTGACCTGCGTGCTTTCGGTTGTCGCCGTGATCGCCACGCGGTCCGCCGCGACCGATATCTTCGAGCGCGGCAGTTCAGCCAGCGCGTCCAGCGAATAGGCCACGGCCTGCTGCCAGCCCGGCGGCGGGGGGTAATCGGCGGTCTCCATCAGGTCGGTGACGGTGCCCCCGCCCGCGATCGCGGCGACCCGCACCAGCATGGCATCGCGGTCGGTCTGCTCCGGGATCAGACCGAAAAGCGCTACCCCGTCGTCGTTGCGCAGGATCTCGATTGAAAAGCGCGGCGGTTCGATCGGTTCGGGGGTGCTGACCTCCATGCCGTCGACGAGGCGGGCGGCGTCGACCGCCGTGCCCGCAACCGTCAGTGCGCGAAACCGCGTCGCCTCGTCCGGGGCCTGTCCGCCCAGCCCCACGACAAGCCCGTCCACGGTCACGTCGACCCAGTCATGTCCGTCGACCGACAGGACACGCTGCACATCCTCCTGCGACAGCCGCTCGATCGCGGTGACCGCCGCGCTGGCGACGATCAGGCAGACGACGACCGCCACGCCCATGGCCGCCGCGGCCGGCACGTAAGACGAAAGGCGAAGGGATTTCCTGTAGCGCGACATCGTGGCCGTACATAAGCCGCGACCGGGCGGCGCGCAATCACACCACAGCGGCTGCGGCAAATAACAGCGCAGGGATAAGCCCCGCGTTCCGGTTCGACCTGAAAAGCCGCAGACAGACCGTGCTGTCGTCGATATCGAGCTGCCGAAGCTGGCCGGCCATATGCCAGCCGAAGGCCCATGCGCCGCCGAGCGCCAGCGCCAACGCCAGGGCATTCCCCCCCGGCGCAAGCGCCAGGATCACCGCCAGACCCATCAGCGATACCGACGCGACAAGAAACCACTTCATCCAGCGATAGGTCGCGGTTCCGAAGAGCCGCGCGGTCGACTTCACCCCGATCAGCGCGTCGTCCTCGCGGTCCTGATGGGCGTAGATCGTGTCGTAGAAGAGCGTCCAGGCGATGCCCGAGAGATAGAGGATCACCGCAGGCCAGCCCAGCGTCCCGGTATGCGCCGTCCAGGCCAGAAGCGCGCCCCAGTTGAAGGCCAGGCCCAGGAAGACCTGCGGCCACCAGGTGAAGCGTTTGGCGAAGGGATAGATCGCCACCGGCACCAGGGCGAGAATGCCCAGAAGGATGGCGTTGAGGTTGAAGGTCAGCAGGATGCCGAAGGCCAGAAGTGCCTGCAGGACCAGCCAGCCAAGCGCCTGCCGCACCGAGACCTGGCCCGACGGGATCGGCCGCGACCGTGTGCGCGCGACCTGCCCGTCGATGTCGCGGTCGGTGATGTCGTTCCATGTGCAGCCTGCTCCGCGCATCAGGAACGCGCCGATGCCGCAGCCCGCGAAGATCCAGGCGTCCGACCAGCCCAGCTGCCCGGTGTGGGCGGCGGCAAGGAAAAGGCCCCACCAGCAGGGCAGGAGCAGAAGCCAGGTCCCGATCGGCCGGTCGGCGCGCGACAGACGCAGATAGGGCCGCAGCGGCGCGGGCGCGAAACGGTCGACCCAATTGTCCTTGACCGCATCGGCCACCTGTCCTTGAGGTGTGTCGGAAGTCTTCGACATCTGGGGGGCATCCATGGGCGACGGGAAAATCCGGATCTTTCTAGACCACGACCTCGGGCCGGGGCAAACCGTTCCTCTGTCGCAGGACCAGGCGCATTACCTCTTCGGCGTGATGCGGCGGGGCCCGGGCGATGCGATCCTCGTCTTCAACGGGCGCGACGGGGAATGGCGGGCCGAGGTGGCGCAGGCGGGCAAGCGCGCGGGGATCCTCAGCGTGATCGAGCGGACGCGCCCGCTTCAGACGCCGCCGGATATCTGGCTTCTCTTCGCGCCGATCAAGAAGGCGCGCACCGATTTCATCGTCGAGAAGGCGACCGAACTGGGCGTCGGTCGCATCCAGCCGGTGTCCACCCGCTTCACCAACTCCGAACGTATCCGCCGCGACCGGCTTCAGGCCCATGCCGTCGAGGCCGCCGAGCAGTGCGGCGGGACCTATGTGCCGGAGGTGGCCGAGCTTGCCCCGCTCGACCGGGTGCTCGACAACTGGCCCGCGGAGCGGCAGCTTGTCTTCTGCGACGAGGCGCGAGTGGGGGCGGCGTCGGATCTGCGCGCGGTTCTGCGCGGTGCGCCCGCGGCGATCCTGATCGGCCCCGAAGGCGGATTTTCCGAAGACGAACGCGCGCGTCTTCTTGCGATGGAGGCCGCGACCCCGATCAGCCTCGGCCCCCGCATCCTGCGCGCCGACACCGCCGCCACGGCCGCTATCGCGCTTTGGCAGGCCGCGGTTGGTGACTGGTAGGGTCGCCGAAAAGGGGCCGATTCCGCCTGCCTGTCGGTGACAAACCACCGCGGATCACCTAAGTTAATGAAGATGAACACCACGGTGACGCGGACGCGGATGAGCTTCATACGGCCCGAACTTGCACGCAAACTGAACCGCTGGCGCGAGACGCTCGCGGGGCTGGGTGCGGCCGCGCTTGGTTTCGTCTGGTTTTCCACCGAAATCGGCCCGCTCTGGCTTGTCGGAATGGTGCTGATGGTCGGCGGCGCGCTGCTGGCGGTGGCCGGTATCCAGCGCGCCCGGTTCCGGCGCGGCGGCGAGGGCCCGGGGCTTGTCCAGGTGATCGAGGGCCAGGTGACGTATTTCGGTCCGTTCGAGGGCGGCAGCGTGGCGGTTGACGACCTCGTTTCCGTCGAACTCGACCCCGGCCGACAGGACTCCCCGGCCTGGGTCGTAACCGGCACGCTGGGCGAGACGCTGAATATTCCCGTCGATGCGGCCGGGGCGGATGCGCTGTTCGACGTCTTCGCGGGCCTTCCGGGCCTGCAGACCGAGGCCATGCTGAAAAGGCTCGAGACCAGCCCCGAGGAACGGGTGACCGTCTGGACCCGCACGCAAGCTCAAACGCCGCTCCTCGTGCATTGACTTTCTCCCCGCTGGGCGACAGGTCAGGGGCGACAGCGATCAGGCACGGGGCCGCACAGACATGTCCATTCCACAGTCAGGCGGCGGGCCCATCACGTCCCGCGACCAGCTGGCAGCCTATCTCGAGGAAGGCTGCAAGCCCCCCGAAGACTGGCGCATCGGCACCGAGCACGAGAAGTTCGGCTATTGCAAGGACACGCTGAAGCCCTTGCCCTACGACGGCGAGCGCTCGGTGCGCGCCGTTCTCGAAGGGCTGCGCGACGCCTACGGCTGGACCCCGGTACTCGAGGCCGGCCACATCATCGGGCTGGAAAAGGATGGCGCGAACGTCAGCCTCGAACCCGGCGGGCAGCTCGAACTGTCGGGCGCGCCGCTGCAGACCATCCACGAGACCTGCGACGAGGTGAACGAACACCTGCGCGAGGTGAAGTCCGTGGCCGACCGGATCGGCGTGGGTTTCATCGGGCTGGGCACCGCGCCGCACTGGCGCCACGAGGACATGCCGATGATGCCCAAGGGGCGCTACCGGCTGATGAACGCCTACATGGACCGCGTCGGGACCATGGGAAAGACGATGATGTACCGGACCTGCACGGTGCAGGTGAACCTCGACTTCGCCTCCGAGTCCGACATGGTTCAGAAGCTGCGCGTGGCGCTGGCGTTGCAGCCGGTGGCGACGGCGCTCTTCGCCAATTCGCCGTTCCTGGAAGGCAAGCTCAACGGCCACAAGTCCTGGCGCAGCCGGGTCTGGCGCGATCTCGATCCGGCGCGTACCGGCACGCTGCCCTTCGTCTTCGAGGAAGGCATGGGGTTCGAGCGGTGGGTGGACTACGCGCTCGATGTGCCGATGTATTTCGTCTATCGCGACGGGAAGTACATCGACGCGCTGGGCCAGTCGTTCCGCGATTTCCTCAAGGGCGAACTGCCGGCCCTGCCGGGCGAGATGCCCACCCTGTCGGATTGGGCGGACCACCTGACGACGATCTTCCCCGAGGCGCGGTTGAAGAAGTTCATCGAGATGCGCGGCGCCGACGGTGGCCCGTGGCGGCGGCTTTGCGCGCTGCCGGCGCTTTGGGTCGGGCTGATCTACGACCAGTCGGCCCTCGACGCCGCCTGGGATCTGGTCAAGGGCTGGGACACGGAGACGCGCGACGCGCTGCGCGTTGCGGCCTCGGTCGACGCGCTCGACGCGACGGTGAACGGCATCGCGATGCACGACCTCGCGCGCGAGGTTCTGGCCATCGCCGAATCCGGACTGAAGGCGCGCGCGCGTCCCGGGGCGGGCGGCCTTGTGCCCGACGAGACGCATTTCCTCAACGCGCTGCAGGAAAGCGTGGCCGAGGGCCGGGTGCCCGCGGACGAGCTGATCGCGCATTTCAAGGGCGACTGGAACGGCGACGTCACGCGGGTCTTCGCCGACTACAGTTACTGAGCCGGTCTCTGAGCAGGCGAGGGGGCTGTCTGCCCCCTCGCGCTCCCCCGAGGATATTTGCAGGTCGATGGAGGGGCAGGGGGCGGCTAGTCCGCGATCAGGCCCAGCACGAAGTCGACGACCTTCTGCTCAGGCATCTCGCAGGGTTTGAGAAGGGCCGTGCCGTCCGACAGCCTGTAGAGGTTGAGGCTGACATAGTCGGAGCCGCCCAGTTCCTCGGCCACCAGCTTCTGGCTGCGGCCGGAGGAGTAGACGCTTTTCGTCACGCGGTAGCGCAGGCCCTCGAACGTGCCGCCGTAGCCCCCGACGGGAAGCGCGTCGAAGGCGGCGAGAAAGGCGGGGTCCGCGGTCACCGGCCGCTGCGGGGGATCGGCGAGGCGGCGTAGGTTTCACCACCGCTGCCGGGGCCGCCGCCGCCCAGCGGGTCGGGGCCGAAGCGATTGGGGCCGTCGGTGCCCTTTTGAACGTAGAAGAATAGCAGCACCAGAAAGCCGAGAAGCGGGATGAAGACCAGAAGCAGCCACCAGGCCGACATGTCACGGTCATGCAGGCGCCGACCGGCAACGCAGATCGACGGCAGGAAGGTCGCCAGTGAGAAGAGCCCGCTCAAGAGGCCGACGCCGGCGCCCTCGGAGGCGCCAAAAAGCGCGCTATCGACCAGCGACAAGGCAAAGTTCGCCAACAGGATGAAAAGAAACCACCACCAGTATTCCGACCGGGGCGCACGTCCCGAGATGGTGACGTAGTTGCTGAAGACCGACCTTACCGCGTCCTGAAAACCCATGTCCCGAATTCCCTACGACTTTGTTCCAATGCGCGGCTCAGTGCCGCCTATAATGCGCCGGATGTTCGCCGCGTGGCGAATGTAAATCAATACGGCAAGCACGATCAGCAGCCCAACCGCCTCGACGTCGCCCAGAATCCACGCGAGGGCAGGGGCCAGCGCAGCCGCCACAAGGCCAGCCAGCGACGACATGCGGCCTACGAACGCGGTCAGCAGCCAGACGGCGCAGGTCAAAAGGCCGAGCAAAGGGTTCAGCGCAAGGACCGTGCCGATGAAGGTCGCCACCCCCTTGCCGCCCCGGAACCCCAGCCAGACCGGAAAGAGATGGCCGAGAAAGGCGAAGCCGCCCGCCACCTGTGCTGCGTCCTCGCCCAGAAGCGCCCGCGCGACCAACACCGCCACCCCGCCCTTGGCCGCGTCGAGCGCGAAGGTCAGGGCCGCCGCGGCCTTGTTGCCGGTGCGCAGCACGTTCGTCGCGCCGATGTTGCCCGATCCGATCTGGCGCAAATCGCCCAGCCCCATCGCGCGGGTGATCACCACGCCGAAGGGGATGCTGCCCAGGAGGTATCCCAGCACGGCCACCGCCAGCAGGGTCAGCGGCGCGGTCTCGATCGCGGGGATCATTCCGCCCATCCGAAGACCTGCGCGCCGCCGACCCATGTGGCCAGAACGCGTCCCTGCATGCGCGCCCCGTCGAAGGGCGTGTTCTTCGATTTCGACTGGAGCGTGCTGCGGTCGAGGACGAAGGGCACGTCGGGGTCGAAGACGATGAGGTCGGCGGGCGCACCCCGGCGCAGCCGCCCGGTCTCAAGTCCAAGCCGTCGCGCGGGGTTCAGCGTCAGTGCCCGGAAGAGCTGCGGCAGCCCGATCTGGCCCGCGTGCCAGAGCCGCAGTGCGGCTGGCAGCAGTGTTTCAAGCGCGACCGCCCCCGAGGCGGCTTCCTCGAACGGGAGGCGCTTCGATTCCTCGTCCTGCGGTGTGTGCATCGACGAGATGATGTCGATCAGCCCGCTTGCCACGGCCTCGACCACGGCAAGGCGGTCGTCCTCGGCGCGCAGGGGCGGCTTGACCTTGAAGAAGGTGCGGTAGTCGCCGACGTCCAACTCGTTGAGCGTCAGGTGGTGGATCGACACACCGGCCGTGACATCCAGCCCCTTGTCCTTGGCGCGTTCGAGGCGAGGCAGGGCGCGGGCGGTGGTGATCTGGTCGGCGTGGTACTTCGCGCCCGTCATCTCGACCAGCGCCATGTCGCGATCAAGGCCCATGCGCTCGGCCATGGGCGACACGCCGGGCAGGCCCTTGAGCGACGCGAACTTGCCGCTTGTCGCCGCCGCCCCCGCCGTCAGGCCCGGATCCTGCGGATGGGCGATCACCAGCGCCCCGAGCGCGCCGGCATAGGTCAGGCAGCGCGAGAAGACCTTGGTGCTTTCGATCACCGCGTCGCAATCGGTGAAGGCCACGGCGCCTGCGTCCTTGCAGGAACGAGATCTCGACCATCTCGCGCCCCTGCCGCCCCTTGGTCAGCGCGGCCATCGGCAGGACGCGGACGCCGACAGCGTCGTTGGCGCGGCGGGTGACGAATTCCAGCGTCTCGGGCGTGTCGATCGCCGGCGTCGTGTCGGGTCGGGTCACCATCGTCGTGACACCGCCCGCCGCCGCCGCGCGGCCCGCGGACCGGAACGATTCCTTGTGACGTTCTCCGGGTTCCGAGACTTTCACGCCGATATCCACGATCCCCGGCGCCAGGCACTTGCCGCCGCAATCGTAGACCGAAAAGTCGCCCGTGGGCGTTGCCCCGGTCACGATATCGGCGATCACGCCGTTCTCGATCAGAAGATGGCCTGGCGTGTCGGTCCCGGCTTCGGGGTCGATCAGACGCGCATTCAGCAGGGCGGTTCGACCGGTCATGCGCGCGTCTCATTGATCCTGGCGGCCACCGCCCCGGGATCGGCCAGGTACTTGATCAGGTGCTTGTCGCCATTCTGCATGATCACCTGCGCGGCGCTGCCCAGCCGACGCACGGTCGCGATTTCGGCCAGCGGCAGGCTGCGGCCGGGACCGGTCAGGGTGCTGTCGCTCAGTTCCCATGTCGCCACCAGGTCGTCCGACGCGAGGTAGACCCCGCGCACGCCGACGGCCAGCGGGGCGGCGATGAGGGCGACCCAGGGATCGGGGTTGCCCATGAATATCAGCACCAGCGCCACCGCCACCGTTCCGAAGACCGCGATGATCACATGGTCGCGGATATAGGTCCGCCGGTCGGGGACAAAGCGGGCGATCACGCCGTCAGCCATGCGCCGTCTCCTCTTGCCGCGCCCTCATCAGAAGGTCCATCGCCGCCATGCGCACGGCCACGCCCATCTCGACCTGGTCCTGGATGACCGAGCGGTTGATGTCGTCGGCCAGAGTGCCGTCGATCTCGACCCCCCGGTTCATCGGGCCGGGATGCATGACGATGGCGTCGGCCTTGGCATGGGCCAGCTTTTCGGCATCGAGGCCGTAGCGGTGATAGTACTCGCGCTCGGAGGGGATGAAGGCGCCGTCCATGCGTTCCTTCTGAAGGCGCAGCATCATCACCACATCGACATCGCGCAGGCCTTCGGCCATGTCGTCGAAGACCTCGACGCCCCAGTCGGCCGCGCCCGAGGGCATGAGCGTCGGCGGCCCCACAAGGCGCACCCGGTTCTCCATCTTGCCCAGAAGCAGGATGTTTGACCGCGCGACGCGGGAATGGGCGATGTCGCCGCAGATCGCGATGGACAGGCGATGCAGCCGTCCCTTCGACCGCCGGATCGTGAGCGCGTCGAGCAGCGCCTGGGTCGGATGCTCGTGCTTGCCGTCGCCCGCGTTCAGCACCGCGCAGTTCACCTTCTGCGCCAGCAACGCCACCGCGCCCGAGTGCGGATGCCGCACCACCAGAAGGTCGGGATGCATCGCGTTCAGCGTCATCGCGGTGTCGATCAGGGTCTCGCCCTTCTTCACCGAACTGGCCTGCATGGTCATGTTCATCACGTCCGCACCCAGCCGCTTGCCGGCGATCTCGAAGGACGCCTGCGTGCGGGTCGAGGCCTCGAAGAACATGTTGATCTGCGTCAGGCCCGCCAGGCGGTCGGAATGCTTCACCGGCGACCGGTTGAGGTCGACGTAGTGATCGGCAAGGTCGAGGATTTCCAGAATCTCGTCCTGACCCAGCCCCTCGATCCCCAGAAGATGCGTTGCGCGGAAGGTCATGACACAGGTCTCCGATTGCGACCGCTTATAGGAAGGCAGCCGGAAGGCGACAAGGAGGTACCTGCGCGGGGTGCGCGCGGCCGTGGCCGACCCCGTCGCGCCTGGCTCGGCCCCGTGTCGCGCAGAAGCCGGCCAGCCATCGTCGCCCCGTCACGTCGATCTTTCTTGCGGCCGGCCCAGGAAGAAAAGAGGGGCAATCTCAGGCAGATTCTGGTATAGAAAGAAAGACCTCGCGATTATTGCCGCGTGGAGAGTGTGTTGGTACGCGTGGATTTGATTGAAGGACGAGAGGCGATCGCCGCGCTACGGGAGCCGTGGCTGAAGGTCTATCGCGCGGATCCAGAAGCCAACTACTTCCTGTCCTTCGACTGGCTTTTCGGGACCTCGCGTGGCGCCGGTCGCAACAGTCTCGTGCTGGCGGCGCGTTCGCCCGGGGACGGGGACGACTACATTGCTTTCCTCCCGATCCGGCTCAACACCGAACAGAACGACGGTGTATTCCATAACGAATTGAATCTGAGCGGAAACTTCAACTCGGACTACACGGGGTTCCTCTGCATGCCCGCGTTGGAGAACGAGGCTCTTCCGGCGCTCGCCGCCAGCTTGGGACGACTGCGCTGGAGACGCCTCAGGATGCTCAACTTCGCGGCGTCCGACCGGCGCGCCGCACTGTTCCTGAAAAGCTTTTCGTCCAAGATCGTCGAGTTGAAGCATCTCAGCACGCGCAACCCGGACGGCACAGAAAACGGCATCTGTCCGTACGCGACGCTTTGCGACGATTGGGACGACTTCCTCACACAGAAGCTCAGTTCGAATGCCAGGCAAAAGATCCGGCGCTTCTTGCGCCAGATCGAAGGGTCCGACAGCTATCACTTCTCGCATACAAACGAAGAAACCTTCGAGCGTGACCTCGAGATCCTGATCCACCTCTGGTCGGAACGCTGGGCTGAAAACAAGGGCAAACGCCTCGGCGCGATTCAAAGTAGCCTTCGTCGCATGCTCGGGCACGCGCTCGAGACCGGAACCCTGTTCATGCCGGTCCTGTGGCACGAAGACCGGGTGATCTGTACGCTGGCAATCCTCGTCGACGCGGAAAAGAACGCCTACAATTTCTACATCGGGGCCCGGGACGATACGTTCAAAGGGCCTCCCGCAGGGCTTGTCCTGCACTCCTATGCCATTCGACACGCCATTTCCCAAGGCATCACCAGGTACGACTTCCTGCGCGGCAATGAACCCTACAAGTACACGTTCTGTTCGGAGGAGGGTCGCATCCGGTCGCTACTGATCAGCACAAAGAGCGGCAGGAACCTGGGTGAGGCCCTTGACCGGCGCTGTCTGCACCACGTCAAGCGGCGGGCGGCCGGTTTCCAAGAGAGCGGCGATCTGGCCGCGGCGCGACGTGCCTATGTCCAGGTGCTCGAGGCAGATCCGAATGATACCGGCGCGCTCTACATGCAAGGCATGCTTGCCGCCAGACTGGGCGACACGACCTTCGCATGCCGCGCCTTCACGACATGTCTCGAACACGCACCGGCCTCGCTCAAGACCTGGGTCCGGTTGGGGCGTTCGCTGGTTCGGGAATACGAGACCTGGAACGAGGTGTCCGAGGTCTATTCGCCGCTGCTCCGCCGCGTTCCGGGGCAACGGGACGTCCCTTCCCTTTTCGGGCGCGTTCTCCTTCGGCTTGGCGAGGTCGATTTCGCGGTGGCCATTCTCAGGGCGGCGGCGCAGCGCATGCCGGAGGACGCTTCGGTCCAGTTCGCGCTTGGTCAGGCGTTGAAGGCCCGCGGCCGCCGACCCGCCGGCGCGCAAATTCGTGGCACGCGCCGTCAGTCGGACGTTGAGCCTGATCGCCCCAGAAGGAATTCGGCCACCACTCGGAGGGAAAGGGCCGCGCCGGAATTCGATCTGCAGGACTAGGGTCCGTCTTCCGTTCTGCCGGGGCCGCCGGCTTCATTCACTGACAGGGCGCCTACCGGGCCGACAGATACGACGCGCGTACGATTGCGGTTTTCCGGCCGGGACCGTAGCCTCGCCAACGATGGAGACTCACGCCGCCCTCGCGCTTCTTGAATGGCAGATCGAACTCGGCGCGACCGAGACGATTGGCGATGTGCCAGTCAACCGCTTCGATTTGCGCGAGCCCGCGCCCCGGCCGAAGACGGCCGCCGCGACGATGCCCGCTCCCGTTGCCCCTGAGGTCACCGACCCGGTGGCCGAGGCCGAGGCGGCGGCAGCCGCCGCCTCCGATCTCCCCGCCCTGCGCGAGGCGCTTGCCGCCTTCGACCGGTGCGAGCTGAAACGCGGCGCGCGCAGCCTCGTCTTCGCCGATGGCAACCCCGCAGCCCGCGTGATGATCCTGGGCGAGGCGCCGGGCCGGGACGAGGATCTGCAGGGTCTGCCCTTCGTGGGCCGTGCGGGCCAGCTTCTCGACCGCATGTTCGCGGCCATCGGTCTGGACCGGCAAAGCCCCGACCCCGGGCAGGCGATCTACATCACCAACGTGCTGCCCTGGCGTCCGCCGCAGAACCGCGACCCCTCGCCCGAGGAGATCGCGATGATGATGCCCTTCGTGCGCCGCCATGTCGAACTGGCGGACCCGGACATTCTGGTGGCGATGGGCAATCACGCCTGCCATGGCCTTCTGGGCCGCACCGGAATTACGCGGCTGCGAGGGACGTGGGAGACCGCACTGGGGCGTCCGGTTCTGCCGATGGTGCATCCCGCTTACCTGCTGCGCACGCCCCAGGCCAAGCGCGAGGCCTGGGCGGACCTCTTGTCGCTGCAGGCGAAACTGAGAGAGGGCGCATGAGCCGTATCGACGAGGCAAAGGAGTTCATTCCCGTCCGCATCGCGGTCCTGACCGTCAGCGACACCCGCACCCTTGGTGACGACAGGTCAGGCCAGACCCTTGTCGACCGGATCGCCGGGGCGGGGCACATCCTGGCGGCCCGCGCGATCCTGCCCGACGAGAAGGGCGAGATCGCCGACCAGTTGCGCGCCTGGGTCGGCGACCCGGCGATCGACGTGGTGCTCACCACCGGCGGCACCGGCCTGACGGGGCGCGACGTGACCGTGGAAGCCCACCGCGAGGTCTACGAAAAGGAGATCGAGGCCTTCGCGACCGTCTTCACCATCGTCTCGATGCAGAAGATCGGCACCTCGGCAGTCCAGTCGCGCGCCACCGGCGGCGTGGCCGGGGGCACCTATCTTTTCGCGCTGCCGGGCAGTCCCGGCGCCTGTCGCGACGCCTGGGATGAAATCCTGGCGTTTCAGTTCGACTATCGCCACCGTCCCTGCAACTTCGTGGAAATTCTTCCCCGTCTTGACGAGCATCGCCGACGGAAGTGACGCCGAGGTCCGTAACAGGGATGTGCTTGGTTCCGGCGCCGTCGACCCCTACTTAGACTTACGCGCGCTGACGAAGGGTCTGGACGCATGCGATTTCTCGGCCGGTCGCTGATCGGTGTCTTTCTTCTGGCGGTGACGATCGGCCTGCTTGCCATGGCGGGCGGTTCGGTCTGGCATGCGGTCGACGACCGGATGAACGCCGAGCCGCGCGCTATTCCGGCGCGCGAACGCATCTTCGCCGTCAACGTGGTGATGGTGGCTCCCCGGACAGTCACCCCCGAGGTCGAGGTCTTCGGCGAGGTTCGAAGCCGCCGCCAGCTTGAACTGCGCGCCGCCGCTTCGGGCGAGGTCATCTTCCTGTCCGATCGCTTCGAGGACGGCGGGACGGTCGAGGCGGGCGAACTCCTGCTGCGCATCGACCCGTTCACGGCCCAATCGGCCCGCGATACCGCCGACGCCGACCTGCGCGATGCCGAGGCCGATCTGGCCGATGCCCGCCGCGCCCTCGGGCTTGCCCGCGACGAACTGCTGGCCGCCGAAGACCAGGCGGCGCTGCGCGACCGGGCGCTGGCCCGGCAGCGCGATCTTCTGGCCCGCGGCGTGGGCACCGATGCGGCGGTCGAAACTGCCGAACTCGCCGTCTCGGCCGCGCGGCAGGCGGTGCTGTCGCGCCGTCAGGCGCTGGCCCAGGCCGAGGCGCGCATCGACCAGGCCGAGACCACGCTCGACCGGCGCCGCATCGCGCTGGCCGAGGCCGACCGGACCCTCGCCGAGACCGAGGTCTTCGCCGCCTTTCCCGGTATCCTGAACGATGTCGATCTGGTCGAGGGGCGGCTCGTGAACGCGAACGAGAGACTGGGCGAACTGATCGACCCCGAAGCGCTTGAAGTCGCTTTCCGCGTCTCCACCGCGCAGTATGCGCGGCTTCTCGGACCCGATGGGCGCCTGCCGGACCTGCCGGTGACAGTCTCTCTCGATGTGCTCGGCCTCGACCTCACGACGACCGGAACGGTGACGCGCGAAAGCGCCGCCGTGGGTGCGGGGCAGACCGGGCGGCTTCTCTATGCCCGGCTCGACGACGCGCCGGGCTTCCGGCCGGGTGACTTCGTGTCGGTCACCATTTCCGAGCCGCCGCTCGACAATGTCGCCGTCCTGCCCGCCTCGGCGCTGTCGGCCACGGGGGATGTCCTGGTGATCGGCGACGACGACCGGCTCGAAGTCGCAACGGTCGAGCTTCTGCGCCGCCAGGGCGACGAGGTTCTGGTGCGGGCCGACGCCATCGCCGGTGCCCGCGTGGTCGCCGAACGCACGCCGCTGCTGGGCGCGGGAATTCGCGTGCGCGAGCTTGAGCCCGTGCCGGCCGATGCCGGATCACCGGATGCCGCTCCGGGGGACGCTGCTGCTTTGGGCTCCGAGGACCTCGTGGAACTCGATCCCGACCGTCGGGCCCGGCTCGTGGCCTTCGTCGAGGCCAGCGCGGTCATGCCCGACGAGGCCAAGGCCCGCATCCTCGCCCAGCTTGCGGAGGACCGGGTGCCGGCGCAGATGGTGGCGCGGATCGAATCCCGTATGGGGGGCTAGGGCGATGCTGCGCGGCAGGCTTTCAGGGGCGGCGGGGGGGCTTTTGTCCTATTTCGTGCGCCACCGGACGGCGGCGAACCTGCTTCTGGTGCTTCTTGTCGGGCTTGGCGTCGCCGCTTTTCCGAACATGCGGGCGCAGTATTTCCCCGACGTGGTGGTCGAACGGATCACCGTCGGCGTGACCTGGGAGGGGGCCGGCGCCGAAGAGGTCGACGCCGCCATCGTCCAGCTTCTCGAACCGGCCCTCCTGTCCGTCTCCGGGGTCGAGGCGACGTCCTCGACCTCGCGCGAGGGGGGCGCCTCGATCTCGCTCGAGTTTCAGCCGGGCTGGGACATGGCGCAGGCCGCCGACGACGTTCAACTGGCCGTCGACGGCATCCGCACCCTGCCCGACGATGCCGAGGACCCGACCGTCCGCCGCAGCTTCTGGAGCGACCGCGTCACGGACGTCGTGATCACCGGCCCCGTGGGCGTCGATCAGATCGCGCGCTTCGCCGACGAATTCGTGGCGCGCCTTTTCGCCGAAGGCATCACCAACACCACGATCCGCGGGCTGGCCGCGCCGCAGGTCGTGATCGAGGTTCCGGCGCTGTCGCTGGTCCGCCACGACCTGACGCTGCGCGAGATCGCCGATGCCGTCGCCGGCGAGGCCGACGCCGCCCCGGCGGGCGATGTGGCCGGCACCGCGCGGGTGCGGGCCGGGGTGGCGCGACGCTCGGCCGACGAGATCGGCCAGATCGTCCTGCGCTCGGGCCTTGACGGGGCCACGTTGCGGATCGCGGATGTTGCGCTCGTGCGGGTCGACGGGGTCGACCGGGAACGGAGCTATTTCGTGGGCACGGACCCCGCCATCTCGATCCGGGTCGACCGGACGGCGCAGGGCGACGCGGTCGAGATGCAGCGCGCGGTCGAACGGGTCGCGGCGGAAATGTCGGCCACCCTGCCCGAGGGGGTCCGGATCGACCTCATCCGCACCCGCGCCGAGCAGATCACCGGGCGGCTCGACCTTCTGCTCGAAAACGGGCTGATCGGTCTTGGGCTTGTCGTGGCGCTTCTGTTTCTCTTTCTCAACGCGCGCACGGCTTTCTGGGTCGCGGCGGGCATTCCCGTCGCGATGACCGCGGCCATCGCGGTGATGTATGCCGCAGGTCTGACCTTCAACATGATCTCGCTTTTCGCGCTGATCATCACCTTGGGCATCGTCGTCGATGACGCCATCGTCGTGGGCGAGCATGCCGATTTCCGAACGCGGCGTCTGGGCGAGGACCCGGTGGCGGCCGCCGAAAACGCCGCCCGCCGCATGTTCCTTCCGGTCTTTGCGGCCACTCTGACCACGATCATCGCCTTCTTTGCCCTTGTCGCCGTCGGCGGGCAGTTCGGCGAGCTGATCGCCGATATCCCCTTTACCGTGATCGCTGTGCTGATCGCCTCGCTGATCGAATGCTTCCTGATCCTGCCCAACCACATGAGCCATGCACTGGCCCATTCCGCCCGCGAACACTGGTATGACTGGCCGTCGCGGCAGGTGAACCGCGGGTTTCGCTGGGTCCGTGACGTGCCGTTCCGCAGGCTCATGGCCCTGGTGATCTGGGCGCGCTATCCGGTGCTTGCGGGTGCGGTCGCGCTTCTGGCCTCGCAGGCGGCCCTGGTCATTTCTGGCGAGGTCCAGTGGCGGTTTTTCAACGCGCCCGAACAGGGATCGGTCTCGGGCAATTTCGCCATGGCGCCAGGCGCCACCCGCGAAGACACGCTCGAGATGATGCGCAACCTGCAACTGTCGGTCGAAGAGGTCGCCGCCCGCTACGAGGCCGAACACGGGGTCAATCCGCTGGCCTATGTGCTGTCCGAGATCGGCGGCTCGACCGGGCGCGGGCTTGCAGGGGCCGACACCAAGGAACCCGACCAGCTTGGTTCGATCGCGATCGAGCTGATCGACGCCGACCTGCGCCCGTTCTCGTCCTTCGAATTCGTGGCCGACCTTCAGGACAACGTGCGCCGCCACCCGATGCTCGAGACCGTCAGCTTCCGCGGCTGGCGCTCGGGTCCGGGGGGCGATGCGCTCGACGTCGAGATCTCGGGCGCTGCGGCCGCCGACCTCAAGGCCGCGGCCGAACGGCTGAAGACGGCCGTCCAGCGCCACCCCGAGGTGTCGGCGGTCGAGGACAGCATGTCCTACGACAAGGAGGAACTGATCCTCGAACTCACCCCGCAGGGCCAGGCGCTGGGACTTCAGATCGACGCGCTGGGGCGCGTGCTGCGCGACAGCCTGAGCGGGATCGAGGCGGCGACCTTCCCCGACGGTCCCCGGTCCGCCGCGATCCGGGTCGAGCTTGCGGCGGGCGAATTGCGCGCCGACTTCATCGAGCGCGCGCAGGTCCGCACGCCCGAGGGCGCCTATGTGCCGCTTGCCGACGTGGTCACCGTCGACCGCCGCACCGGGTTCTCGACCGTCCGGCGCGAGAACGGCGTGCGCCTCTTGTCGGTCACGGGCGATATCTCCGAGGACGATCCCGCGCGCGCCGAAGAGATCATGACCGAACTGCGCGAGGTCCTCCTTCCCGCCATCGAAGAGGAATTCGGGGTCGCCACCCGCGTGGCCGGGCTGGCCGAGCAGGAGCGCGCCTTTCTCAGCGATGCCATGACCGGGCTGATCCTGTGCCTTGCGGGCATCTTCCTTGTCCTCGCCTGGGTGTTCTCGAGCTGGACCCGGCCGCTCGTCGTGATGGCGATCATCCCCTTCGGCCTCGTCGGCGCGATCTGGGGCCACGCGCATTGGGGCGTGCCGCTCAGCATGTTCTCGGTCGTGGGGCTGATCGGGATGGTGGGGATCATCATCAACGATTCCATCGTGCTGGTGACGACCATCGACGACTACGCCGAAAGCCGCGGCCTGATGCCCGCCATCGTGGATGGCGCGGCGGACAGGTTGCGTCCCGGTCCTTCTGACCACGCTGACCACGGTCCTCGGCCTCGCGCCGCTGTTGTTCGAGACCTCGGAACAGGCGCAGTTCCTCAAGCCCACGGTGATCACGCTGGTCTACGGGCTTGGCTTCGGGATGGTCCTCGTGCTGCTGGTCGTGCCGGCACTTCTGGCCGCGCAGCACGATATCCGCACGCGCATCGACTCGGCCCGCCGGGCCGTGACCGCGCCCGGACGCGGCGGGCTGGCCGGCGTGTCGGCCCTGACCCTCGCGGCGCTGACGGCGGTGTGGTTCGCCCTGACGCTCGGGGCGCAGATCGTGACCGGGTCGCCTGCATCGGTGCTTGGCGCGCTTCTGCCCGCCGGGTCATCCGGGTCTGTGTTCCTGCTGTTCGTGGGAGGCGCCTTGGCGCTTCTGGCCCTTGTCTGGGCGGGCGCGATGCTTGCCGCAAGCCTGCGCCGGTCGGGACGGCACCGGGAAACGCCGGCGCCCTGATTTCAGAGAGACCCTAGCCGCAGCCCTGGATATCCACCGCTTGCCCGTTCGAGATCACGGTGAAGCGCAGCGCGTCGCGTTCCAGCGCGAAGGGCGCCGCTTCTGGTGGAACAATGTCGGCCACGGCCTGCAGCGTCGCACCCCGGCGCGTTACCTCCGGTTCCGATACCCAGACCGGCGCACCGGTCAGCTCGACAACCGTTTCCTCGTCCGCGCCAAGCTGCGGCATCGTGATGGTCGCGGTCAGCCGGAGCCCGTCCGAAATCGGGTCGATCTCACACTCGACCTCCTGCACCCCGGCCTCGTTGCGGGTCATGGGCCGGTCGTCCAGCGCCGCCGCGATTCGCGGGTCCGACACGCCCTCGGGCGCCAGCTCGGCGGCGACCACAAGGCTGACGGGAACGCAGATATCCTCGCAGACGCCGATGTCGATCCGACCTGACACCGCGATGGGCGCACCGTCGTCGGCGGGGCGAAACTCGATCGGGATCGTCACGACCTCGGAATAGCCGACCGACCGCATCCCGTTGAGATAAAAGACCTCGGGCACCGGCCAGGACAGCGTCACGCCCGAGAGGTTCCCGGACCCGGTCCAGTCGAACAGCGGGGGTATGCCACCGTCACCCGGCGCGCGCCAATAGGTTTTCCAGCCGGGCGCCAGCGTGAGGCGCAATGCCGACATATGCACGCCATTCTCCATCCGCCATCCGTTCAGCATCTCGGCCCGGACCATATCGCCGGGCACCTGCGCCGAAGCTGTGAAGGCCATTGGCAGCGCGAACGGAACGGCGGCAATCGCACGAAGAAGGCATTTGGTGTTCATCATCCATCGGTAATTATGGCTTTGGCCGCCGGATGGAAATCACTTTACGGCGATGAAAACGGTGGCGGATCGCGGCTCGGACTGCGCGGCCCTTGCCCTTCGGTCGCGTCGGGCACAGACTTCGGCACATGACAGATGCCCCCGCCTACGGTCTGACCGGACAGATCCTCATCGCCATGCCCGGCATGGGTGACCCGCGTTTCGACAAGAGCGTCGTCTTCCTGTGCGATCACTCCGAGAAGGGCGCGATGGGCCTTATCGTCAACAAGCCCCTGCCGGAGGTGCGCTTTTCCGAGCTGGTCGAGCAGCTGGGAATCGACGCGGATGGAGCGGTGCCCAACCTTCCGGTCCATTTCGGCGGGCCGGTCGAGACCGGGCGCGGGTTCGTGCTTCATTCGGGGGACTACGGGGTGGAGGGCGCGACGCTGCGGGTCGACGCGCAATTCGGCATGACCGCCACGCTCGAGGTGGTGCAGGACATCGCCTGTGGCCGAGGCCCCGACCGTGCGATCTTCGCTCTGGGCTATGCCGGGTGGGGGCCGGGCCAGCTTGACTCCGAGATCCGGCAGAACGGCTGGCTGACCGCGCCGGCGACAGGCGATATCGTGTTTTCCCGCGACGGCGGCGGCAAGTGGGCAGCCGCCCTCAAGACCCTCGGCGTCGAGGCAGTCAGCCTATCGGGGGCCGCCGGCCGCGCCTGAGCCTCCACCGCCTGACCCTCCACCGCCTGAGCCGTCGCGCGGGGCCGCCGCCCGTCGCAGCCGGTCGTTGATCGCAAGCCCAAGCCCGGTTTCGGGAATGGGCGACACGGCGATGGTCTTTGCCCCATCGTCATCAAGCGCCCGCAGACAGGCGAAGAGATTCGCCGCTGCTTCGGCCAGATCGGCCGAGGGCGACAGGTTCAACGCGGCCGCCCCGACCGGCCCGAAGCCCAGAAGCACCTCGCCGGGGCGAAGGGTCACCGCGTTCAGCCGTAGCTCCGCCCGAGGCGCATAGTGCGATGCAAGCTGCCCCGGCGACACGGGGCGGGCTGGGTCCGCACCGGGCCGATCCAGCGCGGTGCCCAGGCAGGCCTCGATCGCCTCTGCCGGCAGCCCGCCAGGGCGCAGAAGCCGCGCGCCGTCAAGAAGCCCGACAATGGTCGATTCCACCCCGACCGTGCAGGCGCCGCCGTCGATCACCGCGTCGATCCGTCCTGCGAGCCCGTCAATCACGTGCATGGCCGTCGTCGGGCTGACCTGCCCGGAGAGGTTGGCCGACGGCGCGGCCAGGGGAAGCCCCGAGGCCGTCAACAGCGCCCGCGCCACCGGGTGCGCGGGCATCCTCAACGCCACCGAGGTCTGTCCCGCTGTCACCGCCTCGGCGATCCCGGCATCTGGGCGCAACGGCAGGACCAGCGTCAGCGGTCCGGGCCAGAAGGCGCCCGCCAGCGCCTCGGCCCGCGCATCGAACACCGCGACCTCACGGGCCATGCCGATGTCGGCCACATGCACGATCAGTGGATTGTGGGCCGGACGCCCCTTGGCCTCAAAGATCCCGGCCACCGCGCGCGCATCCTGCGCATTCGCGCCCAGGCCGTAGACCGTCTCGGTCGGAAAGGCGACAAGCCCGCCCGCGCGCAGGATCCCGGCCGCCCGCGCGATATCCGCCGGGGCATCGCTCAGCCGTCGTGTCTTGCGGTCGGTCATGGCCGTGACGCTGCGTCCCTGTTGCCGTGCCCGGCCGGGTCATGGGACCACCAACCAGAGCTTGGAGGGCCTTAGCGGCCTCGGCGGGCCTTGCCAAGTCACTGCGCCGGGGCTTAGGGGAACGCAGCATGACCGATCTTCCTGCATGAGCGCGGGTCCCGCCGCCGAAATCCGTTACCCGATCTCGGACCCGCCCGGCGAAGCCGAGGCGACCGAGATTGCGCCCGGCATCCTCTGGCTGCGCCTGCCGCTGCCGATGGCGCTGACTCATGTGAACGTCTACGCGCTTGACGACGGCGATGGCTGGACGCTCGTGGATACCGGGCTTGGCACCGAGACGCTGCGCGCTCTCTGGGGACGGATCCTGGCGGGGCCGCTTGCCGGTCGTCCGGTGAACCGGGTGATCGTTACCCATCACCATCCCGACCACATCGGTCTTGCAGGCTGGTTCCAGAGCGCACACGGGGCCGAGCTTTGGACGACCCGCACCGCCTGGCTCTACGCGCGGATGCTGACGCTTGATGAACAGGCGCTGCCTGCGCCCCAGACCCTCGATTTCTGGCGCGGGGCCGGTATGCCCGCAGCGATGCTCACCCAGCGTGCCGCCGAGCGACCGTTCAACTTCTGCGACGTCGTCGCTCCCTTGCCGATTGGCTTTCGCCGCATCGCCGAAGGCGATGTGATCGCGGCGGGCGGGCGGACCTGGGACGTGCGGATCGGCAACGGCCACGCCCCCGAACACGCCACGCTCTGGTCGCGCGACGACGCGGTCGTTATCGGGGGCGACCAGCTTTTGCCGTCGATCTCGCCCAATCTCGGGGCCTACGCCACCGAGCCCGAGGGCGATCCGGTGGCCGAATGGATGGAGGCCTGCGCGCGTCTGGCGGCCTTTGCCACGCCCGACCAGCTTGTCTTGCCGGGCCACAAGCTGCCCTATCGCGGCCTGCCGACGCGGCTGCGGCAACTGGCACAGAACCACGATGGCGCCTTGGCCCGGCTGCGCGCGTTTCTTGTCGAACCCCGCACTGCCGTCGACTGCTTCCAGCCGCTTTTCCTGCGCGAGATCCGGCCCGGCGAGTTCGACCTCGCCATGGTCGAGGCGATGGCCCATGTCCTTCACCTCTGGCACCTGGGCGAGGTGACGCGCACCCGCCGCGATGATGGCGCATGGCTCTGGCAGATTGCGGCGATCGGCCCCGCCAAGGGGTCGTGACACCGCCGTCCCGATGCGGTATCGCAGCCTCTAGACAAGAGACGGAGATACCAAATGGCCGACAAGCAGCACGAGCCGGGCTCGATGGACATCACCGAGCAGGAGAAGGCCTTCAACGGCTTCATGCGCTGGGTCACGAACACGACCATCGTGATCATCGCCATCCTTGTCTTCCTCGCCATCTTCGCCCGCTAGGCCGGGACGCGCCTTGATGAGACGCCCCGTTGCGGGCCTGTTGGGGCTGTGTTTTCTTGCGCTTGCCGCCTGTGGGGGGCCGGCACAACCGCTCTGGGCGCCCGACGACGAGGTCGCCCGCTGGTCGCATCCCAATGACGGTCCGGCCCGCGTCACGGTCTTCACGGTCCTGAGCAACGAGAACGGCTCGGGGCTGCATACCGGGCTGATGATCGCAGGGGACGAGCGCGTCCTCTTCGATCCGGCGGGCACGTTCAAACATCCCCACGCCCCCGAGCGCAACGATGTCCTTTACGGCATCAGCGACCAGGTGCTTGACGTCTATATCGACTACCACGCCCGCGAGAGCTTCGATGTCCAGATCCAGGAGCTCGATATCGACCCGGCGACCGCGCAACGCCTGATCGCGCAGGTCGAGGCCTACGGTGCAGTGCCCAAGGCGCAATGCTCTTTGGCGATCTCGCGTGTGCTGTCCGAAACCCCGGGGTTCGGGACGGTGACGCCCGGCTATTTTCCCAAACGCATCGCCCAATCGATGGACCAACTGCCCGGTGTGCGCACGCGGGTCGTGACGGACGACGATGCCAACGACAACCACGGTGTTCTCTTTGTCGCCGCGCGGGACGCTCAGGCAAGCAGGGCCAACGCCGAGTAAAGCGTGGCGGCCCCCGCCGCGATGGCCCAGATCGCGTTCTTCGTGACATAGCCCACCGCCAGCGTCACCAGTGCCGCCGTCATGCGCGCGGGCTCCATCGCGCCGTTCGCCGCGGCCGGCCAGATCACCAGCGGCGCCACAAGGCCGGGGATCACCGCGACCGGCGTATAGCGCAGGTGGCGCAGCACCCAGTCGGGCAACTTCCGCCCGCCCAGCAGTCCCAGGAACGACAGCCGGATCGCATAGGTACCCACGGCCATCGCCGCGATGATGAACCAGATCTCGGCCGGGCTTTTCGTGATCATGTCCGGGATCCCATCATCAGCTCGACCCGCGCGCCCACCATCATCGCGAGGACGCCGGCGATCAGCAGGCCAAGGCCCCCCGGCACCCACATCAGCGCCAGCGCCATGACGACCGAGGTGAACGCCGCTGCGACATGCGCCAGCGTCCGCATCATCGGGCCGACCACCGCCAGAAAGGTGATCGGCATCGCGAAATCGAGCGCGAAGCCCGCCGGGATCAACGCCCCGAAGACCGCGCCGATCAGGCTCATGATGGCCCAGAACGGCAGTGTCGGCGTGGCGGTGCCGAAGAAATAGGCGGTCTTCTCGGCCAGGCTCATCTCGGGGGATCGGTCGAATTTCGCGATCGACACCGCATAGGTCTGGTCGACGTTGAGGTAGGCGATGATCCCGCGCTTCCAGAACGGGGCCGCGCCCAGATGCGGCGCAAGGCTGGCCGAATACATCGCCATGCGCAGGTTGACCGCAAGCGCCGTGGCCAGCACGACGAGGGTGGGTGCGTTCTCGACCATCAACTGGATCGCGGCGAACTGAGAAGCACCGGCGATGACCAGAACCGAAAAACCCATCGACTGCCCCAGGGTCAGCCCCGCTTCGGTCGCGACGATGCCGAAGACAAGGCCGAAGGGGCCGATGACCACGATGAAGGGTACTGAATCGCGGACGCCGCGCCAGAATGCCGATCTTGGGGTGGAGGATGGCATGAACACGCCCTAACCTGATTTCCGTCGCCCTTATCCCAGCCCGCGCGCAGGTTCAAATGCCCCAGTTCCGGAGTTGCCGCATCCGCCCAGAGTGGGCCCTTCCATGAGACAACCGGCCGGGGTGATCCTCGCCGGCGGCCGCGCGGCCCGGATGGGCGGCGGCGACAAGGGGCTCTTGCCGCTTGGGGACACGACCATCCTCGACCGTGTGGTCGGCCGCCTTGGCCGCCAGGTCAGCCAACTCGCGCTCAACGCCAATGGCGACCCGGCCCGGTTCGCGCGGTTCGGCCTGCCGGTTCTGGGCGACAGCGTGGCGGGCTATCCCGGCCCGCTTGCCGGTGTGCTCGCCGGCCTCGACTGGGCCGCTGCACTGGGGCTTGATGCCGTCGTCACCGTCGCCGCCGACACGCCGTTCTTCCCTGAGGATCTGGTGGCGCGTCTTGGTCATGCGGCCGAGACGGCCGGCACCCCCGTCGTGCTTGCCGCCACCTCGTCGGGCCGGCACCCGACCTTCGGGCTCTGGCGCGTCGACCTGCGCGGCGATCTGCGCCGTTCGCTGCAGGATGGCACGCGCAAGGTCATGGACTGGGCCGACCGGCACGGCGCGGCCACGGCGATGTTTCCCGACACGCCGGTCGACCCCTTCTTCAACGTCAACACGCCCGAGGATCTTGCCCGCGCCCGGGCGCTCGTGGCGCGGGACGAACCGTGATGCGTTTCGATACGGTCGTCATGGTCGACTGGTCCGCTGCGGCCCGGGCACCGCGCACCGCCCGGCCCGACACGATCTTCGCCGCGGTCGCCCGCGACGGCCACACGTCCCCCGCCGAGTATCTTGGTCACCGTCTTGCCGCCGAGACCTGGCTGACCGGGCTTTTCGCCGCCGAACGCGCCGCGGGCCGCCGGGTCCTTGCGGGCTTCGACTTTCCCTTCGGCTACCCCCGCGGCTTTGGACGCGCGCTGACCGGCACGCCCGATCCGCTGGCCCTCTGGGACTGGCTCGAGGCCCGGATCGAGGACGCGCCCACTCGAAACAACCGCTTCGAGGTGGCGGGCGCGATCAACGCCCGCTTTCCCGGAATCGGCCCGTTCTGGGGCAACGGGACCGCCCGTGACGTCGAGCATCTTCCGCGCAAGGGCCGGGCCCGCACCGATACCGGAATGCCCGAACGCCGCGCTGTCGAGGACCGGCACCGGGGGGCGTTCACCCTCTGGCAGCTGTCCGGCGCTGGCGCGGTGGGTTCACAGACGCTGATGGGGCTGCCGGTGCTGTCGCGGATGCGCCGACGCTTCGGCACGGACCTGTCGGTCTGGCCGTTCGAGGCGCCCGACACCGGCATCGTTCTGGCCGAAGTCTGGCCGTCGCTCCTCGCCCCCACCGTGGCCGCCGAGATCGCCGCGACAGGCGGGATCAAGGATGCCCGCCAGGTCGAGGTTCTGGCCCGCGCGGTCGCGGCCCTCTCGTCCGAGGCCCTTGCCGAGGTGATGGACGTCTCGGACGAGCCCCACGCGGCCGAGGAAGGCTGGATCCTTGGAAGCGGGCACGAGGCGCGTCTTTCCCGGGCGGCATCGCGTTCAGGGTAGGGCGAAGCGGGTCCACTGCCCGTCGGGTCTCTCGCGCAGGCGATAGACGTAGGGCACCGCGTCCCAGCACAGGACTTCGTCGTAGAGATTGTCGAGCGCCCAGGTGCCTGTCGTCGTTTCCGCCAGCAGGATCGCGTGGGGAAAGAACCGGACCTCGTGAAAGACGATGGCGCAAGTCAGCGCCGCCCCCGGCAGGCCGCCCGCGACTAGGCGGCGCCGCTTCTCGAGTGCGAAATCCTCGCAGTCGCCCATGCCCCGCTCGGGAAAGCTCCAATGCTCTTCCTGCCCGCTGTTCCCCCAGTCCGAGATCAGACTGACCTCGCGGTTCACCTCCTGGTTGACCGCTTCGAGGCGGCGATGAACCTCGTCCGTCCAGTCGATGACCGGGGCGCCTTCAAGCGCGCAGGCGGCGGTTTCCCGGCTGCAGAATTCCGCGTAGGGGCCGGGCGCCGCCTCGATGCGCGCCACGGGCAAATCCATCCGCACGCAATAGGGCAGGTCAGAGGCCGCTGCCGGCGCGGCCATGGCCAGCGCAAGGGCCGTGGCTGCGCAGCGCAGCGCGCCGCCCAGGGGTCCCTCTGGCCCATGCGCTAGGGGCATGGAGCGGTGAAGTATGTTCCATCCCCCCGGGCATAGGCGCACTGGTCGGTCGCCGCGTTCTGCGCCACCACGGTTCCTGCGGCCGCGCCGGCCAGAGCGGCGATCAGACGCCAGTCGTCGTCTGCGTCCAGCGCTTCCGCTGTGATCAGGCCGGCCGCCGCGCCCCCCGTCAATCCGACGACGGTACGCTGCTCGGGGGTGAGGTTCTCGCAGGCCTGCAACATGAAAAGGCTTGCTGTGGCGACTGCCGCCAGATTTGCGTTCTTCATCTCTGATCTCCTTGGCTGACCGTGTCTCCGGCGGCTTCGACCGCGCAGGTCGAGCACCCGCAGCGCCCGCATTGCCCTGCCGAACGGCATGACTTGGCTAAAGCCCCGAAGCCCATTCCGCATTGACAACGCGCAACGCGGCGGACTTCCGGTCCGACTGGCAAGGTCATGCGAACCCCAATATCGGGTGGTCCAAAATCCCCCCTACCCAAGCAATAGGCGCTCGCCTATAGTGCCTGTGGATAACAGCATGAGACCACCGAGGGAGAGGCGATGCGCTGCCCGTTTTGCGGAAATATCGACACGCAGGTGAAGGACTCCCGGCCCGCCGAGGATCACGTCGCCATCCGGCGGCGGCGCTTCTGCCCGGCCTGCGGCGGACGCTTCACCACCTATGAACGGGTGCAGCTGCGCGACCTCGTCGTCATCAAGACCAGCGGGCGGCGCGAGGAATTCGACCGCGACAAGCTTGAGCGGTCGGTCCGGATCGCCCTGCAGAAGCGCCCGCTCGAACCCGAACGCATCGACCAGATGCTCTCGGGCATCGTGCGTCGTCTTGAAAGCCTGGGCGAGACCGATATCCCGTCGAAGGTGATCGGCGAGATCGTGATGGAGACACTGGCCCGGATCGATACCGTGGCCTATGTGCGTTTCGCAAGCGTTTACAAGAACTTCCAGGCCGCGGACGATTTCGACAAGTTCGTCAGCGAACTCAGGCCCCCCGGCCAGGGCGAGGAGTGAGCGCAGCCGAAGCCGATCTGCGCTTCATGCGGCTTGCGCTGGCACTGGGCCGGCGCGGGCAGGGCACTGTCTGGCCCAACCCGGCGGTTGGCTGCGTCATCGTGCGTGACGGGCGCGTCGTGGGCCGAGGCTGGACCGCCCCTGGTGGCCGGCCCCATGCCGAAGTCCGGGCGCTGGATCAGGCGGGGGCCGCCGCGCGGGGGGCCACGGCCTATGTCACGCTCGAACCCTGTGCGCATCACGGTCAGACACCGCCCTGCGCAGAGGCGCTGATTGCGGCGGGCGTGGCCCGTGTCGTGACGGCGCTGGAAGACCCCGACCCCCGCGTGGCCGGGCAGGGGCACGCGATGCTGCGCGCCGCAGGCATCGAGGTCGCCACCGGGCTTTGCGCCACCGAAGCGGCGGAGGATCACGCGGGGTTTCTTCTTCGTGTGACCGAGGGGCGGCCCCTTGTGACGCTGAAGCTCGCCACCAGTTTCGACGGACGGATCGCAACCGCCGCGGGCGAAAGCCGCTGGATCACAGGGCCGGGCGCGCGCCGTGCGGTCCACGGCCTGCGGATGAGCCATGACGCTGTGCTGGTCGGCGGCGCCACCGCGCGGGCGGATGATCCCGACCTCACCGTGCGCGGCATGGGCGCGCGGCATCAGCCGGTGCGTATTGTCGCCTCGCGCCAGGCGCGGCTGCGCGAGGGCGGGCGACTTGTCGCCACCGCGCGCGAGGTTCCGGTCTGGGTGCTGCACGGAGACCGGGCCGACGATGTGCCGGCAGAGCGCCGGGCCGAGTTGACGGCGCAGGGTGTCCGGCTGATCCCGGTGCCGGTGGGGCCGGGCGGGCAGCTCGATCCACTCGCACTTCTCGGCGCGCTTGGGACTGCCGGGCTGACGCGGGTGTTCTGTGAAGGTGGCGGTGCGCTGGCGGCGTCGCTTCTGGGGGCGGGCGCGGTCGACCGGCTTGTGGGATTCACCGCCGGGCTGGCGTTGGGTGCCGAGGGGTGGCCGGCACTGGGCGCCATGGGGATCGACAGCCTGGCCACCGCGCCGCGCTTCCGGCTGCGGTCGACCCGCAGCGTCGGCGGCGATGTGATGCATGACTGGGCGCGGGACTAGCGGCGCAGTCCCAGGCTGGCCGCGATCCCTTGCAGCTTCGCCAGCGCCCGCAATCCCGGACCGGTTTTCGGCAGGCCGCCCGTGGCGAGCCGATCGACCGCAACCTCGACGGGGCAGGGTAGGCCGCTGACCGGATCGAAATAGCGCGGATAGTCGATCAGAACCGCATGGACCATCGCGGCGAGATCGGGCCGTGCCTGTCGCCAGGCGGGCGCATCGGCCAGATCACGCGTCAGCCCCCACCCGGCGTAGAATGGCATCCCGAGACAGGTCACAGGCAGGCCCCGTACCAGCGCCTCGAACCCCATGGTCGAGGTCAGGGTCCAGACCTCGTCCGCCGCCGCCAGGGCCGCCGCCGGGTCGACGCCGTTCAGAACCGCGTCGGCGAGGGTCAGGTCGTCGGGCGCGATGGCGCCGCGGCGCAGGCCCGCCTCGACATCGGGATGGGGTTTCCACAGGAGCGCCGCCTGCGGGTGCGCGTCCCGTGCCGCGCGCAGAAGACCGGCGTTCGTCGCGACCCCGGCACAGCCCTTGCGGATCGAGGCGTCGTCCTCGACCTGCCCGACGACAAGGATGCGCCGGCCCTCGGGCAGGTCGGGCGGCATCGCCCCGCCGGTGTTGTACTTGGTCAGCCCCAGCTCGCGCAGCCGCACGATCAGCCGCGTGGCGCGGTCGCGCGCCGCGTCGTCCAGTCCGCAGGCCGCCGTGATCAGACGGTCAAGCCGGGATTCCCGCGTCGGATCGTAGTAGATCCCGAGGTCGTCGCGCACCAGCGACAAAGGGGGCGTCAGCGCCGCGCCAAGCCCGCGCGACCGCAGGATGCCGTCTTCGATCCGAACGATCTCAGCCCCCCCATGCGCCGGCATTTCCTTCCCCGCCCAGACCATGAGCGGACGGCCAAGACGGTCGGCCTCGCGTCGCGCCGTCGCGGGCGGGTCGCGGAAGCGCAGCCGTTCGTGGGCGCCGAAGACGCGTTGAAGGTGCGCGCGCTTCCAGAGCTTCATGCCGCTGGCCACGTAGCCGCGCCGATCCTCGCGCCAGGCCCGGGCCTGCGCTCCGAGGACGCCGAGGACGTCTTCGATCCCGCAGAGCCGGTCCCGGCAGGGATCGTACCAGGTCGGGTAAAGGATCATCGCCGCCGCGAAGAGCTGCGCCGCCGTCAGCCGCCGCTCGCGTCGTGCCACAGGCCTCTCGTCCGCTGTCAGGCCCCAGCCGGCGTAGAAGGGGCTGCCGAAGACGCGGGGACGGTGCCCGGCGAGGATCGCCTCGAACCCCAGACCGGATGACAGGGTGTAGACCCCGACCGCCCCTTCGAAGAGACGCCAGGGGCTGACCGGGTCGGTCAGAAGCGTGACGCGATGGCTTTCGTCCCCGGGGCCGAAATGGCCGGGGCGGTGCCCTGCCGCCGTCTCGGGGTGGGTCTTCACGATGACCCGCGCGCCGGGATGCTCCTCCTGCGCGAAGACGAGCATCTCGCGGAACCGCGCAAGACTGTCCCCGGTCGCGCCGACCGACGCGCGAACCGAGGCATCGTCCCGGGTCTGGTCGATCACCAGCACATAGCCGGGCTCGGGCGGGTCGACCGCGGGATCGACCGCGGCGAACTTGGTCAGGTGCTCGGCCCGGATCCGCGCAATCGCCGCCCGCGCGCGGTCAAGCAGGCCGGTGTCGTCGAGGGGGTGGGTGGCCAGAAGGACCTCGAGGTCGCTTGGGGTCGCGGCATCGTAGTGCACCCCGCGTCCGTCAAGGAGGAGCCCCAGCGTCGGCTCGCCCGTGCGGCCGGGGAAAAGCGATCGCAGGAACGCATCCTCGACCGTAAGGACCGGGGCGCCGGCACGGCGGGCGACGGCCTGTCCGCGGGCGGCGACGGGGCGGCGGCCCCAGACGCCCACGTGATCCTCGGGTCCCGGCGTGCCGAGGCGAATGTCCCACCCCGCCAGATCAAGGATACGACGAACCCGCCCGCCGGTCAGGAAACCGCCGCTGTAGACGTAGAGCGGCCGTCGTCCGGCCCTGTCGTCCGGGTCAGGCACTCCGGGCCCCGCGCCGCCGATCCCTCGCGCTACTGGTTCGCGAGCTGGCTGTACGAGGCCGCGACGTTGAGCGGGCTTGTGAAGGCGCCAAGCACCTTGGCGAACTGCGCATAGGGGGCTTCGGTCACGAAAACCGTGTCCTCGTCGCGGATCGCGAAATCACGAGCGATGAACATCCCCGTGGGCGAGGTCAGGTTCAGCACATAGACCATGCGCTGCGCGCCCTGAAGATCGCTGCGCCCGAGGACGGCATTGGCGACCGCCGCGTCCTCGTTGCGGAACACGAAGATGCCCGTGGGGTCGGCCAGTGCGGGGCTGAGACCGCCCACGCGGGCAATCGCCTCGATCGCGGAAATGGACTGCGTGTCGAACGGCACCCGGTTCTGCGCTCCGGTGGCGCCAAGTGCCGTGAAGGCGCGCTGGTCGACCTCGACCAGCACACGGTCGCCGCCGCGCAGCGCGATGTCGAGGCGGGGATTGGCATAGAGGTCCTGAAGCCAGACACGACCGATCTCGCTGCCTCGGGTCACGGTGATCTCGGCGATTTCGGGTGCGATGGTGACGCCGCCCGCCCGGGCGAGCATGGCCGACAGTGTCCGCGTCGGACGTTCGATCGGATAGACGCCCTGCGCGCCCACGCCGCCGATCAGCGAGACGGTCGCCCCGTCGCCGGCAAGGCGACGCACCAGGACCTGGGGGTCGGGGGTCTGCGTCTGCAGACGTTCGGTGATGAGTTGGCGGACCGCTTCGGGCGTGTTTCCGGACGCCTTGATCCGTCCTGCATAGGGCACGAAGATGAAGCCTTCGCCATCGACCTGCACTTCTTCCAGTGCTGTGGCGTTCACGCCCTGGGCCGCCAGGAGGCCGTCATCGACGTTTTCCCAGACCGTCAGCCCCAGCGTGTCGCCCGGCTGGATCGTGTCCGAACCGACGATCCCCGCGTTGAGGAAAGAGTTCGAAAACCCAAGTGCGGGGACGACCGAGGTGGCGGCCGTCACGCGGTCGTTGACTTCGACGATGAACGCGTCGCCCTCGCGTTGGACCGAACCGGAGTAGATCTCGCTCTTGGTCGGGCCGGAGCGCGGGAGGGAACATCCGCCAAGAATGACGGACGCCGCGAGAAGGGCACCCAGACGGGCGCCGCGTGCGGTGGTCAGTTTCACTGCCTGGTCTCCTCGACCTGTATGTCTGCCTCAGCTTTTTTTGACAAACTACCGGAATCGGTCGAAAAACGCCAGTCTGCCCCTCAGCGCACGAGGCGCAGTTGTTGCGGTTGGGACGCACCGGGGGCAAGCGCCGCCTCGTAGGGGGACGTCTCGGACAGCATCAGATCGACGATCCGCCGTAGCAGTTCGCGCCGTCCGCGTGTCGAATAGAACCCGCCCCGGACCTGGCTGGTGCGCAGCAGAAACTGCCGGTAGCGGCGATAGGCGGCAAGATCGGGATGGGTCGGGGCCGCGAAGAAGGCGCCGAGCGGCTGGTCGGAGACGAACCCCGGCTTGCCGTAGACCGCCTGCCCGAAGGCCCTGACCGGCAGACCCCGCCACAGCGCCTGCTGGGCCGCGGTCGAGTTGACGGTCACGACGCTTGCGGCCGCGTCGAGCAACGGTGCCAGCTTGCCGCCGATCAGGAAGTGAACCCTGTCCGACAGCCCAAGCGCGGCCGCACGCCTTTTGATCGCCGCCGACAACGCCGCCCGCCCGTCCTCGAGCGGATGGGCCTTGAAGACCAGGTGGTGGTGGCCCGGTGCCCCGTCGGCAAAGCCCTCGAGCACCAGGTCGAGAAACTCGGTCATCGACGAGAACGGCGAGAAGGCGCGGAAGCTTGCATCGTGTTCGAGTTGCAAGAGCACGAGGTGATAGGGAAATCCCCCGCGCCGGAGGCGGAGCGAGGACAGCGCGCGCTGGGTGTGGTGCACGGGCATCAACAGCAGCCGCCGCAGGTAGAGCCGGAATTCGCGCCCCACCGTGATGTCGCGGTGGCAGCGGTAGCGGGGATAGCGCCGCGCCCCGGCGATGACCGCCGCGTGATAAAGCGCACCATAGGCGACATGTTCGCGCATTTCGCCCCAATGCGCCGGGGTTTCGCGCAGGTCTGCTGCCCCGCCGTGGGCTGTCTCCATCTCATCGACATCGAGAGTCATGAGCGGTGAGTTGCCGTTCGTCCCCGTCCGTTCGTAGGTGATCCAGTAGGGCCGCAGGTAGCCCTCTTCGAAGAGATGGGTGCGAAGGCCCAGGCGGCGCGCGAGGGTCAGGGCCTCGGCATGGATCGGGCGCGGTTCGCCGTAGAGCACGAGGTCGGTGATCCCGTGCCGCATGATGCAGGCCTCGAGCCAGGCCGGCCAATCCG
The DNA here is from genome assembly GCA_963709395.1 of uncultured Alphaproteobacteria bacterium. GTDB lineage: Bacteria > Pseudomonadota > Alphaproteobacteria > Rhodobacterales > Rhodobacteraceae > CAVPWP01. Next base: position 267,282 of record CAVPWP010000009.1, read on the forward strand.
CGACATCCCCCCGGAACGGCAGGTAGCGCGCGCGGTCGCGCCAGAACAGGCTGTCGCCGCCATTGAAGCCCACGCGCCAGACCTCGGCGCCCGCCGCCCGCAGCATCCCGGCAAGCCGTGCGAAGTAGGGCCCATGCGGCCCCTGCAACATCAGAAAGCGTCTTGGCCCGGTCACAGAGCGCCCCGCCTTGGCCTTTGTCTTGGGTTGTTCCTTCGCCGGACTAGGCGTTTTCGGTTTACGTGTCATCAACCAAGGCAGCCCGCCCCGCCGAGTCTTGCTCTTGCGCCACAGGGGGACTAGGTGACGAGGCGCGGATTTTGCGAAGGCGGCCCCATGTTCACCGGAATTGTCACAGATATCGGCGAGATCCTCGAGCGCGAGGATCGGGGCGATGTGCGGCTGCGCATCGCCACGGGATACGACATCGCCGGCATCGACATCGGCGCGTCGATCGCCTGTTCGGGCGTGTGCCTGACCGTGATCGCCACGGGGACCGATCCGCGCGGCTGGTTCGACGTGGAGTTCTCGGCCGAGACCGCGTCGAAGACCACCGCGGGCGGCTGGGCGCCGGGCACGCGACTGAACCTCGAACGCGCGCTCAAGGTGGGCGACGAGTTGGGCGGGCACATCGTGTCCGGCCATGTCGACGGCGTGGCCGAGGTGCTGAGCGTGACGCCCGAGGGCGACAGCACCCGCTTTCGGTTTCGCGTCCCCCACGCCCTTGCCCGGTTCATCGCGTCCAAGGGGTCGGTCGCGCTGGACGGCACATCGCTTACCGTGAACGAGGTCGAGGGCGACGAGTTCGGCGTCAACATCATCCCGCACACGAAACAGGTCACGACCTGGGGCACAGTTCGTGCGGGCGACCGCGTGAACCTCGAGATCGACACGCTGGCCCGCTATGTCGCGCGGCTGGCCGAGGCCGCGGCATGACCATGCTCGGCCACAACAACGGTCCCACCATGGAAAAGGGCCGGGCCTGGCGCCGCCACGCCTGGACGAAGGCGCGGGCCGAGCTTCTGCCGACCCTGCCGCTCGAGGTCGTGCGCCTGCGCGTCCGGCGCGCGCGCGAGCTTGGTCTCGACTACAAGGCCTATGCCTCGATTCGCGCGGCCAGCGGGCATGACGTGGTGGCGCTGCTCTTTTCGTCGAACGCCCTTCGGGTTGGGCCGAGCGCGGTGGCGGTGCCTGCGGACCGGGCCGACCGGATCGCGGCCCTGCGCGCCTGCGGGCGTCTGGCGATCCTGCACGCGCCCATCGCGCCCGACGATTTCACCGATGCCAACCCGGACTTCGATGCCGTCGGCCCCGCGCCGCGCTTCACCGACGGCTGGGGCGCGATGCGCGCCGCCATCCGGGCGCTCACCGCCGAGCGTGGCCTGCCCGGCGATCGCGTCGTCCTCATCGGCGAGACCTCGTTCGAGCGTGAATGGTCCCAGGCGGGCCGTCTGGCCGGCTATCTTCCCGCCGACCGTTACTTCGGAGCCCGTACATGACCTTCGAGACCCCCGGCCCGGTGGAAGAGAACTGGAGCGACGCGATCTCCTCCATCGAGGAGATCATCGAGGACGCCCGCAACGGCCGCATGTTCATCCTCGTCGACCACGAGGACCGCGAGAACGAGGGCGACCTTGTCATTCCCGCGCAGATGGCCACGCCCGAGGCGATCAACTTCATGGCCACCCACGGGCGCGGGCTGATCTGTCTTGCCCTGCCCGGCGAAAGGATCGACGCGCTGGGCCTGCCCCTGATGTCGTCGCAGAACTCCAGCCGCCACGAAACCGCCTTTACCGTCTCGATCGAGGCGCGCGAAGGCGTCTCGACCGGCATCTCGGCGCATGATCGGGCGCGCACTGTCGCGGTGGCGATCGACGCCGGGAAGACGGCAGCCGATATCGCCACGCCAGGCCATGTCTTTCCACTGCGCGCCCGCGAAGGCGGCGTGCTGGTCCGCGCGGGCCACACCGAAGCGGCGGTCGACATGGCGCGGCTGGCCGGGCTCAACCCCTCGGGCGTGATCTGCGAGATCATGAACGAGGACGGCACGATGAGCCGCCTGCCCGACCTTGTGGCCTTCGCCCAGCGGCACAACCTCAAGATCGGCACGATCTCGGACCTGATCGCCTATCGCCGCCGGCACGACAATCTGGTCCGCGTCCGGTCGTCCGAGACGGTCACCTCGGAATTCGGCGGCGACTGGGAGTTGCGCATCTTCACCGACGAGACCCAGGGCGCCGAACATATCGCGCTGATCAAGGGCGATATCTCTGGCGACGACCCGGTCCTGGTGCGGATGCACACGCTTGACCCGATGCTCGACATCGTCGGACTGGGGCCGCGCGGGCGGCGAAACGAGTTCGGTGACGCGATGACCCTGATCGCCGCCGAAGGACGCGGCGCGCTGGTCCTCTTGCGCGACACCACGATGAAGCTGGTCACGGACAGCGAGGTGTCGCCGCAGACGCTGCGCCAGTACGGACTTGGCGCGCAGATCCTGTCGTCGCTTGGGCTTTCCAAGCTGATCCTTCTGACAAATTCGCCCAGACCGAAGGTCGTCGGCCTCGATGCCTACGGGCTCGAGATCGTGGGCACCCGCAAGATATCGGAGATCGGCTGATGGCCGGACAATCGCACCACATCCTCGACACGCCCGTCTTTGACGAACCTGTCAGCATCGCCATCGTCGTGGCCCCCTACTACCACGACATCGCCAGCAACCTGATCGCAGGCGCCGTGGCCGAGCTCGAGAAGGCCGGTGCCACGCACGAGATCATCGAAGTGCCGGGTGCGCTGGAAATCGCGCCTGCCATCGGGATCGCGGCACGCATGGCCGACTTCGACGGCTTCGTCGCACTGGGCTGCGTGATCCGGGGCGAGACCACGCACTATGACACCGTCTGCAATGACAGCAGCCGGGGGCTGCAGCTTCTGGGGCTGCAGGGTGTGTGCATCGGCAACGGCATCCTGACCGTGGAAAACCATGAACAGGCTGTGGTCCGTGCCGACCCTGCAGATCAGAACAAGGGGGGCGGCGCGGCGGCGGCGGCGCTGCACCTTGTCGCCCTGTCTCGCCGCTTGAAGAGGAAGGGCAAGGGCGTCGGTTTCCGCGCTGGGAAGGACGCCACCGCATGACCACGGCCCGCCAGATGAAATCGGCCGCGCGGCTTTATGCCGTGCAGGCGCTCTTCCAGATGGAAGTGTCCGGCCAGACGGTCGAGACGGTGACGCGTGAGTTCGAGGATCACCGGTTTGGGGCCACCTATGAAGAAGGCGAGATGGTCGAGGGCAATGTCGACCACTTCCGCCAGGTCGTGGACGACGCCGTGAATCACCAGGCGCGGATCGACCAGTTGACGGATCGTGCCCTGGCCGTGGCCTGGCCGATCAACCGGATCGACCCGACGCTGCGCGCGATCTTCCGCGCCGCGGGGGCCGAGCTGACGCATGGTGTCACGCCGCCGAAGGTGGTGATCAATGAATATGTCGACCTGACCAAGGCGTTCTTTCCGGACGGGCGCGAGCCGAAATTCGTCAACGCCGTGATCGACCACATGGCGCGCGAGGCGCAGCCGCAGGCGTTCTAGGCGTCGTCACCTGCGTCCAGCTCGAACTCTCCGGTGATCGGCAGGTGGTCCGACGCGACTTTCGCGGCCCCTTCCGACACGACGGACGACCGCAGCAGCCGCAGCCCCGTCGAAAGCGCGAAGCGGTCGAGCGGTGCGACCGGGCGCGCCGCGTGATAGGAGTGCCCCGGCGAATGCACCCGGTAACCCTGCAGGACGCCGAAGCCATTGGTCGGCGACCATTCGTTGAAATCCCCCATGATCAGCGTCGGCATGGGCGGGCCTTCTGCGGCCGCCTTGCTGATGGCCTGAAGCTGCAGCTGGCGATACCGGCGCAGCAGACCCAGATGCGTCGCCACCACCCGCAACGGCGCGCCGTTGCGGGTCAGTTCCGCGATGATCGCGCCCCGAGGCTCGAGCCCGGGCAGGTCGAGACCGCGCAGCCGGGTCATGCGAAACCCGCCCCGGATCAGAAGCGCATTGCCGTGAAACCCGATTGACGGGGTCGAGGGGTCGACGTCGAGCGCCTCCATCCCCAAACGCGCGGCGGTGTCGGGCGGCAGGGCCGAGGGGCGCGGGGGCAGGCGGCGGTCGGCTTCTTGCAGGGCGACGATATCGGCGCCGAGATCCGCGATCACGTCAAGAGTGCGGTCAGGGTCGCGCCGGCGGTCGAGGCCGACGCATTTTCGGATGTTGTATGATGCGACGCGGAAAACGGCCATGGCGGAAGATATGGCGCGCATTCGCCGCAGGCGCAAACCCGCCGCGACACCTGGCGCCCCTTTCAAACCGAAGCGCGCGTGTTATCTTGAGATGCGATACCTGATATATGAGGTGCTATCATGCCGGCTCTCGTTCGCCTGTACATTCACCAGACATTCATTGGCTTCGCCGTGGCGGCGGTGTTCGTCGGCTTGCTCATGTGGTTCAATGTGGCGAACCTCTGGCACCTGGTGACTTCCGCGCCGGGCGGCTGGCTTGCCGGGTTCCTGCTGTTCATGTTCAACGGAATCGTCTTTTCGGGGGTGCAGTTCGGCATTTCGATCATGCGCATGGCCGAAACCGACGACGACGACCCGTTCGGAGGCAAGCGCATCACCGAGCGTCTGACGCCGGCCGAGGCGCCGGCTCCTGTTCCTGTGCGAATCGACACGGGCGATCAGCGCGCCTGAAGCCGGTCCCGATCGGTATTGGCGCGGGTATATGTGACGGGACCACCCGGACCGTAACGGTAACTGATTCCCGAGGACCTGTTTACACAGGTGGGCGCCGGGTAACCTGACCAGGGTCAGGACAGAGCCAGCTCCCTCGGATTTGCTTAAGGCCACTGGAATTCGACCGCGACACGAGAGGGGCAGAACCCGCCACCAGCCTCAGATAGGGTGTCCCGCATGGCGTGGCAAGGTGCGTCAGGTGGACGGACCCCAGGCGTGATGCGGGATGCCGTCACGCCCGTTTCCAGAAGCCTCTGATCCCGAAAAACCAGACCGGCATACCCGACGGTGGAACCGACCGGACCGCCGGAGGAGAGGACATCGCGGTCCCGATCCCCTCGATCAGTTCGTGCGCTGCCTCGCTGCGCAGTTTGCGCCCGCGCTGCGTGTAGTATGCGTAGTCGATGGATCCGTCGGAAAGGGTTCTGATGGTATGGTCGGACATGACTGGCTCCTCTTGCTGTCGTTGAGGTCACCATGGCCGGACGGGTGGCCGGCCGCTTGAAGAGGAGCTTGCGGAGTCCTTGGGATTTCATTGCTTTGTCTTTAGAACCGCCCGTAAGCTCCACGAACGCGCGTCGCGGCAAGGCACTACGCATGATCTATTCCTTCTCCGGCAACAGCCTGGACATCGGCAGTCACAGGCTGGTCCGGGACGGACAGATCGTTCCGGTCGAGCCGCAGGTATTCGACATCCTGCGTCTGCTTGCCGAGAATGCCGGCGCGCTGGTGACCAAGGACCAGTTGATCGAGGCTGTCTGGGATGGTCGGATCGTCTCGGAGGCGACGGTCAGCGCGCGGATGAATGCCGCGCGGGCGGCGGTCGGGGACAACGGCAAGGACCAGAAGATCATCCAGACCGTCATGCGCCGGGGCTTCAGGATGGTGTCGGAGGTCGCCGTGACGCAAGCCACGTTGCCTGTGCCAACCGGCCGGCCGCAGCAAACCATCCGCTATGCGCGGTCCCGCGATGGCACCGGCATCGCCTATGCGATCGCGGGGGACGGGCCGGGCGTCCTCTACGGCTGGCATCATCTCTCCCATCTCGAAAAGGACTGGTCCAGCAACCTTCTGGGTCCGGGCCTGACAGCGCTTGCGCAGAACCGCAGGCTGGTCCGCTTTGACGTGAGGGGGTCGGGGCTGTCCGACCCGGTCAAACCCGGCGATACGCTCGATCATCACGTCGATGACATGCTGGCCGTGGCGGACGCGGCAGGGCTTGACCGGTTCCCGGTCATCGCCACGCTTCAGGCGGCGGCGGTGGCCATTCGCCTTGCGGCGCGGCATCCGGACCGGGTCGCCTGCCTTGTCCTGCAAAACAGCTATACGCGCGGCCGGGCCCTGCGCGAGGCCGCGCCAGAGGCGGCCGAGAACGACCCGTTCATCGCGCTTCTCCGAAGCGGCGGCTGGGGAGATCCGGAAAACGGGTTCATGCGGGCCTGGGCGACGATGGTCCTGCCGATGGCGACCGTCGAGCAGACGACCGAACTGATCCGGCTGATCGCCCATACCGGCACGACCGAGGATGTGGTCCTTCAGCGCGACCTGATCGACCGGCTGGACGTGACCGAGGATCTGGGAGAGGTGCGCGCGCCGACGCTGGTCATTCATGCGCGGATGTGCGCGATTCATCCCGTGGCCGAGGGGCGGCGGGTCGCCATGGGAATAGGCGGCGCCGAATTCCTCGAGGTCGACAGCTCGAACACCTTCTTCTTCTCAGGCGACCCGACATACGACCAGGTCCTGCGCAGCACGGTCGAGTTCCTCGATGCCAACAGCTCCGGTCAGGTGTCGTAAAGCAGCAGTTCGCTCAGACCGAACTCCGCCCCGATCACGCCGACGAGCAGGCCGACCGGCAGGCTGAGCAGCAGGGTAAGGGGTTTGGGCTTCTCATATCGGCTCGAGGAGGCAGGTTTGATGTTGAAGAAAATCCGGTCCCAAAGGTCATGCATGAAGATGATGAGGAGGAACACGAAGCCGAACGGGATGAAGATGTAGATCAGCGTGAGCCAGCGCGCGATGCCATCGAGCTTCAGCCACTCGCCGACCGCCAATCCCAGGAACAGGCCGATCGCGAGGAAGGAGGCGCTCATCACCCAGTCGATGAACTGCATCTTTCGTCGTTCGCTCATCAGTTCGTGCCTCGAATTACAAGGTGTTCACCGTCGGACGTGCCGCGGAAAGATCCGGAAGGTTCGGCCTGTCCTGCCGGTCAACTGCGGCAGAGTTGCGGCAGAAATCGCTGGTTGCTGCAAGAAACCGGGCGGCGGGGGTGGCGCCCCTTGCCTTTTGTTCACCCCTTGTTCACAGTCTGACGATGCCCGACGACCTGACACCGCTGTCCGAACGGCCCGGCCAGACCCTCGCCCGCGGCGTCTGCCGGCACCTGCTTGGCCATGATTTCGTGACGGTCGAGGAACTGACACCCGTACCGGGGCTGCGGGTCGATGTCATGGCCCTGGGTCCGAAGGGCGAGATCTGGGTGGTCGAATGCAAGTCCTCGCGCGCGGATTTCACGTCGGACGCGAAATGGCAGGGCTATCTCGAGTTCTGCGACCGCTTCTTCTGGGCCGTCGATTCCGACTTTCCGACGGACCTCCTGCCCGAGGAGACGGGGCTCATCGTCGCTGACGGGTATGACGCCGAGATCCTGCGGCTTGGGCCCGAAACGAAGCTGGCCGGTGCCCGGCGCAAGGCGCTGATGCAGAAGTTCGCGCGGCACGCCGCGTTGCGCTGGCATGCGGCGCGCGATCCGTCCTTTCCCGGCGTCTGGCCGGGTTAGCGCGTCTTCTTGCCGCCCATCGTCCGGGCGCGGGCCGCCGCGGCGCGGATTTCCTCGGCGATTTCCTCGGCCTCTTCGGGCTCGAAGTCGAGCGGAAGGTCGATGCCGTTGCCCTCGACATAGATGCGCACCATCCCGAGCGACGTGGGGCCGATCTGCAGGTTCGCGGAAATTTCGGAGTCGGAGTTGATACCCATGTGCGCCCTCGGAGCCTGCGTGTCGCGTCCCCTTAGCGCCCGGGCGCGGACCGATCAAGGCCGGGCTTGCGGACCCGGGCCGACTTCCACGATCATATGCCCATGGAAGACGGGGTAATCCTGCGCGATCTGCGCATCGGTGACGCGGGCTGGCTGATCGAACGGCACGGGGTTCTCTACGCCCGCGACGAGGGCTTCGACGCGAGTTTCGAGGCGCTGGTGGCCGAGATCCTTGCCGCCTTCATTCGCGATCACGACCCCGCCATCGAACGCGGCTGGATTGCCGAGGCGGATGGGCAGCGCCTTGGCTCGATCTTCTGCGTGCAGTCGGATGAGGCTGGCGTGGCGAAGCTGCGGCTGTTCCTGCTGGTGCCCGAGGCGCGGGGCAGGGGCCTCGGGCAGCGCCTCCTGAACCAGTGCCTGAGCTTCGCGCGCGATGCCGGCTATACGCGTCTGCGGCTCTGGACCCATGAAAGCCACCGCGCCGCCTGCGCCCTTTACGCACGCAACGGATTTGCCTGCACAGCCTCCGTCCCGGTGCGGTCCTTCGGCGTAGATCTTGTCGAGCAAACCTGGGAGATCGCCCTCTGATCCTCTTGCAATCGCGGGGGGGCGGGGGTACATCGCCCGGCAGTGCCGCCTTAGCTCAGTTGGTTAGAGCGCTGGATTGTGGATCCAGAGGTCCCCTGTTCAAGCCAGGGAGGCGGTACCATATCCCGGCTCCACCCTCAGATTGCCCCTGTCCCCCGGCGGGCCCTCGGCTATGCTGGGGTGCGCCCAACAGCTGACGGAGAGGCACGGCATGACATCATCTCACTACGCGGTCTTTGCCCTTGTCGCTCATGTCAGCCTGCTGGCCATCTTCATCACCCGCGCCCTCCTTCGCCCCAATCGCGAACCGTCCTCGCGCGTGGCCTGGGTGCTGGTCATGCTCGCGCTGCCGGCGATCGGCATCATCGCCTACATCCTGCTTGGAGAAACGAACATCGGGCGAAAGCAGGTCGCACGCAATCGCGAGGTGCTCGATCGCGTGACCGAACGGGTGCCGACAGCGGGGATCGAGGCGTCCTTCGACAGGGTCGACGCGCGCTACCGGCACCTCTTCCGCCTGGGCCGGTCGATCAGCGAATTCCGGCCGCGTGGAGGGAACTCGGCGCAGCTCATGGCAGATTCGAATGCGGGCATCGACGCCATGGTGGCCGACATCGACGCGGCCCGCGACCACGTCCATCTGATGTTCTACATCTGGCTGGCCGACAGGAACGGCCTGAAGATGGTCGAGGCGGTGAAGCGCGCCGCCGGGCGCGGGGTCACCGTGCGCGCCATGGCCGACGATCTTGGATCGCGCGCCCTCATCCGGTCCCCGCACTGGACCGAGATGGCCGAGGCCGGCGTCAACCTTGCCCGGGCGCTTCCCATCGGCAATCCGCTCCTGCGCCCGATCAAGGGCCGGATCGACCTGCGCAATCACCGCAAGATCCTCGTGATCGACAGCCGTATCACCTACTGTGGCAGCCAGAACTGCGCCGATCCCGAATTCCTGGTGAAGGCCAAGTTTGCGCCCTGGGTCGACATCATGGTCCGCTTCGACGGGCCGGTGGCGATGCAGAATCAGGCGCTCTTCCTTCAGGACTGGATGACGCAAGTGCCCGAGGACCTGACCGGAATGCTCGAGGATCCGGGAGATGGCACGGACGGGGTCATCGCCCAGGTGGTCGGCACCGGGCCGACCGTCCGCCCCTCGGCCATGCCCGAAATGTTCGAGGCGCTGATGCACGCGGCCCGGGACGAACTCGTCGTCACCACGCCCTACTATGTGCCCTCGGAATCGATGCAGTCCGCGCTTCGCGCGACCGGTCAGCGGGGGGTGCGGACGACCCTGATCCTGCCCGCGCGAAACGACAGCTGGATCGTGTCGGCTGCAAGCCGCAGTTACTATGCCGATCTTCTGAAGTCGGGCGTGCGCATCTTCGAGTACCAGAAGGGCCTGCTCCACGCGAAGACCCTGACGCTCGACGGGGAGATCTCGCTGATCGGTTCGGCCAACCTCGACCGTCGCAGTTTCGACCTGAACTACGAGAACAACATCCTTCTCGAAGACCGCGCGCTTACCAGCGAAATCCGCGCCCGTCAGGACCAGTATCTGGCCGATTCACGCGAACTGCTTCTGAGCGGAGGTCGCTGCATGGAGCGCCCCGAAGCGCCTGTGGAACAACGCTGTGGGAATGATGGGGCCCGTCCTTTGACGGACGGGCCGTGTGTTGTGCGGACCCCGTAACGGGCGGGGCGTCAGCCCGCGACAAGGCCCATCTGTTCGAGCTTCAGAAGCACCTGGTGGGCGCAGTGGTCGACCTCGACATTCTCGGTGTCGAGCCGGAGTTCAGGATTTTCCGGCACGTCGTAGGGATCCGAGATCCCGGTGAATTCCTTGATCTTGCCTTCGCGCGCCAGCCGATAAAGGCCCTTGCGGTCGCGCCGTTCGCATTCCTCGATGCTGGTGGCCACATGAACCTCGACGAAGGCGCCGAACTGCTCGACATCTTCCCGCACGGCCCGGCGGGTCGCGCCATAGGGCGCGATGGGCGCGCAGATGGCGATGCCGCCGTTCTTGGTGATCTCGCTGGCGACGAACCCGATCCGGCGGATGTTGAGGTCGCGGTGTTCCTTGGAAAACCCAAGCTCGGAGGACAGGTTCTTGCGCACGACGTCGCCGTCCAGAAGCGTCACCGGACGGCCGCCCATCTCCATCAGCTTGACCATCAGCGCGTTGGCGATGGTCGACTTGCCCGATCCCGAGAAGCCGGTGAAGAACACCGTAAAGCCCTGCTGCGATCGCGGCGGATAGCGGCGGCGCAACTCCTTCACGACCTCGGGGAAGGAGAACCACTCGGGGATATCGAGACCCTCGCGCAGGCGGCGGCGCAGTTCGGTGCCCGAAATGTCGAGGATCGTGGCGCCGTCGGTGACCTCGTCGCGCGGCTCGTATTGTGCGCGTTCCTGGACATAGACCATCTGTTTGAAATCGACCATTTCGATGCCGATCTCTGCCTGATGCCGGGCGAAGAGCTCCTGCGCATCGTATGGGCCGTAGAAATCCTGCCCCGCGCTGTTCGTGCCAGGCCCGGCATGGTCGCGGCCGACGATCATGTGGGTGCAGCCGTGGTTGCGGCGGATCAGCCCGTGCCAGACCGCCTCGCGCGGGCCGGCCATGCGCATGGCGAGGTTCAGCAAGGCACATCGTCGTCGTTGCGGCGGGATACTTGTCGAGCACCGCCTCGTAGCAGCGCACGCGGGTGAAGTGGTCGACATCGCCGGGCTTGGTCATGCCGACGACCGGGTGGATCAGCAGGTTGGCCTGCGCTTCGCGGGCGGCGCGGAAGGTCAGTTCCTGGTGGGCGCGGTGCAGCGGGTTGCGGGTCTGGAAGGCCACGATGCGACGCCAGCCGAGCTTGCGGAAATAGGCGCGCAACTCGTTCGGCGTGTCGCGGCGGGCCTTGAAGTCGTAGTGCACGGGCTGCTGGATGCCGGTGATCGGCCCGCCCAGATAGACCGGGCCGGCCGTGTTGTGCAGGTAGTTCACGGCCGGGTGGGCCAGATCGTTCGCGCCGAAGACCTTTTCGGCCTCGCGCGCCTTGTCGGGGCTCCACTTGTCGGTGACCGACATGATGGCAAGGATCACGCCTTCCTGGTCGCGCAGCGCGATGTCCTGGCCGGGTTCGACGGTTGCGGCGAACTTCTCGCGAGACATCGAGCGTGATCGGGCATCGGCCAGAGGTGCCATCGGCCATTCGCATCTCCTCGACCACGCCGTCGTAGTCGGCCTCGGTCAGAAACCCCTTCAGCGGGTGGAAGCCGCCGTTCATCAGAAGCTCCAGGTCGCAGATCTGGCGCGGGGTCAGATCCCAGGACGGCAGATCGCCGGCTTCGACCTTCAGTTTCTGGGCGCTGTCGTAGGAGACATAGAGTTCGGGGATCGGCACAAGATTGGGCAGTTGCATAAAGACACTCGAATCAAGAGGACAGGCGCGCAGGCGCGCCTGGACAGGTTGGCTGCCACCTACCCCCAAGCGCTCGCGCAGACAACCCGCGGGCGGGGTATGCGGCGTAAACGAACCGTTTTCCGTGTCGGATCGGTGTCGGTGGACCTTGGGTCGCCGAGTGCCGGTTTGGTCGGAATGATGTGCGCTACTCGGCGGCGTCCGATGGTGCGACGGCGCCGTGCCCCAGCGGTTCGGTCATGTCCTTGCCGCTCTCCGCCCCGACCTCGGCCAGGAACCGCTCGGCTTCGAGCGCGGCCATGCAGCCCATCCCAGCGCTCGTCACCGCCTGGCGGTAGACATGATCGGTCAGGTCGCCCGCCGCGAAGACGCCTGGGATCGACGTCGCCGTCGAGTCGGGTTTGGTCACGACATAACCGCCATGGTGCGTCTCGAGCTGGTCCTTGACCAGTTCGGACGCGGGCGCATGGCCGATGGCCACGAAGAAGCCCGCGCAGGGGATCGTGCGTGTCGCGCCGGTCTTCACGTTGCGAACCACCACGCCCTCGACGCCCTTCGGGGTTTCGGCACCCACGACCTCGTCGATCGCATGGTCCCAGACGATCTCGACCTTGGGGTTGTTGAAGAGCCGGTGCTGCAGGATCTTTTCGGCGCGCAGGCTGTCACGGCGGTGCACCAGCGTCACCTTCGACGCGAAGTTCGTCAGGAACAGCGCCTCTTCCACGGCGGTGTTGCCGCCGCCGATCACCACGACCTCCTTGCCGCGGTAGAAGAAGCCGTCGCAGGTCGCGCAGGCCGAGACGCCGAAGCCCTTGAAATGCTCCTCGGACGGCAGGCCCAAGCCATTTCGCCTGCGCGCCGGTGGCCAGGATCACCGCATCGGCGGTGTAGGTGGTGCCGCTGTCGCCCTGCGCCGTGAAGGGCCGTTTCGACAGGTCGATGCTCTGGATGTGGTCGCCGATGATCTCGGTCCCGACGGACACGGGCGTGCTCTTCCATCCGCACCATGAGGTCGGGGCCCTGGACCTCGGTGTCGCCGGGCCAGTTCTCGACCTCGGTGGTGATGGTCAGCTGTCCGCCGGGCTGGATGCCCTGGATCAGGACCGGGTTCAGCATCGCGCGCGAGGCATAGACCGCGGCGGTGTAGCCCGCCGGGCCGGACCCGATGATGAGGACGCGGGCGTGTTTGGTGTCGGACATTTCGACCCTCCTGGCAGCATGACGGCAGACCGCATATAGACCCGCCGCGCGCGGTGCGGAACCCCCGGCGCGCGGGAAGTCGTTTGCGAAGCTCTGCCGCGCGCTCCGGGATATCTGACCCAAGGAGATGGGGCGCGGCTAATCTTCTTGCGCAGATGTGAAACATTGTTGCGCAGAGCGGCCTGAATGCCTAAGTTTGGGAAAATTCAGAGGGAACGCAGATGCCTGGCCATAAGCTGGACCCGATCGATCGCAGGATACTGGCCGAGCTTCAGGCCGATGGTCGGATGACCAATGTCGAACTCGCGCGGCGGGTGGGCATTTCCGCCCCGCCCTGCCTGCGCCGTGTGCGGACACTGGAAGAGTCCGGCTATATTCGCGGCTACCACGCGGATATCGACCCGCGATCGCTCGATTTCGAGGTGCAGGTCTTTGCCATGGTCGGTCTTGTCAGCCAGGCCGAGGCGGATCTGTCGGCTTTCGAGGCGCGTTGCCGCGCCTGGCCGCTGGTCCGGGAATGCCACATGCTGAACGGCGAGGTGGATTTCATCCTCAAGTGCCTGGCCCCGAACCTGTCGACCTTCCAGACCTTCCTGACCGAAGAACTGACCGCTGCCGACAACGTGGCCAGCGTCAAGACCTCGCTGGTGATCCGCTGCGCCAAGGACGAACCCGGCGTGCCCTTTGACGTGCTGGAGGCGCGGCTCAACCGGTCGGCCTGAGGGTCAGTCCCACGCGCCCGCGGCATCCAGACGCGGCCAGAGCGTGCGGCCGAACCCGGTGTCGGGCTCGAGATGCGGAAAGAGCGCCAGGAACTTCGCCAGCATCTCGGCGGACAGGCTGAGGGCGTGGTCCGGTCCGGGGTGATAGGTCTCGACCTCGACACCGCCGGCAAGGATCGTGGCGTGTCCCTGCGTGACGAGATGATAGACCCGCACCGGCTGGACCGGCTGAACCTCGATCACCGACATGCCGTCGACTCCGTCGGACAGGGCTGCCAGTGCCGCTTCGCACCCGGTCCCGGCACGGACCTCGGCGCCGCGGACCAGCCGGCGGGCAGAGGGGCCGAACAGGAGATCGCGGTAGGGGCGGCCCGGGCCGAAACTGTCGGCCGTGACACGGGTCAGGCGCGGGGCGTCGCCGCTGGCCGACGGTGCGCCGGGGACCAGCGTGATCGAACCTTTCCACATGAGCCTGGCCTCGGCCCCGTTCGGGCAGGCGAGGATGGCACCGGGCAGAAGATCCTCGACCGGGGTCTCGCCAATGGTGGTCTGGATCGGCACGCCATGGGTAAAAGCCGAGAACGCTTCTTCATAGGCGGGCAGGGCAGGGGCGATCTCGACCCGGCTTTGCAGGGCGCCCTCGGCGTCGAGCCATTCGATCTCGTAGCGACGGGCAAGCGGAAGGGCACGCTCTGGGCGGCGCGTAACCTCGCCGGATCGCCAGGCGGCGGATGGTGACCTCGTATTGGAAACAGCCTCGCCGCGCCGAAGCGCGCTCACAGGGGGCGTATAACTCATGCGATCAGTCCTCACGGTCTGGTCACATCTGCACCGGCCCCCACCGCAACTTGCAGACAGACTGCCGCAGGGTGTCGCATGCGAAAGCGCGTGCTGTCAAAAAAACGCGTTCATTGCACCTTTCTGTCGGGGCAATGGCGGGTGCGCGGCAGGCTTTGTTTCGCGTAGCCGCCCGATGTGGCCTGCAATAGGGGTGAGGCGCGAATCACCCGCGCTCCGGTTGGACGTGGTCAGGCCGTTGCGCCATCGGGCGCGTCGTCGGTTTGCCGCGCCAGGGCGGCGGCGGCCACGCGGCGCATGCCGCGGGTCCAGGGCAGGCGGACCGTTTCCTGCGCGGCGGCATCTTCGACCGCCTCGAGCCAGCGTTTCTTGATCGCCATGACGTCTCTCCCATGTGTCGCGGGTTGTTGCGCAATCAGCGACAATCTGGCGGTCAATTGTGGCGGGTATCGGGCGGGGATCGGGCGATTTCAGGCGGCGGTCCTGCTGGCGGGGATGGCGCGAGCTCAGAGCCGGATCGCCGAGATCAACCGCCCGTAGTCGGCCTCGCGGGCATGGACGCTGCGGCGGTAGGAGTAGAACCGCATCGGGTCGGAATAAGTGCAATGCCGCGTCCAGAGCGCTTCGCCCACCCCCGCCGCGCGCAGCCGCATCAGCCCGTATCCCGGAAGATCGAAGAGCATCCGGTCGCCTTCGCCATTGGCGAAAAAGCGGGCGCTCTCCGGGTCGGCGTCGAGGAAGCGGTCAAGGAATTCGGGGCCGACCTCGTAGGCGCGCTGGCTGATCGAGGGGCCGATGACGGCAACGGTATCGGACCGGCTTGCGCCCAGTGCCTCCATCGCGTCGAGCGTCGCCTCGAGAACGCCGTCAAGCGCGCCCTTCCAGCCCGCATGGGCCGCGGCGACCACCCCGGCCTCCCGGTCGGCGAACAGGACGGGCTGGCAATCGGCGGTCAGCACCGCAAGTGCAAGTCCGGGTGCGGCCGTCACAAGCGCGTCGGCGCGCGGAAGTTCGCCCGACAGGGGCGAATCGAGCGTGATCGCCGTGGCGGAATGCACCTGGTAGACGGTCTGAAGCGCCTCGGGGACGACCTCCATCGCCTCTGCCACCCGGGCGCGGTTGATGCTGACGATGTCGGACTGGTCCGAAGAGCCGCCGCCGCAGTTCAACCCTTCGAACACGCCCGAGGATGCGCCGCCGCGACGGGTGAAGAAGCCGTGGCGGATGCCGGATAATGCGTCGCTGGCAATAATCTCGAGCGTCATGCATCGACCCCGGGAGGTGGCGGTGTTCCCCGCGCGAAAAGCGCGAGCGCCTGAAAGAGGCTCCCCATTTCATCGGGATGCGTCAAGCGCCGATGCGCGGCGATGTGGGATGTGCGCGCATCACCAGGCGGCAGGCCCTGCATCAGTGCTTCGGCGCGCGCGGTAATGCCCAGCCGTTCGAGAAACACGCCCTGGGGCGTGGGCTTGCTGGCCGTGGCCGGGTATGCAGCGACGGCGATCGCGGCGAAATCGACGTGCGCTGTCAGGTCCGCCTCGCCGGGTGTGGCAAGGGGATCGACCTTCCGGTGCGCGCGCACGGCCTGAAAGCTATCGCCGGTCGGCGCCCAGGCCGCCATAGTCGACGATCAGCGCCACGCCCCCCTCTGCGCCGATCCGGCGGCCGATCTCGCCCGCGATGGCGCTGGCGGGGGCGCAGGTCTCGACCAGATCGCCCTCGGTGGTGTCCGCAAGGCGGTGCGACAGGGCGGCAACGGGCGCGGCCTCGGCCAGTCCGAAGGCCAGACGCCCCTCGACAAGCCCCACCATCCGTTCGCGCCACCCGTCGCCGTGGCGCAGGAACTGGCGGATCGGCAGGGCATCGAAGAACTCGTTGGCCAGAAGGAATATGGGCAGGCCGGGCAGGGTGGAGAGATCGTCGTGCCAGACCGGACCCGCGGCGGGCAACCGGTCGGCCTGCACCTTGCGCAAGGTGGAGGAGGCTTCAACGAGGTGCAGCGACAGGCCCGCGTGAAACCCCGGAACCTGCGCCGTCGCACGCAGGACGTCGGACATGAGCGTGCCCCGGCCCGGCCCAAGCTCGACCAGCGCGAAGGGTGCCGGTGCGCCCCGGTCAAGCCATGCCTGCGCAAGCGCCAGACCCAGGCATTCGCCGAACATCTGGCTGATTTCGGGGGCGGTGACGAAATCGCCCGCTGCCCCCAGCGGGTCGCGTGTAGCGTAGTAGCCGTGCTGCGGGTCGAAGAGGCAGGCCGCCATGTAGTCGGCGATGGTCATGGGGCCGGTTGCCGAAATCCGCCTGGCCAGTCTCTCGGCCAGCGCGGTCATGCGGTGCGGGTCCGGCCCTGTGTCCGCGCCCGCACCAGCAGCCAGAGGCCCGCCGCGATCATCGGCAGCGACAGAAGCTGCCCCATGGAGAAGCCAAGCGGCCCAAGGCTCAGGACATGACCGAGGGGATTGTCGGGTGTGATGAACTGCTGGTCGGCGACGCGGAAGAACTCGACGAAGAACCGACCCGCACCATAACCTGCAAGGAACATCCCCGTAATCGCACCGGGCGTCTTCAGCCACCCCCGCGCCCAGACCAGCCAGATCAGAACGATCCCCAGAACCAACCCCTCGAGCCCGGCTTCGTAAAGCTGGGAGGGGTGGCGCGCACAGGGGCCGATGACGCCCGGACAGTCCTGCGCGGCCGCACCGGGAAAGATCACCCCCCAGGGGGCATCGGTGGGTCGGCCCCAAAGCTCGGCGTTGATGAAGTTCGAGATCCGGCCCAGCATCAGCCCGGGCGGTGTCGCGAGTGCAAGAAGATCGGCCACGCCCAGCACCGAAAGCCCGTGCTTTCGGCAGAAAAGGAGCATCGCGGCCGCAACGCCCAGGAACCCGCCGTGAAACGACATGCCCCCCTGCCAGACCATGAGGATCTCGAGCGGGTTGGCGAGGTAGTAAGCCGGCTGGTAGAAGAGAACGAACCCAAGCCGCCCGCCGACGATGATGCCGATGATGATGCCGGTCACCATCTCTTCGACCTGCGACGGCGTCATCGGTGGCGTGTCATTGGCGAAAAGGCGCGGGGTCTTCACGGCGCGGGTGACCATCGCCCAGCCGATCAGGACCGCGGCGATATAGGCCATCGCGTACCAGCGCAGCGCGAGGGTCAAGCCGCCGATCTCGATCGAGAAGATCTCGGGCCCGATGTCGGGAAAGGGAATGGCCAGAAGCATGGGCTGAGTGAACCGGCAGGCGCAGGGATGTCAACGGGGGATCGCGGCATCCTGTCCGACTTGCACGACCCGGCGCAAAACCCATATAGCTGGTGCAAAGCGGAAGGAACGGCCATGCAGACGCGCAACAAGATATTCGACGACCTGTCGCAGCTCATGACCAATGCCATGGGCGTTGCGCAGGGGGCCAAGGACGAGGCCGAGACTGCGTTCAACAGCATGATCGACCGCTGGCTTGCCGACCGCGATCTTGTGACGCGAGAGGAATTCGACGCAGTCCGTGCCATGGCCCAGAAGGCCCGCGAAGAGAACGAGGCGCTGGCCGCCCGGATTGCCGCACTCGAGGCCGCCGGCCCGAAGAAAGCCCCCAAGTCCTCGTGACCGCCCCGGTCTGACGCCCGGTCCGGTTCGCCGGCAGAGAAGCCCTGTGCTGGCGTGGGACTCGCGCTGCGTTGGCGTCGTGACGGGGCAGCTTTACCGAAAATCCTGAAAAATGCCGGGCCCGACCCGGATTTCCCCTTTACAGGGTGTCCCTTTGCGCACACCATATCTAGTAAGGTAGCGTGCAGATAAACGCCGCACCTTGAGCAGGCACCCAAGCTTTGTGGGCCTCGGCGGCTCCGAAGCTATAACCCAAGAGGCCGCGCATGTCGCTTTCCGAGCAGTACTACTCGACAGACGACCTTCACCCGATCGACATTGTCGAACACATTGCCGAACATCATGACTGGGATTTCGACCGCGTGGCGGACGACCAGATCGCCATGGCGGTGGAAGGACAGTGGCGGACCTACTCCATCACGCTGGCCTGGTCGGCGCGCGACGAGACGCTGCGGCTGATCTGTACCTTCGAGATGGAGCCGCCCGAGGACAAGCTGGGCGTGCTTTACGAGACCCTGAACTCGGTCAACGACACCTGCTGGGCGGGCGCCTTCACCTATTGGCATGCACAGCGGCTGATGGTCTGGCGTTATGGTCTGGTGCTGGCCGGCGGACAGATCGCGGGGCCCGAGCAGATCGACACCCTGATCAACGCCGCAGTGATGACCGCCGAGCGGTTCTATCCCGCGTTCCAACTGGTGGCCTGGGCCGACAATACGCCCGAACAGGCGATGCAGGTCGCCATCGCCGAGGCCTACGGCACCGCCTGATCGTGCGGCGTCGAAAGCCGCCAGAGGCGGCTTGCCTTCGGCGAGGATATTTATCACCAAGAAGAAAGGCCCGCGGGGTTCTGCGGGCCTTTGGCCTTTGAAGGGGGTACGCGTGGATTTCTCGGAGGTGGGTGACAGGGGGCTGGGGCTGCTGGGCTGCGGCAAGATGGGGTCGGCCATGTTGCGCGGCTGGCTGGATCGCGGGCTCGACCCTGCGCGCGTCTGGGTGGTCGAGCCGACCCCTTCGGACTGGCTGCGCGGGCTGTCGGGGCTTCATCTGAACGCGGGGCTTCCGTCCGATCCTGCCGTCGTGCTGGTTGCAGTGAAACCGCAGATGATGGGCGATGCCCTTCCGTCCATCGCCGCGCTGGGTGGGGGCCGGACGGTCGTGCTGTCGGTGGCGGCCGGAACGCCCATCGCGCGGTACGAAGAGATCCTGGGCGCGGGCACGCCCATCGTGCGGGCCATGCCGAACACGCCCGCGGCCATCGGCAAGGGGATCACGGCGCTTGTCGGCAACGCGCATGTGAGCGCCGCGCAGATGGACATGGCCGAGGCGCTGCTGTCGGCCATCGGCCAGACCGTGCGGCTGACGGACGAGGCGCAGATGGACGCGGTGACGGCCGTGTCGGGGTCCGGGCCGGCCTATGTCTTTCACCTGATCGAGACGCTGGCCGCGGCGGGTCAGGCCGAGGGGCTGCCTGCGGATCTTGCCATGCAACTGGCCAAGGCCACGGTCGCCGGCGCCGGCGCGCTGGCCGAGGCCGCCGACGAAACGCCCGCGCAACTGCGCATCAACGTCACCAGCCCGGGCGGCACGACGCAAGCGGCACTCGAGGTGCTGATGGACGAGAGTGGGGGCTTCCCCGCCCTGCTGCAGCGCGCCGTCAAGGCCGCCGCCGACCGCAGCCGGGAGCTTGCCCAATGACGATTTCCTTCGACGACTTTCTCAAGGTCGATGTCCGCGTCGGCCGGATCACCCGCGCCGAACCCTACCCCGAGGCGCGAAAGCCCGCGTTCAGGCTCTGGATCGACTTCGGGCCCGAGATCGGGGAAAAGCGGTCGTCGGCGCAGATCACGAAACACTACCGGGTCGAGGATTTGCCGGGACGGCAGGTTCTGGCGGTGGTGAACTTCCCGCCGCGCCAGATCGGCAAGGTCATGTCCGAGGTCCTGGTCCTTGGCGTGCCGGACGAGGACGGCGAGGTGGTGCTGATCGGTCCCGGCCACGACGTGCCTGAAGGGGGGAGGCTCTATTGAAACCCAGACTGCTCATCACGCGCACGCTGCCCGACGCCGTGATCGCCCGCGCGCGGGACCATTTCGAGGTGACCGCCCGCGACGATGCCGCGCCCCTGACCGAAGCCGAGGCCGCGGCGGCGCTGGCGGAGTATGATGCCGTCCTGCCGACGCTGGGTGACGGGTTCCGGGGCGGGGCCTTCGCGGGCGGGCCGCATCGCTGCAAGGTGCTTGCCAATTTCGGCGTGGGCTACAACCACATCGACGTCGCGTCCGCGAAGGCTGCCGGGCTGATCGTGACGAACACACCCGGCGCCGTGACGGATGCGACCGCCGATATCGCGATGACGCTGATCCTGATGCTCTGCCGCCGCGCGGGCGAGGGCGAGCGGCTTGTGCGCAGCGGCGGCTGGACCGGCTGGGCCCCGACCCAGTTTCTCGGCATGCATGTCACCGGCAAGACCGTCGGCATCGTCGGGATGGGCCGGATCGGCAAGGCGATCGCCCGGCGCTGCCACCAGGGCTTCGAGATGAGCATCGTCTATTACAACCGCAGCCAGGTCACCGATCCGCATGTGCCGGGGATGCAGTTCGAACGCCTGGCCGACCTCCTGCAGGTTGCCGACATCGTCGTGCTGGCCGTGCCCGCCACGCCGGAGACACGGCATCTGATCGGTGCGGACGAACTGCGCGCGCTTGGCCCGCACGGCTACCTGATCAACATCGCGCGGGGCGATGTGGTGGACGAGGCGGCGCTGGTCGCGGCACTGAAGTCGGGTGCGATCGCGGGCGCTGGTCTGGACGTCTATGAGCGCGAACCCGAACTGGCGGCGGGGCTCGCCGACTGCGAAAACGCCGTGCTGCTTCCGCATCTGGGAACCGCCGCGCTCGAAGTGCGCGAGGCGATGGGGTTCATGGCGCTCGAGAACGCGGTTGCCGTCGTCGAAGGCCGTCAGCCGCCGAATCCGGTCTGAGCCGCGCCGGGGCGCAGGCGGCTCAGCACGATGACGGTCGCCGCCGCCGCCGCGGCCGCGCCCCAGAGCGCGGGCCAGCCGAAGAGCGTGGAGATCTGACCAAGAACGGGCGGCGACAGGAGGTAGCCGAGGTAGGCCACGCTTGTCACCGTGGCGAGCATCGGCCCCCGCCGGTCCATGTCGCGGCCGCGCGCCACCGCGCGGAACACCGCGGGCTCGACCGGGCCGACACCGATTCCGGCCAGCAGGAAGAGGCCGAGGAGGACCCACACCGAGCCAGCCAGCGGAACCAGCGCGAAGGCGGGAAGGGCAAGGCAGGCGGCGAGCGCAATGGTCGTGCGCGGGGTCATCCGGGCCTCGATCTCGTGCGCGCCAAGGCGGCCCAGGGCCAGACCCAGCACGAAGGCGGCGGGGGCGAGGCCCGAGAGCGCGGGACCCGCCCCGCGCACGGTCTCGAGAAAGATCGCCGACCAGCTGAGCGGCGCGCTTTCCTGGAAGGCCGCGCAAGCCGCCATCAGCCCGAGGATCAGAGCGGCCCCGCCAAGGGCCGCACGGCTGCGCGAGGTGGTGACCTCGTCGGGGCGCTGGTGACGGCCCGCCGCCCGCTCGACCACCGCCATGGCCAGAAGGACCAGCGCCACGGCCGCGAAGATCGCCGTCACCCCGACACCCGCCGCACGAAGCCCGCCGACACCCGCGCTCGACGCCAGCATGGCCAGCGGGAAGACCGCGTGAACCCGGTTGAAGAGCCGCGCATCGGTGTCTTCCTCGATCCGCGCGACCCGCGTGTTGAGCGAGATATCGAGCGCGCCCGACGCGGCCCCCAGGATCGCCAGCGCCAGGATCAGGCCGGGCAGGCCGGGCGCCAGGGCCAGGACGAGGTTTCCGGCCGCGAAGACCGCAAGGCAGGCCGGGATCGCCCATGCGCGCACCTGTCCGACATGGCGCCCGAACACCTGCATGACGGGAAGCGCCGCAAGCGTCATCGCCCCAAGCGCCAGCCCGTAGCCGCCGGGATCAAGGCCCGCGCGCATCTGGATCGCGGGGGCCGACGCCGCCAACGCGCCCCAGAACACACCGGCCGCAGCGTAGGCCAGGAAAACCGACAGGGTCTGGAAGCGGGGCGAAGCGGTCATCCGGCGCTGCGGTCGCCCACGGCTTCGCGCCAGTGGCGCCGGCAAAGCGAGACATAGGTCTCGTTCCCGCCGATCTGCACTTGCGCGCCCTCGGTCAGGACATGGCCGTCCTCGTCCTGCCGCACGACCATCGTGGCCTTCTTGCCGCAATGGCAGATCGTGCGCGCCTCGCGCATCTCGTCGGCCAGCGCCAGAAGGGCCGCCGAGCCGGGAAAGAGCTCTCCCCGGAAATCGACGCGCAGGCCATAGCACATCACCGGCACGCCCAGATCGTCGACGACGCGGGCAAGCTGCCAGACCTGCTCCTTCTCGAGGAACTGCGCCTCGTCGATGAAGACGCAGGCGACGGGTCCGAGTTTCAGACGCCGGGCGATCTTGACGAACAGATCCTCACCCGGCGCGAAGGTGTCGGCGCTGGCCGAGAGGCCGATGCGCGACCCGATCCGCCCCAGCCCGGTCCGGCCATCCACCGCGGCGTTCATCAGGTAGGTGTCCATGCCGCGTTCGCGGTAGTTGTAGGACGCCTGAAGCAGATGCGTGGACTTGCCCGCATTCATCGTCGAGTAGTGGAAATAGAGCTTGGCCATGGGTGCTGGCTAGCGCGGCGCCGGGACGAGGGCAAGATGCGCGGGCTGCGGTGGGCGTTTCGGCAGGACCGGGCTGGATCAGGCCCCGTCGCCAAATGTCTCGACCGCGCGCGCAAAGACCGGCCAGTCGACGTTGCCGCCCGAGGCGACGACGATCACCGCGTCGCCTTCGACCGCGTCGGGATGGTAGAGGGCCGCCGCCAGAGCGACCGCGCCGCCGGGTTCGAGAACCACGCGCAGCCGGGCAAACGCGGCGGCCATCGCCCGCAGCGCGTCTTCGTCCGACACGACAAGGCCCGGTCCGCAAAGCCGCTGCATGATCGGAAAGGTGATCTGTCCCGGCGCCGGCGTGACGATCGCATCGCACAGCGACCCGATGTGCGGTCGTTCCGCACGATCCGCCCAGCGGCGAGCGACCGGGCGACGTCGTCGAAGCCTGCGGGCTCGACCGGGCGCGCGCGCAGGCCCGGCGCGCGGCCCTCGAGCGCAAGGGCAATGCCCGAGGTCAGGCCGCCGCCGCCGCAGCAGACAAGGACGTCGGCCTCGCTGATCCCCTCGTCGGCAGCCTGCCCGGCGATCTCGAGACCGACGCTGCCCTGCCCGGCGATCACGCGCGGGTCGTCGAACGGCTTGATCAGCGTCAGTCCGCGCTCGGCGGCAAGCGTTGCCCCTAGCGTGTCGCGGTCGTCGAGCGCGCGGTCGTAGAGGATCACCTCGGCCCCGAGCGCCCGGGTATTGGCGACCTTCACCTCGGGCGCGTCGGCGGGCATCACGATCACCGCCGGCACGCCGAACTCGCCCGCCGCCATCGCCACGCCCTGGGCATGGTTGCCCGAGGAATAGGCGATGACTCCGGCGCGCCTCAGTTCTGGATCGAGTGCCGACAGCGCCGCGCGCGCGCCGCGATACTTGAACGATCCGGTCTTCTGCAGCGCCTCGGCCTTGACCAGCACCCGCCGTCCGGCGATCCGGTCGAGGAAGGGCGAGCTGAGCATCGGCGTGACGCGGGCATGGCCCTTGAGCCGTTCGGCGGCGGCCAGAATGTCGTCGAAAGTCATGACAGCCGTCCGATCCAGGCGTGAATGACCGCCAGCGCCTCGGGCTCGTCAAGGAAGGGGACATGGCCGCGGCCCGGCACCTCGGCGTAGATCATGTCGGGCCGGCGGGCCTGCATCTTCGCGGCGGTCCCGGCGCTCAGAAGGGGCGAGTTCGCGCCGCGGATCAGCGCCAGCGGCAAGCCCTCGAGCGCGTCGAAGAGCGGCCAGAGATCGGGTGCCTCGGCGCCGTCTCCTTCGCGAAACGTCTGCGCCAGTGCCGGGTCGTAGTTGATCGTCAGCCCCTGCGGCGTCTCGACATAGTGCCGCGCGGCCTCTTCCTCCCAGCGGCTTTCGGGCACGTCGGTGAAGTCGGGGAACATGGCCGCACGGGCGCGCGCCGCCGCGGCAAGGTCGGGCAGGCCGGGATCCTTGCCGATGTAGTCGCGGATCGTGGTCAGCCCGGCGGTGTCAAGCTCGGGCCCGATGTCGTTGAGGCAAACCCCCAAAAGCCGGTCCTTCGCCGTCGCCGCCAGAACCATCGCGATCAGCCCCCCGCGCGAGGTTCCGAGGATCGCGGCGCTCTCAAGCCCGAGGTGGTCGAGTAGGGCAAGAACGTCGCGCGCCTCGGTCGCGACCGTATAGGTGGCGGGGTCGGCCCAGTCCGACCTGCCGCGTCCGCGCGCATCAAGCCGGATCAGCCGCACGCCCTTGAGGTGCGGCGCGACATAGTCGAAGTCCGTGCCGTTGCGGGTGAGGCCGGGCAAGCACAGGACAGGAAGGCCCTGGCCCGTGTCGTCGTAATGCAGCACGGTGCCGTCGAAACTGGCGAAACGCGGCATCAGAAGGTCCGCGCAAGTGCGGGGATGCCGGACAGGTCGCGCAGGATGCGTTCGGGCTGCGCTGGCAGACGCTCGGCCGGTTCGCCCGCGCGGTTGACCCAGACCGACCGGAAGCCGTAGCGCGCCGCACCGACCGCGTCCCACCCGTTCGACGACACGAAAAGCACCTCCCTGCGCGGCACGCCGAGGTGGCTTCCCACAAGATCGTAGACCCGCGCATCGGGCTTGAAGACCCCGACCTCTTCCACCGACATCACCGAATCGAAACTCGGGCCGATCCCGGCCGACGACACGGCAGAGGCCAGCATGTCGGGGGACCCGTTCGACAGGATCGCCGTGGTCAGACCCGCCTCCTTCAGCGCGCCGAGCATGGTCGGCACCTCGGGATAGGCGTCAAGCTCTCGGTAAAGCGCCAGAAGCCGGTCGCGCAGGCGCGGATCGTCGATCCCCAGCGCCTCGAGCGCCCAGTCGAGGCTGTCCTGCGTCACCTGCCAGAAATCGGTATGTGCGCCCATGATCGCGCGCAGCCAGGTGTATTGAAGCTGTTTCTGGCGCCAGAATTCGGCGAGCCGCGGCCAGGCCTCGGACAGGGCGGCATTGCCCGGTTCGGTCGCCGCCTGCCGCGCCGCGGCTGCAACGTCGAAGAGGGTGCCGTAGGCATCGAAGACACAGGCGCGGATCGTCATGGGCGGACACTTGCACATGGCCAGACCAACGAAAAGGGCGTGGACGGGGAATCGTGCTAGGGTGCAGGCGCAAAACCGGAAGGGAGGATTACACAATGTCCGAGCATCATGGTGAGGTGTGGTGGACCGAACTGATGACCCGCGATGTCGAAAGCGCGAAGGCCTACTACAGCAAAGTCTGCGGCTGGACCTGGGAAACCATGCCGATGGGCGAGGATGGCGATTATCACCTGGCGATGAGAGCGGGAAAGCCCGTGGCCGGCATGATGGACATGGCGGGCATGGATCAGATGGCCGATGTGCCGCCGTACTGGTTCAGCTACTTCGCCGTCGACGATGTGGATGACGCTGCCCGGGCGACCGAGGCGGCGGGCGGCAAGATCATTCGTGCACCGTGGGACGTCCCGAACACCGGCCGCATCGCCATCCTCGAGGATCCGACCGGTGCCGCGATGGGACTGATGACGCCGGCGGAAATGCCCTGACCTAGCCGCGCGCGGCCTCGGCGGCCGGGACGATCAGATCGGTCAGAAGCGCGTTCAGGTCGCCCGCATGTCCCTGCGATCGTGCGGGTCGGGTTGGGTCCGAGGTTATGGCGACCGTCAGGCCCAGCGACGGAACGACGTAGAGCATCTGCCCGCCGTAGCCGCGCCCGTAGGCGACGTCGTGCGGACCGGCCTGAAGCAGGAACCAGCCATAGCCGTACTCGTGACGCGAAAAGTTGGATCGTGTGCGCGGGGTGAAGGACTGGCGCACCCAGTCGGCACTGACAACGCGCGTGCCGTCGTAGGTGCCGCCCCGGCGGAACGCCTCGCCGAAACGAATCATCGCCAGCGGCGACAGCGCCATCTCGTTGCCGCCCATATAGCGGCCCTGAGGGTCGCGCGTCCACGCGGGGATCTCGATGCCCAACGGCTGGCCCAGCCCGTCGCGCGCAAGCGACAGAAGCGACTGGCCCGTCACCTCGGTGAGGACTGCGCCCAGCACATGGTAGCTGCCGGTGGAGTAGAGCATCCCGCCCCCCGGTTCGGCCACGAAGGGCCGCGACAGGGCATCGGCGACCCAGTCGCGGCTTGAGACCCAGCCGCCGTAGTTGCCGCCCGAGGTCCGTTCCAGCCCGGCCTGCATGGTCAGAAGGTCGGCGATGCTGATGTCCGCAACTCGTGGGTCGGCGCCGCGCGGGATGAGGGCTGGAGCGACCTCGGCCAGCGTCGCCTCGGTTCCGGGCAGCTGGCCCGCGTCGATGGCGATGCCGGTCAGCGCCGCCACGATGGTTTTCGAGACCGATTTCACGTTGACCGGCCGATCGGGCGAAGGGCCACGAAACGCCTCGGCCACCATGACTGTGCCGTCTTGCGCGATCACAAGGGCGTTCAACTGATCGAGAGCGCGGGCGCGGTCGACGGCGACGTCGTATCCGCCGGCGGCGCGTGCCCGGCCGGCGATCAGGGCCGGGGCAGCCAGGGAGGTAATGATGCCCGAAAGGACGGCGCGGCGGGATGGGGATGTCTGTTTCATTTTCTGGAGTTTAGGACGGTGGCTCGGGCAGGGCGAGGGCCGCTACGAGATCGTGACCGGATCATGTCTGGCAAGGAAACTGGGGCAGGCGGGTTTACATCCGGCTTGAGGCTTGGCAGGTTTGTGAAGAACCGACCGAGCACCTGCGAGACAGCGGCCTCGGCAAATTCATCCCCCCCTGCACGATCGGAGAGTCTCATGACCCAGGCAAAGCCGGGCGACAAATTGCGCCTTCACTATACCGGTACACTTGACGACGGAACGGTGTTCGACACGTCCGAAGGCCGCGAGCCGCTGGAATTCACCCTTGGTTCGGGCGAGATCATCCCCGGCCTCGATTCCGGTGTTCAGGGAATGGCCGTGGGCGAGTCCCGCAGCGTCCGTGTGGAACCTGCCGAAGCCTACGGCGAACACGATCCCGGTCGCGTTCAGGCGGTGCCGCTCGAATCCGTGCCCGACCACATTCCGACCGACCCGGGCACCCAGCTTCAGGTCCAGACCAGCGAAGGCCAGACGATGAACGTCACCGTGGCCGGCAAGACCGACAGCGAATTGCACCTTGACGCGAACCATCCCCTCGCGGGCAAGGCGCTGACCTTCGAGGTGGAGCTGGTCGAGATCGCCTAAAGATTCTCGGGCTGCGGCATGCCCAGAACGTGGTAGCCGCCGTCGACCACGATGATCTCCCCCGTGGTGCAAGCACCCTGGGCCGAGGTCAGGTAGACGGCGGTGCCACCGATCGCCTCGAGCGTGGCGTTGGCGCGTAGGGGTGCGTTCAGTTCGGTCGTCTTGAAAGTCTTGCGCGCGCCTCCGATGGCAGCTCCCGCAAGGGTGCGCATCGGGCCGGGCGAGATCGCGTTGACGCGGATGCCTTCGGGGCCAAGATCGTTCGCCAGATAGCGCACGGTGGATTCGAGCGCCGCCTTCGCCACGCCCATCACGTTGTAATAGGGCGTGACCCGGTTCGACCCCAGATAGGTCAGCGTCACGATCGACCCGCCGCCGGCCGCGTTCATCAGCGGACGCGCCCGGCGCGCGACGTCGATCAGCGAATAGCAGCTGATCTCGAGCGACGTCTTGAAGTTCTCCTTCGACGTGTTGATGAACCGTCCCGTCAGTTCCGCCTTGTCGGAAAAAGCGATGGCGTGGATCACGAAGTCGAGGCCGCCCCATTCGCGACCGATCGTGTCGAAACAGGCGTCAAGCTCGGCCTCGTTCGTCACGTCCACATCGATCAGAAGCGGTGAACCGCCGAGTGACTCCGCCAGCGGCCCGACCCGTTTTCCGAAGGCCTCTCCCTGATAGCTGAAGGCAAGCTGGGCCCCTTCGGCATGCAGCGCCTGCGCGATGCCCCAGGCGATGGAGTGGTTGTTGGCGACCCCCATCACGAGGCCGCGCTTCCCGGTCATGAGGTCAGGCATCTGCGGTCACCCGTGATATTTCGACATCGCGAGCGACGCATTGGTGCCCCCGAAGCCGAAGCTGTTCGAGATCACCGTGTCGAGTTCGGCGTCGCGCGTTTCGGTGACGATCTCTTCGGGCCGCAGCGCGGGGTCGAGGTCGGTGACGTTGATCGAGGGCGCGATGTAGCCGCCCTGCATCATCAGAAGCGAATAGATCGCCTCGTGCACGCCGGCGGCCCCAAGGGCATGGCCGGTCATGGATTTTGTCGCGCTGATCGGCGGATGGTCCTCGCCGAAGACGCGGCGCACGGCCTCGACTTCGGTCACGTCGCCCACCGGCGTCGAGGTGCCATGCGCGTTGATGTAGTCGACCGTGCGGTCGCCAATGGTCGAGATCGCCAGCCGCATCGCGCGTTCGCCGCCCTCGCCCGAGGGGGCGACCATGTCGTAGCCGTCTGACGTGGCGCCGTAGCCGGTGACCTCGGCATAGATCTTCGCGCCGCGCGCCTTCGCGTGTTCGAGTTCCTCCAGCACCACCATGCCGCCGCCGCCGCCGATCACGAATCCGTCCCGCGTGACGTCATAGGCGCGCGCGGCGGTGGTCGGTGCGTCGTTGTACTTCGACGACATCGCGCCCATCGCGTCGAAGAGGCACGAGAGCGTCCAGTCGACCTCTTCCCCGCCGCCGGCGAAGACGATGTCCTGCTTGCCCATCTGGATCTGTTCGGTGCCGTTGCCGATGCAATGCGCGCTGGTCGAACAGGCCGAGGTGATCGAATAGTTGATGCCCTTGATCTTGAACGGCGTGGCGAGGCAGGCCGACACGGTCGACGACATGCAGCGGGTGACCATGAACGGTCCCATGCGCTTGGGCGCGCCCTTGGTGATGACCATGTCGAAGGCGGTGAAGAAGTTCGAGGTGGACGGCCCCCCCGACCCCGCGACCAGCCCGGTGCGTTCGTTCGACACCTCGGCCTCGGTCAACCCGCTGTCGGCCACGGCCTGCTCCATCGCCAGATAGGCATAGGCCGCCGTCGGCCCCATGAAGCGCAGCTGGCGCTTGTCGATATTCTCGGCCAGGTCGATCTGCGGGATGCCCGCCACCTGGCTGCGGAAGCCGTGTTCGGCATAGGTCGGCTCGAACGCGATGCCGGACTTGCCGGCGCGCAGGCTGGCATCGACCTCGGCGGCACTGTTCCCGATCGGCGAGACGATCCCGATCCCGGTGATGACGACACGACGCATCGACGCCCTCCCTCGTGGTTTCGGCCTGTGTAGGACGCCCGGCGGGGGCGGGGCAAGCGGTTAGCGCGGTCGTTGCAGCGTCGGCTCCGGGCAAGTCGCCCG
Organism: uncultured Alphaproteobacteria bacterium; assembly: GCA_963709395.1. Classification (GTDB taxonomy): domain Bacteria; phylum Pseudomonadota; class Alphaproteobacteria; order Rhodobacterales; family Rhodobacteraceae; genus CAVPWP01. The sequence goes on from CAVPWP010000009.1 coordinate 296,900, forward strand.
GGGACAACAGGAAACGTGCGATGTGCTGTGGCGCAGCGCAAGGCGGCGTCGAGCCCGGATTGACTGATGCTGCGGCTTGGATGAACGGCGACTGTCGGCTCGGCACGCCACGCACCGAAGATGGCTCAGCCCAAAACTCGTGTGGCCATGCCCGTTGGCTTACGACCGTTATTGACCTGCGATTGCGACGTCCCACGACATCGCATTGCGAGCCGCGCTGACGCGTCGAAGCAGCCGGTGACCTTTGAACGCTCCTCCAGAAAGCCATATGACCCCAAATGAAGACCTGAGGGGGCTATGGTGTCAAAGCCATGCAGCGTTAACCTGATCCGATGCTGGAATACTCTGCTGGAAATTCAAGATTTTCTTGGGTGACTGACGATACAAACCTGAAGGGGATGCAATCAAGATGGCCTATCTATCATTGGGAGCCGGCAATTCCATGGCTGTCGGCGTTCCCTTCAGTTGCCGTGCCCATGATCGGGACAACACCTCCGAATTGGCAAACCTCTTGAAGCGGATGGAAAGGGGAGAACACTTCGAGCGTGAGGAACTGCCGCAGACGCTGGTCAGGACCGACGAGCCGGACACGGGACGGTGCATCATATCCACAGGGTTCTTTCATCTTGACGCGCGTGCGGCTGAGGTTTTTCGCCTGCATGATCTGGGCGAGGGCTTCTTGTGGGACATAACGATCATCGGGCGTGATGGGGTGCCGATTGATGAGGCGCCCCCATGGTTCGGTCTGCATGTTGGCGCGATCAAGGAAAGCTTGGTTCTTGATGCATCGACGGGGGTGAGAAGAGCGTTCGGTCAACTGGTGCTGAACAAACCCCAGCTTTCAAGTGGGGAGGCGCAGCTGACCGTCTCGCCCGAAGCGGCCAAGGGCGCCGATGTCTGGAGTGAGAGGAAGATCAACCCATCCGGCGCGCACTTCTTCATCAGCGAGCGGCTGCACCGCGCTTTGGAGGCGGCAGGTCTCGTCGAGGACTTTGACGTAATCGCGTGTGTCAGTGCGAATTCTGGCGTCACATGAGGCGTCAATAGACTGTTGCCTGCGAAAGCCCGCTTGGTCCGCAAAAGGACGTCGCCCCCTCAACTCTCGCTCAGCGCGACCTTCATGTCCTTGACCTGGTAGATCACGTCGCCGTCGGCCTCTACCCATCCGTCAGCGACACCCATCGTCAGGCGACGGGTCTGGATCGCCTTGGTGAAATCGACGTGATAGGTCAGCATCTTGCGATCGGGCCGGACCATGCCGGTCAGCTTCACCTCGCCCACCCCAAGGGCATAGCCGCGTCCCTGCCAGCCACGCCAGCCAAGGTTGAAGCCGGTCAGCTGCCAGAGCCCGTCGAGGCCGAGGCAGCCAGGCATGATGGGGTTGCCGGGGAAGTGGCACTCGAAGAACCAGAGATCCGGGGTGATGTCGAACTCGGCGACGACATGACCCTTGCCATGCAGGCCTCCGTCGTCTGAAATCTCGGTGATGCGGTCCATCATCAGCATCGGCGGCAGCGGAAGCTGGGCATTGCCCGGCCCGAACAGATCGCCGCGCGCGCAGGCCAGAAGGCCGTCCTTGTCGAAGTAGGTCGGATAATCCGCCATATGCCCCGGTGTCCCCCCGCTTTTTTCGCCCGCCGTCCGTCCGTGGCGCGGACCGCGCTTCTGATCTGCGCACCTCTATCAAACGTCTCTCGGGACGCGCAAGTGCGGCCCGGGACGCTCTGTGGGTGTGGCGGATTGTGTCGATTGCGGCCCTTGGCCTTGATTTTCCGGCCAAACTGGACGATTTCAAGGACGTGATGCAAGGATTTCCCGAATGAGGCCCCAGCCATGACGCCCCAGGCCCTTCAGCGCGGCACCGACTGGCTTTCTGCAGCGGGTCTGCGCCCGACCCGACAGCGGCTGTCGCTGGCGGCCCTTCTCGTGGGCGACGGGCAGAACCGGCATGTCACGGCGGAAAGTCTGTTCGAGGCGTCCCGCCGGTCGGGGGAGCGCGTGTCGCTCGCCACGGTCTACAACACCCTGCGCGCGTTCTGCGATGCGGGCCTGATGCGCGAAGTCATGGTCGACGGCTCGAAAAGCTATTTCGACACACGGATTGACGACCACCCCCACTTCTTCTGGGAAGATACCGCCACCCTGACCGACGCGCCGGCCGACGAACTTGAAATCGCGCGCCTTCCCAAGGCCCCTGCGGGCGCCGAGGTCGCGAAGGTCGATGTGGTCATCCGCCTGCGGCGCTGCTGAGCGGCGGACCCTGCGCCCGCATCAGGCCGCGTTCAGAACCACTGTCCCGGCTCCATCAGCCCCAGGTCCATGAGCTGCTGGGGCGACCAGTCGAAGCGCACGGACTTCTGCCACATGAAACTGTCGATCTGCGCGCGGCTGCCGGGGTTGGCGCGCAGCGCTTTCGCCGCGCGAAAGGAGCAGATCGCCGCTGTGAGGTTGTTGTGCCAGGGGCAGGCGATCGTGTTCATCTCCTCGTCGTTGAGAAGATGATCCGCACCCAGCCGCAGCCCGCGCCGCGCCTGGAAGAGGGCGATGCGGTCGATCCGCCGCCGCTCATGGGGGACATGCTCCTCGAACCGCCAGCGCAGCCCGCCGTGAACATCGACCTGCCGGTCCTTCGGCGTCCAGCCGTTCAGCGGATCCTCGCGGTCACGGGCGTAGTAGCCCGCGCCGTCAAGATGCGCCTCGGCCACCGACACCGCGTCCGGCGTTGCCCGAAGGTCGGGCGCGTAGAGATCGACGACCAAGGCCAGCATCGCGGCGCGCCGTTCCTCGGCATGAAAGACGAGCATCTCGCCCACGCTGCGGCTGTCGCAGAACGGGAAGAACAGGTATTCGGCGTTGTACCCATGGTAGATCCATGTGCCCTCCGGCGCGGCCTGCGCCACCGCGGTGACGGCCTCGGGCACGGCGTTTTCAGCCATGGTCGGGTAGGTCACGGTGACCACCCGGTCGGATGCCACCGCGGGCGGCGGAGCGAGGCCGGGGGGAAGAAACAGGATCACGCGTCCGAAGCCGAGGTTCAGATGATGGACGACCGTGCCGTCAAGTTCGGTCCCGTCCTCGGCGAAGATCAACGCAAGAGGCCCATCAGACAGGGAATTGCGTCCCCGCGCCACCAGCGCCTTCAGCCCGTCGTGATCCATGCCGTCCGTCTGTCCCATTCCGTCCAGCGTTCCACGATGCGCCGCGGCCTGCAAGCGTTGCAGCCCGACCCCCGATCCGGTAGAGGGCGCGGGATCGGCAAGGATCGCGGAACCCCGGTGTGATGTCAGAAACGCGCAAACTCTTCGTCAAGACCTATGGCTGTCAGATGAACGTCTACGACAGCGAGCGGATGGCCGAGACTCTGGGCGCGCAGGGCTATGTCCAGACCGACCGCGCCGACGACGCCGACATGATCCTTCTCAACACCTGCCACATCCGCGAGAAGGCGGCCGAAAAGGTCTATTCCGAACTCGGCCGGATGAAGCCGCTGAAAGCCGCGAACCCGGATCTCAAGATCGCGGTCGCCGGCTGCGTCGCGCAGGCCGAGGGGGAAGAGATCATCCGCCGCCAGCCGATGGTGGACCTTGTCGTCGGCCCGCAAAGCTATCACCGCCTGGCCGAGATGGAGGCGCGCGTCGCGCGGGGCGAGACGGCGGTCGACACCGAGTTCCCCGAGGAAGACAAGTTCGACCACCTTCAGACCCGCCCGAAGGCCGACCGTGGCCCGACAGCCTTCCTGACCGTGCAGGAAGGCTGCGACAAGTTCTGCGCCTTCTGCGTCGTGCCCTATACTCGCGGGGCCGAGGTGAGCCGTCCGGTGGCGCAGATCGTCGCCGAGGCGCGCGACCTCGTCGACCGCGGCGTGCGCGAGATCACGCTGCTGGGCCAGAACGTCAACGCCTATCACGGCGCAGGTGCGGACGGGGCCGACTGGTCGCTGGCCGGGCTGATCCGCACGCTGGCGGAGATCGATGGCCTCTGGCGCATCCGCTTCACCACCTCGCACCCCAACGACATGTCCGACGACCTGATCGCCGCCCATGCCGAGGTCGACAAGCTGATGCCCTACCTGCACCTGCCGGTGCAGTCGGGATCGGACCGCGTGCTGAAGGCGATGAACCGCAAGCACACGGCTGACGCCTATCTGCGCCTCATCGACCGCATCCGCGCCGCCCGCCCCGACCTGCTTCTGTCGGGCGACTTCATCGTCGGCTTCCCCGGCGAGACCGAGGCCGATTTCCAGGCCACGCTCGATCTGGTCGAGGCGGTGGGCTACGGACAAGCCTACAGCTTCAAGTATTCCGAGCGTCCCGGCACGCCCGCCGCCGAGCGCGCGCAGGTGGACGAGGCCGAAAAGGACGACCGCCTTCAGCGCCTCCAGGCGCTTCTCACCCGTCAGCAGCGCGCCGCACAGGACGCGATGGTCGGGCGCGAGTTGCATGTGCTGTTCGAAAGAGCGGGGCGGATGCCGGGGCAGATGGTCGGCAAGTCGGAGTATCTCCACGCCGTCCACGTCGCAGACGAAGACATCGCGCGCGGGGATCTGCGGCGCGTCCGCATCGTTGAGAGCGGCCCGAATTCGCTGGCGGGGGAACTGGTCGCGGGCTGACGCCCGCGCGCCTCTGGCGGAGGTATTTTCGGCCAGAAGAAGTCCCTTGCGCCGTTCCGGCTTCTTCTGGCGCGAAATACCTCGGGGGCGCGGGGGCAGAGCCCCCGTCCTTTGCATTGCAGGGTTGCGCTCCGGATTTCACGAATTCTTCGTGACAGTCCGCACTATCCCTTGCGCACTGCCGCCCGACGAGGCACCATTTCTGTGAAAACCCCTCGACCCGGAGACCTCCTTGGTTATCAGCGCGCTCGACCCGACGACTCACCCCGACGACATCGCCGAAACGCAGCTCGAGTTCCCGGACAACCGGCTTCTGATAGACCTTTGCGGTGAATACGACCGCAACCTCGCGCGGATCGAGGCCCAGTTGGGGGTCCAGATCCTTCGGCGCGGCAACCGACTTGCCGTAATCGGCGAAGAGGCGCCGCGATCACGCGCGGCCGGGGTTCTGGAAGGGCTTTATTCCAAGCTTGAGGCCGGGCGTGCTATCGAACCGGGCGACATCGACGGCGAGATCCGGATGGGGGCCGCGCTGCTCGAAGGCACGGCTCGCCAGGGCGACCAGCTCGAGATGTTCCAGGGTGGACGGGTGGAGATCCACACCCGCAAGAAACTGGTCGAGCCGCGGACCGAAGCGCAGAAAGCCTATGTCCGGTCGCTCTTCGCGCATGAGCTTGCCTTCGGGATCGGGCCGGCGGGCACCGGCAAGACCTACCTCGCCGTCGCCGTGGGCGTCAGCATGTTCATCGGCGGCCATGTCGATCGCATCGTGCTGAGCCGCCCCGCCGTCGAAGCGGGCGAGCGACTGGGGTTTCTGCCGGGCGACATGAAGGACAAGATCGATCCCTACATGCAGCCGCTTTACGACGCGCTGAACGATTTCCTGCCGTCCAAGCAGGTGGCCAAGCTGATCGAGGACAAGCGGATCGAGATCGCGCCGCTGGCCTTCATGCGAGGCCGGACGCTGTCGAACGCCTTCGTCGTGCTGGACGAGGCGCAGAACGCCACCACGATGCAGATGAAGATGTTCCTGACACGCCTCGGCGAAGGCAGCCGCATGGTGATCACCGGCGATCGCAGCCAGGTCGACCTTCCGCGCGGCGTGGCCTCGGGTCTGGCCGATGCCGAGCGGCTTCTGGGCAAGATCGACAGCATCAGCTTCAACTATTTCACGTCGAAGGACGTGGTGCGCCATCCGCTGGTGGCGAAGATCATCGAGGCCTATGACGCGGACGGAACCTGAGGGTCGTGACGCTGTCGGTGGATGTGGTGGTCGAGGGGGGCGCGTGGGACGCCGATGCGCTTCGGTCGCTGGCCGAAAAGGCCGTCGCGGCCACGCTGTCCCGGCTTGACCTTGGCGGGGATCGCGAGGTGGTCGTCCTGGCCTGCGACGACGCCCGGATCGCGGCGCTCAACGCGGATTTCCGGGGCAAGCCGCAGCCGACGAATGTCCTGTCCTGGCCGTCCTGTGCGCGTGGCGCCCCCGACGACGGGGGCATGCCGCGCAGGCCGGACCCCGACGAGGCTGAGCTTGGCGACATCGCCATCGCCTACGAGACCTGCCTTCGCGAGGCGGCGGACTCGGGTCGCCCGTTCGGGGATCATGTAAGTCATCTTCTGGTCCACGCCACGCTGCACCTGTTGGGCCATGACCACACGCGGCCGAAAGATGCGGAGCTGATGGAAGGTCTCGAGGTCGAGATACTTGCCACGCTGGGGGTCCCCGACCCATATTGACGAAGCGCTCCGAGGCGGGCGTGCAAACTGGAAAGGTACGATGGGCGATAGCCAGGACGGATCTTCTGCGGCGGCGCAGAGCGCGCAGCTGACGGAAACAGACGAATCAGAGGCGGATAACCGAACCAGGCCGGGCTTCTGGGCCCGGATTCTCGGAACCGCCGAGTCCGTGGAAGGGCCGGATGCCCAGGACGAGGGTGCAGCACGGGTCAACGGTGCCACTCAGATGCTGGGGCTGGGAAATCTCCGGCGCATGCGCGTCGAGGACGTCATGCTTCCCAAGGTCGAAATCGTGTCGGTTCCGGTCACCATCAAGAAGGATGAGCTGGTCGAGGTCTTCCGGGACAGCGGAATGACGCGCCTGCCGGTCTACAACGGCACGCTCGATTCCCCGATGGGGCTGGTGCATCTGAAGGATTTCGCGCTGAGCCACGGGTTCAACGGCAGCGGCGGGCGGTTCTCGCTGCGCTCGATGCTGCGGCCCTTGCTTTACGTGCCGCCCTCGATGCCGATCGGGGTGCTCTTGCAGAAGATGCAGAGCGACCGGATGCACATGGCGCTTGTCATCGACGAATATGGCGGCGTCGACGGCCTTGTGACCATCGAGGACCTGATCGAACAGGTCATCGGCGAGATCGAGGACGAGCATGACACCGAGGAAGACCGGTTCTGGACCGAGGAGTTGCCGGGCTGCTACATCGTGCAGGCGCGCGCGCCTCTCGAGGAATTCGAGGCCCAGATCGGCCTGAAGCTTGTCGACCACGAGGATGAAGAGGAAATCGACACCCTGGGCGGTCTTGTCTTCATGCTGGCGGGCCGGGTGCCGGCGCGCGGCGAGGTCATCCACCATCCCGACGGACCGGACTTCGAGGTCGTCGACGCCGACCCCCGCAAGATCAAGCGGTTGCGCGTGCGGGTGAAGGGCCGGAACGCCGATGGCTGATGCCGATGCCTGATGGCACGCCGGCGCCTTCGGGGCGCCGCTGGCCGGACTGGATCGGCACCCTTTCGCTGTCGCGCCGGCTGGGGCTGGCCGCACTTACGGGTGCCCTGGCCGGTCTGGGGCAGGTTCCGTTCTCCGTCGTGCCGGCGGCCCTTCTGGGGCTCGCATTGGCCTGCATCCTGATGATGGCCGCGCCGTCGGTCCGGGCGGCGGCAGCGACCGGCTGGGCGGTGGGCACGGGCTATTTCGCGGTCACGCTCTTCTGGATCGTCGAGCCGTTCATGGTCGATGTCGCGCGGCACGGCTGGATGGCGCCCTTCGCGCTCGTGTTCCTTGCCGCGGGTCTGGCGCTGTTCTGGGGGGCGGCCTTCACTGGCGCGCGTCTTCTCGCGCCGGACGGCGCCCTGCGCCAGGCACTGGCGTTTGCCGTCCTGCTCACGCTCGCCGAACTGGCGCGGGCCTATGTGCTGACGGGATTTCCCTGGGCCTTGCCGGGATATGTCTGGACCGAGACGGCGCAGCGGGGCTGGGCTTCTGTCGTCGGGTCGCACGGCCTCACCTTCCTGACGCTTGGGCTGTCGGCGCTGATCGCGCTTGTCCTGGCCGCGGCGCCACGACCGCTGGCCTGGCGGCGCATCGCCGCAGCGGCAGCGGGCTTTGCCATCTTTCTGGGGGTGGGGCCGCTGCTTCTGCCGCCGCCGGTCGTGGCTGGGGCCGACCGCCCCGTGATCCGCCTTGTCCAGCCGAACGCGCCCCAGCAAGAGAAATGGGATCCCGACAAGGCGCGGATGTTCGTCGAACGCCAGATCGGCTTCACCGCCGCCCCCGCCGCGCGTCGTCCCGACCTTGTGGTCTGGCCCGAGACGGCAATTCCCTATCTTCTGGAACAGGCGGGACCGGTGCTGGTCGACATCTCGGCCGCGGCGGAAGGCGTGCCGGTGGTACTGGGCGTCCAGCGCCGGGCGGCCGGCCTCGCCTACAATTCCCTGGCCGTGATCGAGGCGGGCGGAGCGATCGGCGCGATCTACGACAAGCATCACCTGGTGCCGTTCGGGGAGTACATCCCGATGGGCCAGCTTGCCCGCCTTGTGGGGCTGCGCAGCTTTGCCGCGCGCGACGGATATGGATACAGCCCCGGTCCCGGACCACAGGTGCTCGACCTCGGCCCGCTGGGCACCGCCCTGCCGTTGATCTGCTACGAGGCGATCTTTCCCCAGGATGTGTCCGCAGCGCCGGTGCGGCCCGACTTCCTGTTGCAGATCACCAACGACGCCTGGTTCGGCGAGTTTGCGGGTCCGTTCCAGCATCTCGCCCAGGCGCGGATGCGCGCGGTCGAGCAGAACCTGCCGATGGTCCGGGTCGCCAACACCGGCGTCTCGGCGATGATCGACCCGGGCGGTCGCGTGCTGGCCGAGATCCCGCTGGGGCAGGCGGGCTTCGTCGATGTGGCCCTGCCCGAAGCCGGGGCGCCCACGCCCTACGCGCGCACCGGCGACTGGGCGGTTCTGGCTGCCCTGCTTGCGCTCATCGGGGCCCTGGCGGCGATGCGGCCGCGAAATCGCCATTGAATCCCCCCGAAAGCTTGCGTATCGCAGGCACGTAAGAACCGTCACAACGGCTTCCTGGCGTGACGGGGATAACCCAACGGAGCACTTCCCATGACCCGCAATGACTATCTCTTCACCTCGGAAAGCGTGTCCGAGGGCCACCCCGACAAGGTCTGCGACCAGATCTCGGATGCGATCCTCGACATGATCCTCGCGCGCGAACCCGAGGCGCGCGTCGCCGTCGAGACCGCGGCGACCACGAACAAGGTCGTCCTGATGGGCGAGGTGAAGATCTCCGAGGAGAACGCCATCAACCACGAGGAACTGGTCCACGCGGCGCGCGAGACGATCCGCGAGATCGGCTACATGCAGAAGGGCTTTCACTTCAAGACCTGCGACATCGAGAGCTTCGTGCACGAGCAGAGCCTCGACATCGCGCAGGGCGTCGATGCGGGCGACGAGAAGGACGAGGGTGCGGGCGACCAGGGCATCATGTTCGGCTATGCCGTGGACGAGACGCCCGAACTGATGCCGGCGCCGATCCTTTACGCGCACAAGGTGCTCAAGCGCCTGGCCGAGGCGCGCCACTCGGGCGCGGCCGCCCAGCTTGGCCCCGACGCCAAGTCGCAGATCACGGTCGAGTACCGCGACGGCAAGCCGGTGCGGGCCCATACGATCGTGCTCTCGACCCAGCATCTCGACGGGGCGATGACCTCGGACGACGTGCGCGCCGTGGTCGAGCCCTACATCACCGAGACCCTGCCCGAGGGCTGGATCGACGCGAAGACCGTCTGGCACGTCAACCCCACGGGGCGCTTCGTGATCGGCGGGCCGGACGGCGACGCGGGTCTGACGGGGCGAAAGATCATCGTCGACACCTATGGCGGGGCCGCGCCGCACGGAGGCGGGGCGTTTTCCGGCAAGGATCCGACCAAGGTCGACCGCTCGGCTGCCTATGCCGCCCGGCACCTTGCGCGGAACGTTGTGGCGGCGGGCCTTGCGTCGCGCTGCACGATCCAGCTGGCCTACGCGATCGGGGTCTCCGATCCGCTGTCGATCTATGTCGACACCCATGGCACGGGCGAGGCCGATCCGGTCCGGATCGAGGCCGCGATCCGCGACAGCGTGGACCTGACCCCGCGCGGGATCCGCACGCGGCTTGGCCTCAACCGCCCGATCTACCGGCGCACGGCGGCCTACGGGCATTTCGGCCGCGAGCCTCAGGCCGATGGCGGGTTCAGCTGGGAACGCGACGATCTGGTCGAGGCGCTGAAGGCGGCGGTCTGAGGGGGCTCTGCCCCCGGTCCCGCTTTCGCGGGACCTCCCCCGAGGTACTTCGCGCCAGAAGAAGTCCTGGGTATCGTCGCGGGGTTGACCCGGGCTGTCGCTTTGACGAGAGAGGCGCCCCATGACCGAAAGACACCGCACCGGCGCGCCCTGGCGCAATTTCTACGGGCGTCGCCATGGCAAGACGCTGCGCGACCGGCACCGGCAGTATCTTGACACGGATCTCGATGCGCTGTCCCCGGGCTTGGTGGACTGGGAGGCCAACCCGGAACGGCATCCGCTTGACCTCGGCGCGCTTTTCGGCGGGCGCGAGGTCTGGCTCGAGATCGGGTTCGGCGGGGGCGAGCACATGGTGCATCAGGCCGCGCTGCACCCCGAGGTCGGTCTGATCGGCGCCGAGCCTTTCATCAACGTCGTGGCGATGCTTCTGGGCCGGATCCGCGAGGCGGGTGTCGAGAACATCCGCATCCATCCCGGCGATGTGCGGGATCTCTTCGACGTGCTGCCTGAGGCGTCGGTGTCAAAGGCCTTTCTGCTTTATCCCGATCCCTGGCCCAAGGCGCGCCATCACCGCCGCCGGTTCGTGACGCCGGAGTACCTTGAGCCGCTGGCGCGGGTGCTCAGGCCCGGCGCCGAGTTCCGCGTTGCCACGGACATTCCCGACTATGTGCGCCAGACGCTGGAAGAGGTGCCGCGCCACGGCTTCGACTGGCTGGCCGAGGGGCCACGGGACTGGCGGGAGCCATGGGACGACTGGATCCCGACCCGCTATGAACAAAAGGCGCTGCGCGAGGGCAGGGTGCCGCACTACCTGACGTTCCGGCGGCGCTGAGGCGGCGATTGCCGCCCCTGACCGGTTGCGCTATCAGGCCCCGGACCAGCTTGACGAGGCCACCATGTCCGCCCACGGCGATCCCATCCCGATGACCTCGCACCCGTCCGGCCCGCTTCGGGGCGAGGCGCAGGTGCCGGGCGACAAGTCGATCAGCCACCGGTCGCTGATCCTTGGCGCACTGGCGGTGGGCGAGACGAAGATCACCGGACTTCTGGAAGGCGACGATGTTCTCGACACCGCCAAGGCCATGCGCGCCTTCGGGGCCGAGGTCACGCAGCACGGCCCTGGAGCGTGGAGCGTGCACGGCGTGGGCGTGGGCGGCTTCGCCGAGCCGGCCGATGTCATCGACTGCGGCAATTCCGGCACTGGCGTGCGCCTGATCATGGGGGCGATGGCGACCTCGCCCATCTCGGCCACCTTCACCGGCGACGCGTCGCTGCGGTCGCGCCCGATGGGGCGTGTGACCGACCCGATGCGGCTTTTCGGGGCCATGTCCTACGGCCGGCAAGGTGGGCGGTTGCCGCTGACGCTGGTGGGGGCGGCCGACCCGCTGCCGGTCGACTACACCTTGCCGATGCCGTCGGCACAGGTGAAATCGGCCGTCCTTCTGGCCGGTCTGAACGCGCCGGGCGAGACCGTGGTGCGCGAGGCCGAGGCCACGCGCGATCACACCGAGCGGATGCTGGCGGGCTTTGGCGCCGAGGTGATGACCGGGGTCGAGGATGGTGTGCGGGTGATCCGCCTGACCGGGCGGCCCGAACTGCGGCCCCAGACCATCGTCGTTCCGCGCGACCCGTCGTCGGCGGCCTTCCCGGTTTGCGCGGCGCTGATCACCGAAGGCTCGGACCTGTTGGTGCCGGGGATCGGGCTGAACCCGACGCGGGCGGGTCTTTACACCACGCTGCGCGAGATGGGTGCGGACCTGACCTACGAGAACCCGCGCGAGGAGGGCGGCGAACCGGTGGCCGATCTGCGCGCCCGCTTTTCGCCCGCCATGCGCGGCATCGAGGTTCCGGCAGACCGCGCCGCCAGCATGATCGACGAATACCCGATCCTGTCGGTCGTTGCGGCCTTCGCCGAGGGCGCCACCGTGATGCGCGGCGTGGGCGAGCTTCGCGTGAAGGAGAGCGACAGGATCGACGCGATGGCGCGCGGTCTCGAGGCCAATGGCGTGCGGATCGAGGAAGACCGCGAGACGCTGATCGTCCACGGAATGGGCGCGAGGGGCGTGCCGGGCGGCGGCCTGGCGGCCGCACGGCTCGACCACCGCATCGCGATGTCGTTTCTCTGCCTCGGAATGGGAGCGCAACGGGCCGTCAGCATCGACGATGCCGGGCCGATCGCCACGTCCTTCCCGATCTTCGAGACGTTGATGACGCAGCTTGGCGCGACCCTTGTGCGGGACGTGAAATGACCCGTCTGGCCCCCTTCACCGTCGCGATCGACGGGCCGGCGGCCAGCGGCAAGGGGACCATCGCCCGGCGCGTGGCCGACCACTTCGGCTTCGCCTATCTCGACACCGGGCTTCTCTACCGCGGTGTCGGACGCAAGGTGATGGAGGGCGTCGATCCGGTCGAGGCGGCCCGGACGCTCGTGGCGGGCGATCTTGACGACGCCGGACTGCGCAGCGCCGAGGTCGGTCAGGCGGCGTCGAAGGTGGCTGCCCTTCCCGCGGTGCGCGCGGCGCTGACCGATTTCCAGGTCGCCTTTGCCCGCCGCGCGGGGGGTGCCGTTCTGGACGGGCGCGACATCGGCACCGTGATCTGCCCTGAAGCCGAGGTGAAGCTCTTCGTCACTGCAGCAGATGCGGTGCGCGCCCATCGCCGTTACCTCGAGCTTTCGGCAAAGGGGACGGACGTGACCGAAAGCTGGGTGCTGGATGACCTGCGCGCCCGCGACGCCCGCGACAGCGACCGGGCGGACGCGCCGCTGGTGGCCGCGCCGGACGCTGTTCTGCTCGACACGACCGAGATGAGTATCGACGCGGCGGTCGCTGCCGCTGTCGCGGTGATCGAGGATGCGCGCGCCCGCAGGTCCGACTGACGTCACGCCGTCCGCAGGTTCGCAGAGATCACCTTGGATTTCAGGTCGTGGGCGATGGCGACTTCAAGCGCCGCCACAAGCCGTGGTTGCTGGTCGCGCAGCGTGAGCACGGTTCGCGACGGAATCGCCCAGTAGCGGGCCGGCGTTTCGACCTCGGTCGTGGCGGACGCGGGGCCGCCGTCGACCAGCGACATCTCGCCCACGAACGAGCCCGGCGCGCAGGTCGCCACCCGCCGCCCGCCGACCTCGACCGCGACCGTACCGGACACGAGGTAGACAAGTTGCTCCACGGTTCGCCCCTCGTTGGTCAGGCGCGTTCCCGGGCCCGCCTCGACCCAGGTGCCGAGATTCAGCAACTTGCGCGCCTCGTGGCGGCCAAGGCCCTGGAGGCGGGAATCGATGAAGCCCTGCTCCTCTGAAGTGAACCGCGCCCGGCGGTTCGCCCGCCACTCGATCGTGATCTGGACGACGTTCACCAGAACCAGCGCCGATTCCCAGAAGGTGCTGACCGGGTCGTGCAGCCAGACCGCGGAATAGGTGATCCCGATCAGCGCCGAGGCGATGACCAGGACCCGCAACCAAAAAAGCGTGCGCATCATCATCGACAGCACAAGCAGGAGGTAGGCGAGATGCCCCACCATCCCACCGGGCGAGAATGCTGATTCGAGCGTCAGGTCCAAGCGGAGTGTCCTGTTTGAGGTGAGTGCACCGCGGGTGGGTGCGGTCCGGTCGACATGCTGCGCGCAAACCCGATTAGCGCAAGCGAATTCGTTCATTTGGGGCGGAGTTGGACAAGACTTGGGCGACATCGGCCCGCGTCGAGCGTGGTTTGGGCTCCGGGGAGGCAGGCGTCTGCAATCGCGCCTTCTCTGGCAAGTCGACCGCGGCCTTGCCGCCGACGATGGCGCGGCATGGGGGCCAACGGCGCTCTGCGTCGAGTCGGTTGCAACCTTGACGGCTTGCGGCACAATCATCCTCATCGTGTTGATCGAATCAAACCCGGAGACATCGTTCATGGCCGACCTCATTGCCGTCACCTTCGATGACCAGACCACCGCGTTCGAGTTGCGCGCGGAAATGGCGAAGCTCCAGAAGGAGTACCTGCTCGAGATGGAGGACATCGTCGTCGTCACGCGCGACGAAAAGGGCCGGGTGAAACTCAATCAGGCGGTCAACCTGACGGCTGCGGGCGCGGTGGGGGGGTCATTCTGGGGCCTTCTGATCGGCATGATCTTCCTCAACCCGCTTCTGGGAATGGCCGTGGGCGCGGGCGCGGGCGCGCTGTCGGGCAAGCTGACCGACATCGGCATCGACGACAAGTTCATGAAGGAGCTGGGCGAAAGCCTGCCCAAGGGTGGTTCGGCGCTGTTCACGCTGGTCAAGCGGTCGACCCCTGACAAGGTGATCGAGCGGCTCGAGCCGTTCCGCGGCAAGGGCCGGATCCTGCGCACGTCGCTGTCGAAGGAATCCGAGGACGAACTGCGCGCCTTCCTGGAGAAGATCCAGGACGAGGCGGCGGGCTGACAGCCCTTGCGCCGAAGGCCGCGCCGGACTATACGGGCGCGGTCAAACGGCGGGACAGCCGTAAAACGAACACTGAGCAGGGTCGGGCAACCGGCCCTTTCGTTTTATGGAGCGCGCCCCGTGAGGGACCAACCCAAGACCGGCGGAGACAACCGCCCGGCCCGAATAGAAACCGAAAAGGATCTGAGACACGCATGTGTGCTAAAACGACGATGGAGGAATTCGAAGCCCTCCTGAACGAAAGCTTCGAAATCGACACGCCCGACGAAGGGTCTGTCGTCAAGGGCAAGGTCATCGCCATCGAGGCGGGACAGGCCATCATCGACGTCGGCTACAAGATGGAAGGCCGCGTCGATCTCAAGGAATTCGCGAATCCCGGCGAGGCGCCCGAGATCGAGGTCGGCGACGAGGTCGAAGTCTATCTTCGCGCCGCCGAGAACGCCCGTGGCGAAGCCGTCATCAGCCGTGAAATGGCCCGCCGCGAAGAAGCCTGGGACCGTCTCGAAGCGGCCTATTCCGAGGATGCCCGCGTCGAAGGCGCGATCTTCGGCCGCGTCAAGGGCGGCTTCACCGTCGATCTGGGCGGTGCCGTGGCCTTCCTTCCCGGATCCCAGGTCGATGTGCGCCCGGTGCGCGACGCCGGCCCGCTGATGGGTCTCAAGCAGCCCTTCCAGATCCTCAAGATGGACCGCCGCCGCGGCAACATCGTCGTCTCGCGCCGTGCGATCCTCGAGGAAAGCCGCGCCGAGCAGCGCGCCGAGGTCATTGCCAAGATCAAGGAAGGCGACAGCGTCGACGGCGTGGTCAAGAACATCACCGAATACGGCGCCTTCGTCGATCTGGGTGGTGTGGACGGCCTTCTGCACGTCACCGACATGGCCTGGCGCCGCGTCAACCACCCCTCGGAGATCCTGGCGATCGGCGAGACCGTCAAGGTCCAGGTCATCAAGATCAACAAGGAAACCCACCGTATCAGCCTCGGCATGAAGCAGCTGCAGGACGATCCGTGGGATGCGGTCGAAGCCAAGTTCCCGCTGGGGTCGGTCCACACCGGCCGCGTCACCAACATCACCGACTACGGCGCCTTCGTGGAGCTTGAGCCGGGCGTCGAGGGTCTGGTCCATGTCTCGGAGATGAGCTGGACCAAGAAGAACGTGCACCCCGGCAAGATCGTTTCGACCTCGCAGGAAGTCGAGGTCATGGTGCTCGAGATCGATACCCAGAAGCGCCGCGTGTCGCTTGGTCTCAAACAGACCATGCGCAATCCGTGGGAAGTCTTCGCGGAAACCCATCCCGCCGGCACCCGTGTCGAGGGCGAGGTCAAGAACATCACCGAGTTCGGTCTGTTCGTCGGTCTCGAGGGCGACATCGACGGCATGGTGCACCTGTCTGACCTGAGCTGGGACCAGCGCGGCGAAGAGGCGATCCAGAACTACCGCAAGGGCGACAGCGTCGAGGCGGTGGTCACCGAGGTCGATGTCGAGAAAGAGCGTATCTCGCTCTCGATCAAGGGCCTCGACGACAGCTTCTCGGACGTGGTCGAAGGCGTGAAGCGCGGCTCGATCATCACGGTGGAAGTCACCGCGATCGAGGATGGCGGGATCGAGGTGGAATACGAGGGCGCCAAGTCCTTCATCCGCCGCTCGGACCTGTCGCGCGACCGGGCCGAACAGCGCCCCGAGCGCTTCCAGGTCGGGGACAAGATCGACGTGCGCGTCACCAACGTCGACGCCAAGACCCGCC
The DNA here is from genome assembly GCA_963709395.1 of uncultured Alphaproteobacteria bacterium. Classification (GTDB taxonomy): domain Bacteria; phylum Pseudomonadota; class Alphaproteobacteria; order Rhodobacterales; family Rhodobacteraceae; genus CAVPWP01. The sequence goes on from CAVPWP010000009.1 coordinate 313,168, forward strand.
GTCTGGGCCTGTCGATCAAGGCGCGCGAGATCGCCGAAGAGAAGGAAGCCGTGCAACAGTATGGCTCGTCCGACTCGGGCGCGTCGCTTGGCGATATCCTTGGTGCCGCCCTCAAGGGCGACAACAAGTAAGCAGACGTCTCTTTTCGGAGGGGACGAGCCCCGCGGCAGCGATGCCGCGGGGTTTTTCATGTCTGCCGCAGGTCGCGCCTCGCGGCCTCGCGGCCCTGCCGATGTGCCCTCGGCTGTGCGGCGAATCAACCTTCCGACGGATGCAATCGGGTCCCTCCTTACGTGCATTTCCGCGCTGCGGCATGGTCACGATGGGGCAATCGCCTGTTTTTGCATCGGATTTCGTGCTGAATCGCGCCCGTGGGATATTCCGCGCGCGGGTCTTTGCCCCTATACTCCGGCCTCGCCGCGCGGCGTATCTGTGGAGGAAAAGATGATCCGGTCAGAGCTTGTTCAGAAGATCGCGGATGAAAACCCCCACCTCTACCAACGCGACGTCGAACGCATCGTCGCCACCATCTTCGACGAGATCATCGAGGCCATGGCCCGCGGCGACCGTGTCGAACTGCGTGGCTTCGGCGCCTTTTCGGTCAAGCACCGCGAAGCGCGCACCGGTCGCAACCCGCGCACCGGAGAAAGCGTCGAGGTCGAGGAAAAGCACGTGCCCTTCTTCAAGACCGGCAAGCTCTTGCGGGACCGGCTGAACGGGGAATAGACTTCCCCCATGCGCTATCTCAAATACGCCTTCCTCGCGATTCTCGCCCTTGTGCTGACGACGCTTGCGCTTGCCAACCGCGCTGCGGTCGAGATCCGGCTGCTCCCCGAAGAACTGGCGCAGCTCTTCGGGTTCAACCTGCAGGCCTCGCTGCCGCTTTTCCTCATCATTCTGGCTGGTCTGATCGCGGGCATCCTCGTCGGGTTCGTCTGGGAATGGTTCCGCGAGCACAAGCACCGCGCCGAAGCGAGCAATCAGCGCCGCAACCGTGAAAAGCTCGAGCGCGAGGTCAAGCGCCTGAAGGAAAAGGAACCCAAGTCGGAAACCGACGAGGTTCTGGCCCTTCTCGAACCCGACACGGCACGCTGAGCCGCGCTGTGGCGTCCCACATCCGTGTAAAGATCTGCGGCCTGACCGAGCCGGCCGGCGTCGCAGCTGCCGTGGCGGCGGGCGCGGGCTATCTGGGCTTCGTCTTCTTTCCGCCCTCCCCGCGCAACCTCGGCCTCATGGCCGCCCGAGACCTTGCGTTCGAGGTGCCGCCGGGGGTGGCGCGGGTCGCGCTGACGGTCGATGCCACCGATGCCGAGCTCGAGGCGATCACGGACACGGTTCCGATCGATATGCTGCAGCTTCACGGCGCCGAGGACCCCGCCCGCGTGGCCGAGGTGCGCACCCGTTTCGGACTGCCGGTGATGAAGGCCGTCGGCATCGCCGACGCGGCCGACCTGCCACGCCTCGACGCCTATGCCGGGGTCGCCGACCAGATTCTCGTCGATGCCCGCCCCCCCCGCGGGGCCGCGCTTCCCGGTGGAAACGGGCTTGCTTTCGACTGGCGGCTGATCGCCGGACGGCGCTGGCCGGTGCCCTGGATGCTGGCCGGCGGTCTCACGCCCGACAACGTGGCCGAGGCTATCCGCCTGACGGGCGCGCGGCAGGTCGATGTCTCGTCCGGCGTCGAAAGCGCGCCGGGCCTGAAAGATCCCGCGCGGGTTGCCGCCTTCTGCGCTGCCGCACAAACTGGATTGGACGAGCGCACCTGACCGGACCATCCGGCTCTCCCCGACAGCAGGGGAACACGCCCGGATTTCTTCTTGGGCGAAACATCCCGGGGGATAACCGCGCCAGCGGGGAGGGGGCAGCGCCCCCTTGCGCTTTACCCTGCCTGTCCGCAGGGCTAGATCAGACCCAAGCAACCGGAGACGCGCCATGCCCGACGACCTGATCAACAGCTTCATGACCGGCCCTGACGAGAAGGGCCGCTTCGGCATCTATGGCGGGCGGTTCGTTTCCGAGACGCTGATGCCGCTGATCCTCCAGCTCGAAGCGGAGTACGAGACGGCCAAGACAGACGACAGCTTCTGGGCCGAGATGGACTTTCTCTGGAAGCATTACGTCGGCCGCCCGTCGCCGCTTTACCATGCCGAACGGCTGACCGCGCATCTGGGCGGGGCCAAGGTCTACATGAAGCGTGACGAGCTGAACCACACCGGCGCGCACAAGATCAACAACGTGCTGGGCCAGATCATCCTGGCCCGCCGCATGGGCAAGACGCGGATCATCGCCGAAACCGGCGCCGGCCAGCACGGCGTGGCGACCGCGACGGTCTGCGCCAAGTTCGGGCTGAAATGCGTGGTCTACATGGGCGCGCATGACGTCGAACGCCAGGCGCCGAACGTCTTCCGGATGCGGCTTCTGGGCGCTGAGGTCATTCCTGTGACAAGCGGTCGCGGCACGCTCAAGGATGCGATGAACGACGCGCTGCGCGACTGGGTCACCAATGTGCGCGACACGTTCTACTGCATCGGCACCGTCGCGGGGCCGCATCCCTATCCGGCCATGGTGCGCGACTTCCAGTCGATCATCGGCCGGGAAACCCGCGAACAGATGCAGGAGGCCGAAGGCCGTCTGCCCGACACGCTGATCGCGGCCATCGGGGGCGGTTCGAACGCCATGGGCCTGTTCTATCCCTTCCTCGACGATCCGGACGTCCGCATCATCGGCGTCGAAGCCGGCGGCAAGGGCGTGAACGAGAAGATGGAGCATTGCGCCAGCCTGACGGGGGGGCGCCCCGGCGTGCTGCACGGCAACCGCACCTATCTTCTTCAGGACGACGACGGGCAGATCCTCGAGGGCTTCTCGATCTCGGCGGGCCTCGACTATCCCGGCATCGGTCCGGAACATGCCTGGCTGCATGATATCGGGCGGGCGGAATACGTGTCGATCACCGATGCCGAGGCACTCGAGGCGTTCCAGCTGTGTTGCGAGCTCGAGGGAATCATCCCCGCGCTCGAACCCAGTCACGCGCTTGCCCATGTGATGAAGATCGCCCCGGAACTGCCCGCGGAGCACATCATCTGCATGAATATGTGCGGCCGGGGCGACAAGGACATCTTCACCGTCGCGCGGGCCTTGGGGTTCGAGATGAAGCTCGAGCCGTGAGGGGTGGTCCTGGCAGGATCGCGGGTGTCGTGGTGAAATCGGGGCCGTAAACCCCGGTTTATGGACATCTCTCGGGGGTTTAGAGCACCCTGTGTAGACCAGTTGGCCAATGGGGCCGGGAAGGTCACGGTGCTCAAGTCGGATCACGGAAGCCGGCAGGCCTTCTGCCGGGACTGATCTGAAAGGAACCGAGACATGACACGCAAGACACTCACCACGCTGCTTCTTCTGGGTAGTACGGCGCTTGCCCTTCCCGCCGCTGCCAACACGCTGACCGAGGCGGAACGCAATGCAATCCGAGATCGGGCGCTGGCGGAAATGGCGCAGCTCGGGTATCGCCCCGAACAGTTCGAACGCATCCGCATCGACATTGACCGCAACGAGATCGACGTGGATGCCAACGGGCGTCTGCTTGAGGTGGATCTGACCTTTGCCCGTGACGGGAACACCCTCGGCGCCTTGATCGACGGCGATGTGGATGACAGGCAAGCCGGTCGTGATCTCGAATTCGTGAGCGGAAGCTGGGTCGAGGATCGCGACGACGACGACGATGATGACGATGACGACGATGATGATGATCGCAACGACAATGACGACGACAACGACGACGATGGCGGCGTGTCGGGCGGGTCCTCGAGCGATGACAATGACGACGACGACGATGACGACGGCGGATCCAGCGGATCGAGCGGATCCAGCGGGTCGAGCGGTTCGTCGAGCGATGACAACGACGACGATGACGACGACTGACCCACGGTCTTTGCCTTGCCCGGACAAGGAGCCGGGAATGACAGACCGACCGGGGGGCACGCCGGGGCGTGCCTCCCCTTTCTGGTGAAATGATGATGTTCAGACGAACCATTGCGCTTGCATTTCTGTTCCTGACGGTCGCGGTCGGTCCGCTGGCCGCGCAGGGCGTGAGCCGGGATCAGATCGTCGACCAGCTGCGTGATCAGGGGTATACCGAGATCCGCATATCGCAGACCTTCCTCGGCCGTACCCGGATCGTGGCGATCAGCGACGAATACCGGCGCGAGATCGTGTTCAACCCCGCGACCGGGGTCATCATGCGCGACTATTGGGTCGTGCTTGGGCGCGACGACGACGACGATGATGATTCCGATGGCCGGATCGTCAATCCAAGTCTCAACGACGACGATGATGACGATGACGGATCGTCCAGTTCGTCTGATGATGACGATGATGACGGCGGCGGATCCTCCGGATCCTCCGGATCGTCCAACGATGATGACGATGACGGTGGTGGATCTTCGGGCTCCTCAGGCGGGTCCGACGGCTCCGATGACAATGACGATGATGATTGAGGCCAAGACCGAAGCCGGTGTACTGCGCCCGGGGACGGCAACGAGGGACGGCAGAACAAGGTGTTGAGCAACCCGGTGGTGATCGGTGCGGTGCTTGTTCTGCAGGCACTTTGCGCCTTGGTCTTCGTATCGCAGATCGTCGTGTCGGTGCTGGGTCTCCCGCTCGCGCCACTCAACTGGCAGCTCTTTGAACTGATCGAGATCGGGGCGGCGATCGGGCTGATGCTGGGCGTCGTGCTGGGCGCGGCGGCCTTGCGTCAGGCCCGCGTCCGATCGGCGCGCGCCGAAGCGGCGCTGCGCGCGGCCTCCGGCGCCTTCATGGAGGTTCTCGAAGAGCGCTTCGGCGAATGGGGTCTGACCCCCGCAGAACGCGACGTGGCGCTTTTCGCCATCAAGGGGATGTCGACCCAGGAGATCGCCGAGCTTCGCCAGACCAGCGAGGGCACGGTAAAGGCCCAGACCAATGCGATCTACCGCAAGGCGGGCGTGAGCGGCCGCCCGCAGCTTCTGAGCCTCTTCATCGACGAGTTGATGAACGCGCCCGCCTGACGCGGCGCGTCAGTCGTCCCCTGGCCGGGACATCCCATCCGCCGCGTCGATCGCATGGGCGCGCAGCACGTCGAGGGGCACGATGTCCAGCGCCCGGACATGCGTCGATTCAAGCGAAACTTTCGGCCCCGCGCCCTCTTCGGCGGCCTGAAGGAAGCGGCCCGCGCACAGGCACCACTGGTCGCCGGGCCTGAGGCCGGCAAATCGGAACTCGGGCCGGGGGGTCGACAGGTCGTTGCCGACATATTTCGAGAACGCGAGGAACTCGGCCGTCATGACCGCGCAGACCGTGTGGCTGCCGCGATCCTCGGCGCAGGTATCGCAGGCGCCGTTGCGGAAGAACCCCGTCACCGGGTCGGCCGAGCAGGGTTGAAGTTCCGTGCCCAGCACGTTCACCGAAGGGTCCTTCTCCATCATCGTCCTCGCATCGTCCCCTCTGTAGCCTAGGGTCAGCAGCCATTAATCACAACTTGGCGCATGATGGCAAAGCGCACCTTGGTGCGGGGTGCAGCAAACGGCCGCTTCGAGCCCGAAGTGGCGGTTGCTGCGCACTACATGTATGTCGGCTTTCAGGAACCGGGTGGAAGTGGCACCAACATCAAACCCAGCGATGCCAAGAAAAGTGACATGGCGTTGGCTTGCAGATGCGAACTCTGCGACTGCGTTTGAAAGACCTGACGCAAACTGCTACGCTTATGTCAGCATCGCGCGGTGAAGTCTGCTCGATGCTGTGGGGCAACGAAGCACTGCCAAGGCTGGCCCCTTTCTGTGGTCTGCGACGCAGTCCACCGCCAGAAAACCAACTCTACCGCATGGTCTGCAAGGAGGAATAATCGCCTATTCGAAACTGCTAAGAGCCGCCATTGGCGGTGCTGTCGCAATAGTCATTGCCAATACCGTCAGCAACATCCTGTTCTTTCAACTCGGCCGACCGCTTCTGTTCGAGAACGAAGCGCAAAGCGCGAAAATCATCTCGGTCTTGTTCGAGATGGAGCCACTCCCACTCATGTTCACGAATGGACCGCTCTACATGGCCATCGCCGCTGTGATCGGCGTCGTCCATGGACTGGTTTTCTACTGGATAGAGCCTGCGCTGCCGCAGTGGGGTAGCGGCGCGTGGACTGGCTTTCGGAGCCATATTGTGGGCACTGATGGCGCTGTATTTCGAGTTTCACGCACCCTTCAACATGTTCGGTGAACCGGTCGCGCTCGTTGCAGTCGAGCTTGTGTTCTGGATTGCAGTCGTCGCCGTTCAAGGGCTTGTCCTGTCGATCATCTACGGGAGGGGCCGGCATGAATTGGCAAGCCCTGTGGAATGATGGAGCCGTCATCTCGGTCCACGCACTCGTCGCGCTCGTTGCGATGGGTGCCGGGGCCGTTCAACTGGCGTCACCCAAAGGAACAACCCTACACAAGGCAGTCGGCTATTTTTGGGTCGGTGCAATGTGCGTGGTCGCGGTGTCGAGCTTCTGGATATCACGAATTCCGGTGGTGGGGGCCGTTCTCAATCATACATGTTCTTTCAATCCTGGTTATCGCGACACTGATCTACTCTGTAAGTGCGATCCGGCGGGGACGCGTCTGCGGCGCACCGAAACTCGATGATCCAGCTATATGTTCTGGCCTTGCTGCTGACCGGAGCGTTCACGCTCGTTCCGGGTAGGACAATGCATGCCGTACTCCTTGGAGGATAGCAGGGGTTGAAAAGCTGTCCTTGGGAATGCCTCTGTGAACGACAGGTTTGTTCGCGGCGCGGTCCTTCGTCGTCAGAGCAACGACCGTCTGCGTCCACGCCCCTTGGGTTCTGAGACGCAAGCACTCGCGGCCTCAACCCAAGCCACCGTCGGCAAATCTGTGGCGCCGCCGCGTTAGGTTCTTTGCCAACGGCACGGGTGGCAATTCTTGTGCTCAAGCGTCGAGTGACAGCTAACGGAAGCGATCGACAAGTTTTTGCAGCGGGTTCCGGGTGTCGGGGGGCGCGGGCGTGTCGCCCTTGTTCCGGTCGTCGGGCTGAAGCTGCGGGGGTGGGGCAGGCGTCTCCGCCGCCGCGCGCGGGGCAGGTTTTGCCCGGGCCGGCTGCATCCGCAGCGCCACCGCGTTCTGGAACCGGCCCGCATCGCCCGCGGCCAGGTCGGGGGCGCCGTCGCTGATCCCGCGCAGAAGGTCGTCCAGCCAGTCGGCATCGGATTTCGCGAAGTCATGGAGCACGTAGGCCGGCACGGCTTCTTTTCGCCCCGGATGTCCGACGCCAATCCGCACCCGCCGATAGGCGTCCCCGATGTGGCCGTGGATCGAGCGCAGGCCGTTGTGCCCCGCGTGTCCGCCGCCGTCCTTCAGCCGCAGCTTGCCGGGGGCAAGGTCGATCTCGTCGTGAAACACGGTGATCCCGGCGGGGGTCACCTTGTAGAACCGCATGGCCTCGCCGACCGACTGGCCCGAGAGGTTCATGAAGGTCTCGGGCTTGAGCAGCACGACCTTCTCGTCCCCCAGCCGTCCCTCGGTCACCTGGCCCTGGAACTTCGACCGCCACGGGCCGAACCCGTGGTCCGCGGCGATGCGGTCCACGGCCATGAAACCGACGTTGTGCCGGTTCTGCGCGTATTTCGCGCCGGGATTGCCGAGGCCGACGAAAAGCTGCATGGGCGGGATCCGTCTGTCTGAGAACGGCGGTTGACCTGCCCCAAGACATGCAATGAACTGCCGCGAAAGACCAGAGCGGGACCGACCCGGCAAGGAGACAGGCACGATGCACCTGACGATGAACCGCTTCAAGGTGAAGCTTGGACAGGAAGCCGCCTTCGAAGAGGTCTGGACGCGGCGCGACAGCCATCTGAAGGCCGTGCCCGGCTTCATCGCCTTTCACCTGCTCAAGGGCCCCGAGGGTGAGGGGTATCGCCTCTACGCCTCGCATACGGCCTGGCAGGACGAGGAGAGCTTTCTCGCCTGGACCCGCTCGGACGCTTTTCGCGAGGCGCACAGGGGGGCGGGCGATCATCGCGACATCTACCTTGGCCCGCCCGATCTGGAAGTGTTCGAGACGGTGCAGGCGATTGCGCGTGACTGAGTCTTCCAAGACCGGCAAATGCCGGAGGCCCTGTGCCCGTATTTGACGTCGACGGGGTCAGCCTCGAGGTGCCCGATGCCGAGCTTGGGCCCGGATTGCGCCATGCGCTGGGGACCGGGCTTTACGAGCATCGCGAGGCGCATGCCCTCAGCACACATCTCAAGTCCGGCGACCGGGTCCTCGATCTGGGCGCGGGGTGCGGGTATCTTTCCATCCTCGCCGCCGGGTTCGTCGGACCCGGGCGCGTGGCCGCGGTCGAACCCAATCCGGCGCTCCTGCCGGTGATCGCGGGCAATGTCGCGCGCAACGACCTTGCGCCCATCACCGTCCTGCATGGCGCCGCCGTCCCGGGAGAGGGGGGCGGCGAGGTCCCGCTCTTCCGGCGCGAAGGTTTCTGGTCAGGCAGCACCGCGCGCGGCAAGGGCGGACTTCGCGATTCGATCGAAGTGCCCGCGCTGGGTATCGGCGCGCTCTTCACGGACCTTCGGCCCACCGTCCTCGTGGCCGACATCGAGGGGGCCGAGGAGGGTCTTTTCGACGCAGGGCTTCCCGATCCCGTGCGCCTCGCGGTGATCGAGCTTCACCCCGCCCAATATGGCGCCCGGGGGATCGCTGCAATCTTCGACGCCTTCTCACGGTCCGGGTTCGCCTATTCCCCGGCGGGGTCGCGAGGGCGCGTTGTCGTCTTCTCACGCCTTCCGCCGGGCCAGTGCGGCCGTGCCCGGTCGCAGGCGTAAAAGGCCAAAACGACCACTTGCACGATTCGGGTTCCTGAGGTTACCGTATCGGTATACGACGGTGCCCAGTCCTTCACGCATGAATGATGATCCGGGGCACGCACGCCAAGCGAGATCGACCAATCGATCCGCACGCGTGCAGGGAGAGACCGATGGCCCAAGCCCTGCCCAATGACCCGTTGCAGAGCGATCTGCCGCCGCAAATGCAACCCAGATCGTGGCTTGGTGCAGGACCGGCGCCAAGGGGGACGTTGACCGGTTCGGTTCCGGCCCGCGCGGCCGGTGACCCGAGGCGACTTGCAAACCTGATCTATCGAAGCCAGGCGACGCGAAGCTTCGAGTCGGGCGGCTTCGACGAGATCATGGATGTCGCGGTGGCCCGGAATGCGCGCGAAGGGCTGACCGGCACGCTGGTCTACGATCAGGGCCGGTTCATGCAGTGGCTCGAGGGTCCGCAGGAGGCGCTCGACCGGGTGCTCGAACTCGATCCGGGCCGACTCGCGGCACACGGGACTCGAGGTGCTGCGCGCGCGGCCCATCCGCGAACGCGCCTTCTCCGACTGGCGGATGCGCCTTGCCGTTCGCCGGAGTCAGCCGTTCCGCCTGCCGCCGGGCACCTTCGAGGCGTCGGATGCACCGATCGACGCGCTGATGACCTATCCCGAGGCCGCGCCTTCGCTGCTGCGTGTCCTGTTCGGCACCGAGGCCGACAATGACGACCGTGCGATCCTGTTGGAGACCCCTCCGGCAGAGACGCCCCTGCGCGCCAGTGTCGAGCGGTTCGTTGCGGGGCTCGCCTTCAGCGTGGCGTTCGGCGACATCCGCTCAACGCGTACGCCTTCGTCGAATACCCGCGAGCTTCTTGCGTGTGCCCGGGAACTCGCGCGGCTCTTTTCCGCGGCGCGGGACGAGGACGAGACCGCACAAGTCGAGGCGATCTGCCGGACGGCCGGCGGCGGGCTTGACGATTTCGTGCGGCTTTACGGGCGCACTGCCGCGGCGCTGGGCGATCTCTGGCAGGCCGATGCCTGCACCGGCGCCGATATCACCGTCGCCTTGTCCGAGCTCCAGCTGGTCTATAGCCGGATGCGCCGCCATGGCGTGATCGACCCTGACCGTGCGGTCGGCGCGTACCGCGTGACGGTCGCGCAGATGCCCGGCGATCTGCATATCGTGGGGTCGATCCTGCAGGCCGATGTGCTGCGGTCACGCGGCTGGAGCGCGATGTCCCGCTTTCCGTCGAGCACGCAGGAGCTTCTGAACGAGGTGGCGCGCAGGCCGCTTGACTGTCTTGTCGTCGCCACCAGTTCCGTCAGTCCCGATGACGAGGGGTTTGAGCGGTTGCGGACCCTTGTGACTGCGCTGCGTGCGGTCTCGCTGAATCCGGACCTTGCCATTGTCGTCGCCGGTCGGGCCTTCACTGACAGCCCCGGGGCCTTCCGCGAGGTGGGCGCGGACGCCGGCGCCGACACGCCGCTGGCGCTTCCGGCAATTCTTCGCAGCCTTCTCGTCTCCTGATCCCTCGACCTGCCTGAAAATTAGGCAAATGCTTCGACCAATGCCGGTCTGTCCGCCCCAATATTGAGAATGGTTCGCATTTGCATTGACGAATGCGACTGGTTCGCATATCTCCTCTTCAACACCACCGAAAAAGGAGAACTCCAGCAATGATGCCCTTCACTCGACGTGCCTTCTCGTCCCTCGCCGCAGTTGCGGCCATGGCGGTCGTATTCGGCGTAGAGGGTGCCAAGGCGCAGGCATCTGGCGACGGGCCTCTCGACGTTGTCGCGACCACCGGCATGATTGCCGATGCGGCAGCCCGGGTCGGCGGCGATCTGGTCGAGGTTCAGGCGCTGATGGGGCCGGGGGTGGATCCGCACGCCTACCGCCAGACCCGCAGTGACATCGTGGCGATGACGCGCGCCGACCTCGTGCTCTGGCATGGTCTCTACCTCGAGGCGCAGCTTGAGGATTTCATGCAGGACCTCGCCCGCAACCGTCCTGTCGTCGCCGTGGCCGAGTCCGTGCCGCAGGATCTGCTGCTGGGCCATGACGACTATCCCGACAAGTTCGACCCGCACGTCTGGATCACGCCGTCGCTCTGGACCCATGTCGTCGCAGGCGTGCGCGACGCGCTGATCGAGGTGCGTCCCGAGGACGCCGACATCTTCAATGCCAACGCAACCGCCTATCTGGCCGAGATCGACCGCCTGGCCGCCTATCAATCCGGCGTTCTGTCCAGCGTGCCGCCCGAGGCCCGTGTTCTCCTGACCGCGCATGATGCCTTCAACTACTTCGGCGCGGCCTACGGGTTCGAGGTCCTGGGCATTCAGGGCATCTCGACCGAAAGCGAGGCGGGACTGAACCGCATCGGCGAACTCGTGGACCTGCTGGTCGATCGCGGCATCGGCGCCGTCTTCGTCGAAAGCTCGGTCAGCGACCGCAACGTGCGCGCCCTGATCGAAGGCGCCGCCGCGCGCGGCCACGAGGTCCGCATCGGGGGCGAGCTTTTTTCGGACGCGATGGGGGCGCCCGGCACCTATGAAGGCACCTATGTCGGCATGATCGACCACAACGCCACGACGATCGCCACCGCCCTTGGCGGAACGGCGCCGGAGCGCGGGATGGACGGCCGGCTCGCGGCGGGGATGTGACATGAAGCGCCCAGCCCTTGCCGCCGCGGACGGCCGCATCGCGTCGGATGACGCGGCTGCGACCAGCCCGCTGGCAATTCGGGGGCTGACCGTCGCCTATGGCGAAACCCCGGCGGTCTTCTCGCTTGACGCGACCTTCGCCGAGGGCGCGATGACCGCCATCGTCGGACCGAACGGTGCGGGCAAGTCGACCATGCTCAAGGCCGCCCTTGGGATCGTTCCGGCGGTGTCGGGCACGGTGACGGTGTTCGGCACCTCGCTTGACCGTGCGCGGGCGCGCATCGCCTACGTGCCGCAGCGCGCCAGCGTCGACTGGGATTTCCCCACACGCGTCCTCGACGTGGTGCTGATGGGGCTTTACCGCGAGCTTGGGCTGCTTCGGCGCATCCGCCCCCATCATCGCGACGCGGCACTGGCCTGCCTTGACCGGGTCGGAATGCGCGACTTCGCCGACCGTCAGATCGGCCAGCTTTCCGGTGGGCAGCAGCAGCGGGTGTTCCTTGCCCGCGCCCTGGCGCAGGGGGCAGACCTCTACCTCCTCGACGAACCCTTTGCGGGCGTCGATGCGGCCACGGAAAAGGCCATCATCGCCGTGCTGAAGTCGCTGCGCGACGAAGGCCGCACGGTGGTTGCGGTTCACCACGACCTTGCCACCGTGCCTGACTATTTCGACCGGGTCCTCGTGATGAACGTGCGCCGCATCGCGGAAGGCCCGGTTTCCAGCGCCTTCACCTCTGCCGCGCTGCAAGAGGCGTATGGCGGGCGGCTCGAGTCCGGGCAGGTTTCCGGGCTTGCGCGACCCGCCGTCTAGGGCATGCTCTTCGAGGCCCTCACCCTTCAGCTTGGCTATAACGCCACGCTCGTCGCCATCGGCGCGACGCTTCTGGGCATGGCGGCCGGGGTCACGGGCACATTCCTGTTCCTGCGCAAGCGCGCGCTGGTCAGCGATGCGATCAGCCATGGCACCCTGCCTGGCGTGGGGCTGGCCTTCATCGTGATGGTCGCCCTTGGCGGAGACGGGCGGTGGCTTCCCGGTCTGATGATCGGATCGGCGCTGTCGGCGGGTCTGGGATTGCTGGCCCTGCAGGCGCTGACCCGGCGCACGCGCCTCTCGGAAGACGCCGCGATCGGGGCCGTGCTCTCGGTCTTCTTCGGCTTCGGGATCGTCCTTCTGACGGTGATCCAGGGCATGTCCTCGGGACGGCAGGCCGGGCTCGAGAGCTTCCTGCTGGGATCGACAGCCGGGATGCTGCGCGCCGACGCGCTGACCATTGCACTGGGCGGCGCGCTGGCCCTGTTGCTGGTGTTTCTGCTGCGCCGCCCGATGACACTGGTTGCCTTCGATCCCGGCTATGCCGCGGCCACGGGCGTCGACACGCGCCGCATCGACCTTGCGATGATGGGGCTTGTCCTTGGGGTCACGGTGGTCGGGCTCAAGATCGTGGGCCTGATCCTGATCGTGGCGCTCTTGATCATTCCGCCCGTCACCGCGCGGTTCTGGACCGACCGGAGCGACCGCGTCGTCCTGATCTCCGGCGTCATTGGCGGTCTGTCGGGCTATGTCGGGGCAGCGATTTCCGCCTCGGCGCCAGCGCTGCCCACCGGTCCGATCATCGTGCTTCTGGCCTTTGCCGCCTTCGCGCTGTCGCTTCTCTTGTCTCCCCGGCGCGGGGCGGTGGCGGCCCTGATCCGCTACCGCACCTACCAGCGGCGGGTGCACCGGCGACAGGGTCTTCTGGCGCTGGCGCAGGGGCATCCGGTCTACGAGGGCTTCACCCGCCGTCTTCTGGTGCGTGAGGGGCTGATGCGCGCCGATGGCGTGGCGACAGAGGCCGGCCGCGCGCTTTCCGCCAAGGCGCTGCTCGACGAACGCCGCTGGGCGATCCTGCGCGGCGACCGGCGGCATGAGGCCGCTGCAGCCCGCTATGACGGCCTGATCGGCATCGACGTCGTGCTGACCCCGGACCAGCTGCGCGAGGTCGACACCCGCCTTGGGCCGCCCGCGGGGGTCGGGGCATGATGGGCGCCGAGTTCGTTCCCCTCAGCTTGCCGCCGCTTCTGATCGGCATCTTCGCCTCAATCGCCTGCGCGCTGCCGGGCAATTTCCTGCTGCTGCGCCGCCAGGCCCTGATCGGCGACGCGATCAGCCATGTCGTACTGCCGGGCATCGTCGCGGCTTTCCTCGTGACCGGTGCCGTCACGGCGCCCGCGATGATGCTGGGTGCGGCCGCCGCCGCGATTCTGGCCGTCGTGCTGATCGAGGTCGTCAAGCGCGTCGGCCGGATCGAGGCGGGTGCGGCCATGGGCGTGATCTTCACCGCCATGTTCGCGGCAGGGGTCCTGCTGCTTGAACGCTCGGACACCTCGTCGGTGCATCTCGACGTCGAGCACGCGCTGATGGGCAATCTCGAATCGCTGATCTGGCTCGACGCCACCGGCTGGTCCTCGCTTCTCGACCCACTGGCACTGGCGGGACTTCCGCCCGAACTGCCGCGCATGTTCGTGACCCTGCTGGCGGTGATCGCCTATACGTGGATTCTCTGGCGGCCCCTGAAGCTCTCGACCTTCGACGAGGGCTTCGCCCGCGTCTCGGGCCTGCCGGTCACGGCGATCGGTCTCAGCCTTGTCATTGTCGCGGCCCTGGCCGCTGTCGCGGCGTTCGACGCGGTGGGCTCGATCATCGTGATCGCCATGTTCATCTGCCCGCCCGCTGCCGCGCGGCTGATGACCGACAGTCTGGGCCGGCAGGTCGCATGGTCGGTGGTCTTCGCAGTGCTGTCGGCGGTCTTTGGCTATGTGCTGGCGGGCTACGGTCCGCTCTGGCTCGGCGCGCAGGATTCGGTCAGCGCGGCGGGCATGATCGCCACGGTCTCGGGGGTGATCCTTCTGCTCGCGGCCCTTTTCGGGCCGAAACGCCACCGGGCAGGGGCGCCCGCCGGCGCCTGAGCAGCGATTGCACCGGCAGCCGGCGCTGCTAGTCTGACGGCATGACCGCCACCGATCAGACCGAGCTTCTGTGCAGGGCCGTGGCCGACCGGCGCGACGCCCTGGTCGCGCTGACCCAGTCGCTGGTCCGCATCCCGTCGGTCAACCCGCCCGGCCGCAACTATCGCGAGGTTTGCGATCTTCTCGACGCGCGCCTCGCCCCGCAGGGGTTCACGACCCAACTGATCCGCGCCGAGGGTGCCCCCGGCGACAGCGACAAGTACCCCCGCTGGAACCTCGTCGCCCGGCGTGAAGGCGCCCGTCCCGGGGACTGCGTGCATTTCAACTCGCATCTCGACGTGGTCGAGGTGGGCCACGGCTGGACTGTCGATCCCTTCGCCGGCGTCGAAAGGGACGGGCGCGTCTACGGCCGCGGTTCGTGCGACATGAAAGGTGGGCTGGCCGCGAGCGTGATCGCCGCCGAGGCCTTCCTGGCAACCTGCCCGGAGTTCTCCGGCGCGGTCGAGATCAGCGCCACGGCGGACGAGGAATCGGGCGGCTATGGTGGCGTCGCCCATCTGGCCGAGCGGGGATTCTTCGACCCGGCCCGTGTCCAGCACGTCATCATCCCCGAACCCTTGAACAAGAACCGCATCTGCCTTGGCCATCGCGGCGTGTGGTGGGCCGAGATCGAGACGCAGGGACGCATCGCCCACGGTTCGATGCCGTTTCTCGGCGACAGTGCGATCCGCCATATGGGCGCGGTTCTGGCCGAGATGGAGGAAACGCTCTATCCGCTTCTCGCGACCAAGCACACCGCGATGCCGGTCGTGCCCGAAGGCGCGCGGCAATCCACGCTGAACGTCAACTCGATCCACGGCGGCGAGGCCGAGCCTGAAGAGGGGTTCACCGGCTTTCCCGCGCCCTGCGTCGCCGACCGCTGCCGCATCGTGATCGACCGCCGCTTCCTGATCGAGGAGGACCTGAACGAGGTGAAGGCCGAAGTCACGGCGATGCTCGAAAAGATCCGACAGGACCGCCCGGGCTTCGTCTACGAGGTGCGCGATCTGCACGAGGTCGTCCCCACGATGACCGACCGCGACGCCCCCATCGTCCGCACGGTCGAGGATGCGATCGGCCGTGTCCTTGGGGTGGCGCCCGAATTCGTGGTCTCGCCCGGCACCTACGACCAGAAGCACATAGACCGGATCGGGCGGCTGAAGAACTGCATCGCCTATGGCCCCGGCATCCTCGATCTGGCGCACCAGCCCGATGAATGGGTGGGCATCGACGACATGGTCGAAGCCGCGCAGGTCATGGCACTCAGCCTCGGGGCGCTTCTGGCCCGCTAGCGGCCTTCACGCGCCCTTCCCAAATCCCCGCCCCTTGGCTAGCCTTCCTGCAAATCCAAACGGGAGACCGCCCATGACCCTCCGCCTGCCGATCCTAGCTGCAGGACTTGTCCTTGCCGCCCAGATGGCCACCGCGCAGCAGACTTCGCTGACCCTTGGCATGCAGCTCGAGCCGCCGAATCTCGACCCCACGGGCGGGGCGGCCGCAGCCATCGACGAAGTGGTCTATGCCAACATCTTCGAGGGGCTCACCCGCTATCAGTCGGACGGCTCGATCGCCCCGGCGCTGGCCGAAAGCTGGGAGATCAGCGAGGACGGCACCGTCTATACCTTCACCCTGCGCGAGGGCGTGACGTTCCACGACGGCACGACCTTCGACGCCGAAGACGTGAAATTCTCGCTCGACCGGGCGCGGGCCGAGGACTCGACCAACGCGCAGAAGGCGCTTTTCGCCGGGATCGCGGACGTGACCGTCATCGACCCGCTGACCGTTCAGGTCACGCTTTCGGCCCCGAACGGCGGGTTCCTGACCAACATGGCCTGGGGCGACGCCGTGATCGTGGCGCCCGAATCCATCGCAGAGGCCGCGACCGCCCCGGTCGGCACCGGTCCCTTCACCTTCTCGCGCTGGGTTCAGGGCGACCGGATCGAGATCGCGCGCAATCCGGACTACTGGGGCGAGGCCCCGGCGCTCGAGACCGCGACGTTCAAGTTCATCTCGGATCCCACGGCAGCCTTCGCGGCGGTCATGGCGGGCGATATCGACGCCTTCCCGAACATCCCCGCGCCCGAAACGCTTCAGCAGTTCGAGGCCGACCCGCGCTTCACGCTTTTGATCGGCTCGACCGAGGGCGAGACGATCCTGAGCATGAACAACAAGTCCGAAGCGCTGAGCGATGTCCGCGTGCGCGAGGCCATCGCCCACGCGATCAACCGTCAGGAAATCATCGACGGCGCGATGTTCGGCTATGGCACGCCCATCGGCACCCATTTCGCGCCGCACAACCCCGATTACGTCGATCTCACCGCCCAGTCGGCCTACGATCCCGAGCGCGCTCGGGAGCTTCTGGCCGAGGCGGGCTATGGCGACGGCCTGACGCTGTCGCTCAAGCTTCCTCCACCGTCCTATGCCCGGCGCGGGGGCGAGATCATCGCCGCGCAACTGCGCGCCGTGGGGATCGAGACCGAGGTGCAGAACCTCGAATGGGCGCAATGGCTGGAGCAGGTCTTCACCGGCAAGGATTTCGACCTGACCATCGTCAGCCATACCGAGCCGATGGACATCAACATCTACGCCCGGCCGGACTACTACTTCCAGTACGACAACCCGGCCTTCCGGCAGTTGATGACCGACCTCGACCTGGCCACCAACCCTGACGAGCGCAGCCGCATCCTGAAAGAGGCACAGCAGATGATTGCCGACGATTACGTCAACGGCTTTCTCTTCCAGCTGGCGCGCACCGGCGTGGCGAACGCGAAGATCGAAGGGCTGTGGCTGAACGCGCCGACGCAGGCCAACGACCTGACCGCCGTGCGCTGGACCGAGTGACTTCATCGCCGCGGCGGGCGAGTCCTGCCGCGGTGCCTGCCGGAGACTTGCCATGAACTTCGCCCCTATCGCCGCCACCGGCGACCCCGAGGTCGGCCGCCCCGATCCCGCGCGCCTGGTTTCGGGCGACCCCGTCCACCGGACCTGGAACCTCGAGGATCGCGACGGGCTTTATGCCGGGGTCTGGGAAAGCACCCCCGGCGCCTGGCGCGTGGTCTATGACGAATGGGAGTTCTGCCACATCCTGTCGGGCCACTCGATCCTGACCGAGGACGGCGGCGCGCCCCGGCACCTGCGCGCGGGCGACGCCTTCGTCATCCGCCCCGGCTTCACCGGCACCTGGGAAGTGGTCGAGACCACGCGCAAGGAATACGTGATCCGGCTGTGACCGGCGCGGCCAAGCCCATGGCAAGACGCATGGCGCTGGCATAGGCTGCGCCCCATGCTGGCCTATGTCCTCAGCCGCCTGACCTCGCTTGGCCTCAGCCTGATCGTGGCCAGCCTTGTGATCTTTCTGGTGATCGGGGTTATCCCAGGTGACCCGGCGGCCTTCATGCTGGGCCTGAACGCCGATCCGCAGGCGGTCGAGGCGCTGCGCGAGCAGATGGGCCTGAACGACCCGATGCCGGTGCGCTATCTGTCCTGGGTCGCGGGGATGCTCACGGGCGATTTCGGCACCTCGCTGACCTACCGTGTTCCGGTGGCCGAGCTTGTCGCCGCGCGCCTCTGGGTGTCGGTCCCGCTGACGATCTACGCGCTGATCCTGTCCACCGCCATTGCCATCCCCGTGGGCCTGCTGGCCGCGGCCCGGCGGGGGCAGGGGGCGGATGTGGCGGTGATGGGGGCCACGCAGCTGGGCATCGCGGTGCCGAATTTCTGGTTCGCGATGCTTCTGGTGCTGGTCTTCGCGATCCACCTGCAATGGTTCTCCGCCGGCGGGTTCCCGGGGTGGGAGGTGGGGATCTGGCCCAACCTCAAGGCGCTGACCCTGCCTGCCATCGCGCTGGCGCTGCCGCAGGCCTCGATCTTGGCGCGCGTCATGCGGTCGAGCGTGCTCGAAACACTGGGGCAGGACTATATCCGCACCGCCCGCGCCAAGGGCCTGAGCCGCGCGCAGGCGACCCGCCGCCACGCCTTCCGCAACGCGCTGATCCCGGTGATGACGATCCTCGGGCTGCAGTTCTCGTTCCTTCTGGCCGGCGCGATCATCATCGAGAACGTGTTCTTCCTGCCCGGTCTCGGGCGGCTGATCTTCCAGGGCATCACCCAGCGCGACCTGATCGTGGTGCAGTCGGTGGTGATGCTTCTGGTCTTTGCGGTCATCCTCGTGAACTTCCTCGTCGATCTGGCCTATGCCGTGATCGACCCGCGCCTCAGGCGCAGGGCATGAGGCTGCCCGCCTCTCTCTGGATCGGCGTGTCGCTGTCGGCGGGGTTCATCGCCGCGGCACTTCTTTCGTTCGTCTGGACGCCCTATCCGGTCGAGGCGATGAACATCCAGGGCCGGTTCCTGCCGCCCGGGGACGGGCATCTTCTGGGCACCGATCACCTTGGCCGCGACATGCTGTCGATGCTGATGGTCGGCGCGCGCACCTCGATCGCCGTGGCCATCGTCGCCGTCGGCATCGGCATGGCGGCGGGCGTGCCGCTGGGCCTTCTGGCCGCTGCGAACCGGGGCGGGCTGCTCGACGAGGTGATCATGCGGGGCAATGACCTTGTCTTCGCCTTCCCGTCGCTCGTGATCGCGATCCTGATCACCGCCGTCTTCGGACCGTCCGCCTTCAACGCGATCCTCGCCATCGGGATCTTCAACATCCCCGTCTTCGCCCGCGTCACGCGCGGGGCGGCGCTGCCGCTCTGGACGCTCGACTATGTCATGGCGGCGCGGGTGGCGGGCAAGGGCCGCGCACGGATCAGTGCCGAGCATATCCTGCCCAACATCGCGAACCTCTTGATCGTGCAGGGCACCATCCAGTTCTCGCTCGGCATCCTTGCCGAAGCCGCCCTCAGCTATGTCGGGCTGGGTGCGCAGCCGCCCACGCCCAGCTGGGGCCGGATGCTGGCCGACAGCCAGACGATGATCTCCTTCGCGCCGATGCTGGCGATCCTGCCCGGCCTCGCCATCGTGCTGACGGTGCTTGGGCTGAACCTGATGGGCGACGGGCTGCGCGACATCCTCGACCCGCGGGTGAGGCGCGCGCGATGACGCTGCTGTCGGTCGAAAACCTGTCCCTCGCCATTCGCGGCACGCCGATCCTGCGGGAGGTGTCCTTCGACATTCGTGAGGGCGAGGTCTTCAGCCTTGTGGGCGAATCCGGGTCGGGCAAGTCGATGACCGCGCTGTCGGTGATGCAGCTTCTGCCCCATGCGGCGCGCGTTTCGGGGCGGGCGGGCTTCGGCGGCACGGACCTTCTGGCCCAGTCCGAGCGCGCGATGTGCGCCGTTCGGGGTCGCGACATCGGCATGGTGTTCCAGGAGCCGATGACCGCCCTGAACCCCGTCCAGACCATCGGCGACCAGGTGGCCGAGACGCTGCTGCGTCCATGGCGTCAACAGCCGGGACCGAGGCCTGCCGCGTCGCGCGCGAACGGCTCGACCGCGTCGGGCTGACGGACGACCGCTTCCCGCTCGATCGTTTCCCGCACGAACTTTCGGGTGGCCAGCGCCAGCGCGTCTGCATCGCCATGGCGATCGCCCTGCGCCCGAAGCTGCTGATCGCGGACGAGCCCACGACCGCGCTCGACGTGACCACGCAGGCGCAGATCCTCGATCTTCTGGGGGATCTGGTGCGTGATGAAGGCATGGCGCTCATGCTGATCACCCACGACCTTGCCGTGGTCTCGGGGCTTGCCGACCGGGTGGCGGTGATGAAGGACGGCGAGATCGTCGAGACGGGCGAGACGAAGGGCCTCTTCGCCCGCCGACATCACCCCTACACGCAAAAGCTCATCGCCGCGTCCGCCCATGTGCCCGCCCGCCGTCCGATGGCGACCGGAGCCCCGCTTCTGACCGTCGAAGCCGCCGTGCGCGACTATCCCCTACCGCGCCGGACACCCTTTGGTCCGCGCCCGCAGTTCCGGGCCGTCGATGGTGTGAGCTTCACGCTCAACGCAGGTGAAAGCCTTGGTCTTGTTGGGGAATCCGGCTGTGGCAAGTCCACGCTGACCCGCGCCATCCTTGGGCTTGAGCCGCTCCAGGGCGGGCGGATCATGCTCGACGGTGACCCGGTCACCGCGCCCGATGTGGCCGGCGGGGTGCGCCGCAAGATGCAGGTCGTCTTTCAGGACCCGTTCGGGTCGTTCAACCCGCGCCACCGGGTGGACCGGCTTGTCGCAGAACCGTTTCACCTGACCGACACGCCCAAAGGTGAGCAGCGCGCGCGGGTGGCCGAGGTGCTGGCCGCCGTCGGGCTGAAACCCGGCGATGCCGATCGCTATATCCACGAGTTTTCGGGTGGCCAGCGCCAGCGCATCGCCATAGCCCGCGCCATCGTGATCCGGCCCCGGCTGGTGATCCTCGACGAAGCGGTGTCGGCGCTGGACGTGTCGATCCGGGCGCAGATCCTCGACCTTCTGGCGGATCTGCAGGGCGCCTTCGGCCTGTCCTATCTTTTCATCAGCCACGACCTCTCGGTCGTGCGCGCGATCACCGACCGCGTGATGGTGATGCAAGCGGGCCGCATCGTCGAAGAGGGGCCGACCGCGCGGGTCTTCGCGGCGCCCGACCACGAGTACACCCGCCGCCTGATCGCCGCGACGCCGCAGCTCGATCTGGCCGGCTGAGGGTGGGGCGAACCCTGCGGTCATTCCTGCTTTTTGCGACATGCCATGTCGCTTTCCGACAATTCGGTTGACTTCCCCCGCCCGACCCGACCATCTTGCCCGGATCAAAAAACGGTGAAAACGCCAGCCTTTGGGGACAGGCGACAACAGGGGAGACAGGACCGGCATGAGTGGGGTACTGCCACTGATCGCCAAGCGTCTGGGACTTGGAGTCCTGACGCTTCTGGTGGTCTCGATTATCATCTTCTTCGCGGTCGAACTGCTGCCCGGCGATGTCGCGCAACAGATCCTCGGGCAGGGGGCGACCGAAGACAACCTTGCCGCCCTGCGTGAGGAGCTTGGCCTGAACCGCCCGTCCATCGTGCGCTACTTCGAATGGCTGGGCGGCGCGCTGACGGGTGACTTCGGCGTCTCGCTGTCGAACCAGCGCAGCGTGGCCGAACAGATCGCACCGCGCTTTGCCAACACACTGTGGCTGGCGGCGATGGCCGCGGTCATCTCGGTCCCGCTGGCGATCACTCTTGGGCGTGGTTGCCGCGCTCTATCGCAACACCTTCACCGACCGGCTGATCAACATCGGCGCGCTCGTGTCGATCTCGAGCCCCGAGTTCTTCCTCGGCTACGTCCTGATCTATTTCTTCGCGGTGACCAATCCGATCTTCCCCGCGATTGCATCTGTGTCGCCGGGGATGGACCTTGAACAGCGGATCTACATGATGGTTCTGCCGGCCGTCACCATGGCGCTGGTCGTCACCGGCTACATGATGCGCATGACCCGCGCGGCGATCATCAACCTGCTTGCCTCGCCCTATATCGAAATGGCGCGGCTCAAGGGTGTGCCCAGCGGCAAGGTCATCACGCGCCACGCCCTGCCGAACGCCTGGGCACCGATCATCAACGTGGTGGCGCTGAACCTCGCTTACCTGATCACCGGCGTGGTGCTGGTCGAGGTCGTCTTCGTCTATCCCGGCGTGGGCCAGCTTCTGGTCGACAGCGTGTCCCGACGCGACTTTCCGGTCGTGCAGGCCTGCTGCCTGATCTTCGCGGCGACGTTCATCATGTTCAACCTGATCGCGGACGTGGGGTCGATCCTGACCAACCCGCGCCTGCGTCACCCGAAGTGAGGAGCGCCGAATGACCGCCTTCGTCATCGCCTATTTCGGCGTTCTAATCGGCGCCAGCTCCGTCGCCGCCTACCAAAAGCATCGGACTGCCCTGATGCTGCTTTTCGGCCTGACCTGCGTTTCGCTTGTCGGCTCCCTTTTCGGCGGCAGCAGCTTTCTTGTCTGGATCAGCATCATCGCAGGGCTTCTGGCCGCAGCGGCGGGCATGGCCTTCAGCTTTCGCGAGGCTCTCGTGATGCTGCTGCCCCATGAGCCGTCGCGGTTGATGCGGTCGGCGCCGCTCACGGCATCCTTCGGGCTTCTGGTGATCCTCGTCTACCTGATCGCGGCGACCTTCGCGCCGCTGATCGCGCCGTTCGGCGAGTCCGAGATCGTCGGCAGCACCTTCGCACCGCCCGACGCCCAGATGATCCTGGGTGGAGACCAGTTGGGGCGCGATCTTTTCAGCCGTCTCATCTATGGGGCGCGCAATACTGTCGGGATCGCCTTCGTGACCACCTCCATCGCCTTTTTCCTGGGCGTGGTGGCCGGCCTCGTCGCGGCGGCGATGGGCGGCTGGGTCGATCAGTTGATCGGCCGGGTCGCCGATACGCTGATGGCCATCCCGCAGCTGATCTTCGCGCTCTTGCTGCTGACGATCGTTGGCACGAACGTCATCAACCTGACCATCGTGATCGCGGTGCTCTATTCGCCGCTGGTCTTCCGTCTGACGCGGGCCGTCGCCGGAAACGTGGTCGTGATGGACTATATCGAGGCCGCCCGCCTTCGCGGCGAAAGCACCTGGTACCTGATCTCGAAAGAGGTGCTGCCCAATATCACGGCCCCCCTGGTGGCCGAATTCGGGTTGCGCTTCTGCTTCGTGTTCCTCGCGATCTCGGCGCTGTCCTTCCTGGGCCTTGGCATCCAGCCACCCCTGGCGGACTGGGGCAGCATGGTGCGCGAAAACGCAACGCTGATCTCCTTCGGGCTGATCACGCCGCTTATCCCGGCCGCTGCGATCGCCTTGTTGACCGTGGCGATCAACTTCGTGGTCGACTGGATGCTTCACGTCTCCTCGGGCCTCAGGGAGTAACCGATGACCGACGAAAACACCGACCAAAACACTGGCGAAAACCCCGCCGAGAACGAAAAGAAGAGCGTCCTGCTGGAAATCCACGATCTGAAGATCGAAGGATTCTCGGACGATGAATGGATCGAGATCGTCCACGGCATCGACCTGACGCTCCACCGCGGCGAGGTGCTGGGCCTGATCGGGGAAAGCGGCGCGGGCAAATCGACGATCGGCCTGGCGGCCATGGGCTTTACCCGTGACGGCTGCCGCATCTCGGGCGGCACGGTCGAATTCGACGGCATCGACCTGACCACTGCCAGCCGCTCTGAAAAGCGCGCGTTGCGCGGATCGCGCATCGCCTATGTCGCGCAATCGGCGGCGGCCTCGTTCAACCCGGCGCACCGGCTGATCGAACAACACACCGAAAGCGCGCTGCTTCACAAGGTCGGGCAGAAGGACGCCCTGATCGAGGACGCGATCGAGCTCTACCGCCGCCTGCGCCTGCCCAACCCCGAGGAAATCGGGTTCCGCTATCCGCACCAGGTGTCGGGCGGGCAGCTTCAGCGCGCGATGACGGCAATGGCGATGTCCTGCCGTCCCGACCTCATCATCTTCGACGAGCCGACCACGGCGCTGGACGTCACCACCCAGATCGAGGTGCTGGCCGCGATCCGCGACATCGTCGACCAGTTCGGCACCGCCGCCATCTACATCACCCACGACCTTGCGGTGGTGGCGCAGATGGCCGACCGGATCAAGGTACTGCTGAAGGGCGACGAGGTCGAAGAGTCGGACACCCGCAAGATGCTGGCGGATCCCGAAGAGGATTACACCCGGTCGCTCTGGGCGGTGCGCAGCTTCAAGCGTCCGCAGAAGCCGCGTCCTCCCGAAGGCACGGTCCCGCTGATCAGCGTCAGGAACGTGTCGGCCTCTTATGGACCGGTTCAGGTCCTCGACGACGTGTCCTTCGACATTCACGAGGGCCGCACCGTGGCGGTGGTCGGCGAAAGCGGATCGGGAAAGTCGACGACGGCGCGGGTCATCACCGGTCTGCTTCCACCTACGGGTGGCGAGGTGCTGCTTGACGGAACGGCGCTGCCGCCGCGCTATCAGGACCGCACCAAGGATCAGCTTCGGCAATCGCAGATGATCTACCAGATGGCGGATACGGCGCTGAACCCCAAGAAGACGATCGGAGAGATCATCGGGCGCCCGGCACAGTTCTACGGCGGTCTTCGCGGGGTTGCGTTGAAGAAGCGCGTGGACGAACTTCTCGACCAGATCGAACTCGAGCCGTCGCTATATTACAATCGGCGTCCGAGCGAGTTGTCGGGCGGGCAGAAGCAGCGCGTGGGCATCGCCCGTGCGCTCGCGGCCGAGCCGCGATTCATCATCTGCGACGAGGTCACCAGCGCCCTCGACCAGCTTGTGGCCGAGGGGATTCTGCGGCTGCTCGACCGGCTTCAGAAGGAAATGAACCTGGCCTACATGTTCATCACCCATGACCTCGCAACGGTGCGCGCCATCGCTGACGAGGTGGTGGTGATGCAGCGGGGCAAGGTCGTCGAACAGGGGCCGAAGGACGAGATGTTCCGCCCCCCGCATCACGCCTACACCGATCTGCTGCTCAGCTCGGTTCCCGAGATGGACCCCGACTGGCTGGACAATCTGCTGGCCGAGCGTGGGGTCGAGAACCTGGGCGATGCGGCGTCGTCCCGGCTGTCCGACACCTGAGGGTCGAAACGCCCCGACACTTGGCGCACAGACAAAAGAAAACCCCGGCCAAGGCCGGGGTTTTCGCGTTTTGCAAGGTCGCGCGCGTCAGCTGGCGAACCACCAGCGCTGGTAGGACCGCGCGCCGTCCAGTTCCCAGTTCGATGCGATCTGGTCGACATGCATGACGTTTTCGCGGCGTCCGCCGATGCGGTTGACGAACAGCGGGATGATGACCGACCCGTCGTCGCGCACGAGCTGGCTCATCTCGGTGTACATCTCGGTGCGCGTGGCTTCGTCGAGTTCGGCCTTGGCGGCGAAGAGAAGCTCGTCGAAGCGTTCGTTCGACCACCGTCCCTCGTTCCACGGAACGCCGCTTTGATAGACCAGCGAGAAGATCGCGTCGGGTGTCGGACGCGCGCCCCACTGCACGACCGGGAAGGGCTGCTTCAGCCAGACCTCGGCCCAGAAGTTGTCGGCCGGTTCGCGCTGGGTTGTGATGTTGATGCCCGCGGGACGGGCATGTTCGGCGTAAAGCGTCGACATGTCGACGGCCCCCGAGAACACGCTGTCGGATGCGTGGATCGTGAAGTCGAGACTGTCGAGTCCCGCCTCGCGCAGGTGGAAGCGCGCCCGATCCGGGTCGTAGGTGCGCTGTTCGAGCGGCTGGAAATACGGAAACGTATCGTTCAGCGGCGTGTCGTTGCCGACCGAGGCATTGCCGAAGAAGATCTTCTCGACGATGTCCTCGCGATTGATCGCATACTTGATCGCCAGCCGGACGTTCACATCGTCGAACGGCGCCTCATTCGCGAAGCCCGGGATCGTGATGTGGCTGCCCGACGGCACGTTGTCGATCAGGATGCCCGGCGCACGCGCCAGCATGCCGACCGTCTTGAGATCGACGCTGGTGATCGCATC
The DNA here is from genome assembly GCA_963709395.1 of uncultured Alphaproteobacteria bacterium. GTDB lineage: Bacteria > Pseudomonadota > Alphaproteobacteria > Rhodobacterales > Rhodobacteraceae > CAVPWP01. The sequence goes on from CAVPWP010000009.1 coordinate 339,078, forward strand.
GACCTGACCGGTGATCAGCGCGGTCTGCCGGGCGTTCGCGTCGTTCAGCGTGATCAGGGTAACCGCGTCGAACCAGGCGCCGACGTCGACGTTGTGCCAGCCGTCATGACGCACCAGTTCCGACCGGACGCCTGGTTCGTGGCTCACAAACTTGTAGGGTCCCGATCCGATCCCGCTTTGCCAGTCGATCGTTCCGTCCGGATTGGCCTTGTTGATGGTCAGGTGGTAGTCGGTCAGGATGTAGGGCCAGTCTGCGGTACCCGTCGAAAGCTCGAACACCACCACATGGTCGCCATCGGCGCGCATGTCGGTCACCACGTTCATCAGGGCCTTCGCCGCCGAGGTCGACGCTTCGCCGCGGTGATGGTTCATCGACGCGATCACGTCGTTGGCCGTCACCGGCGTGCCGTCGTGGAAGGTGGCGCGCGGGTTCAGCTGGAAGGTCCAGACCTTGGCGTCCGGCGTCGCCTCCCACTCCATCGCGAGGTCCGGGCCAAGCGTGTTACGGTTGGTGATCGCGGTCAGATAGGAATAGGCGCAACAGCCGATCTGGATCTGCAGCACCGATTGCCAGGTGCCGGGGTCGAGCCCGTCCGACGTGTTGCCGTCATGCACGCCTACGCGGTAGGTGCCGCCGCGCTGCGGTGCCTGTGCGTGCGCCTGCGTTCCCCAAAGTGCAGTCGCGCCCGCAACGCCGGCCCCGGACATCAGCGCGCCTTCCATGAAGGTGCGTCGGCTGATCTTGCCGCGGTTCGCCTGACGGACGAGATCCGCGATGAGCGCGTCTTTTCTGCGCTGGTCCATGTTATTCTCCCTGTTTCAGTTCGAAAATATCAGCCACTCACACTAAAGGGCTGGTCAGGAAATTCCAGTGCAGAACGTGAAAAAGCGACATCACATGTCGTTTCGCGCCAAATCGTCGGCCGCTGCCGGTCAGCGGACGATAACCTCGAGCGCGTCGTAGAGCGGCGCCTGGGACCCGCCCCAGGCCGCGGCGCCCAGGCTGTCGGGCTTCACCCGCAACCCGTCGTAGTCCGCGTGCGTGACAAGTCGGTGACGGTTGACCACGCCTTCGGGGTCGCGCCATCCGGCTGGGATGCGCAGGTTCGCCGGGTCGGGAAGCGAGCATCGAAAGAAGAGATCGACCTGGTGAAAGCCGCTGGCGGGGTCGTGGAATTCGTTCACAAGGGCCAATGCGCCCACTTCGACCCGCAGCCCGGTTTCCTCGGCGACCTCGCGGATCAGGTTCTCTGGCAGCGAGGTTCCCGGCTCCACACCTCCTCCGGGGGCACACCAGAGGTCGCTTTCCTGGCCCGGATAGGCGTTGACCAGAAGCAGGCGGTCGTCGATCAGGATCAGCCCGCGGACTGCAAGGCGGGGTGACCGCGCCTCAGGTCGCACGCCGCCGCACATGGTTGACATGTCCCATCTTCCGGCCTTCGCGCGCCTCGGACTTGCCGTAGAGATGGAGCGCCGCGCCCGGGGTGGCGGCAAGGACCGGCACCCGGTCGATGTCGCTTCCGATCAGGTTCTCCATCGTCACGTCGGCAAAGCGGTCGGGCGCACCAAGGGGCCAGCCCGCGACCGCGCGGATGTGCTGTTCGAACTGGTCCACCGCGCAGCCATTCTGGGTCCAGTGCCCGGTGTTGTGGACCCGCGGGGCGAATTCATTGACCAGAAGCCCGTCGGAGGTCACGAAAAGCTCGACCCCGATGACGCCCACATAGTCGAGCGCGTCGAGGATGCGCGCGGCGATGCCCGTCGCCTCGCGCCGCCGGTCGTCCGTGAGGCGGGCCGGGATCTGCGTGCTGCGCAGGATGCCGCCTTCGTGGACATTCTCGCCGGGGTCGTAGGCCACGACATGTCCGTCCACCCCGCGCGCGGCGATCACCGAGACCTCGCGCTCGAAGGCCACCATGCCTTCGAGGATTGCCGGCGCGCCCGACAATCCGGCGTAGGCCTCGGCGGCATCCTCCGGTCCGGACAGTCGCGCCTGTCCCTTGCCGTCATAGCCAAACCGGCGGGTCTTGAGGATCGACGGCGTGCCGATCCGCGCCACGGCGCGCGCCATGTCCGGGGCGCTCTCGACCGGCGCGAAAGGGGCGGTGGCAAGTCCAAGGCTGGCCAGGAACGTCTTTTCGGCCAGCCGGTCCTGGCTGATCTCGAGCGCATTCACGCCCGGTCGGATGGGCCGCGAGGCGGACAGAAGCCCGAGCGCATCCGCAGGGATATTCTCGAATTCGTAGGTGATGACGGCCGCGTCTGCCGCGAAGGCCGTCAGCGCGGCAAGGTCGTCGTATCGCCGCCGTCGTGACACGGTCGGCCACATGCGCGGCCGGCGCGGCGGGATCGGGATCGAAGATGTGACAGCGATAGCCCAGCCGCGAGGCCGCAACCGACAGCATCCGGCCAAGCTGTCCGCCGCCGAGGATGCCGATGATGCTGCCGGGGGGAAGCGGCTCAGTCATCCTGCGGCTCTTCGGGGATCGAGGCTGACAGGGCCGCGCGCCAAGCCTCGAGCCGCCGGGCCAGCGCCGGGTCCGACAGTGCAAGGATGCCCGCCGCCATCAGCCCCGCGTTCGCGCCGCCGCCGATCGCCATGGTGGCCACGGGAAAGCCCCGTGGCATCTGCACGATGGAATAAAGACTGTCGATCCCGCCCAGGGTCTTTGTCTGCACCGGCACGCCGATCACCGGAAGCCGCGTCTTCGAGGCGACCATGCCCGGCAGATGCGCGGCGCCGCCGGCACCGGCGACGATCACCTTGAGGCCCCGGTCGACGGCGCCCTTGCCATAGTCCCACAGACGGTCCGGCGTGCGATGCGCCGACACGATCCTGGTCTCGTAGCTGACGCCCAATTCATCCAGGATCTCTGCCGCGCCGCGCAGGGTCGGCCAGTCGGACTGGCTGCCCATGATGATGCCTACGTCCACGCTCAACGCCGCGCCTCCTGCCGTCCGGGGAAGCGGCACTATAGCCGGATCAAGGTCTTACGCAATGATATCGGGGGTCAGGATGTCCTCGATCTGGGCGATGCTGTCCTTCAGGTGCAGCTTCTGCTTCTTCAGCCGCCGCAGCGTCAGTTGGTCGCTGGTGCCCTTTTCCTGAAGCGCGTGGATCGCCTCGTCAAGGTCGCGATGCTCGCGGCGCAGCACTTCGAGCCGCACCCGCAGCATCTCTTCGGTCATCATGTTCATTGGCGTCGTGACGTTCATTCTTGAACCGCCTGCCTCCCCTTGACGCCCCAATATAGGCGATTCTCTCCGAGCGCGGCAAAGAATTGCACACTTGCAGGGTGCGGGGGGCTGCCCCATATCTTGGGCGTGGCCGCCGCAAAGGGGCTGCATGAACGGTCGCTTCTCGAAGGACACGTGATGACGAAACTGACCTTGGGCTCCCATCCCTTCCTTCTGGGGTTCGACCAGCTTGAGCGGCTGGTGGAGCGGACGGCGAAATCCGACTCGGCCGGATACCCGCCCTATAACATCGAACAGACCGACGAGAACGCGTTCCGCATCTCGCTGGCCGTCGCCGGGTTCCGTGAGGATGACCTTGCGATCACGCTGGAAGACCGGCAACTCGTGATCCGCGGTCGCCAGTCCGACGAGGCGGATGCCCGTGTCTACCTGCACCGTGGCATCGCCGCGCGCCAGTTCCAGCGCAGTTTCGTGCTGGCCGACGGGGTCGAGGTCGTGGGCGCCACGGTCGAGAACGGGCTTCTCCATATCGACCTGCGCCGCGCGGTTCCCGAGGCCGTCGTGCGGCGGATCGAGATTTCGGGCGTCAAGAAGAAGGGGATGAGCAGATGAACACACCATACCAGTTCGACCAGATCGACGAGAACCGGATCGTCTATGTCCGGCCGGTCGCCGTCGCCGATCTGCCTGACGACGTGCGCGAGCAGGCCGAGGGCATCGAGCAGCTTTTCGCCGTACACAGTGCCGATGGCGAACGCCTTGCGCTGGTGCGCGACCGCACCCTTGCCTTCATTCTTGCGCGCCAGAACGATTTCGCGCCGGTAAACGTCCACTGATCATCAGGCGGGGGCCGCCCACATGATATTCGCGGCCTTCGCCGACGTTCACGGCAACTCTGCCGCTTTGCGCGCGGTGCTCGACGACATCGACCGCCAGGGGATCACCCGGATCGTCAATCTGGGCGATTCGCTCAGCGGGCCGATGGACCCCGCCGGGACCGCGGATCTTCTGATGGCGCGCGACCTGCCCACGGTCTCGGGCAACCACGACCGCGCGCTCATCGACCGACCGGTCGACCAAATGCCCCTGTGGGAGGCCTGGGCACATCCGCATCTGACCGATGCGCACCTGGCCTGGGTTACTTCGCTTCCGGCGACGCTGTCGTGGAACGGAGTGTTTCTATGCCATGCGACCCCGGGCGACGACACCACCAACTGGCTTGACCTGCGTGGTCCGGACCAACGGATGAAGATGGCAGGCCGCGACCACGTTGCCGCCCTTCTGGGCGAGGTGTCCGAAGCGCTGGTCCTGTGTGCCCACACCCATATTCCGCGCGCGGTGCGCATCGGTGGTCAGCTGATCGTCAATCCGGGGTCGGTGGGGTGCCCGGCCTATCTCGACGACCGGTTCACCACGCCCTTCATCGCGGAAACCGGCATGGGCGACGCGCGCTACGCCGTGTTCGAGCGTCTGGGCAACGACTGGGTCACCAGCCTGCGCACCGTTCCCTACGATGCCTCCGGGATGATCGCCCGCATCCGCGCGCTGGGGGCCGAAAGCTGGGTCGAAGCGGTGGAAACCGGCTGGATCACCGAGCCGGCGTGATCGTGACCCGCTGGCGCAGTGCGCCCGTTGTGCGATCGAAGATCAGGATCTCATCCCCGTCCGTCACCACCGCATACCAGTCGCGGCCCTGCGTGAAGGCAAGCGCCCTTGCGCCATCGGGCAACGCGATCGCCTCGGGCAGGGCAAGTGTCCCCGTAGCAGGGGTCTGAAGCCGGATGACAAGCAATGCAACGATGGTTACAAGCCCGACGATCATGACCGCCGTCAGCACCGTCACCAGTATCCTGAGAAACCTCAGGTTCCGCGCCTCGGCCTCCGGGATCTGGGGCTGATCCATGGCATCCTCGCTGATCCGCGTGATCCTTGGCGACGACCCGCCGCCGCGTCTTGATAAGGCACTGGCCCGCGATGTGCCAGATGACGCGCATCTGTCGCGTTCGCGGCTTGGCCGCCTGATCGCGGATGGGGCGGTGACGAAGGACGGGACCCCGGTGACCGACGTCAAGGCGAAGGTCGGGGCGGGGGACGTGTTCGAGATCACGGTCGAGGACGCCGCCGAGGTCGACACCGCGCCCGAGGCGATTGCGCTGACCATCCTTTACGAGGACGCCGACCTCGTGGTGATCGACAAGCCTGCGGGGATGGTCGTCCACCCCGCGCCGGGCACGCCCGGGGGCACTCTGGTCAACGCGCTTCTGCACCATTTCGGCGGCAACCTCTCGGGCGTCGGTGGCGAAAAGCGCCCCGGCATCGTCCATCGCATCGACAAGGATACAAGCGGGCTTCTGGTCGTCGCCAAGTCCGACGCGGCGCACCATGGCCTTGCCGCGCAGCTCGAGGATCATTCGATGGCGCGGGAATACCTGGCGCTTTGCCACGGTGTCCCCGATCCGGCCGACCCGCGTCTGCGCGGCGTGAAGGGTGTCAGCTTCGAGAGCGGTGGCGTTCTCAAGATCACCACCCGTCTCGACCGCCACCGGACCGACCGCCAGCGCCAGGCAGTCTATTTCGACCGCGGCCGCCACGCCGTCACGCGGGTGACGGTGGATGAACGCTTCGCCGACCAGGCGGCGCTTGTGCGGTGCCGGCTTGAAACCGGGCGGACGCATCAGATCCGCGTGCATCTGTCCCATGCCGGCCACGCGCTGATCGGCGACCCGGTCTATGGCGGACGGCGCCGGATCAACGCGAAGGTGCTGGGGCCCGCCGCGGCCGAGGCGGCGGCGGCCTTTCCCCGCCAGGCCCTTCACGCGACGACTTTGGGTTTCGTTCATCCGGTCAGCGGTGAGGCGCTATCCTTTCACAGCCCCATGCCGCCGGACATGGCGGCACTGGCGGTCGCGCTGCGTGGCTAGGCTGCGCTCGCCGTCTCCCGGCGCAGCGGCAGTCCGAGCAGGAGCAGGATGCAGAACGCCGTTTCGGCCAGAAGCGGCAGGGCATAGGCGGGTTGGATCATCAGGTTGACCTCGGGTGCCAGAAGCCGTGTGAAGCTGCCGGCAAGATAGACAAGCCCCGCGCCGACCAGAAGCGCCGGCAGCCAGACCGGCACCAGTCCCGAACGGTACAGCAACCATGCCGTCAGAAGCGTGTTCACGCCAAAAAAGATCAGCCCAAAGTCATAGCCGGCTCCGTGGAGGTTCATCAGCCACAGTGCGGCGGCGGCCGGGTCCGGCATATCCGCACCCACCAGAAGAATCACGCCAATGGGCGCCAGAAGGCTGGCGCCGATGAGTGCCGCCTGCATCAGACGCAGGACCATCGCGGTCAACGCCACCTCGCGGTGGACATGGCGCAGCAGGGAAAAGAGCAGCACGGCAAGCGCCACGTCGGCGAGGATCATCAACGCGTCTGCAGCGATGCTGGCACGCAGCAAGGGCAGGTTCGCGCCAATCGCCGCCCAGGTCCCGGCCGGATCGCCGGGCTGGATCAGCCGGGTGCGTACGCCCAGTTCGCTCCAGATCCCCGCGGCTATGATGATGGCGTATAGCGCACCGGCGACGCGGGCCGTGCGGGTGATGGTATCGGCGTGCATGGCGACCTCCTGTCCCGAAAAGGTTGATGGGCGGAGGATAATTCATGCCGAAACGCACGTGAATTCACCAATAGGGAATTCTTTGCATGCGAAAATGCATGGATAGGGTGATGGTCGGCGCCCTCGCGCCGATGCGCAACACCAGTGTGTGAATGCACTGACACATGGCTGGAATTCTCCGCGGAAGCGTTCATCATATGAAAAGAAGAGGATGTTAGCGGTCACGGCTTGAACTGAACCGATGAGTTCACTATTTATGTTAAGCTTCGATACATTCGAAATGCGATAGGGAGAGTGACATGGCCAACTACGGAAATCTTCCCGCCCCCAGCCCCGAGCAGGGGCTGAACCGCTATCTGCAGGAAATCCGCAAGTTTCCGATGCTGGAGCCGGAACAGGAATACATGCTGGCCAAGCGCTGGGTCGAGGATCAGGACACTGACGCCGCGCATCAACTGGTCACGTCGCACCTGCGGCTCGCCGCCAAGATCGCCATGGGCTACCGGGGCTACGGCCTGCCGCAGGCCGAGGTCATTTCCGAGGCGAACGTCGGCCTGATGCAGGCCGTCAAGCGCTTCGATCCCGAGAAGGGCTTCCGCCTTGCGACCTATGCGATGTGGTGGATCCGCGCTTCGATCCAGGAGTACATCCTGCGGTCGTGGAGCCTTGTGAAGCTTGGCACCACCTCGGCGCAGAAGAAGCTCTTCTTCAACCTGCGCAAGGCCAAGGCCCGTATCGGCGCACTGGAAGAGGGGGATCTGCGCCCCGAACATGTCGCCAAGATCGCTCATGATCTGAGCGTGACCGAGGACGAGGTGATCTCGATGAACCGCCGGCTTTCGGGGGGCGACGCATCGCTCAACGCGACCGTATCGGCCGATGGCGAAGGGGCGGCCCAGTGGCAGGACTGGCTCGAGGACGAAGACGCCGACCAGGCCGCCGACTACGAGGAACGTGACGAGCTCGAGATGCGGCGCGATCTTCTGACACGGGCGATGGACGTTCTGAACGACCGCGAAAAGGACATCCTGGTCCAGCGGCGGCTTCAGGATCAGCCTGTCACGCTCGAGGACCTGTCGGGTCAGTACGACGTGAGCCGCGAGCGGATCCGCCAGATCGAGGTGCGCGCCTTCGAGAAGCTGCAAAAGCGCATGAAGGAGCTTGCCAAGGAAAAGGGCGTGCTGGCTCCGGCCTGATCGCACGAGCTCCGGCGGAACCACGTTCTGACGGCTTGCGCCGTGGGACCCACCTGATAGCCTTCCCCGCGCAAGCGAGGGAGGCTTTTTCATGTCTGATCCGGTGCGCTGGGGCGTGATGGGGGCATCGAAGTTCGCCCGCGACCACATGGCACGGGCGATTCACGCCGCAGATGGCGCGGATTTCGTGGCCCTGGCGACCTTCGATCGCGCGAAGGCCGTGCCCTTCCAGGCGTTCCGCCCCGGGCTGAAGGTCCATGGGGACTACGAGGCGCTTGCTGGCCGATCCTGAAATCGAGGCGGTCTATATCCCGCTGCCCAACCACCTGCATGTGCCCATGACGAAGATGGCGCTCGAGGCAGGCAAGCATGTGCTGTGTGAAAAGCCCGTCGCCCTGAAGGCCCCGGAGATCGACGACCTGATCGCGGCGCGCGACGCCTCGGGTCTCTTCGCGACCGAGGCTTACATGATCGTCCATCACCCGCAGTGGCAGCGGGCACGCGCGCTTTACCGCGAAGGGGCGATCGGCCGGCTTCTGCATGTCGAGGGCGTCTTCACCTACGACAACTCCGGCGATCCGGGCAACGTGCGCAACAAGGCCGAGTTCGGCGGCGGCGGCATCCCCGACATCGGTGTCTACACCTATGGTGCGACCCGCTGGCTGACGGGCGAAGAACCGGTCGAGATCACCCAGGCCGATGTGGATTTCGAGAACGGTGTCGACGTGGTGGCCCGCGTCGCGGCCCGGTTTCCGAGTTTCACGGCCCATTGGGTCAACTCGATGCGGATGCACCCGGCGCAGGAGATGCGGTTTCACGGCGACGCGGGCATCCTGCGTCTGACGGCCCCGTTCAATCCGGGCGTCTTCGGCGAGGCGGTGGTCGAACTGCACCGGAACGCGCCCGGTGCGCCCCTGGTCACCTCCGAACGGTTTCCCGCGGCGAACCACTATATCAACCAGGTCGAGGCCGTCTGCCGCACCCTGCGCGAGGGCGAGGCCTATCCCTGGACGCTCGAGGATGCGCGCGGCACGCAGGCGATGATCGACGCGGTTTTCGCGAAAGCGGGAAAAGGGGATCAGGATGGATGATGGCGACGGATTCGAGAAACGCGACGGTATGGGCGCGCGCTTTCTCTTCATGCTTCTTTTCCTTCTGCTCTTCGCCATCGCCGAGACAATTCTCTGGGCGGTGACACTGCTCCAGTTCTTCTGGATGCTGTTCAACGAGGGCCGGCCCAACGAGAACATCGCCGAGTTTGGGGCGCGGCTTGGCGTCTGGATGAAGCGGGTCACGATGTACCAGTCCGGCGCGACCGACGAGAAACCCTTCCCATGGCGCGAGATCGACTGACCTCGTCTCAGCCGCGCGGCTTGGCGCGCAGCGTCGGGGCGGCCACGGTCGGGTCCTCGGGCCAGGGGTGGCGGGGATAGCGCCCGCGCATGTCCTTGCGGACGTCGGCATAAGACGTGGCCCAGAAGCCCGGCAGATCAGTCGTCGTCTGCACTGGGCGCCCCGCAGGTGACAGAAGTGTCACCTTGAGTGGCTGCCCCGCCGCAACGGGATGCACAACGGTTCCGAACATCTCCTGCAGGCGAACCGCGACTTCCGGTGCGCCCCCGGAGTAATCGATGGCGACCCTCCGCCCCAGCGGCGTGGTGAACTCGGCCGGCGCGGCCCGGTCCAGCGCCTGCATCTGTGGCCAGTCGAGCATCGCGCGCAGGGCGGGCAGGGGGTCGAACCCCTCCCACCCGGCCGCGCTGCGGACCCCGGCCAGATGCGGCAGAAGCCATGTCTCGAGGCTGTCCATCAGGCTCGCATCGTCCATTGCGGGCAGCGCAAGGCCCCCGGCGCGCGCCGCCTCGACACGGGCGCGGAACCGTTCGGCGGCAGGTGTCAGGCGCAGGCCCAGATCGCGCACGCCGTCCAGCATGGCCCGCGCCACCGCGTCGGGCGGCGCATCGGGCCACGGCGCGTCGGAAAGCACCAGCGCCTCCAGCCGTTCCTGCCGCCGCGCGATGACGCGGCGATCCCGGCGTGACCAGGCGCAGACCTCGGTCCATGCGATCCGGTCGCCCGCCACGTCGCGCAGTTCGGCCTCGGTCAGGGAGAGGGCGGCGCGGATGCGCGCCTCGCGCGGGTTTCCGTCGGTGTCGGTCACCACGATCAACCGTGCACCCGCCAACGTGTCCGCCGCGTCCAGCCGCGCGCCCTTGCCGCCCGAGAGGACGTATCGCGGATCATCGCCGGGGCGGCGCAGTCCGATCCGGTCGGGATAGGCAAGGGCCGCCATCTGTGCAGGCGCAAGGTCTGCGTCGGTCTGGGGCGCAAGTTTCGACAGGCGCTTCGCTTCCTGCCGGATGCGCGACGCGGTGTCCCGGTTGAGCGGCGTCCCCCGGTCACGCCCGGCGAGCGCGTCGAGCCGGGGCAGAAGATCCGCCCCGGCCCCCGGCGCGGGGTCGCGGTCGTTCAGAAGCGCGGCCAGAGGCGCCGCTGCGCGCCCGGCCACCGCCAGCATATGCGCCAGGCGCGGATGCAGGGGCAGCGCCGCGATCTGCCGTCCGTGGTCTGTGATCGCCCCCGCGCCGTCCAATGCCCCAAGCCCGCGCAGAAGGGCCCGCGCCTCGGACAGTGCGGCTTCGGGCGGCGGCGTCAGGAACGCCAGGTCGCCGGCGTCGCGCGCGCCCCACAGCGCGAGGTCGAGGGCCAGCCCGGCCAGATCCGCCGCCTCGATCTCGGCAGGCGGGTAAGGGGCAAGCGCGCCCTCGGCGGCCTGTGTCCACATCCGAAAGCAGATCCCCGGCGCCACGCGCCCGGCCCGGCCCCGGCGCTGGTCGGCCTCGGCCCTGCTCACGCGTTCGGTGACCAGCCGGCTCATCCCCGACCCGGGGTCGAACCGCGCCCGCCGCGCCCGCCCGCAATCGACGACGACGCGGATATCCTCGATCGTCAGCGAGGTTTCGGCGATCGAGGTGGCCAGCACCACCTTGCGCGCCCGCGGATCGGGGGCAATTGCGGCGCGCTGGGTGGCGAAGGGCAGTGTTCCGTGCAGCGGGCGAATGGCGCAGCCGGGCGGCAGGCGGCCCTCGATCAGTGCGGCAACCCGCCCGATCTCGCCCGCGCCGGGCAGAAAGACCAGAACGCCACCTTCCGTCGCGGCCACCGCGTCGGTCACCAGCCGGGCGGCCGTGACCTCGAACCTTTCGTCCCGGGGCGGCGGGGCGGGCAGCCAGCGCGTCTCGACGGGATAGGCGCGCCCTTCGGCCCGCACCACCGGCACCCCGCCCATGAGGTCCGCGACCGGGCCCGCGTCCAGCGTGGCCGACATCGCCAGCAGGATCAGGTCGTCGCGCAGCGCGCCCCGCACCTCGAGCGTCAGCGCGAGGCCAAGGTCGGCATTCAGCGAGCGTTCGTGGAACTCGTCGAAGATCACCGCACCGACGCCTTCAAGCGACGGGTCGGAGTGCAGCATCCGGGTCAGGATGCCTTCGGTCACCACCTCGATCCGGGTGCTCCGCGACACGTTCGCCTCGCCCCGCATGCGGTAGCCCACTGTGCGGCCCACCGGTTCGCCCAGCGTCGCGGCCATGCGTTCGGCCGCGGCGCGGGTGGCAAGGCGCCGGGGTTCGAGCATCAGGATACGGCCGTCGGTCAGCCCGGCCCCCAGCATCGCCAGCGGCACGCGCGTGGTCTTGCCCGCGCCGGGAGGCGCCTCGAGCACGGCGGCGCCGCTCTCCCGCAGCGCGGCCAGAAGCCCGGGCAGTGCCGGGTCGATGGGAAGCGTGTCGGTGGTCACGATACGGCTTATCGCCGAACCATGGACCCCTTTCCATAGGTCGTGTCCATCTCGACCCGCGTCACGTGCCAGGTGCCGTTCCCGTTTTCCTCGTAGATCAGGCGGAAGGGGAACACCTGGCGCTCGGACATGTCCGCGTCGGAAAAACCCGCGAGGCGCCGGTAGGTGGCATCGCAGACGATCGTGTCGCCCTCGGCCCGCGGGTTGCCCGCCGCGATCCGTGTCCGCCGCCGCCCGTCGAAGAGGTATTCGTCGACCGCGCAGACCTTGTCGCGCGGCTTTTCGCGGAACACCGAGTAGATCGCGCTCATGACATCGAGGGTGCCGCCCTGGGTGGCGGGGTCGATATCGTCCGGGCGGGCAGGCTGTGGCGGGTCGAAGACGCGGCCCTGCGGAACGCCGCCGCGATAGACCATCTGCGCCGAGCGTTCGTCGTCGTCGTTGATCCGGCGTTCGTCGTAGCGGCTGGGGACAAGGTCATGGCCGCGGATCCTGCCCTGGGCCTGGGCCTCGTAGCTCACGGTGCGCAGCCAGCCGAGCAGACCGGTCGTCTGCAGCTTTGCGGCCGCGCTGTAGCGCCCGCCGTCTTCCACCGCCGAATAGGCCAGTTGCGCCGCTTTCACGCCGCGCAGGTAGATGTCGAAGATGGCGGCCTGCTGGGTCTGGGCCGCCGCCGCGACCGGCATTGCCGCAACCAGAAACGCCGCGACACTCGCTCGCCAACCGTGCATTGTCTGCCTCATATGCTTTTGGTCCTGTCTGCCTGACCATTCATGTAGGTTCTCCGGCGCCCCGCCCAAGACGCTGCTTGCGCGCCCGGCGGCTGACCCTGCCCACCGCTCTGGACATATCATGGGGCTTATGGGCAAGTCTCTGTCGATGAAGTCAATCGTGCTGACATCTGCGTCAGCGATGAACCGCCGGGACGCCGTGAACGCTGTTGCAAAGCTTGCCGATGACGTGATCGCGGGGGACCGCCGCGCACTGGCGCGCGCGATCACGTTGATCGAAAGCGCCCGCCGGGATCACCGCGAGGATGCCGACCGGCTGCTGGAACGGCTTGCGGCGACGGGCCGGCAGGCGCTGCGCGTCGGGCTGTCGGGCACGCCGGGCGTGGGCAAGTCGACCTTCATCGAGGCGCTGGGCATGATGCTGACCGGCAGGGGCCTGCGCGTGGCGGTGCTGGCGGTCGATCCGTCCTCGACCCGGTCGGGCGGCTCGATCCTTGGCGACAAGACGCGGATGGAGCGGCTTGTCGCGCGACCCCAATGCCTTCATTCGCCCCTCACCCAGCCAGACCAGCCTCGGCGGCGTCGCCCGCCGCACGCGCGAGGCCGTGGCGGTCTGCGAGGCGGCGGGTTTCGATGTGGTGCTGATCGAAACCGTCGGCGTGGGCCAGTCGGAGACCATGGTCGCCGAGATGTCGGACGTCTTCGTCCTTCTGCTGGCGCCCGCCGGCGGGGACGAGCTTCAGGGCGTCAAACGCGGGATCATGGAAATCGCCGACCTCATCCTGGTGAACAAGGCCGATGGCGACCTTTTGCCGGCCGCCACGCGCACATGCGCGGACTACGCGGGCGCTTTGCGTCTTTTGCGCAAGCGGCCCGAGGATCCTTCGGGCTTTCCCAAGGCGCTGACCGTTTCGGCCCTGTCCGAGACCGGGCTGGACGCAGCCTGGGACGCCATCACCGAGCTTGCCGACTGGCGCCGCGATGCGGGTGTCTGGGACGCGCGCCGCGCCGTACAGGCCCGCGCCTGGTTCGAGGACGAGGTGCGCACGGCCCTCCTGCAGGATCTGACGGCCGATCCGGGGACACGGGAGGCCCTCGACCGTCTGGGGGCTGCGGTCGCGGCGGGCGAAACCGCGCCCCGCGCCGCGGCACGGTCGCTTCTGGCAGCCCGCAAGCGGCCAGAGGGCGACACCTAGGATTTGGCCGAGATCAGCGCATCGAGCGCCGCGCGCCCCCGGCGTTCGGCGCGTCGGATGCGGACGGCTGTGTTGAACGCTTCCTGGAACGTCGGCGACGACACGCCGATGGCCTTGCCGACCTTGTCCACCAATTCGTCGTCGCCCGGCCTTGTCGGCGGCGTCGAGCGCGTCGCGGGCAAGCTGGTCGGCGATGGTTTCCAGAATCGTGGACATGCGCGCGGCGCCTTTGGTTGTTTAGCGGGTGCGCTGGATATAGGCCCGGGCGGGTTGCGGGGGCAAGCCGGGCGTAGTTCTATGGTGCATGGGTGTGGCGCGGCGTTCATTGCCGCCCAAGCCTTGACGGCCCCGGCGATTCTGCCTAAGACCGCCCCACTGAATTCCGGGGCCCTGCACCGCATGCGGGGTCCCTCTCCGTTTCTGACGAGGATAGACCCATGTCGCGCCGTTGCGAACTGACCGGAAAAGGGCCGATGACTGGCAACAACGTCAGCCACGCCAACAACAAGACCCGTCGCCGGTTCCTGCCGAACCTGACCGAGACCGCGCTGATGTCCGAAGCGCTGGGCCGCACCTTCCGCCTGCGCGTGTCGTCCTCGGCGCTGCGCACGGTCGATCACCGTGGCGGGCTTGACGCCTTTCTTGCCAAGGCGAAGGATGACGATCTGTCGTCCAACGCGCTGAAGATCAAGAAAGAGATCGCCAAGGCCCTGGCAGCCGCCTGAGCCTTTTGGCCCGTTCCTGGCGCTGGTCATCAAGCAAAGATCTGCACGGCCCCGTCCCATCGACGGGGCCGCTGCATTTTGACGCTTGGACTTTTCGGGCGCGTGAGGGCATAGGCGGGGCGATGACTACGCCGTCGCGCTTTTTTCCCATGCGGCACATCACCCTTGCCGGCCTTGTCCTGGCGATGGTGCTGACCGCGCTGACCGTGGGCCATGCCCGGGGGCAGGCCCCTGTCGCCGGTCAGATCGTGCTCTGCGTCGGTACCCAGATCGTCACCGTCAGCGTCGATGCCAACGGCCAGCCCGTGACCATGACGCATGCCTGCCCCGACGGGATCATGGCAGCTTGCCGGTCCGCTTGTTCCGCCGGTTGCCCTGACAGTACCCGGTACCGTCGCCCGGTCGCAGGTGCACCCTGTCGTCAGCCTTTCCGTCCCATCCCTCCGTCTGATCGAGGATCGTGCCCGCGCGCCCCCGCGCATGGCCTGACCAGACCTCATCGATCCTTCACAAACTCACGATCCACGGAGACTCACATGTCCTTTCCGAAAACCCTTCTCGCGGCTGCCGCGACCGCCCTCATCACGCTTCCGGCCTTCGCCGCCGACGGTATCGAGATCCGCGACCCCTATGCGCGCGCGGCCTCGCCAAATGCCATGGCCGGCGCGGCCTTCATGACCATCGTCAACACCACGTCCGAAGACGACCGGCTTGTCGCCGCCACAACCGACGCCGCGCAGCGGGTCGAACTGCATACCCACATCGAGGACGCCGAGGGCGTCATGCGGATGGTCGAGGTCGAGGACGGCTTCGAGGTGCCCGCAGGCGGCACCACGCAGCTTCAGCGCGGTGGCCTTCACGTCATGATGATGGGTCTGACGCGTCCGTTCGAACAGGACGGCACCATCGACCTGACCCTGACCTTCGAAAAGGCGGGCGACATGACGCTGACGGTGCCGATCGACAATGCCCGCATGCCCGAGGTTCGCGGCACAGGCACCGGGCATGACATGGGCCACGGCGGCTGAGAAATGAAAAACGTGCGCGCCGGGGGGTGTCCCCCGGCGTCTATCCTACGCGGACGGCATGATTGACCCTCGGTGGGCCTGCGGTCAGTTCCGGCAGTAGGTTTCGGCCGTTTCGCCGAAGCTGCGGTAGCGCGCCCAGAACTCCTCGTCCGAGCGCCGATCCGACGTGCGCAGTTCCTGCGCCTTGTGCGGATCGCGGAAGAAGTTGGCGGCCACCCTCTGGTCCCTGGTGGACAGGGTCAGGTCCGCCGCCTGCTGGATGCAGCCACACACGGCCCGGCTGATGCCGGGGCGGTCGCTGCTCAGACAGGCGCGTTCAATGGGTCCCGCATAGGCTGCGGGGGCGCCGGCGCTCAGAAGAACGGCTGCTAGTACGATGGGTCGTCTCATGGGACACCTCGGTTTCTGCCTCGACGGGGCGATCTTCGCCGCCCTTTGGTAAATGAAGTATGCCACGCGCCACCACCTTCGGGCAAGAGGCGCGCGACAAGGTCGAAAGCCCCCTCAGTCGGGCTGCACCCGCCGGTTGTCCGGGTGAAGCGACGTCCCGAGGATGTGGTCGGATCCGTGTACGACATGGCTTGCATTTCCGACGATCAGCGGATCGGGTGGCAGCGCCACCTGGGGGTCCTTGTCGGGGTAGTCGATCGTCGACAGGAAGTGGCGCATGCAGTTCAGCCGCGCGCGTTTCTTGTCGTTCGACTTGATGATCGTCCAGGGCGCGTCGGCGGTGTCGGTATAGAAGAACATCGCCTCCTTCGCCTCGGTATAGTCGTCCCACTTGTCGAGGCTGGCCTTGTCGATGGGCGACAGCTTCCAGCGTTTCAGCGGATCGGTCTCACGCGCCTCGAACCGGCGTTTCTGTTCCTCGCGGGTGACCGAGAACCAGTATTTGTAAAGCCGGATGCCCGACCGGACGAACATCCGCTCAAGCTCGGGTGTCTCGCGCATGAATTCGAGGTACTCGCCCGGGGTGCAAAAGCCCATCACCCGCTCGACGCCGGCGCGGTTGTACCAGGACCGGTCGTAGAAGACCATTTCGCCCACGGTGGGCAACTCACGGATATAGCGCTGGAAGAACCACTGGCCGGTCTCTTCCCAGGTCGGCTTGTTCAGCGCGACGACCCGCGCCTGACGGGGGTTGAGGTGTTCGGTGAAGCGCTTGATCGTGCCGCCTTTGCCGGCGGCGTCCCGTCCCTCGAAGAGGATGACGAAGCGTTCGCCGGTTTCCTGCGCCCAAAGCTGCACCTTCAGGAGTTCTGCCTGGAGTTTCGCCTTCTCGGCCTCGTAGGTGCGGCGACTGACCCGGTTTCTGTAAGGATACTTGCCCGTCTCGAAGGCATGCCGGATCCGTTCGCTCATGGGGCGCGACGTTTTTGCCCGTGCGGGCTTGGCCGGGCGGGATTTCCGGCTCGTCGACACATCCTCGACCGGGGACGCGACGGGATCGACCTTGATATCGGTGTCCGCCGCGGGGGCCGCGGGAACCTTCACGGGGGCATTCTGATCCATCGGCATCCTCCTTCGACTTGATGGCGCGATCGTGGCGGAGACGCCAAACCTTGTCGTTGATCCATGTCAGATGGCCATGACGGACAAACCAGGGGACTGAAAATCAAGGAAACTTTCAGGCTGATCCCGGTGCGGCCGGCGATGGGATATGATCTGGCCGCCATTGCCGCCCGGTTCGGAGCAAAAAGGGGTGTGGGGCGGCTGGACTTGGCAGCCATACCGCAAGTCTGGCGGTGCAGACGCAGGGCTATCCCCGACCGGTGTGCGGCCGCGCTACCCCCTCGACAAACCCCCGAAACCCCTACATATCCCGCAGCATGACCGACCTTGCCCAGATCCGCAATTTCTCCATCGTGGCCCATATCGACCACGGCAAGTCGACCCTTGCCGACCGGCTGATCCAGCTGACCGGCACCGTGGCCGAACGGGACATGAAGGCGCAGCTGCTCGACTCGATGGATATCGAGCGCGAGCGCGGCATCACCATCAAGGCCAACACCGTGCGGATCGACTATCCCGCGCGGGACGGCAAGACCTATGTGCTGAACCTGATCGACACGCCGGGCCATGTCGACTTCGCCTACGAAGTCAGCCGGTCGATGCGCGCGGTCGAGGGCTCGCTTCTGGTGGTCGACGCATCGCAGGGGGTCGAGGCGCAGACGCTGGCCAACGTCTATCAGGCGATCGACGCCGATCACGAGATCGTGCCGGTCCTCAACAAGGTCGACCTGCCCGCCGCCGACTGCGACCGCGTGGCCGAACAGATCGAGGACGTGATCGGCATCGATGCCTCGGACGCGCTGCGCATCTCGGCCAAGACCGGCGTGGGCATCCCCGACGTGCTCGAGGCCATCGTCACCCGCCTGCCGGCCCCCAAGGGCGACCGCGACGCGCCGCTGAAGGCCATGCTGGTCGACAGCTGGTACGACCCCTATCTCGGCGTCGTCGTCATGGTCCGCGTGATCGACGGCGTGGTCCGCAAGGGCGACCGCATCCTCATGATGCAGACCGGGGCCAAGTACCAGATCGACAAGCTGTCGGTCCTCAAGCCCGCGATGATCGACATCCCCGAGCTTGGGCCGGGCGAGATCGGGGTGCTGACGGCCTCGATCAAGCAGGTGCGCGACACCCGCGTGGGCGACACGATCACGCATGAGAAACGGCCCTGCGCCAAGCCGCTGCCGGGCTTCAAGCCGGCGCAGCCCGTGGTGTTCTGCGGCCTCTTTCCCGGTCGACAACGCCGAGTTCGACGACCTGCGCGACGCGATCGAGAAACTGGCGCTGAACGACGCGAGCTTCAGCTACGAGATGGAGACCTCGGCGGCGCTCGGCTTCGGCTTCCGCTGCGGGTTCCTGGGGCTTCTGCACCTCGAGGTGATCCGCGACCGGATCGAGCGGGAATACGACATCGACCTCATCACCACCGCGCCCAGCGTGATCTATCACGTCCACATGCGCGACGGCACGATGATGGAGCTGCACAACCCCGCCGACATGCCCGACATGACGCTGGTCGACCATATCGAGGAGCCGCGCATCAAGGCCACGATCCTTGTGCCCGACGACTATCTGGGCGACGTGCTCAAGCTCTGCCAGGACCGGCGCGGCATCCAGCTTGACCTGACCTATGCCGGCGCCCGCGCCATGGTGGTCTATGACCTGCCGCTGAACGAGGTGGTGTTCGACTTCTACGACCGGCTGAAGTCGGTGACCAAGGGCTACGCCAGCTTCGACTACCAGCTGATGGGCTACCGCGAGGATTACCTCGTGAAGATGTCCATCCTCGTCAACGACGAGCCGGTGGACGCGCTGTCGATGATGGTGCACCGCGACCGCGCCGAGATGCGCGGCCGGATGATGGTGGAGAAGCTGAAAGAGCTGATCCCCCGCCACATGTTCAAGATCCCGATCCAGGCGGCCATCGGCGGCCGGGTCATCGCCCGCGAGACGCTGTCGGCCATGCGCAAGGACGTGACCGCCAAGTGCTATGGCGGCGACGTGACCCGCAAGAAGAAGCTTCTGGAGAAGCAGAAGGCCGGCAAGAAGAAGATGCGCCAGTTCGGCAAGGTGGATATCCCGCAGGAAGCGTTCATCAATGCGTTGAAGATGGATGGGTGACGAGTCTGGCAAGCGACTGATCGCATGGATGTCGGAACAACCAGTTCATTGCTCGATGGAATCAATCATGCCAAGTAGTTCGACAATGTCGATTCTATCTGCGTCCTTAGAGCTTGATTCAATGTCTGTGCAAAGTGATTGCATATTCGTAGTCCAAGAGAGCACTACGTTTGACTGCGCCGAGATGCAGTCATTCTTCATCGAAGTGCCACTCTCAGGTAAACTGCATTCGAAGATCCAAGCAAGCTTCCATGCAACAGCCAAGTGACGAGTTGGAATCACTGTCAGCGTTCCAGCCAAACTTGACTAGATGGTCTTGCGAAAATGAATGTTCCGAACTTGGTATTCGACGCAACTGCGCACAGTATGCAGCTGACTTGCATATGCTGCTTCATGTAGAGATCGCTGTCGGCGTAGCTTTGCGATACTCTCCGATATCGTGATCTAGCCAAGTACGTCGATTTTCCGGCCTATCTGCGTCAATAGCAAGCTATCAGTGATCGCATGACAATCCAGCTCGAATGTGGGCACGAATGTTTGTCAAATATGCGCGCCAGCTTGAAGAGGCAACTCCAGTCTGGCAGGATTCTTGCAACGCAAGCAAGGTTCATGAAGAGCTTAGATCTTGACAATTGAGGATTGAGCAAAGACAAGTCTGCATTTTACAATTCGCAAGGTCTCACGCTTCGCGCAATGCTATGCGGCTCGTGGTCAGAGTCTGGCTGCAGATAGCTTCTCGCAAGGTTGGTACAGCCAAGCTATCGTCGCCTTGCAAAGCAAGCCGTAGGGTGCGTGCTTGCACGCACCATTCACGCCCATCCCCGTCCGCCCATGGTGCGTGTAAACACGCACCCTACCGCCGGCTCCGCAGGGCGGGGTTCATCCCGCCATTCCCCGCAGAACTCTCTACCCCCGCGCCGACCCGCCCTTCCGGCGCGCCAGCACCAGCCCCCCAAGGCCGGTCAGCATCAGCAGACCCCCGGCGGGCAGGGGGACGGGGCTGATCGTCGGCGATATGGTGACGGTGTAGCTGCCGTTCCGGAAGTAGGCCGTCGAACGCACGTCTGCGATATCCTGGGTGAAATACGCCTTCCAGCCCGCGACGCCCAGGGTGTAGGTGCCATCGGCCAGGGTGTTCAGGCCGCTGAACGACAGGGTGGCGGTGTTCCCGCCGCCACGCACCGCCGAGGCGGTCGCGATCAGCCGGGAGTTCGAGAAGAGGCCGATCATCTCGCTGAAGTTGCTTCCCTTCGTGCTCGTGACCGAGATCTCGACAGCCGAGACACGGAAATCACTGGGCGCATCGAGCGTGAAGGTGAGGAAATCGACCGTCTGCACCTTCAGGGTCTTCGTGGTGCTGGCGCCACCGGTCACGTCGCCGAGGTGGTAGGTCGCAGCAGAGCTGGCCGTCGCGGATGCGATGACAAGGGCGCCTGCAAGAACAAGGGATCGGAAGGTCATACTCGGGGTCCTCTTTACCAGCGGAACGGCAAGCGATGGCACCTCGCCATCCACCACGCTTCGCCTTCAAACACTCAGCCGTCGTAAACCTTGATCCGGGCCGGATTGGGGCCGGATTTCGTCTTTCGAAAGGATCTACGTCATGATCTTGCGGAGGAGTGGCCGCGCCCCGCGGGCGGGATCGGCGGTGCCTCTACCGGGCCCGTCCCGCCCAAATCCCGCCCCAATTCGCGCGTATTCTGTCACGCCATGCGTGGACCGCTTCTCATCGCGATCGCACTGGCCGCCGGATATGTCTATCTGGCCGGAAACGGCGCCGTCTCGCGCCACACCACCGGGTCGGGGCAGGGCGGCGGCGCGGGAATCGAAGGCTACATGAACGCGAGCGGCCGCACGGCCGGCGGGATCAGGAACGCGGCGGCGGGACTGTTCGACTAGGCGCGGATCTGGCCCGCAGGCCACGCAGCCTGGGCCGATCCCTTCCCCTGACCTGAATCAATGCGCGGGACCAGCCGGACGGGTAGGGTCGCGGCGATTTCCACCGGGACCAGGAGGCAACGATGCTCCCGCTCATGCTGATCATTCATATCTTCCTCGGCTCGACGGCGGCCGGTTCGGCCATCGTCGTGGCCCTTGTGCTTGGCTACGACACCACGGTTCCGATCGTCGTGGCGGCGGTGGTCGGCTTTCTGGCCTCCGTTCCGGCCAGCTGGATGATCGCCAAGCGGCTGGCCGGCTGACCGGAGCCGGTGTACTGCGCCCGGACAAGTCATCGATTCGCCCGTCCCGAGCCCTCGCAGACGCAGAAAACCGCCTGCCGGGGCGAATTTGGGGCGGGGAAACCCGCGCGCGGGGTAAGCTGGCCGGAAAGCAGCGAAAATCCCGGTTATCCACATGTTTTTCCGATGGGAAATCAACAGGTTATCCCCATGAATTTTTCATGCTGCAGCGCTATTTCCTTGTGCGCCCCAAGTGGTTTTGGGACAGTTTGCCTACCGCAACGAACCTTCGGGGAACCGGGCGGGGCGCAGGACCCGGCAGACCGGGGCGCGGCGTAACGGGACTTCGGAACCGGGCGCAGCGGCAAGGTCGGCGGATGAGGACCCGAACGGTCGGTCTTTTCGGAGGCGGACCCGGAGGAGAGGCTTCCGCAGGGTGGTGTGCGTCACCGGACGGTCTTCGGACCCAGGGTGGCAACGGCGGTCCGCAAGGGCCGGCGTGACTGAGACGGTCGGTCCTTCGGGACCACCCGGATCAGGAAGGCGTCAGGGTGTGCCGCGAGGCACGATGCAAAGACCGCGTCTGAGCACCTGACGCCTTTTCCTGTT
The DNA here is from genome assembly GCA_963709395.1 of uncultured Alphaproteobacteria bacterium. Classification (GTDB taxonomy): domain Bacteria; phylum Pseudomonadota; class Alphaproteobacteria; order Rhodobacterales; family Rhodobacteraceae; genus CAVPWP01. The sequence continues at coordinate 360,965 of CAVPWP010000009.1, forward strand.
CTTCCCGCCTGAAACGCGCAGGGCCCGGATGCCGTGGCACCCGAGCCCCTTTTCAGCGTCAGCTGATGCACTACCGCGTCCATGCACCTGTATTGGATCTCATACATGCTATCGGCGTGCCGATCAACCATATCTGGCATGCTTCGGGTCTGTCGCCGCAACATCCGCTTGTCTTGCACAGATATGGGGGCGGTGGCCGGTGGGCCGCGCCCTTTGCGGCGCGCGGCAAAGGGGCGGCAGAAATGTCGCGCGGCACTGATCCGTCCGCGGCATGCGCTCGTATACACCTGTGTCTGTGATGACAGGGAGGGTCGTCAGAGTGTCAAACCTGCTTGAGCATGTGAGCTACGACTTCGACCGCCGTATGACGGCGCGGCGGGGCATGATGGCGCATCTTGGCCTGTGCCCGGATGAGGCCGAAGCCCTTGAGGTCAGAGAGGAATTGCGCGCAACGCTTCTCGCCTGCGGGCGCTGCGACGGGCCCGGACGCTGCCTTGCCTGGCAAAAGACCGCGCGCCCCGGAATGCCCCCCGCCTGCTGCGCGCGCGAGGCCTTCGCCCGCCTTGATGCCGCCTGTTCCCGCCTGCGTGACAGTGCCTGACGACGTCGGTCAGGCCTCGAGAAAGGCCCGTGCTGCCGCCTCGAATTCGCGTGGCTTTTCGGCGTGAACCCAGTGGCCTGCGCCGGGGATGCTCGCAAAGCGGGCCTTCGGGAACTGAGCGCGGATCAGGTCGCGGTGTTCGCGCCTCACATAGTCGCTGGTCCCGCCCGACAGGAACAACGCCGGTCCCTCGAAGATGCCGGGTGTGCCGGGCCAGCCGGTGATCGTTTCCATCTCGCGTTCGAGCGTGTCGAGGTTCAGCCGCCAGGCCTGAGCGGTGACGTCCAGAGATTGCAGCAGGAACGCCCGCACGCCGGGATCACCGACATGGGCCGCAAGCTGTGCATCGGCGTCCGACCGTTTTGACACTACCGACAGGTCCACCGCACGCATGGCGTCGATCATGCCCTGCTGCGAGTGGGAATAGGCGACCGGCGCGATGTCGGCGACGATCAGGCGGCGCACCCGTTCGGGCGACTGCAAGGCCAGCTGCATCGCCGCCTTGCCCCCCATCGAATGGCCAAGAAAGTCCGCGGGACCGGCCACGGCACCGGAAAGGTCATCGGCCAGTTCGGGGTAGCTGTGGGTCGCCGTCCAGGGACTGGCCCCATGGTTGCGCATGTCGACCGCGATCACGCGGCGACCTTGCGACAGCCGTTTCGCGATCACGCCCCAGTTCCGGCCCGAGCCGTAGAGGCCGTGGGCGATGACGAGGGGCGGCCCGGCGCCGTCTCCGAAATCCTGATGTGCAAGCATGGCTTCCCTTAGCCGTTGCCTTCCGGTATCGCCAGAGTATTCCGGGGGGAAGACAATGCGGGCAGACGAGTTGGACGCACGCGCGGGCGCGCTGACCGAAAAGATGGCCGAGGGGCTGGGCGTGAAGGGCCGGACGCTCGAACAGAGCGCGGCGAGGGCGGGCCGCTGGTTGCCGCGACGCATACGGAATGAAATCGCGGTGATCGCCGAGGCGCGCGCGCTGCAGGGCCACCCCAAGCTCGAGCGACAGATCGACGATGCCCGGATCGACCGCGCCTGCCGCCAGACCGCGAGCTACCTTGACGGTCTCGACCCGGCCGCCCGGCGCAGGCGCGCTGCACTCGACATGCTCTCGCTCATCGCATTCCGGCTTTTCGTCGTTCTTTGCCTCGTGATCGCGGTGCTGATCTGGCGCGATCTCGTCTGAGGATCAGAGCGACGGATAGATCGGGAAGCGCCCGCAGAGCGCAAGCACTTCGGCCTTCACCTTGTCCTCGACCGCGCCGTTGCCGTCCTCGCCATTCGCGGCCAGGCCGTCGACGACCTCGACGATCCACCCGCCGATCTGGCGGAACTCGGGCTCGCCGAAACCGCGCGTGGTGCCGGCGGGCGACCCAAGGCGGATCCCGCTGGTGACCATCGGCTTCTCGGTGTCGAAGGGAATGCCGTTCTTGTTGCAGGTGATGTGCGCGCGACCCAGGGCCTTCTCGGTCGCATTGCCCTTCACGCCCTTGGGGCGCAGGTCGACCAGCAGAAGGTGGCTGTCGGTGCCGCCGGTCACAAGCTCAAGCCCGCCTTTCATCAACTGGTCGCCCATGGCCTTGGCATTGGCGATCACCTGCCGCTGGTAGGTCTTGAATTCCGGGCGCAGCGCCTCGCCGAAGGCCACGGCCTTGGCGGCGATCACATGCATCAGAGGCCCACCCTGGATGCCGGGGAAGATGGCCGAATTGACCTTCTTCGCGATATCCTCGTCATTGGTCAGGATCATTCCGCCACGCGGTCCCCGCAGGGTCTTGTGCGTTGTCGTCGTCACGACATGGCAATGCGGGAAGGGCGACGGGTATTCGCCCGCCGCGATCAGCCCCGCGTAATGCGCCACGTCCGCCAGAAGGTAGGCGCCCACGCTGTCGGCGATCTCGCGGAAGCGCGGGAAGTCGAGCCGACGCGGGATGGCCGAACCGCCGGCGATGATCAGCTTGGGCTTATGCTCGGCGGCCAGTTCGGCGATCTGGTCGTAGTCGACCTCGAGGTCCTGCTGGCGCACGCCGTACTGGATCGCGTTGAACCATTTGCCCGACTGGTTGGGCTTCGCGCCGTGTGTGAGGTGTCCGCCGGCATCAAGGCTCATCCCGAGGATCGTGTCGCCGGGCTGAAGAAGTGCCGTGAAGACCCCCTGGTTGGCCTGACTGCCCGAGTTCGGCTGTACGTTGGCGAAGCTGCATCCGAACAACTGGCAGGCCCGGTCGATCGCGAGGGTCTCGGCAATGTCGACATACTGGCAGCCGCCGTAGTAGCGCCGGCCCGGATAGCCCTCGGCGTACTTGTTCGTCATGACCGAGCCCTGCGCCTCCATGACCGCGGTCGAGACGATGTTCTCCGAGGCGATCAGCTCGATCTCGTCGCGCTGGCGGCCGAGCTCTTTGCCGATGGCGGCGGCGATTTCAGGATCACGCTGGGCGAGGGCTTCGGTAAAGAAGCCGGCGTCACGGTGCGGGGCGTTCATGGGCGTCTCCTGTTCAGTGGCGGTCTTGCGGCCTTTGCTTTGCCGTCTCATATCGCCAAATAGGGCGCGCAGAAAGCCTGCAAAGCGGCGCGCGGAGCGCCAAATGCGCCGCGCGCGTTCCGACGCGAGCCTTGTGTTTCCTTTCGGCGCGGGCGATGTCTTGTCGCGAACGGCGACGGCGGAATGGGCGCATGGCGGCAAAAATCGCTTTCCGGGCAAGCACATCGGAGGTCGCACAGGCGGCTTGCAAGACGCTTGTGGAGCGGTACGGCGACACGCCCGTCGAGGACGCCGATGTGATCGTTGTGCTGGGCGGGGACGGTTTCATGCTCGAGACGCTGAACGACACGATCCTTCTCGACACGCCGGTCTACGGGATGAACCGTGGCACCATCGGGTTCCTGATGAATGACTATGCCGAGGACGGGTTGCCCGAACGCCTGGCCGCCGCCGAGGAAGCCAAGATCAACCCGCTGCACATGCGCGCCGGAACCGCCGACGGCAAGGTGCACGAGGCGCTGGCGATCAACGAGGTCTCGCTTCTGCGCGCGGGGCCTCAGGCCGCGCGTCTGCGCATCTCGGTCGATGGCCGGACACGGATGGAAGAACTGGTCTGCGACGGGGCGCTTCTGTCCACGCCCGCGGGATCGACCGCCTACAACTACTCGGCGCACGGCCCGATCCTTCCCATCGGCTCGGAAGTTCTGGCGCTGACCGCGATGGCGGCGTTTCGTCCGCGCCGCTGGCGTGGTGCGCTTCTGCCCAAGACAGCACTTGTGCGCTTCGACATCCTCGACCCCGAGAAACGCCCGGTGATGGCGGATGCGGATAGCCGTTCGGTGCGTGACGTTCTCTGGGTCGAGGTGCACAGCGACGCGAGCGTGACGCACCGCCTGCTGTTCGATCCCGGTCACGGTCTCGAAGAGCGGTTGCTGCGCGAGCAGTTCACCTGACACATCGCGAAATCGACGAGGGGCCATGGCCGAGGACGGCGAACCAGAGCGAAATGCGGGCGGCACGGGTGTCGTCCATTTTCTCCGCCGTCTGCGGGTGCGCACGATCTGGTCGTGGCACGGCGTCAGCGATGCCTGGCGAACCGAGCATTCCTTTCGTTCCTGGGTCTGGGCAAATCTTGTCTCGGCGGCACTGGCGCTGGCGCTGCCGCTTGAACCGGCCGAGCGCGCGGTGATCCTTGCGCTCGGGGTTCTGGTGATTGCGTTCGAGCTTGTGAACACGGCCATCGAGCGCGCCGTCGATCGCATCTCGACCGAAGAGCATCCGCTGTCCAAACAGGCAAAGGATGCGGCCAGCGCGGGCGTGGCGATCGCCGCGATTGCGGTCGGCGTGGCCTGGGTGGTGGTTCTGGCGGGACTTCTGGCCTGACCACTCAGATAGTCTGGCCACTCAGACGCGCCGCCCCCAGAGGTCGTATTCGCCCGCTTCCTCGACCTCGACCGCGACGATGTCTCCGGGGGCAAGCCCCTCGAAACCCTCGTCGATGAAGAGGTTGCCGTCGATCTCGGGCGCGTCGGCCTTCGTGCGGCAGGTCGCCGCCTCGGCATCGACCTCGTCGACGATCACCTCGATCCGGGTTCCGACCTTCGCGGCGAGCTTCGCTTCGGAAATCGCCTGCGCCTTTTCCATGAAGCGGTGCCAGCGGTCGTCCTTGACCTCGTCCGGCACATGGTCGGGCAGAGCGTTCGACCGGGCGCCCGCGACATTTTCATAGCGAAAGCAGCCAACCCGGTCGAGCTGCGCCACGTCCAGCCAGTCGAGAAGGGTCTGGAACTCGGCCTCGGTCTCGCCGGGATACCCCACGATGAAGGTCGAGCGCAGGGTGATCTCGGGACAGATCGACCGCCATTCGGCGATCCGGTCGAGCGTCCGTTCCGCCGCCGCCGGACGCGCCATGCGGCGCAATGTGTCGGGATGGGCGTGCTGGAACGGGATGTCGAGGTAGGGCAGCACAAGCCCTTCGGCCATCAGCGGGATCAGGTCGCGGACATGGGGGTAGGGGTAGACATAGTGCAGCCGAACCCAGGCTCCGAGCGCACCGAGGTCGCGGGCCAGATCGGTGATGTGGGCGCGATGCCCCCGGTCCTCGGCATGGCGGATATCGACGCCGTAGGCCGAGGTGTCCTGGCTGATGACCAGAAGCTCCTTCACGCCCGCCTCGACCAGCTTTTCGGCCTCGCGGACGATGGCATGGGCTGGGCGGCTGGCTAGCTTTCCGCGCATGTCGGGGATGATGCAGAAGCGGCAGGTGTGATTGCAGCCTTCCGAGATCTTCAGATAGCTGTAGTGCCGCGGCGTCAGGCTGACGCCCGAGGCCGGCAGGAGGTCGATGAACGGGTCGGGCGCGGGCGGGACGGCGGCGTGGACGGCGTCAAGCACCGCCTCGTATTGCTGCGGTCCGGTCACGGCCAGCACCTTGGGGTGCGCGCCGGTGATGTATTCGGGCTCGGCCCCCAGACAGCCGGTGACGATCACGCGGCCGTTTTCCTGCAGGGCTTCGCCGATCGCCTCGAGGCTTTCGGCCTTGGCGCTGTCGAGGAAGCCGCAGGTGTTCACGATCACGGCCTCGGCGCCGGCGTAGTCGGGGCTGATGGCATAGCCTTCGGCACGCAGGCGCGTCAGGATCCGCTCGCTGTCGACAAGCGCCTTCGGGCAGCCAAGGCTGACCATGCCGATGGTCGGCTGGCCGGGGCGGCGCGTCTCGGGGACGGCCGCGCGGGCAAGGTCGGGGCGCAGGTCGGGCGGGTTCTGGGTCATGACGGCGCCCTATACGTCAGCCGGGGCGCGGGGGGAAGCGGCGGAATTCTGCCGACGCCCGCGCATGCCGCTTGTCGGATTCGCGAAACCGGCGCTAGCGTCCCGCGCAACGAGGCAAAGAACAGGCAGACCCCATGCACCGAACGCTCCGCCGCCTGAGTGGGCTTTTCCTGGCGGTCGCTCTTGCCGCGTGCAGCACATCCGAGCCGGCGACGCGCGCCGCTCCCCAGGCGCTCTATCCCGGGGAAAGCATGGAAATCCGGGCGCTCGTGAACCAGTACGCCGATTATTACGGGGTGCCGCGATCGCTTGTGCACCGGGTGATCCAGCGCGAAAGCGACTATCGGCCGCACGCCCGCAACGGCCCCTATTTCGGGATGATGCAGATCCTGCCCGAAACCGCGCAGACCATGGGCTTTCGCGGCGCGCCGGGTGATCTTCTCGATGCGGAAACCAACCTGAGGTACTCGGTAAAATACCTGCGCGGGGCCTGGCTCCTGTCCGGCGGAGACGAGGCAGGAGCGGTAAGCCGGTATGCGCGCGGCTACTACTACGAGGCGCGCGACCGCTGCATGCTGGTCGAGACCGGGCTGCGGGACCGCGAGATCGCGCGGCAGTGTCGATAGGGCCGCGCCGGATCGTGGCCGGGTCCCTGGCCAAGTCTTGAAATCGAAGCGAAATCTGCCAATCCTGCTATCCGTATGGAACAGCGTCCGCCGCGCGATTCCCGCGCCGGATGTCGAAGGGGCGAGAGACGGTTGATGACCACGATCAGACAGGCGACCATACCCTATTGCGAAAAGGACGACCGGGTCGGCCTTCTGAGCTATTTCGGGTCGTTCGCCGCGTATTTCGCCACCCTTTGGCTCGCGCTGACCTATGCCCATGTCTGGTGGATCGTGGCGCCGCTCATCGTGGTGAACGCCTTCGCCGGGGTGCGGCTCTATGTGCTTCAGCACGACTGCGGGCACCATTCGCTTTTCGCCCGGAAGGCATGGAACGACTGGGCCGGTTATGGCCTGTCGACCTTCACCCTGACGCCCTACAAGGCGATGCAGGTCAACCACAACACGCATCACGCGCATCTGGGCAACCTCGATCACCGTGACTCGGGCGAGATCCATACGATGACCGTGCGCGAGTGGGAGACTGCCGGGTTCTGGAACCGGCTTGCCTACCGGATCTATCGTAATCCGCTGTTTCTTCTGCCGGTCGGCGGTGTCTTCACCTACCTGCTGCGCTATCGCTGGCCCAAGAACGCGGGCCACGTCGGCTGGAAAGGCGTGATGGCGCACAACCTTGCGCTGGTGGTCTGGGTCGGGCTGATCTGGATGGGCTGGGGTCTTGACGGGTCTCTTCGTCTGGCTGGGCACGGTGGCGGTGGCCGGCGTGATCGGCGTGTTCCTGGTCTACCTGCAGCACAATTTCGAGGACACCTGGTGGGACCGCAAGCCGGACCTCAGCATCGAGAAGGCGGCGCTTCAGGGATCCTCGGCGCTGGACCTCGGCTGGTGGTGGGATCTGGGCACCTGCAACATCGCCTATCACGACCTGCACCATTTCAACCCGCGCATCCCGAGCTACCGGCTGCGCAAGTGCCATCGCGATCTGCGCGGGCCTTTCGAATTGCGCACCATCGAATGGCCCGAGGCGATCCGGTCGTTCCGTCTCAAGCTTTGGGACGAAGAGGCGCAGCGCCTCGTGCCCTTCCCGAAGGAAGGGCGGCAGGTTCAGGCGACGGTTCCGGCCGAGTAAGGTGTCACCGCCGCCGGTCTCGGCGGCTCGACATCGGCTGGAAGGCGACGCTCACATGCGCTTCGCAATAGGGTTTTCCGGGCTGCACGGGCAGACCGCAGAACCAGAAATCATCCGTCGCAGGATCGCCGATGGGCCATTTGCAGGTCCGTTCGGTCAATTCCATCAGCGTGATGCGCTTTGCCTTCTTCTCGACCTCGCGGACCGAGGCCAGCGCCTCGGGACTGATCTCGTTGGCCGAGGGTTGCGGCGGCAGCGGCTGTCCGGCCGTGATCACGGGCTTGCGCGGTACCGGCGCGTGCGACGTGATGCGCGTCTCGTCCGGCTTGGGTTCGGGTCGGGCGGCGGCGGGTTTCGCCGGCTGCACCGGCTCGGGCTTGGCGGATTTGGTCTCGGGCGCCTTGGCGGGCGCCGCGCCTGAGCGGTTCGACAGCCCAAGCCGATGAACCTTGCCGATCACCGCGTTGCGCGTCACCCCGCCGAGTTCCTTGGCGATCTGGCTGGCCGACTGGCCTTCGGTCCACATCTTCTTGAGCTGCTCGACCCGTTCATCCGTCCAGGACATGAATTTTCCTTGGCTCAGGCCCCGCGCGCACCAGGCGGCGGGGCTTGTCAATCTTGCGAAGCCTCTATTCTAGTCACGGTGGGCCGAGTTACAAGCGGCCCCGGAGCAAAAGGGGCAGGCCGCATGGCAGATGGCACAGGCGGATTCGTGGAAATGGGCGCGCGGCGCTTCGGACGCTGGAACAGCCTGGGACTCTACACGCTGGCCGAACGCGAGATCCGGCGCTTTCTCAATGTCTGGACGCAGACATTGCTGGCGCCGCTGGCCACGGCGGGCCTTTTTCTCGCGGTCTTCGCCCTGGCCATCGGACCGGCGCGCGGCGACGTGATGGGGGTGCCGTTCCTGCAATTCCTTGCCCCGGGGATCCTGATGATGACCGTGATCCAGAACGCCTTCGCCAATACCTCGTCCTCGATCGTTGTCTCGAAGGTGCAGGGCAACATCGTGGATACGCTGATGCCGCCCCTGTCGCCGGCCGAGCTTGTGGCGGGCTATGTTGCGGGGGGCGTCGCGCGCGGCGTGCTGGTGGCGGTGACGACGGGTGTCGTCATGCTTGTCGTGACCGGCTCGGGGCTGGCGCATCCGGTCTGGGCGCTTCTTTTCGTGGTGCTGGGGGCCGCGATGCTGTCGGGGCTGGGGATCGTGGCGGCGATCTTTGCCGAGAAGTTCGATCAGATGGCGGCGATCACCAACTTCATCGTGACCCCGCTCGCCTTCCTGTCGGGAACATTCTACTCGATCGAAAGCCTGCCCGACACGATGCAGCGGCTCATACACGTCAACCCGGTCTTCTACCTGATCGACGGGCTGCGCTATGGCACGATCGGCACCTCGGACAGCTCGCCGTGGCTTGGGCTTGCGGTCTGCACCGGGGCCACGGCGGCAATTCTGGCACTGTGCTGGCACTGGTTCCGCATCGGGTACCGGATGAAGCCGTGACGCGGCAGAGATAGGACCGGCGCCTGCGGCCCGATGCCTCCGGCGGAAGCATTTCCCAAGAGAAAAAGCAGGGGTGTCTTTGGAGAGGCTGGACAGACGCGAAGCGGCGGGGTATCCGCGCCGCATGATCACCCGGCCCGCACATATCCGCCGCCACCGACGCTGAAACTTCAGCGCGAGATCACCTGCGCCCAACGGCGCGCCCTTACATCCCGAAATCGTTGACTTGGCCGTCCGCCGCTGGCACCCCTACGGCCTGCCCATGAAGGACCGATACCATGATCCCGTCCATCCTGCCGACCTACAACCGCGCGCCCCTCGCTTTCGAGCGGGGCGAGGGCACCTGGCTTCAGGCGACTGACGGACGACGCTTTCTCGACCTGGGCGCGGGCATCGCGGTGAACGCTCTTGGCCATGCTCATCCCGCGCTGGTCGCCGCGCTGACCGAGCAGGCGGGCAAGCTCTGGCATGTCTCGAACCTCTACCAGGTGCCCGAGCAGCAGCGGCTTGCCGACATGCTGGTGGCCGAGACCTTCGCCGACACGGTGTTCTTCACGAACTCGGGCACCGAGGCCTGCGAACTTGCCGTGAAGATGGTTCGCAAGCACTGGTCCGAAAAGGGCGAGGACCGGGTCGAGATCGTCACTTTCGAGGGCGCCTTTCATGGCCGGTCGAGTGCGGCCATCGCCGCGGCGGGGTCCGAGAAGATGACCAAGGGCTTCGGCCCGCTCCTGCCGGGCTTCGTCCATGTTCCGTGGGGCGACCACGAGGCGCTGCGGGCAGCGGTGACCGACCGCACCGCCGCGATCCTGATCGAGCCGGTGCAGGGCGAGGGCGGCATCCGCCCGTTGCCCGACCAGTGCCTGAAGGGGCTGCGCGACCTCTGCGACCAGACCGGCGCGCTTCTGGTGCTCGACGAGGTGCAGTGCGGCATGGGGCGGACAGGCAGGCTTTTCGCCCACGAATGGGCCGGTGTCACGCCCGACATCATGATGGTCGCCAAGGGCATCGGCGGAGGCTTTCCGCTGGGCGCGGTGCTGGCCACGGAAAACGCGGCCTCCGCCATGACCGCCGGCACGCACGGGTCGACCTATGGCGGCAACCCGCTGGCCTGCGCGGTGGGTGCCGCGGTGATGGAGATCGTGGCCGACCCCGGCTTTCTCGACGGGGTGAACCGCAAGGGCGGGATGCTGCGCCAGAAGCTCGAAGGGCTGGTGGCGAGCCACCCCGATGTGTTCGAGGGCGTGCGCGGGTCCGGCCTGATGCTGGGACTGAAGTGCAAGGTCACGAACACCGATGTGGTGAAGGCAGGCTATGACGCGGCCGTGCTCACCGTCGCGGCGGCCGACAACGTCCTGCGCATCCTGCCGCCGCTCAACATCACCGAAGACGAGATCGCCGAGGCGGTGACGCGGCTCGACGCGGCCGCGTCGGCGCTGGCGGCCTGAAGGGTGGGGCGATGAAACACTTCCTCGACATCCACAAGACCGACGCCGCCGATCTTCGGGGCATGATCGACACCGCCCGCGCGATGAAGGACGCGCGCTCTGGCCGCCCAAAGGGCATGCCCGACGATGACCAGCCGCTGAAGGGCCGCATGGTCGCGCTGATCTTCGAGAAGCCCTCGACCCGGACGCGCGTTTCCTTCGACGTGGGCGTGCGCCAGATGGGCGGCGAGACGATGGTTCTGTCGGGCAACGACATGCAGCTTGGGCATGGCGAGACCATCGCCGACACGGCGCGGGTGCTCAGCCGCTATGTCGATCTGATCATGATCCGCACCTTCGAGGAATCGACCCTGCTGGAACTGGCCGAGCATGCCACGGTGCCGGTCATCAACGGTCTGACGAACCGCACCCATCCCTGCCAGATCATGGCCGATGTCCTGACCTTCGAGGAACATCGCGGGCCCATCGCCGGCAAGAAGGTGGTCTGGACCGGCGACGGCAACAACGTCTGCGCGTCCTTCCTGCACGCCGCCGGGCGCTTCGGCTTCGACATGACGTTCTCGGGGCCCGAGCAGCTTGACCCCGAGCCGGGGTTCATCGACCTGGCGCGGCGCGAAGGCGCGACGGTCACGATCGAGCGGAACGTGGAAAAGGCCGTGGAAGGCGCGGACCTGATCGTCGCCGACACCTGGGTGTCGATGCATGACGCCCAGTCGGCGCGTGAGCGGCGGCACAACCTTCTGCGGTCCTACCAGGTGAACGAGGCGCTGATGGCAAAGGCCGGGCCGCAGGCGCTTTTCATGCATTGCCTGCCCGCGCACCGGGGCGAGGAGGTCACGAGCGCGGTGATGGACGGTCCGCAATCGGTGGTCTTCGACGAGGCCGAGAACCGCCTCCATGCCCAGAAGGCCGTGCTGCGCTGGTGTCTGGGGGTCTGAGACAGGTGGCCTAGACCAGCCGCTCGACATCTTTCGCCGCCCGGATGAAATCCGCGAACAGCGGATGCGGGGCGAAGGGTTTCGACTTGAGCTCAGGGTGGAACTGGACGCCGATGAACCACGGGTGGTCGGCGTTCTCGACGATCTCGGGCAGGCGTCCGTCCGGTGACATGCCGGAAAAGCACAAGCCCGCCTCTTCGAGCTTGTCACGGTACTTGATGTCGACCTCGTAGCGGTGGCGGTGGCGTTCCTCGATCACCGTCGCGTCATAGATCCCGGCCACCTTCGAGCCCTCGGTCAGATTCGCGGTATAGGCGCCAAGCCGCATGGTGCCGCCCTTGTCGTCGTCGACCTTGCGCGCGACGGTCTGGTTGCCCTTCACCCACTCCTTCAGGTGATAGACCACCGGGGTAAAGCGCCGCGCCCCGGCTTCGTGGTCGAATTCCTCGGAGCCTGCGTCGGACATGCCGGCCAGGTTGCGCGCGGCCTCGATCACCGCCATCTGCATGCCAAGGCATATGCCGAGATAGGGGATCTGGCGGGTGCGGGCGAATTCTGCGGCGCGGATCTTGCCCTCGGTGCCGCGCTCACCGAAGCCGCCGGGAACGAGGATCGCGTGGAAGCCTTCAAGCCAGGGCGCGGGATCCTCGCGCTCGAAGATCTCGGCGTCGATCCACTCTGCCCGGACCTTCACGCGGTTGGCCATGCCGCCATGGGTCAGGGCCTCGGCGATGGACTTGTAGGCATCCTCGAGCTGCGTGTACTTGCCCACGATGGCGATGCGCACCTCGCCCTCGGCGTTCTCCAGCCGGTCCTGCACGTCGTACCAGCGGTCGAGGTTCGGCTTGGGGGCGGGCGAGATCGCGAAGGCGTCGAGCACCGCCTGGTCCAGCCCCTCGCGGTGATAGGCAAGCGGGGCCTCGTAGATCGACTTGAGGTCGGGGGCGGCGATGACGTCCTGGGTGCGGACGTTGCAGAAGAGCGCGATCTTCTCGCGCTCCTTGTCCGGGATCGGATGCTCGGACCGGCAGACCAGAACGTCGGGCGCAAGTCCGATGGATTGCAGTTCCTTGACCGAGTGCTGGGTGGGCTTGGTCTTCAACTCGCCGCTGGCCGCGAGATAGGGCAGGAGCGTCAGGTGCATCAGCATGCACTGGCCGCGCGGCTTCTCGTGGATGAACTGACGGATCGCCTCGAAGAAGGGCAGCCCCTCGATGTCGCCGACCGTGCCGCCGATCTCGCACAGCATGAAATCGACCTCGTCCTCGCCGATGCGGATGAAGTCCTTGATCTCGTTGGTGACGTGCGGGATCACCTGGATCGTCTTGCCCAGATAGTCGCCGCGCCGCTCTTTCTCGAGCACGTTCGATGTAGATGCGGCCCGAGGAGATCGAGTCGGTGGCCCGAGCGGGAACGCCGGTGAACCGTTCGTAGTGGCCCAGGTCGAGATCGGTCTCGGCCCCGTCGTCGGTCACGAAGACCTCGCCATGCTCGAAAGGCGACATCGTTCCGGGGTCGACGTTGAGATAGGGGTCGAGTTTCCGCAGTCGTACCGAGTATCCGCGCGCCTGCAGAAGCGCACCAAGCGCAGCCGAGGCGAGGCCCTTGCCCAGGGACGAAACCACGCCACCGGTGATGAATATGAACCGTGCCATGCGGGCGGCGCCCCCCGTGATTGTCTTCCAGTGCTGCCGATCGGGATGGTCCCAAAGCGCAGCATCACGGGATTTGACCGATAGACGATTCGGTCCGATCACGCAATATCTGGGTCGCCGGGCGGGCGGCCCTCAAGGTATTGTGGTCATTCCACCGGCGGCGGAACAAGGGGCGCATCGCCGGATGGTGGCGGAAGCGAGGTCGTCGACGCCTGGAACAACCGGGGCGCCGGAGTCGCTTTCGATCCCCAGCCGGTCGAGAACCGAGGTGTCGGCCGAATTCTGCGCCGCAAAGATCGTCAGCGTGATCGACGTGGCGATGAAGGCGATTGCGAAGGCCCAGGTCAGCTTGCCGAGTGCTGTGGCCGAACTGCGGGAATTCACCATTCCGCCGCCGCCACCGCCCATGCCAAGGCCACCGCCTTCCGAGCGCTGCAGCAGCACGACGCCGATCAGGCAGAGCGCAAGGATCAGGTGGACTATGAGAACGACGTTTTCCATGAACGCGGCGGCCTTCGATACAAGGATCGGCGGGTATGTAGGCCCTGCGGCGCCGACCCGCAACCCTGAACTGGCGGGCGCGGGCAGACGGCCGGACAGGGCGCCGGCCTAGCGCGGCGGCGTTCCGCCGGTCGCTTCGGTGATTTCGGCCGCCGCCTGCATCACCCGCGCGCCCTTGGCGTCAAGCGAGGTGCCGTCGAACCGGACGGCCGGCCCCGAGATCGACACGCCGGCCACGGCCTCTCCATGGACGTTCCAGACCGGTGCGGCCACACAGCGCATTCCGGCATAACGTTCCTCGTCGTCATAGGACCAGCCGCGCGCACGGGTGCGGGCCAGATCCTCGTGACAGTGCTGCTGGGTCCGACAGGGTCTTGGCCGTGAACTCGGGAATTCCGTGGCGGCGCAGGATCTTGTCGACGCGCGCACGGTCGTAGGTCGACAGAAGCGCCTTGCCGATGCCCGAGGAATGCATCGGCACCCGCGTTCCGGCGCGAAAGAAGGCGCGGATCGGGTTCGCGGTATCGACCTGCGCCAGAAAGACCACCTCGCCCTCGTCGTCGATGGCCAGGTTCGCCGTCTCGCCGGTGTCCTCGACAAGGCGACGCATGGGCTCTCGGGCAAGATCGACGATGTTGGCCCGATGGGTGAAGGCGCTCCCGATGCGGAAGGCTTCGACCCCGATGCGCCAGTCCTGTGTGGCGTCCGCGAAATCGACCATGCCGTGCGACAGCAGCGACATCAGAAGGCGGTGCGCCGAAGATGCCGGCACATCCGCGCGCTCGGCGAGTTCGCTGAGCGTGGCATCGCCATCCCGGGCCAGGGACCGCAGGATAAGAATCGCACGGTCGATGGACTGTACGCTGCCGCTGTCGGCCGGAGCGCTGCGGGGGCGTCCGCGCGCGCGGCGTGGGGCTGCGGTTTCGGTCATGGGTCCTCCCGGTCACGGTGTCCGGGGCGCAGGATGCCGGACGCCCGGCGGCATCACAATGGAAAAATTTTCTAATCAAATGATGATCATGAAACTGGAAAACCATTTAATATAATGATATCAAATTTATATATGGCTCAAAGGCAACAATGCAAAATATTTCCAGAAAAATTGCAAATTCCAGCGGTACCCGTCATTCTTACATCTGACCTGCAGAGAGGATGCCGCATGACCCGCCACGCCCCGGCGCTCGCCGACCAGAACCCGGTTTTCATTCCCGGGCCTACGAACATGCCCGAGGCGCTGCGTCACGCGATGAACACGCCGACCTCGGACCACCGGTCGCCGGACTTCGCGGGCTTCCTTGCCCCGCTGCTTGCCGATCTCAAAAAGGTCTTCAAGACCGCCACCGGTCAGGTCGTCACCTTTCCGGCCAGCGGCACCGGCGGATGGGAGGCGGCGGTCGCCAATACGCTCTCGCCCGGCGACAAGGTCCTCGTGGCGCGCTACGGCATGTTCTCGCATCGCTGGATCGACCTCTGCCAGCGTCACGGTCTTGATGTCGAGGTCATCGAGTGTCCCTGGGGCACCGGGGCGCCGGCCGCAGAGTACGGCAAGCGGCTTGCCGATGACCGGGGGCACAGAGTCAAGGCGGTGCTTGTCACGCACAACGAGACCGCGACCGGCGTGAAATCCGACATCGCCGCGGTGCGCGCTGCGATGGACGCGGCGGGGCACCCCGCGCTGCTGATGGTCGATTGCGTCTCTTCACTGGCCTCGATGGACTTCCGGATGGACGACTGGGGCGTCGACCTTGCCGTCACCGGCAGCCAGAAGGGCTTCATGCTGGCGGCCGGATTGGCGATCGTCGGGGTCAGCCAGAAGGCGCTGGCGGCGATGGAAGCGGCAAAGATGCCGCGCACCTATTTCGACTTTCGCGACATGATCGGCGCGAATGCGAAGGGCAGCTATCCTTACACGCCGCCGCTTCAGTTGATGCACGGGCTGCGCGCCAGCCTCGACATGCTGCATGCCGAGGGGCTTGAGGCCGTCTTTGCCCGTCACACCCGGATGGCCGAGGGTGTGCGCCGGGCCGTTCAAGCCTGGGGGCTGTCGCTGTGTGCGGCCGACCCGTCGCTCTACTCCGATACGGTCAGCGCGATCTTCGTGCCCGAGGGCTTCGACAGCACGGCCCTGACCGACCACGCCTATGCCGCCTATGACGTGAGCTTCGGGGTCGGGCTTGGAGAGATGAGCGGCCGCGCCTTCCGCATCGGGCATCTGGGCAGCCTGACCGTTCCCATGGCCCTGTCCGGCCTGGCGACCATCGAGATGGCGATGGCCGACCTTGGCTATCCGGTCGAGCTGGGGTCCGGCGTGGCGGCGGCGCAGGACTTCTATCGCAGCGGCACGGCCGGCGCCAAACGCGCCGCGGCCTAGGAGAGCACCATGAACGAGATGACGCCAGCCATGCAGATCCCCACCTATGACGATGTGGTGGCCGCACATGAGCGGATCAGACCCTATATCCATCGCACGCCGGTCCTGACCTCGAGCTACTTCAACGAGCTCACCGGGGCCGAGCTGTTCTTCAAATGCGAGAACTTCCAGAAGGCCGGCGCCTTCAAGGTGCGCGGCGCCTCGAACGCGGTCTTCGGCCTGTCGGACGAGATGGCGAAGAAAGGTGTCGCGACCCATTCGAGCGGGAACCACGCGCTGAGCCTGTCCTATGCGGCCGGCCGGCGCGGCATTCCCTGCCATGTCGTGATGCCCCGCACCGCGCCTCAGGCCAAGAAGGATGCCGTGCGCGGCTATGGCGGCATCATCACCGAATGCGAGCCCTCGACCACCTCGCGCGAGGCGGTCTTCGCCGAGGTGCAGGCGGCGACGGGGGCCGAGTTCGTCCATCCCTACAACGACCCGCGCGTGATCGCGGGGCAGGGCACCTGCTCGCGCGAGCTGATGGAACAAGTGGAAGGCCTCGATGCCGTTATCGCGCCGATCGGCGGCGGCGGCATGGTCTCGGGCACCTGCCTGACGCTGTCGGCCACCGCGCCGGACGTGGAAATCTACGCCGCGGAACCCGAACAGGCCGACGACGCCTATCGCAGTTTCAAGGCGGGCCATATCATCGCCGACGACGCGCCGGTGACGGTGGCCGACGGGTTGAAAGTGCCGCTCAAGGACCTGACCTGGCATTTCGTGTCGAACCACGTGACCGACATCCTGACCGCCAGCGAGCAGGAGATCATCGACGCGATGAAGCTGACCTGGCAGCGCATGAAGATCGTGATCGAGGCCAGTTGCGCCGTGCCGCTGGCCACGATCCTGAAGAACCCCGAGACGTTCCGCGGCAAGCGCGTGGGCGTCATCATCACCGGCGGCAATGTCGATCTCGACACGCTGCCCTGGATCAAGTGACGGCGGAGGATCAGCCATGAACGCACCGACGAAATTCGACGGCCTCGAAGTGGGCTATGACATTCCGGCCCTCCCGGGCATGGACGAGGCCGATATCCAGACGCCTTGCCTGGTCCTCGACCTCGACGCGCTCGAGCGGAACATCAAGAAGATGGGCGACTATGCCCGGGATCACGGGATGCGCCACCGCGTGCATGGCAAGATGCACAAGTCCGTCGACGTGGCGAAGCTCCAGGAGTCTCTGGGCGGGTCCGTCGGCGTCTGCTGCCAGAAGGTCAGCGAGGCCGAGGTCTTTGCCCGCGGCGGCATCAAGGATGTGCTGGTGTCCAACCAGGTTCGCGACCCGGCCAAGATCGACCGGCTGGCGCGGATGCCCAAACTGGGCGCCCGGACCATCTGCTGCGTCGATGACGTGGCGAACGTGGCCGACCTGTCAGAAGCCGCACAGCGCCACGGCACCCAGATCGAGTGCCTGGTCGAGATCGACTGCGGTGCAGGGCGCTGCGGTGTGACGACGACACCGGCTGTGGTCGAGATCGCCAAGGCGATCGAGGCTGCGCCAGGCCTGAAGTTCGCAGGCCTTCAGGCCTATCAGGGCGCGATGCAGCACATGGACAGCTACGAGGACCGGAAAGCGAAGATCGCGGTCGCGGTCGCCATGGTGAAGGACGCGGTGGACACGCTGAAAGCCGAGGGGATCGAGTGCGATATCGTCGGCGGCGGTGGCACGGGAAGCTACTATTTCGAGTCGACGAGCGGGGTCTACAACGAACTTCAGTGCGGCTCCTACGCCTTCATGGATGCCGATTACGGCCGCATCCTCGACAAGGACGGCAACCGCATCGACCAGGGCGAGTGGGAGAACGCGCTCTTCATCCTGACCAGCGTGATGAGCCACGCCAAGCCGGGCAAGGCCATCGTCGACGCGGGCCTCAAGGCGCAGTCGGTGGATTCGGGCCTGCCGGTGATCTTCGGGCGCGACGACGTCAAATACGTCAAGTGTTCGGATGAGCACGGCGTGGTCGACGACCCCGAGGGCGTGCTGAAGGTCAACGACAAGCTCAAGCTCGTCCCCGGCCACTGCGATCCGACCTGCAATGTCCATGACTGGTACGTGGGCGTCCGGAACGGCAAGGTCGAGGTCGTCTGGCCGATTTCCGCGCGCGGGAAGGCCTATTGACGCTCTGTCCCCGGCGGCGACCCCGACGGGGACAGGATACCCTGACAGAAAGGAAGGCGGGACGATGCTGATCGTCACGGAAGAGATATGCGCCGAAGTCGTCGGACGGACCGAGGCCTTCGAGGCCGTCGAGGCCGTCTTCGCCGCGATGGCGCGGGACGAGGCGCGGAACTTCCCGGTCGTGCGGGAGGCGCTGGGCCATGCCGATGCGCTCTACGGCTTCAAGTCGGGCTTTGATCGCGCGGGCATGACGCTGGGCGTGAAGTCAGGTGGATACTGGCCGGGGAACGCGGCGAAGGGTCTGACCAACCACCAGTCCACCGTGATCCTCTTCGACCCCGACACCGGGCGACCCCTTGCGCTGGTGGGCGGCAACTACCTGACCGCGGTCCGGACCGCCGCGGCGAGTGCCGTGTCGATCGCGCATCTGGCGCGGGCGGATGCGAAGGTGCTGGGCATGGTGGGCGCGGGGCACCAGTCGGCGTTCCAGCTTCGTGCGGCGGCCGAGCAACGGGCGTTCGAGAAGGTGGTCGCCTGGAACCCGCATCCCGAGATGCTGCCGAAGCTGGCCGCCGTGGCCGCCGAGATCGGGCTGCCGTTCGAGGCGGTGGAGCGCGAGGCGCTGTGCGACGCGGCGGACGTGATCATCACAATCACCTCGGCCTTCGAGCCGCTTCTGATGAAGGCGTGGATCCGGCCGGGCACGCATATCGCCTGCATGGGCACCGACACGAAGGGCAAGCAGGAGCTCGACCCGATGATCCTGGCACATGCGACGGTCTTCACCGACGAGGTGGCGCAGTCGGTCACCCTGGGCGAAGCGCAGCACGCGGTGGCTGCTGACCTGATCGACGCGGACGCGATCACCCCGATCGGCGCTGTGATCGACGGTGCGCACCCGGGACGGACCTCGGCGGACGAGGTCACCGTCTTCGATGGCACCGGGGTGGGGCTTCAGGACCTTGCGGTCGCGGCCGTGGCCGTGCGCCGGGCCCAGGAGAGCGGACGGGCTGCCGAGGTCGCGCTTTAGACTGCGGAGTGTGCTGGCCTCAGACGTCCTCGATCCGGATCGCCACCGGATCGCCCACAAGCACGCTGGTACCATGCATGTCCGCGATTGCCGCGTCGATCGCCCCACGCGTGGCTTTGTGGGTGACGATCAGAACCATGGCGGTCGGGTCGGTATGCTCGCGCTGGCGCATGCGGTCGATCGAGATGCCGTGGTTGCCCAGCACGGTGGCGATCTTTGCCAGCGCGCCTGGCTTATCCTGAAGCTGCATGCGGATGTAGAACGGTGCGGGGGCCGCCGCGACGGCCGCGGCGGCCGGCAAGAGCGTCGCTGCAGGCTGGCCGAAAACGGGCGTGCGGATGCCGCGTGCAAGGTCCATGACATCCCCCATGACCGCGCTTGCGGTGGGGCCTTCGCCCGCGCCGGGACCGCTCAGAACGATCCGGCGCACCGCGTCGCCCTCGATCACGACCATGTTCGTTGCGCCCTCAAGCTGGCCAAGCGGGCTGGTCACCGGCACGAGGCAGGGCGACATGCGCTGTTCGAGGCCGCGCCCGGTCATCTGCGCCACGCCCAGAAGCTTGATGCGGAAGCCCATGTCGGCGGCCTGATCGATATCCTCGATCGAGACCTGTTCGATCCCCTCGATCTCGATCCCCGCGAAATCGACCCGGGTGCCGAAGGCGAGGGCGGCAAGAAGGGCCAGCTTGTGGCCCGCGTCAATTCCGCCCACGTCGAGCGTGGGGTCGGCCTCGAGATAGCCAAGCGCATCGGCCTCGGCGAAGACCTTGTCATAGGGCAGGCCGGCATCCTCCATCCGTGTCAGGATGTAGTTGCAGGTGCCGTTCATCACGCCCATCACGCGGGTGATCTGGTTGCCCGCGAGGCTTTCCCCCAGGGCTTTCACGACCGGGATGCCGCCGGCGACGGCTGCCTCGAAGCGGATCAACGTACCCGTCGTCTCGGCCAGTTCGGCCAGTTCCTGACCGTGCATGGCGAGCATGGCCTTGTTCGCGGTCACCACGTCCTTGCCCGCTTTCAGCGCCGCCCGCGTCGCCGCGAGGGCCGGGCCGTCCGAGCCACCCATGAGTTCGACGAACACGTCGACATCCTCGCGCGTCGCCAGGGCGACGGGATCATCCTCCCAGTCATAGGCGCCAAGGCTGACGCCCCGGTCCTTGTCGCGCGTCCGGGCCGAGACGGCCGAGATGGTGATGGGCCGCCCGGCGCGGGCGGTCAGCCGGTTGGCCTGACGCTGGACGATCCTGACGGTTCCGGTGCCGACCGTTCCAAGGCCGGCAAGGCCAAGCCGCAAAGGGGTGGTCATCTGGTCAGGCTCCGTCGTTTTTCCGTTTCCCCGAGGGCTTTAGACCAAAGAGGCCCGCACGGCAATCTGCGGTCAGGGCGCGCCGGACAAGAGCGTGTCGGCCCTGGACCTCAGGTTGTCGGCCCGTGCCAGCAGGGCCGCGTCGGCCTCCGCTTCGGCATCGATGCGCGCGGCGGCGTCGTCCTCTGTCGCCGGCAGGCCCTCAAGGAGCCCGGCCAGAGGAAGAAGCGCCGGGTAGTCCCCGCGCCCCGAGGGGTCGCCCGCAGTCGGAAAGGGGCCGCAGGCGGCGAGCAGGGCAAGAAGGAAAAGGGCAGGGGCGGGGTGCATCGCGGCGTCGCGTCGGGGCTCTGCCAGGGCGCAGGGCGTCCTGCTGACCATATGGCGCGGCAGCGGGCGTCGCAAGTGCCGTGCCGCCGATGCTGGGGATTGAACTGAACGGTCGTTCAGATCACGATGCGCCATGGCGCGAAAGACCGGATCCCATGCCGAAGTGACCGGCCCCCGTGTGAGGGCAGCGGCAGAGCGTCTTTTCGCGCGCCACGGTTTCGCCGCCGTTTCGATGCGCAAGATCGCTTCCGAGGTCGGTCTGCAGGCCGGGGCGCTCTACCTCTACACGCCCGACAAGCAGACGCTGCTCTTCGAGATGATGCGCGCGCATCTTGAAGAGCTTCTGGCCGCCTGGGGCGAGGCCGATCCCGGGGGAGACCCGCTGAACCGACTCGAGGCGTTCTGCCGGTTCCACATCCGCTTTCATCTCGAACGCCCTGACGCAGTCTTCATCGCCTACATGGAATTGCGGAACCTCGAACCCGGGAACTTCGCCGCCATCGAGGAACTGCGGCGCCGCTACGAAGCGGCGCTCGAGGCGATCCTCTCGGACGGACAGAGACAGGGCGTCTTCGCGGTCCCCGACGCGCGGCTGGCGACGATGGCGCTGATCGCGATGCTGACCGGGCGTGAACACCTGGTACCGCGAAGGTGGACGACTCAGCCGCGACCGGGTGGAAGAGATCTACTGGGATCTGGTGCGGCAATCGCTGGGGGCATGATTGCTCGTGCGCAAGGCGGTCGGCACGGAGACGATCGCGAGGTAGCATCGACCCATTGTGAAGTTGCAAGTGCGCCATCAACTCGGTGCAGGCCGACTCGCTCGTGACAAATGACCAAGGCCAGACAGTTCTCTATCTTCAAAAGGACAGCCCTGGCGAAGCGCTGGAAAGCAACTGGCTTCCAGCACCGGACGGAGAGATGGGAATCGTGATGCGGATCTACCTTCCCGACGCGTCCGCGCTTGATGGCCGTTGGCAGCCCCCCGCCGTCGTGCCGGTGGTGAATGAATGAGGCCCTGAACAGTCTCCTGGGATGTCAGTGCGGCGGACGGATGAAGGTGCCGTTCCGCAGATCGGCCATGGCCTGGACCAGTTCCTCGCGCGTGTTCATCACGATGGGGCCATGCCAGGCCACCGGTTCCTCGATCGGCGCGCCCGAGATCAGCAGGAACCGCAGCCCATCGGGTCCGGCCTGAACGGTGACCTCGTCGCCGGTCCCGAAGCGGATCAGCGTCCGGTCGCCCGAGAGGTCGCGGATGGCAACCTCCTGCCCCATGACCTCTTTCTCCAGCAGGACACCCTGCGGTGCCGCGGCGTCGGCGAATCGGCCCGCACCGGCGAAGACATAGGCGAAGGCGCGGCGGTAGGTGTCGATACGGAAGGTCTTGGTCAGACCCGCGGGAACGGTGACGTCGAGGTACTGCGGGTCGGCGGCGATGCCGTCGACCGGACCGCGCTTGCCCCAGAACTCGCCCGTGATCGACCTTCACCCGCGTGCCATCGTCGTCGATCACCTCGGGGATGTCGTCGGCCCCGATGTCCTGATAGCGCGGCGCGGTCATCTTCAGCGACGAGGGCAGGTTGCCCCAAAGCTGGAAGCCGTGCATCCGGCCCGGCCGGCGATCCCTTCGGCATTTCCTGGTGCAGGATGCCCGATCCGGCCGTCATCCACTGGACCGAGCCCGCGCCAAGCGTGCCGTGGTTGCCCAGCGAATCCGCATGCTCCACCGTTCCGTCGAGGACATAGGTGATCGTCTCGATCCCGCGATGCGGGTGCCAGGGAAAGCCGCGCAGGTAATCCTGCGGGCGGTCATTGCGGAAGTCGTCGAAAAGCAGGAACGGGTCGAGCATCGTTGGATCCTCGAACCCGAAGGCGCGGTGCAGCTTGACACCTGCGCCTTCCATCGTGGGGATCGCGGCGCTTCTCGGACAGGACGGGTCGGATCGACATGGGATGATCTGCCTAAGGAGGAATCGTCTCGACCAGATAGGGCCGGTGCGCGGTGCGGTCCAGATCGGCCTCTGTGCACCGACACCGCAGCCCCTGTGCGCCCCTAGCCGAGGAAGATCCCGACGATCACCGCCATCAGACCCAGGGCCGACAGCGCCAGCGCGCCCGAGGTTCAACGCCACGACCTTTTGCAGGCGGGCGCGCAGCGCCTCGTCCGACAGGCCGGCGCTGCGGGCCCGCGCGGCCAGCACGATGCACCAGATCAGCCCGGCCAGCCCGAGAAGCGTCAGGCCCGCGCCCGTCCAGATCAGAATTTCCATGACTGGCACGATCCCAGATTGCGACCAAAGAATGCGGTTCCGCGCCTAGCCCATGGCGCCCGCGCCCACAAGCCCTTGCAGCCCGCCCGGGCCGTCGCTAGTCAGACCGCCAGACATGGAGGCCCGAGCATGAGCGACACCGCCACCGACATCCCCGCGACCGAAACGTCCGTGACCGACACCACCTATCGCGTGACCGCCGACGAGCTGCGCCAGTTCATCGAACGCTACGAGCGGCTCGAGGCGGAAAAGAAGGACATTGCCGATCAGCAGAAAGAGGTGATGGCCGAGGCGAAGGCACGGGGCTATGACACCAAGGTCATGCGCAAGGTGATCGCCCTGCGCAAACGCGACCGCGACGAGATTGCAGAGGAAGAGGCGGTGCTCGAGATGTACAAGCAGGCGCTCGGGATGTGATCGCCCGCTAGGGCGCGATCAGGGTGACCCCGGGCATCTGCCGCGATTCGGGCGACGTCCGCGTCGTAGACTGCGGTGATTTCCTCGACGATCTCCTGGGTCCAGCCCGGCATGTCGATCTCGACGTCGAGCCGATCCTCGGCGGCGTGGAGTTCGAGCAGATCGAGAATCCTTTCGCGCCGATCGAACGATGTCATGCCGGAATTGGCTTCGACCTCTGCCCTGAGCTCGGCCAGCCCTTCGCCTGTCATCACCTGCTCCAGCATGTCGAACTCGCCATCGAGGGCGATGTCTTCTGGCAGGCCGGTCAGAGCCCGCATCACGTCGCCCCAGACCAGCGGCGTGTCCTCGTTACACCAGACGATCAGCGGGCAGCCCGGATTCGCTTCGGCGATCCGCGCGACCACGTCGGACCAGAGGAGCCTGCGCGGGTCGGTCCGCCCGACGAAGGTCGTGTAGGGAATCCCCTCAAGCCGACGCGAGGACAGGAGCGATGGCAGGAACGTGGCGGGGTTGCGCAGGGCAAGCGCGAAGGTGGCCTCGCAATCGGGAAAGAGCGCACGCAGCCAGCCCGTCTTGTGGGCGCGATTGTAAAGGCGCCCATTCTCGAGCGCACGTTCGGGTACGCAGATGAAACTGTCGCTCGACAGGACCAGACGTTCGGGTTCGTCGATGTCGAGAACGGCCTCGTAGAGCGTTTCCTGAACCATCTCGTCGGGGGCGGCCCCCCGGAGAGAGTTCACGACCTCCCCGATCAGCCTGCGGTAGCGGCTGGGACCGGGGATCGCGACTTCCTGCCCCAGAAGCAGGTCGCCGTTCTTCAGAAGCGACCGCAGCAGCATTCCGTGGTCCGTCTGGTGCGCTCCGATATGGAAGACGACATGCATCTGGCTCACGGGGACGGCTTGCCTTTCGGGTGGGGGCGGCTTGGCGAGAGTAGCGGGACTATATTGCGAAACGACGGTTAAGGAACCCCGCAGTGGCGTCGAGACTTGCCCTTTCGCTGCGGGCGGATTAATCGATGTTCCGTGCCCCTATAGCTCAGCTGGTAGAGCAACTGATTTGTAATCAGTAGGTCCGCGGTTCGAGTCCGTGTGGGGGCACCATATAAATCAATGGCTTAGCGGAATTCGCCTACCGGTCTGGTCGAGGCTAGGGAACTTCTAGGGAGCCCGGTGCTCTGCCGCCATGTCGGCTCGGGCGTCCTTTCCTACCTAGGCCCCTGCAGTTGTGATGACTCTGACCAGGTCGATGCGCTCACCCAGTTCGCCGAGTACATGCGGCGCCTGCAGGGCGTCTATCTCGACACCGATCCCGAGACCGGGCGGCGCAGGGGCAACTACCGGAAAGAGCGGCCACGGCCGGAGGACAGGATGAGGTTCTAGGGGGAGATCAGGCGCAGGTCGTGCCGGGCGTTCGAATGTCGCTCGCACCCTTCTGTCCCTCAACGGGCACGGCAGATATCTCGCAGCGGCGCATAAGTGACATTGGTGATCCGCGGGCCGATCAGGACCATCAATGCGTGGTAGCAAATGAATGCGAAGGGGCGGCACCGGATAGTCCCGCCCCGGTCTGACCGGCCGGCCCGATCACTCCACCGGGAACCAGGTATCGTCAGGGTTGAATACCTCGATCGCCACGGCCGTCTCAAGCGTGTCCTCGCCCAGGTCGGCCTGGAGGAGGACGCCGTTCTCGCCGACCATAAAGCTCATGATGCCCGTGTCGCCGTAGCGAGCCGGATAGGCGACGACAGCATAGCCCGCCACCATGTTGCCGCCGATCATGTAGCTGTAGGCCCCGCCCGGCGCGTCCGGTCCCTGACCCTGCAGGATGTGGAAATAGTACCCTTCCCACGGGTCGGGCTCGACGTCCTGACCGTCGATCGAATAGCCGGTGAGGTTGGCACGGGCGATGCGGTCGTCGAAGGGCGACAGCGCGCCGCCGTCGTCCGCGGGCCAGTAGAGCCCGTCCCTCGCACCCGGGCCGGACAGGATCGAGGCGGCGAATTCCATGACGCCGTCGCCGTCGTGATCGACCATGCGATAGGCCGCCTGCACTTCGGCGGCCCGCTGCAGGATGTCCATCGCCACGAGCTCGTTGCGACCGATGCGGCGCATCATGACCTCTTCGCGCGCGGCCTCGGCATCGAAGTTCCATCCGGCCTCGGTACGCACCAGCGGGGCGGGGAAGGGCCAGAAGTCGCGCCCGACGACCAGGGCCGCCCGGTCCTCCGTCACGACGTCGATCGAGGTCAGTTCCTCGGCAAGGCCAAGGAACTGCTCCCAGATTTCGCGATCCTCCGCTGCGTTGCCGGTCAAGAGGATGTCCTCGTTCTCGGGCCCGAAGATCGACAGTACGGCCGCGCGGTCGCGCGCCTCAAGCGCCCCGATGAGTTCGGAAACTGCCTCTTCTGGCGTGACGTAGGTCTGTGGCGAAGCCTCGGCGGCAAGGCCCGTGGCAAGGGCGGCCACAAGGGAAAGTCCTAACGCTTTTGCAGTCATGTCACTATCTCCTTCCGCTGCGGCCGCCGCCGCCAGCGCTTGAACGGCCCCTGCTGCTGGACGCGCTGGCGCGATGGGTTCCCGAGGGTTTCTGAAATGCATTGGAACTGCTTGGTGCGCGGGCCGCCGGCGCCCGAGTGGTCGTCGGACGGGACACCGGCGAGGCCCGGTTGGTCGCAGCCGACCGCGACGATGCCGAAGGCAGCGTGCCTGCGCTGGGCCGTGACGTGGCCGGGCGCGAGGCCGACGGACGGGTGGCAGGCAGCGAGGCGACGCTGCCGCCGACCGACTGACGCGACTCGATCTTCTGGCGTGCCACGTCGCGGCTTGCCGTCGATCCGATGGATGTCCTGTCACCGGCGCCCGGCCGCGTGCCGATTTCGGGCCGGTCGATGTCGCCGATACTGACCCGGTCACCGCCACCGGGACGCTCGCTATCACCGATCGAAGGACGGTCGCCATCGCCAATCCCGGGTCGCTCGCCATCCCCGATGTTGATGTCGCCGCGGTCGATCGTGATGTCGCCGCCGTCCCAGTCGATGTCGACGTCGTCGTCCCAGTCGCCCCAGCCATCCCAATCATCGTCGCCGAAGATCTCGTCGAGAATGATCGCACCACCGAGGAAGATACCGCCGGCGAGGATCGCGTCCGACCAGTCGTCGTCATCGTCGTAGTAGTAGGCAGGGGGGCTGGTGATCGGCGTCGTGTAGACCACCTCGCTTTCATAGACCGGGACGTAGACGACGCCGGGTTCGGTCGGCACGATCGAGATCGTGTCGCCTTCGGTCACCACCGTCTGCGCCTCGTTGTCGACGAGATAGCCGTTCTCCTGCGAGGTGGCCCGCAGGCGCTGGACCGAGTCGAGCACATCGTCGGTCTGCGCAAGCACGGCCTCTCCGGCCTGCTCGGTCCACTCGATGTGCTCGCTCATGCGGGTGACGAGGTCCGGGAAAGCGGCCGTGAGTTCGGTGACGCTTGCGTCCCATGGCTGGCTGGGCACAAGATCGATCCGTTCCTCAGCCGCGAGGGCCGCCGTGTCCTCGAGAAAGCGGCCGGCTTTGACGATGTCGAGCGGGAAGGTCGCCGCGACGAGAAGGCGCGACAGGACCGCGTCGGGGAACAGGGCCACGGGCCCGAAGAGTGTGTCGAGTTGTTCGGCCGTCAGCGGTCCGGCCGTCGCGATCACCGCCTCGATGGACTTGGCCAGTTTGCCTGCTTCCTCGATGGTGAGGACCTTGCCCGACGCATCCACGCAAGGCACGTCAAGCGCCATGCCGACACTGATGTTCGCTGGATTGCCGCTCAACGCGTCCCAGTTCGCGTCGGCGATGAACCCGTATAGCTGCGCGTCGCCATAGACCCGTTCGGCGATCTTGCTCAGCGTATCGCCACTTGCCACGGTGTAATCCGACCCGCAGGCGATGGTTCCGTCCCCCACCAGAAGCTGCGCCGAGGCAGGGGCGGCGAAAACCGCGAACACGAGCGAGGCGGCGATGCCACCGGAAACGAGGAGGCACAGGCGCCGCGGTACACCAAAGAAATGCGATCGCGGATGCGGGGCGAACCTATCGACGGGGTCGCTGCGCGCCGCCCGTCCATGTCTGTCATCATGTGGATTCAACACGTTCGACCTCCTTCTCGTTCATCGTTGGTCGTGAGAGGCGGGTGCGAAACCTCGCAGCGTCCAGCCCCGGGTGGTTTGTCCTTGTCCGTCGCGATCGGTCGGCAATTCCGCGCATGTCATCCCCCCAGCGCCATGTCTGTCGCCACCAGCAGGACGCCCAAGATGATCATGCTGATGCCCACCCGGGGTACCGTCAGTAGGATTCGGGTTGAGGCGGGCAGGGCAGTTCTGTAGAGCGCACTAATCGCAGTCTATCTTGAAGGCATGTCCATCCGGCGTCCTTGACTTGTGTCAATTGCACGCAAGCAAACATCAGCGCGAGGCGATGGCTCAGAGGCGCAAGGTGGCTCCGAGGACCGGCCCGCAGGCGTTTCAGCCCATCTCTGTTCATGCCGCCGTGCAGCCGGCGCCACCGGTAGTACGTCTGCTGCGTCACCCCGATCTGGCACACCGCCTCCGCTACGCTCATGCCCTGACCCTGCAGCACTTCAAGCTGCCGCAGCTTCATGACGATGTCCTCAGGCTTATACCGCTTCCCAGCCATCTCCTGGTCTTTCAATAGACGTGGCAAATCTACCCCAGTTGGTGGACCTCTTCAGTGGGGGCACTCCACGGCCGGGCGGAGGCAGCTCCGCAGGGCCGGCCGAAAGGCAAGGGCAAGCTGGACCCGCATCTGGGATTCATTGCCGAAATCATCGAGCAAGATGGTGACATCACGATGCCTGAGCTGAGTGCAGCCCTGTTTGACGCAACGCGCGTTCGGGCGCACCCCAACGCCATCGGCAAGTTCCTTCGCAAGTTGGGCTACACGTATAAATAAAGTCACTGGTTGCCACCGAACGCCGCCGTGCCAAGGTAAAGCGACAGCGCAAAGACTGGTTCAAGCGCCGCATTCCAGCCCTGTCGAAGCACCCGGAGCGCGTTGTCTTTATTGATGAAACATCCGTGAAGACGAACCTGACGCGGCAGCGAGGATGGGCCCCTTGCGGAAACCGCCTGATCATGGACGCCCCGTTTGGCTCATGGGGCACCCAGACCCTTATAGCCGGACCGAGTGCCGAGGCGATGATCGCCCCCTGGGTGATCAAAGGGGTCATGCCTATCGGTGAATGCATGCATTCACCTGCCGGTAATAGATGGCGCGGCCTTCGCCGCTTACCTTGAAAAGGTGCTCGTGCCGGAACTCTCACCCGGAACCGTGGTCATTCTGGACAATCTCGCGACTCACAAAAACGCCGAAGCAGAAAAGGCGATGCGCAGAGCAGGATGCTGGTTCTTGTTCCTTACGCCCTACAGTCCCGATCTCAACCCTATCGAAATGGCATTCTCCAAGCTCAAAGCACACCTGCGCCGGATCGGCGCACGCACCTTCACCGACATGTTCAACGCAATCGCCGAAATCCGCGATCTCTACTCACCCGACGAGTGCTGGAATTACTTCACGGCTGCCGGATATGTCGCAGGTTAAAGGCGGGACGCTATATAGGCGCGATCACATCGGACATGCGCTGGCTCACTCCCATCGCCAGCATGCTGCTGATGACGAAAATCACCACGCTCAGCGCACAATCGATGCAAGAATCTCAACCAGGTTGGTCTTGGGTTCCTATCCTTCGTGAAATTCGTGAGAACGGTTGTGGCATCAGAATTCGACGACGGCCCTGATCCCGGAAAAGACCGCTGTCTCATCGGCCAGCGCAGGGTCGATGATCTGCAGATCCGCGCCGATCTTGAACCATGGCGTCACGGCGAAGTTGTAGAAAATCTCCAGCCCCTGTTCGTCGTTGAGCGCAGTCACGGTGCCGACGATATCTTTCAGGGCGCCGCTCAAGGCGTCATAGTAGTAGGCCACGCCCCAGTTGTCGTTTCTGCGGCCGGGAACGAGGCCGACGCCACCGAGGCCGAGCTGACCCGACCAGTAGAGGCGGGTGGGATTGCCGTCGGAGATTCCGATTTGGCCGAACAGTCCAATGCCCTCTGCCGGGTTCGACGGCGACCGGTAGAGATATTGATCGAAAGTATAGGCGAAGTAATAGCGGTTGCCCTTGATCTTGAGCGACGTGGGGTCTGGGTTGGGCAGCCGCAGGCCGTCGAGACTTTCGAGGTCGGTCCCGTCATAGGTGCTGTAGAGGGCGACGAACCCCTGATGGCCAGCCAGACCGCCGATGGTCACCGGGATGTCGACGCTGCCACGTGCCGTTACGCCTTCCGAGAACGGTGCGTCCAGGCAGGACCTGTTGACGCAATCAAGTGGGTCATAGACCCACAGGTTGTACTTGGCCGCCGGTGTTGCAACGGTCAGGATCGCGCCCAGCATGTAGGGCGGGACGAGACCGCTCGGCGGTGCGGCGAAGGTCGTGTTCCAGAACGAGTCGATGCCGGCGCCGCCTGCGAACGGCTTGCCGGCGGCCGCGTCGATCATGTTGATCTTGCCGATCAGGAGATTGGCCGAGCTTCCAAACGACTGCGCGAAATAGAAGCTCGTCAGATCGAAGGCGTCCGCATCGTCGATGCCCGGGAACGCGAGCGCCGTGTTCACCGGGACCATTGTCCCGCCGCGCCCGTTGACGCTCTGGCCAAAATTGTACTCGACCTTGGCGGTGAGCGAGAGCCCATCCCAGAAGCCCAGCTTGCCGAGATCCGTCCGCAGCAGAACGTCAGCCTTTCCGCCGTAGAGATAGCCGTGCTCGCCGTCCCCGGCATTCATTCCCTGGACAAACTGGGAGAGCCGCGATCTGAACGTGAAGCCTTGCTCCTCCAGCCGTTCACGTGCGCCTCCCCAGTCTCCGGTGAGGTATTTGCGTTGGCTCAAGTCCAGGCTCGTGGCAGGAATCTCGTCCGCGCGGAGAGCGCCGGCCGGGGCCGCAAACGCCATTGCGGCAATCACGACAGTTGGGCCGGCGCGCCGGAATCCTCGTTGGAACGCGGACCAGCGCGAAAACCGAAATCCTGAGGCGCCGTTGATGCGAAATCCTGGCACGGGTGGGCTCACTCAATTGCCAGGCCAGTCCAGCGCCTGGCAGCTTTCACGGAGTTGATCGATGGTTCTTCCACTACTGCTTCCTTCGAGCCAGCTCGATCCGCGGCTGACCAGACCACTGGAATCTACCGTCAATCTGTCCTGTGGCCGACTGGTCCCTCGCCACGGAAGCGAGGGTTGTTCCAGTCAGGACCGGCGCACATACGGCGCCTGGAAGATTGATGCATTCTACCTTCACGGTGGGTCTTGTCATGTGTGGACGGCTCCGTTTGTGCAAGGGTTGATCTGAGCTGATGTTGATCGTCGCAGGTTGCGGTCATGTGTCTGGCCTGTTGACGCGGTGCATGTGACCGCTGGCCCTCCCTCTCGGGCCATTGCTTCGCAATGCCCTGCCGGGCAGCGGATGAAGTCCGCATGCCAGGTCGCGATCAGAAGATCGGACTTTAATGTCCAGACAAGACCTCGGGGTGTCCCGGATGCGGTCCCTTTCGATCATCATCACTCACTTCTGCCCTTGCATCTCATCACGGCGTTTCGGGCGCCGCTATGTCCTCCTACGTTCAGATGGCCGGTACGGCTTTGTAGTCTTCTCCCTTTGCCAGCAGCGCCCAGGCGGTTCGAGCCGTTTTGTTGGCGATGGCAACAGTGACAAGCCGGGTCGGCTTGCGCTCCAGGAGCGATCTGACCCAGGCTCCGGTTCGGGTGTCGGTGGTTGGCGCTCGTCGTGTGACAGAGGTGGCCCCGACGACCAACAGTCGTCGCAGGTAGCCGTTCCCCATCTTCGATATATGCCCGAGCCGATCCTTGCCGCCGGAAGAGTTCTGTCTTGGCACGAGGCCAAGGTAGGCCGCGAACTGCCGACCGGATTTGAACAGGGCTGGATCGGGTACGCTCGCGGCAAGAGCGGTCGCGGTGATAAGGCCCACGCCCGGGATCGTCTCGAGCCGCTGGCTCCCGGCATTTTGCCGATGCCGTGCCATCAGTTGCCTTTCGATGTTCCGGACCTCGGCAGCCAGATTGTCGAGTTGACCCGCCAAAGCAAGAAGCGCGGACCGGGCGACTTCTGGCAGTCCGAGGGTGTCATCATCATGAAGGCGACCGACCAGGTCTGCCACCTTCCGAGGCCCTTGGGCGGCGATGATACCAAACTCGGCGAAGTGGGCGCGGATCGCATTCAGGATCATCGCACGCTGCCGCATCAGCAGATCGCGCGACCGATGCAGCACAAGAACGCCCTGCTGTTCCTCCGTCTTCACCGGCACGAAGCGCATGTTTGGTCGCGTCACCGCTTCACAGATTGCCTCGGCGTCTGCGGCATCGTTCTTCTGGCGTTTTACGTAGGGCTTCACATAAGCGGGCGGGATCAATCGGACGTCATGTCCAAGCGCCGCGATTTCACGCGCCCAGTAGTGCGATGTGGCACAGGCCTCCATCCCAATCAGGCAAGGGCCCAGCTTGCCAAGAAAGTCTAACACGGCACCTCGCCGCAGCTTCTTTTTCAAGATAACCGTG
Organism: uncultured Alphaproteobacteria bacterium; assembly: GCA_963709395.1. Classification (GTDB taxonomy): domain Bacteria; phylum Pseudomonadota; class Alphaproteobacteria; order Rhodobacterales; family Rhodobacteraceae; genus CAVPWP01. The sequence continues at coordinate 393,123 of CAVPWP010000009.1, forward strand.
CCATCAGCATCAACGCCGTGGAGTTGAAAGACGGACTTGGCGATGTCGATCCCGAGTGTTGTAATAGTCATGTGGATGGCTCCTTCTCTCTGTTGGTTGCAAACAGCACCAGCATGGCACAATGCGATGCCGTTCGGGTGGAGCCGTCCACACCATCAGACAAACTTGGCTTGAGACGGAGCAGGGTGTTGGCTAGCCTCATCGAATGAACAAACCCACCCGAGTATCCGAACATTATGGGCACGGCTGGGTAACGCTGAACTGGCCGACTTCCTAGAGCCTAGGAAACACAACGACATGTGATTTCGCGGGAATGGTCTATGGCGGAGGGAAAGGGACCCCCGTCGAACCTTCTCGGTGCCCAAGTCATTGAATTGAATGATGCAGTGGTTTGGCTTGCGCCTGGATCGATATATGACCGACCGGCTCGTCGCCGCGATCTTCAGTTGGAAAAGGCCCTCTTCTTGCCGGGCACCGATAATGGGAACCAATCTCACGGATACCCTCTCCTTCAGTTTGTGTTTCTACACCACGAGTTCGCCTTATCGCGATGCTGCCAGCGGAGAGCGGCGTCCACCCCATCTTTGCCCCCGCAAAATCGTTGTATCGAGGTCGAAGTCAGGCCGATCTACCGCGGAGCGGCGCCTCGACTGATTCCTCTGTGCCACTAACGTGACGATCCTGAAATTCCTGACCGCGAAGCGTAGCATCTATGATCTCGATTAAATCCGGGTGCAGGTTTCGGCTTCGGAGATCTTCCACCATGCGGTCTAGGTAGCCGGCGTCGATTGCCAACAGTGCCTGCATCGAAGCATTCGCATCCTCGGTCCGGCCAAGGCGGGCGGCGGCCACTGCCATGACGAGATGACCATAGACCACATGCGGCGCGTCGGTCCTGTGCGCCTCGTCAAATGCGGCCGCGAAGCGGCCGTGCGCGAGGTGATAGAGTGCAAGCCCGATCCGGTAAGGGCCGGGCAACGCGGGATTTCGGGCATAGCCCTCTTCAAGCAAAGGCACGGCCTCCTCCCATTCCGCGAGCATCGCGCGGCGCAGACCGAGATCGGCCATGATCTCGGAATCATTGGGGTTGAGCGCGAGGCCGGTCTCGAGGGCCTCCAGACTGCCGGACACGTTTCCGCTGAACCAGAAAGCCAGACCAAGAGCGTGATGGCCACGGCTGGAGCCGGGCGCGAGTTCGATCGCGCGATGCGCGAGGTCCAGCGCGCGCTGCAACGGATCGTCGTCGGCGCCATTCAAGTTATGCCCGAACCGCGCTGCGTTGACGTACATCTGCGAAAGACATGCGTAGGCTTCTGCGTAGCCGGGGTCCGTCGCGATGGCACTCTCGAGTCCCACGCGCACCGGCTCGAACATTTCATGGTCGTATGACCGCCAATATGAGTGAAAGCGGACAACGCCGTCGTAAGAAGACATGCTCTTTGGATGATCCCCGTCGGATTCAAGCGCCCTGCTGGCGATAATCCCGTAGGGCTGCGCCAGAGCGCGGACTACCCTGTCGGCCACTTCCTCCCGGAGTGCGAGGATTTCGCCTGGGTCAAGGCGCCGATTGAAGGTTTCCCCCCAGAGACACTGCCCATCCCTCGCATCGATCAGCAGGACCTCCATCCCGAACCGCGTCGCCGAAAGCGAAGTCCCGCCAGTAATTAGGAAGTCGACTCCAAGTTCGGCGCGCAGCCTGTCTCGATCCGGATCTGTCCCTGAGTCGAATGTCGTGCTCGGGCCGAACACGAACAGGTCGGTGAACCGGGAAAGGCCCACAATGATCTGCCGAATGAGCCCGTGCGTGAAGTTCGGATGGCTCGTCTGATCGCCTTCCTCTTCAAAAGGTGCGACGAAGATGGTCGGGCCGTGTCGATACTTGCGCTTCCAGAGTTTTTGGGGATCGATCGCAAGAGTATCCGCTTTCGGAGACGATGCGCCGCCTGACTGAAAGGTCGGGACATAGGTCCCCTTTGGAATGACAATTCTTACGGGATCATCCGCGCCCTCCCGCAGATAGTAGTTGTCAAGCGATCGCCGCAGACGACCTGCCTCGATCCGGACGATCGAATCGAGCTGCGGATCAAAGTCCGCTCCGCGATCGAAGACGGATGTCGCGATCGTATACGCCTTAATCAGGGCGGACCTGCCGGAAAGGGTTTCTTCCACCACATAACCGAGAAACCTGCGGTTCCGATCCGACGCGTCGAAATCGGCGGATTCCAGGATCCTCATCAGTTGGGCCCGGACCGCAAGCGGCCCGACGCGCGCGCCGTCGTCCACCATCAGGTGTCGCCGGGCAGCTGCTGCAGCCATCTCGCGCACATCGAATGTCCTTTCCGCTTTCCCGAGATGCTGCCACATCGCGACACTTATGTCAGCAGTCAGGGGTTGTTAACAGTAACGTGCTTGGCCACCATCGGGTTATCCATCGAAATTCAAAAGGTTCAGGCGGGTATGCTTAGCCAGCGACCTGCGAAGCTACAAGGAGAGAAGACAATGCTTTCCGACGCCCACGCCTATTTCCACAAGGCCGCCGACGTTCTCGGCCTCTCGGACAAGGTCAGGACCATCCTGCTTGCGCCGAAGCGGATCGTGAAGGTGAAGATCGTCATCGAGGGCGAGAACGGCGACCTGCAGAGCTACGAGGGCTATCGTGTCCAGCACAACGATGCACGCGGCCCGATGAAGGGAGGTCTGCGCTTCCATCCGGACATGGACGAGGACCACGCCGCGGCGCTGGCCAACCTGATGACCTGGAAGACAGCGGTGGTGGACATCCCCTATGGCGGCGCCAAGGGCGGCATCAATTGCGATCCGCGGACGATGTCCAAGAAGGATCTGTTCCAGGTGACCACCCGCTTCGTTCAGGAGATGAAGGAGGTCATCGGGCCGCTCACCGACATCCCCGCCCCCGACGTCAACACCAACGCCGAGATCATGGGCTGGATCATGAACGAGTACTCGCGCTACGCGGGTTTCTCGCCCGGCGTGGTCACGGGCAAGCCGCTGGAGCTGTTCGGCTCCGAGGGACGGTCCGCGGCGACCGGTCGCGGGGTGATGGACGTGCTGGGCGCGGCGCTCAAGGAGAAGGGCAAGGCCTTCGCCGACGTCACCGTGGCGGTCCAGGGCTTCGGCAACGTGGGCAGCAACGCCGCCCGGCTGATCGCGGAGCAAGGCGCGAAGATCGTCGCCGTGGCAGATCACACAGGCGGGGTCAGCAACGACGAGGGGCTCGAAACCGTGGCGCTTGCCGCCTGGGTTGCCGAGCATGGCGGGGTTAAGGGCTTCGCCGGCGGAAAGCCCTTCGACGGCGGCAAGATCATCACCTGGGACGCCGACGTGCTTGTGCCGGCGGCGCTGGAGAACTCCATCACCGCCGAGAACGCGCCGGATGTGAAGGCGTCGATCATCGTGGAAGGCGCCAATGCGCCGACCTCGCCCGAAGCCGACACCATTCTGAACAAACGCGGCGTTCTTATCGTGCCGGACATCCTGGCGAATGCCGGCGGCGTCACGGTCAGCTATTTCGAGTGGGCGCAGAACATCCAGCACTTCAAGTGGGACGAGGAACGGGTCAACGCGGAATTGGACAAGACCATGGCCAAGGCCTATGCGGCCGTTCGCGATGTCGCGACAGAGTTCGACACGGATCTGCGCACGGCTGCGTTCATCCTCGCGATAAGGCGTGTGGCCAAGGCCGCGCTCGCGCGGACCCATATGGCGGCGAACCTGCCGTTCTGAACGGACATTCGGTCGCCCGGCGCGCGCGGAGGTGCCCGGCGTCCGCGGATCGTGACAGCAGAGGTGGACCATGTCTCAGCTGACTGACTTTCTCGTAGAATATCCGGAGCTGACGGTCTTTCTGACCATCGCGATCGGCTATCTGGTCGGCAACGTGAAGATCGGGGATTTCTCCTTCGGCCCGGTGGCCGGCTCGCTCTTCGCGGGCCTTCTGCTCGGGCAGCTCGCCGAGATTCCGATCGCCGGCATGGCGAAGTCGTATCTGTTCCTGCTGTTCCTGTTCGGCATCGGCTACTCGGCCGGCCCGCAGTTCCTGACGGCCCTCAAACGCGGCGGTGCGCAGCCGGTGCTGGTGGCGGTCGTATGCACGGGCACCGGGCTGATGATCGCCTTCGTCGTGGCGCGGCTGCTAGGGCTCGGTCCAGGCTATGCCGCGGGTCTGCTGTCGGGTGGTCTGACCCAGAGCCCGGCCATCGGCTCGGCCGGCGAGGCCATCGCGCGGCTGCCCCTCGAGGCCGCCGAGATCGAGCGCCTGACCGCCCATGTCGCCGTCGGCTACGCGGTCTGCTACGTCGTCGGCTCGGCCGGCGCGATCTGGTTCTGCAGCTACATGGGGCCGAAGCTGCTGGGCCTCGACCTGCAGGCCGAAGCCGCTGAATTGGGCCGCAGCCTCGGCATCGACGATGCCGAAAGCGGTGTCGAATCCGGCTATCGACAGTTTCAGCTCCGCGCCTACCGCACCCCGGAGAGCGCGCCGATCGTCGGTCAGACCCTCGCCGAATCCGAGCGGCGCTTCGCCGATCAGCGCCTGTTCGTTCTGCGCCTGCGACGGGGCGACCGGATTCTCGACGCGGAAGGGACGCTTGTCGTGGAGGCCGGGGACGTGCTCGCGATCAGCGGGCCGCGCGCCGCGGTGCTAGAGAACCTGTCGCCGAGGGCCGAGGAGGTCGAAGATGCGGCGCTGCTCGACATCCCGTTCCGGGCCGTGCGGATCGTCTTCTCGAATGCCGCGCTCGCCGGGCGGGACCTGCGCGCCATCGCGGCCCACCCTTGGGCGCGCGGCCTCTATCTGAAGTCGATCCGGCGGGGCGGTCACGAGATCCCGGTCGCGCCGGGCATCGCGCTGCAGAGCGGCGACATTCTCGAGATGATCGGGCCGCAGGATCTGCTGGCGAACGCCGCGTCGAACCTCGGGCGCGAACTCAAACCGACGCAGGCGACGGATTTCATCGTGCTCGGACTGATGATCTTTTTCGGCGGCCTGATCGGCGTGCTGATGCGCTTCTCGGTCTTCGGGGTCGAGGTGGGGCTGGGCACCAGCGTCGGAGCCCTGCTCGCCGGACTGCTGACCGGCTATCTGGGCACACGCAATCCGTTCTTTGGGCGCATCCCCGAAGGCGCCGTGGCGCTGATGACCTCTCTGGGACTTGCCTCCTTCATCGCCATGGTCGGGCTGCAGGCGGCCCCGAGCCTGATCCCGGCGATCCGCGAGGTGGGTCTCGTCCTGCCCATCGGCGGGTTCGTCGTGGCGATCGTGCCGCTCCTGACAGGGTTGCTGTTCGGGCGGTACGTGCTGGGGATGAACCCGATCCTTCTGCTCGGCGCCATCGCCGGCGCGCAGACCTCGACGCCCTCGATGGCCGCCGTGCAGGCCCGCTGCGGCAGCCCGCTACCTGTCCTGGGCTATGCGCCCGCCTATCCTGTGGCGCAGATCACCTTGACCCTATGGGGCAGCATCATCGTGCAGCTGATGACCTGAGCCCGGCATGACACGGTGGGCAATTAACAGTGACGTACTTCCGCCTCCGGACGGCAACGGCGCATCATCGATCCCACGTCGCTGGAACAGCCAGCCACGAGAGGAATGAAGAGCCATGCCTGCCAAGACATCCGCCGAGACTTCGCCCTATGCCAAGGCCCAGGCCGAATTCGGTGCGCATGACGAGCGCATTCTCGTGCTTCAGGGCGGCGGAGCGCTGGGTGCGTATCAGGCCGGCGTCTATGAAGGTCTCGCAAAGGCGGGCTTCGCCCCGAATTGGGTGGCGGGAACTTCCATCGGCGCGATCAACGCCGCACTCATCGTGGGCAATGCGCCGGAGTTACGCCTCGAACGGCTCAAGGCATTCTGGGATCTAGTATCCAGCCGGGCATCGGGTATCTCTGCCTTTGCCGGCATGGATCTGATGCGTCCGTGGCTCAACCGCATGAGCGCGGCGTCGGCCGCCGCGTTCGGGATATCGGGTTTCTACGTTCCGCGCGTGCCGCCGCCGGCCTTCGCGCCCGAGGGCAGCATCGGGGCGCTCAGCTACTACGATACAGAACCGTTGCGCGCAACACTCGACGAGCTTGTCGATTTCGACCTGATCAATCGCGGAGACGTGCGGCTGTCGCTCGGCGCGGTCAATGCTTGCACCGGCGAGGCGGTCTATTTCGACAATACGACCCACACCATCACCGCGAGCCACGTCATGGCCAGCGGGGCACTCCCGCCGGCGTTCCCGCCATTGGAAATCGATGGCGAATGGTACTGGGACGGCGGCATCATGTCGAATACCCCGCTGCTCCATGTCGCCGAGAACCCGCAGATCAACGCGCTGATCGTGCAGGTGGATCTCTTCAGCGGCACGGGCGATCTGCCTAGAAACATGGATCAAGTGGCCGAGCGCGCCAAGGACATCCAGTACCAGAGCAAACAGCGGCATTCGACCGACAAGATCCGCAAGATCGAGGAGCTCCGCAGTGCCCTCGCCGAAGTCCTGATGCTCCTGCCCGAGGACAAGCGCGCGGATCCCAAGGTGAAGATGCTGGAGGCGGTCAGCCACCGCGGACCGCTGTCGCTCGTGCATCTGGTGAACCGGCATGACACGCAGTCGAACAACTTCAAGGATTACGAGTTCTCGCGCGCCACGGTGACCGATCTCTGGCATGGCGGCCGCGACGACATTCGCCACGTGATGACCGACCCTATGGAGTGCCGCGTGACCGATCTCGGCAACGGCGTCCGCGCTTTCAATCTGTAATTACCAGCAGGAGAGACCCTTCCAGATGGAAGAAGCAGACGTCAGGAAAAATGCCTTCGCAATGCCGCTGACCAGCCCGGCGTTTCCGCCCGGACCGTACCGGTTCGTGAACCGCGAATTCTTCATCATTAGTTACCGGACCGATCCAGAGGCGCTGCGCGCGGTGATTCCTGCACCGCTCGAGATGACCGATCCAATCGTAAAGTTCGAATTTATCCGCATGCCGGATTCAACCGGCTTCGGAGACTACACCGAGAGCGGCCAGGTGATCCCGGTCAGCTTCCGGGGCCAGAAGGGCGGCTACGTCCATTCGATGTATCTCAACGACCACGCGCCGATCGCGGCCGGGCGCGAGCTCTGGGGGTTTCCCAAGAAGCTTGCCTATCCGGAACTGCGGGTCGAGAAGGACACGCTCGGCGGGGTTCTGCGCTACGGACCAGTGCCGGTCGCGGTCGCGACGATGGGCTACAAGCACAAAACGCTCGACCATGGTCCGATCCTCGAGTCGCTTCTTGCGCCGAGTTATCTGCTCAAGATCATTCCGCATGTGGACGGTACGCCGCGCATCTGCGAACTCGTCCGCTACTACCTCGAGGATGTTACGGTAAAGGGAGCATGGTCAGGTCCTGCCGGGCTGGAACTGTTCCAGCACGCGCTCGCCCCCGTCGCGGCGTTGCCGGTGCTCGAGGTTCTCGGTGCCGTCCATATCATCAGCGATCTCACGCTCGGTCTGGGTGAGGTCGTCCACGATTATCTGGTCTGAACTGAACTCAGCCATTGAAAGGAATTGCCCAATGAACACTGAGATCCGTGACGGGCCCGCCGGTCGCCTCGGGGAATTCTCCGACGCCGTTTCCCATTACCGCAGCTGGTTTATGATCCTGGGCGTGGCCCTAATCGCGCTCGGGATCGTCGCGGTGATCTTTCCGCTCGCGACCACCATCGCCGTCAAGCTCTTCCTCGGCTGGATCATCCTGATCGGCGGTCTCGTCACCGCGTTCCACGCCTTCTCGACGCAGAAATGGAGCGCCTTCTTCTACAACCTTCTGGTTGGCCTGCTCTACGTCATCGTCGGCGCGTGGCTCGCCTTCCTGCCCTTGTCTGGCGTGATCACCCTGACGGTGTTGCTCGCGTTGCTGTTCATCTTCCAAGGGATCCTTCAGGCGTCGCTCGCCTTTCGTCTCAAGCCGCGTGATGGATGGGGCTGGATCCTGATCGCAGGCATCGTCGCAATCGTCGCGGGCTTCATGCTCATCACAGGATTGCCGAGCACGGCCGCGTGGGCCATCGGCCTGCTGGCCGGGATCAGCATGATCTCGTCCGGCTGGGCGTATCTGTCGATCGCGCTGCGCGTGGGCAAGGCCCAGGACGCCGTCCGGGACCGGCTCAAATGATGCTGCAAGGCACCCCTTAGCAGAAAGGAAAGCAAGATGCGTCTTGAGAACAAGGTCGCCCTGATCACGGGCTCCGCGAGCGGGATCGGCAAGGAGATCGCTATAATCTACGCCCGCGAGGGCGCCAAGGTTGCGATCGCCGATCTGAACCTACAGGCGGCCGAAGCCACGGCGCGCGAGATCGACCCGACGGGTGAACGCGCCATCGGCGTCGCGATGGACGTGACCGACGAGGCGCAAGTGGACGCCGGGACGGCGAAGGTTATCGAGACCTTCGGATCGCTCGACGTGCTCGTCAGCAACGCCGGCATCCAGATCGTCGCACCCGTCGTCGACTACGACTTCGACAAGTGGAAGAAGATGCTTGCGATCCATCTCGACGGCGCCTTCCTGACCACGCGGGCCGCTCTGCGCCAGATGTACAAGCAGGGTAGTGGCAGCGTCATCTACATGGGCTCGGTGCATTCCAAGGAGGCCTCGAAGCTCAAGGCGCCTTACGTCGCCGCCAAGCACGGCCTGATCGGCCTATCCAAGGTCGTGGCCAAGGAGGGTGCCGAGCACGGCGTCCGCGCCAACGTGATCTGTCCGGGCTTCGTGCGCACGCCGCTCGTGGACAAGCAGATCCCCGAGCAGGCCAAGGAACTGGGCATCACCGAGCAGGAGGTGATCGACACCGTCATGCTCAAGGAAACCGTCGATGGCGAGTTCACCACCGTGGAGGACGTGGCCGAAGCCGCCGTGTTCTTCGCCTCATTTGGCTCCAACGCCCTGACAGGCCAGTCGCTGATCGTCAGCCACGGCTGGTGCATGGAATAGGTTTTGGAACGCGGCTCGATCGAGAGGCTTGAGGACATGGCGGAAACGACGACCAGGCGACCCGATCTGGCGCAGGTCCTCAATCTCTTTCCGGAGAAGTCGGTCGCCGCGCGCGAACTGTTCCTCCGCGACGAGGTCTTCCAGGGGCTCTGCGAGGACTACGCGCTCGCTCGCGACACGTTGGTGCGCTTCGAGGCGATGCCCGACGCGGACCAGCGGCCCGAAGTGCCCGACTATCGCTTGCTGATTTCCGAACTCGAGCGGGAGATCGCCACAATGCTTGCCGACCCGCCCGACAAGGACCGGCGGATGGAGCAAGCGACTCTGAAAATTGAGAATCCAAGGAGACCAGAATGAAAATCATCATCGTCGGAGGGGTTGCCGGAGGTGCGTCCTGCGCCGCGCGGCTGCGCAGGCTGGACGAGACCGCCGAGATCCTCATGGTCGAGCGCGGCCCCTACGTGTCCTACGCGAATTGCGGCCTTCCCTATCACATCGGCGGCGTCATCGAGAACGAGGCGAGCCTGCTGGTCGCCAGCGAACGCACCTTCCACGAGCAGTTTAACATCAAAACGCGCACGAACTGCGAGGCGGTATCGATCGACGCCAAGGCGAAGACCGTCGATCTGCGCGATACGCAGACCGGCAAGGTGACCACCGAGAACTACGACAAGCTGGTGCTTTCGCCCGGGGCCAAGACGGTCCGTCCGCCCCTTCCCGGCATCGACCTTCCCGGCATCTTCCAGGTCCGGACCGTGCCTGACGCGCGGGCGATACGCGAATGGGTCGAAAAGGGCACAGCCTACCTGACCGGCATGAACTCCTATTCCGGAATTCAGATGATGCGCCCGACCAAGAAGGCGGTTGTGATTGGCGGAGGTTTCATCGGGCTGGAGACTGCCGAGAACCTCCGCCATCTCGGGTTCGATGTCACGGTCGTGGAGATGCTCGACCAGGTGATGGCCCCGCTCGATCCGGAATACGCCCGGCTCGTCGGAGGGCATCTGGAGATGCACGGCGTCAAGCTCGCGCTCGGTGACGGCGTCAAGGAATTCCGCAAGGCGGCCAATGACACGCTCGAGGTCGAAACGCAGTCGGGCAAGGTTCACCCGGCCGACGTCGTGATCATCTCGCTCGGCGTTCGTCCCGATACCGATCTGGCGAAGACCGCCGGGCTGACCCTCGGCGAGCGCGGCGGCATCAGGGTCGATGACCAGATGCGCACGAGCGATCCGGACATCTTCGCGGTCGGCGACGCCATCGAGGTCAAGGATTTCGTTACCGGCGAGTGGAGCCTGATCGCCCTGGCCGGACCGGCCAACCGGCAAGGCCGGATCGCGGCGGATGTCATCGCCGGGCGCGACTCGCGTTTCCGTGGAACCCAGGGCTCGTCGATCTGCGGGCTCTTCGGCGGCGGGGTCGCCTGGACTGGAGCGAGCGAGAAGACCCTCAAGCAGCTTGGGATCACTGACTACGAGAAGGTCTACCTCTACCCGAACAGCCATGCGGGCTACTATCCCGGCGCGAAAATGGTCGGCTTCAAGCTCCTTTACCGCAAGTCCGACGGCAAGGTCCTCGGCGGACAGGCGCTGAGCCTCGACGGACCGGGCGCCGACAAGCGCATCAGCGCGCTCGCGGTGGCGATCCAGATGGGAGCCACCATCGACGATCTGGCGGAGTCGGAGATCTGCTACGCGCCGCAGTTCGGCAGCGCCAAGGATGTCGTGAACTTTGCCGGAATGGTCGCGCGCGACATCGAGGACGGCGACATGCCGGTGGCGCACTGGAACGAGCCGTCGGACGCCTTCCTGCTCGACGTCCGCGAGCCGGTCGAACTCATCCTCGAGAACGCGCCCGGCTCCGTGAACATCCCGATCGGCCAGGTGCGGGCCCGGCTGGGCGAATTGCCTAAGGATCGCGAAATCCATGTCATCTGCCGCTCCGGACAGCGCGCCTATTACGTGGCTCGGATGCTTCTGCAGAACGGCTACAATGCGCGCGTCCTCTCGGGCGGGATGCTGTCGCGCGCGATCTTGGTGCCGGACTCTCCGGATCTCGAGAACGCGCTGGTCTGAGTTGTATCATCTCGCCGCTTCGCCCTCGCTCAGCCGGGAAACTGAAAACTAAATCTGGACAGAGGAGACAAACAACCATGATGACATTCACGATGAAGGGCTCACCATGCGTGGCAGCGGGCTTGTTCCTTGTCGCGCTCTCGGCGTGTGCGAGGCAGGAGACCGATCTTCAGGGCAACCAGGTCTCGGAAGTTGAGGCGGCGGCCGACGCCTATTGTCAGCAGGACCTAGGGTTCGATTTCGGAACCGAAGAGTACACGGCCTGCCTGGATTCACGCCTGGAATACATTCGGTCGCGATCCGCCATCGCAGGCATTCTGTGAATTGCGGCGGGCCGCCCAGGGTGTGCGCCCATGGGCGCTTTGGAGAAATTGAACGGCGGGTCCTTTCGCGAAGGTGTCTGTTCCGGGCGATCCTGCTGCCGATTGCGTCCGATAAGTTCCCCCAACGTCCTGTGTGTAGGGGGCGGAACTAGATAATCTCTGCTCAAGCTTTCCTGGTGCGAACGGGAAACTTCGAGGAAATGTGCTTTGAGATAAATGTCCTAACCGTCTTGGGAGACCACTTAGATGACAGTTGCAGATCAAGCGGAAACCACCGCACGCGTTAACGCAGATGACGCTCGCATTGATGTACTGAAAGAAAAACTCAGAACGACCCCGAAGGATCTCGACTTCGAGCGTGTCAGGATCATGCACGAAGTGTATGGTGAATCCGCCGGTGACAATCAAATGCTGCGGCGCGCGAAATTTCTGGCAGCCGTTCTCGAACGAAAAAAACTTTATATCGACGATAACTTGTTTGTCGGGGCGATGGGTGGAAAGCGCAACGCGGTTTATACCTATCCCGAATGGCAAGTGGATTGGATGATAGAAGAAAATACGGTCGAGAATTCGCCGACTCCGGAAGACAAGGCGGCCAACCAGTGGGCGCTCGAATACTGGGGCAAACGGGCGATGAAGCCCAGGACAGAAGCGATCTTTCAGAAGCGCTTTGGATATGATCCGAAGCCTAGTTACAATGCGGGGCTCATTGCGTCCTTCCATGACTGGCCAGCAGGCGGCGGCAACCTGAATTACCCTCGGGTCTACCGCGAGGGCCTCGCCAGCATGATCAAGGAGGTGGAGGAGCGGCAGATGTCTCTTGAGATGCGCCTGCCAAACTTGAAGCAGTTCTACTTTTATGAAGCCAGCCTTATCGTGATGCGCGCGGCAATCCGCTATGCACATCGTTATGCCGAGTTGGCGCGCGAGATGGCGGCCAAAGAGAAGGATAAAGTCCGCAAGGCGGAACTGCTATCCCTCGCGGAAACCTGCGAGTGGGTTCCAGAGAACCCAGCGCGCAATCTGCGGGAGGCCATTCAGTGCCACTTCCTGTGTCACATCATGGCGGAACTCGAGCAGATTGGCTGCGGTTACTCTCAGGCTTATCTCGGTCAAAACCTTGAGCCCTATTACCAAGCGGACAAGGCGGCCGGTCTCATTACCTATGACGACGCGGTCTTTATGTTCAAGAACCTCACGATCAAGTTGAATGAGATCAACTACTACTACGGCGAGAGAATCGCCCTAACGAACTCCGCCGATCTGGGCCAGAGCATCACCCTTGCTGGGTATTCCGAAGATGGTGGCGATGCTACGGCGGAAATGGACTACGTGATACTCGATTCATCGCTCTATCTCGCGCTGCCGCAACCTCCGCTAACTTGCGCGCTTACCCCGCAAACTCCAGGCAAATTCATCGAAAAAGTGCTGGACGTGATCGGCACCGGCATAGGTCTGCCGCAATTCGTCAACGCCGATGTGATGATGAAACGCGCGCTACACCTCTGGGGCCATAATGACAGGGTGGGTGATCTGCCACTTTCAAAGGCCCGACGCACCTGTATAGGCGCCTGTGTCGGAAGCTACATCCCCTATGAAACCGGTCATCCAGTCGAGGGGCAGCCCAACCTCGGCAAGGTTCTCGAACTGACACTGAATGACGGATTCGATCCCCGTACCCAGACACAGGTTGGCCCCAAGACCGGCGATCCGGTGGATTTCAAGGATTTCGAGGAACTCTATGCAGCCTTTGAAAAGCAGCTTCAATTCACCGAAGATACGCTGCGCCATGCAGCCTGGATTTCGAACATCCTGCAAGCAGATTTCCTTCCCTGCACATGGCGCTCCATTCTGACCGGTGGATGCATAGAGACCGGTCAAGAGACCTGGGACGGCGGGGCAAACTACTACACCGTCGCTCAGATCTCGGTCGGTGGTGTGGATGCCGCCAACGGGCTGATGGCCGTGAAAGACCTCGTGTTTGACAAGAAGAAACTGACCATGGCCGAACTCAAGGAAGCCTTGGCAGCCAACTTCGAAGGCGAATACGAGAAAGTTCACGAGATGTGCTATCGGGAAGCACCCAAACATGGCAACGACATCCCGGAAATGAACCAGATGGTTCACCGTGTGAACGACAGCGTTCTCGAAACCTTCAACAATGTCGACGGCGGCGGCAATTATATCAGCAAGGACATCAAGACGTCGCTGGACCAGTACACCAAGAGTGTCCACAACCTGATGGGCCAGTTGACCGGCGCTTTGCCAACCGGCAAGAAAGCCGGCGTGGCGCTCACCGATGGCAGCCTTTCAGCGATGCCGGGCACCGATGTGAATGGGCCAACTGCGTTGGTGATGTCTGCCGCGAAAGGCAATGACGCTGTCAAGTGGTGTGCGACGCACATGAACATGAAACTTCCGCCCGACCAGCTCAAGTCGCGGAAGGGTCGGGAAAATGTGATGAACCTTGTGCGAACTCTGTTCACCAACTCAGGCTATCACATCCAGTTCAACGTGCTGGATACCGAGGTGTTGCGGGATGCGCAGAAGCATCCGGAAAACTACCGCGACCTCGTTGTGCGCGTAGCCGGGTTTAGCGCCTTCTTTACCCAGTTGCACGAGGGCGTACAGAACGAAATGATCGAACGTACGTTGCAAAAGTTCGGCTAGTTCGAACCTAACCGTCGCGGGCATGCGAAGTCTTGTCTGCGGCGGCGCTCAACGGCACCAGATACCGTCATTTTGAGGTGGATCCATGAGTACGAAAACGCGACGAATAGCTATCAATGTGGGCAGCGGATATGTCCCCGGAATGAACGCCGTCGTAAAAGGCGTAGCGCTGGCTGCGGCAGAACAGGGTTGGGAGGTGGTCGGAATCCGGGACGGTTTCGCCGGACTTCTCCACCCCGAAGACTATCCGGATGGCGGTTTGGTAACCCTGTCACCACAGGTTGCGGAAGGGCTGGACCCTTCGGCATCAAGCGTGTTGGGCCAGTCTCCGAGCGATGACCCGTTTCACATGCGTCACGTTGACGAAGACGGAATGATCGTGGAGGTCGACCGCTCCGACGATCTGGTGGATGCGTTGAACGACAACGGCATCAGCGCGCTGATTTCCCTGGTTGGAATGGAGGGGTTGAGTATCCTCTACAAACTGCACCGCAAGGGCATCAATACCGTTTGTATTCCACGTTCGATCGAAAACGACATTGCCTCGACTTCTGTTTCGCTCGGTTTCAACAGTGCCATGAGTTTCACGATCGACATGTTGGATCGGGCGCGAGAGGCAGCTCGGTCCTCGCGGCAGATTGGTGTGGTTGAAGTGCAGGGCGCACATGCCGGTTGGTTGGCCTTGCAAGCGGGCATCGCAGCCGGTGCGGACGTCATACTGATACCGGAAATCCCATTCGATTTGGACACCATTGCCGAACATCTCAGCAGAAAACTATCGGCCGCGAGGCCCTATGGCTTGGTCGTCGTGGCCGAAGGTATTGATCTGAGCGGTGTCGAAGCTAACGACACAGAGCCGTCATCGATGCACAAGTCGCTGTCGCCCCTTGCAACTGGCGAGTCGACGGGCTTTGCGATCCATCATTCTGGCAGGGCGGCAAAGTCCATCGCCAATTGCTTGCAGTTGAAACTGGCCGAGAAGGCGCATCCACTCGTTATTGGGACGTGGGCGCGAGGCGGTGCACCGACTGCGGTTGATCGTCAACTTGGGCTGGCGTATGGCGCCGCAGCAATACGGGCCCTAAAAGCCGAGGAAGATGGGGTGATGGTCGCCTTTCGACCGCCCGACATTGTCTTTGTGCCATTGATCGAGGCAATCAACAAATTCCGTACAGTGTCTACCGACAGCGAGATGGTGTTGATCGCCCGGACGCTCGGTATGTGCCTAGGAGACGATCTATGAAATCGAAAGAGTCTTCAATTTTCGGAAACGTGTTGAATATCCAGCGTTACTGCAGCCATGATGGTCCCGGTATTCGTACGAATGTTTTCCTCAAGGGTTGTTCGTTGCGCTGTAAATGGTGCAGTAACCCCGAGAGCATTCATCCAAAGCCGGAACTCGCTTACGACGCCAGATTGTGCATGGGGGAAAAGGACTGCGGCTTGTGCCTGAAAGAGCCGTTTCCGCAGGGAGCCTTTTACACGGTGCCAGGCGCGCACGATAAGGTTCAAGTCAACTGGGATTTAGCGTCCGAATGCGATCAGGATACAATTTCTCTATGTCCGACCAAAGCACTTTACATGTTCGGCACGTCGATGACAGCCGAAGATGTGCTGGACGAAGTCGAAAAGGACGCCTCATTCTACCAATCATCGGGAGGCGGGATGACGCTGAGTGGTGGCGAGTGCACCATGTACCCGGATTTCGCCACAGAACTGCTGAAAGGCGCGCACGCGCGCGGCATCAACACGGCGATCGAAACCGCGGGCAATGTGCCTTGGAGATTTCTGGAACAAGTGCTGCCACACGTGGACACGGTACTCCACGATCTCAAATGCATGAATGATGACCGCCACAAGAAATGGACCGGCGTGAGTAACAAACGTCTGCTGGAAAACTTTAAGAAGGCCTACGAGGCTTTCCCGGACACGACCTTCATTGCCCGCCGCCCCTTGATTCCCGGCGTAAACGACGACGAGGAAGATATTCGGGCAGTCCTCGAGTTCATTCGCCCACACAAGAACGTCGTGGATTTCGAACTACTACCATACATGCGCTTCGGACTGGGCAAGTATCAGATGCTGGGCCGCATTTATGAATTGGAGGATTTTGAACCTCCCACCGAGGCCTCGATGAAGCGTTTGCAAACCATTATCGACGAGGCGTTCGGACGATCGGAATAACAGCGATATTTTTTGCCATTCAGCCGGAGAGATAACATGCTTGAGGAAGGCCACGCTTACTTTAATACGGCGGCCTTCGTCCTGACGATCCGGCGGGTTGCCAAGGCTGCGCTGGCAAGGGTTCGGATCGATGCAGATCATCTGTTTTAATCGATCTGCAACGCCTCTCAGCGCTGGCATTTTCGGCCTTTTCGCCGGGTTCCAGTTGGGCATTCTTTCCAATCGGGTGAACCTTTCAAGCGCCTTGGATCTGCAATGGACAAAGTGACCATGCCCCCGCAGCCGATCGCGCCGAAGCCGGTCATCGAAAGTCGTTCAGTGGTGGTGCGGTTTTGTGGCGACTCCGGTGACGGGATGCAGTTGGCGGGCACTCAACTGTCTATGGCCTCAGCACTTGCTGGTAACGATCTCGCCACCTTCCCTGATTTTCCGGCCGAGATCCGGGCCCCAAAGGGATCGCTGGGTGGCGTCAGTGGGTTTCAGGTGCATTTCGCCTCGCGAACTGTTCTGACCCCTGGCGACTCAGTGGACGTGTTGGTCGCGATGAACCCTGCGGCGCTGAAACAGAACTTGGCAGCGCTAAAGCCCGCTGGAACGCTGATCGCTGACGAGGACGCGTTTGACAGCCGCGGCCTGCGGCTTGCCGGGTATGATGCCAACCCGCTGGACGACGACAGCCTTTCCGGATGCCAGGTTGTTCGCGTCCCGGTCACCACTCTGACAAAAGCGGCTGTCGCGCAGGCAGGGCTTGGTCGCAAGGGCGCCGAACAGAACCGCAACCTGTTTGTACTTGGTCTTGTGTCATGGATGTTCGGCCGCAGCCTGGAGCCGACACTTGACTTCATATCGCACAAGTTCTCCGGAAGTGTTGCCGAGGCTTCTCGCCTAGCACTGAATGCAGGATGGGCCTTTGGCGAAACAGCGGAACTGCCCAGTTGCAGCTATATTGTCCCGCCTGCTCGGTTGGAACCGGGGCGATACCGAAACCTGACCGGGAATGAGGCCATCGCGTTCGGTCTGATCGCGGCCGCGCAGCTGACCGGCAAGGATCTCTACTACAGCGCCTATCCGATCACCCCTGCCAGCAGCATCCTGCACACGCTCAGCAGGCATCGGATCGCTGGCTTGCAGGTATTCCAGGCAGAGGACGAGATCGGCGCGATTTGCGCCTGCATTGGCGCAGCGTTCGGAGGGGCCTTGGCTGTGACTGGATCCAGCGGACCGGGGTTGGCGCTGAAGACTGAGGGGCTTGGTCTGGCAACTATGCTGGAACTTCCGATGCTGGTACTGGATGTGCAGCGTGGCGGGCCCAGCACGGGTTTGCCTACCAAAGTAGAACAGTCTGACCTTCTGCATGCTCTATACGGCCGACCAGGCGAAGCGCCAGTGCCGGTTCTGGCAGCGGCAAGCCCTGCAGACTGTTTCGACACCATTGTCGAGGCGTGGCGGATTGCAATAAGGCTCATGACCCCTGTCGTGGTGCTTTCGGACTCCTTCACTGCCAACGGCGCGGAACCATGGCGGGTGCCGGAGAAGGACGAACTGGCCACAATCCCATTGCACCATCCAAAGGCAAGCAAAACCGGCCAGCGGTTTCTACCCTATTCCCGCGATGCGCTTCTTGCCCGGCCCTGGGCTTTGCCTGGAACACCAGGGCTCGAACATCGGCTCGGTGGACTGGAGAAGACGGACGGGTCTGGCGATGTGAGCTATGATCCGGAAAACCACCAGCACATGACCGAATTGCGCGCCCGCAAGGTGATGAACGCCCAGACCTTGATCGGCGAACAATCAGTGCAGGGGCCGGAGGAAGGCGAACTTCTTGTACTGAGTTGGGGCGGCACGATGGGAGCCTGCCGCCGCGCGGTGATTCGCGCCGGCGAACAGGGCCGATTGGTTGCACATGCCCATCTGCGCCACTTGCACCCGTTGCCTGCCAATCTTGGGGAGGTGTTGGGGCGCTACACCCGAGTGCTGGTGCCAGAGCTGAACACCGGCCAGCTGGCAATGCTGATCCGATCCCGATTTCTGATCGACGTAGCTCAATTGAATAAGGTCCAGGGCACACCGTTTTCGGTAGCCGAGATCCTTGCGAAGATCGAAACCCTAACCAAAGGAGGCGATCTGCCATGAGGGCCGCAGATGAATATGCCACGGACCAGCAGGTGCGCTGGTGCCCCGGCTGTGGCGATTTCGCGATTCTGGACCAAATGCGCAAAGTCCTGGCTTCATTGGACCGTGCGCGAGAGAAAACGGTCTTCATCTCAGGCATCGGCTGTGCCGGACGGTTCCCGTATTACATGGAAACATACGGGATGCATGGCATTCACGGTCGCGCCCCTGCGATCGCTACCGGGTTGAAGCAGGTCCGCCCCGATCTGGATGTGTGGGTCATCACCGGCGATGGCGATGGGTTGAGCATCGGCATCGGCCACTTGGTGCATGCATTGAGGCGCAATGTGGATATCAAGATATTGCTCTTCAATAACCGGGTCTACGGGTTAACCAAGGGACAGTTCTCGCCGACCTCTCTGCTGGGACAGATAACGCCAAGCACACCGCACGGATCCGAAATTGATCCGATAAATGCACTGTCACTGGCCGTGGCGGCGAACTGTTCCTTCATCGCACGAGCGATGGACACTCAGGCGCAAAGCCTGGCTGAGGTCCTGCGTCGGGCAGCGCTTCACCAAGGATCGGTATTTGTAGAAATATATCAGAATTGCCATGTCTATAATGATGGGACATTTGACTACGCAAAGAACAAAAAAATTCGCGCAGAGCACGTGATCGAACTTGAGCACGGCAGACCGATGATCTTTGGGATAAACCGCGACAAGGGATTGTGCCGCAACAGAGCTGGCGTTGAGGTTGCAACGATTGGCGCGGATTTCGCGGAAAATGAGCTGCTACATCATGACGAGCAAGCTCAATCAACGGATTTGGCACATATGCTAGCGGGGCTTCGACACCCAGAAATGCCTGAGGTCTTTGGTGTGTTGCGTGACGTTGATCGGAGCATGAAAGAGATCAAGCAAACGGCCCCAGCGGAGATGGACCTTCACGAGCTGCTTCAAGGCAGCAATTCTTGGCGTGTGAATTAGCGCCCTGCACAAAAGTGATCCGCGAAGTGGTTCAAGTGGGCCGAGCCAACGAAGTCGGTTTGAGAATACATGCGCGGGTCCTGTCAGACAAACTTGGCTTGAGGCGGGCAGGGCGCTGGCTAACTTCAGCGGACGTCTGCGTCGATAATCGCCATGCTATTGAATAAGGTGCTGCCACTCGGCGCACCGTCCAGCTCCTGGTGTCCCATTATGACGATCTTGGCGTGTTCTCGTGCGCGCAGCGACGGGCAACATGAGGTGCACGTAAAGCGTGCTGGACCACATCACATAGGGGCCGTCGGTGTCGATCTTGGTCGATATGCCCGCGAAAGTGGACGGATCGGGGCGATGACCATGATGTGAGGCCCTTCGACGACCCATTCCTTGTCAGCGGTCGGCTGGGGGACCGCGGGATCCATGTTACTGGCACCCCCGTCCGGTGCGTCCCCTGACATCATGCAAGCAATGGCCACGCGCTCTGCGGTGAAGGGCCTGCCGCCCAAGCCCACGCGGCTCGTCACCGTCGCTATCGCCAACGAGACGGCCCGAGCGGCGTGGGCATTGCTCACGAAGGGAGAAAACTACAAAGCCGTACCGGCAATCTGAAAGTAGGAAGAAATGACGGCGACAGACATCGCTGCGATGAGATGCGAGGGCAGAAGTGAATGCCGGAGGAGGCGCGGGTGACGCTGACCGAACTGATGATCCGCTTGATCCTCGACCATGCCGCCGCCGCTCAGGCGAGCTTGCGCGGCGTGTTCCGGTTGGTCAGCATTGCTTTATGCTCAGCGCGGTCGGCGAGGCCAAGGTAAAGGCAAATGCCGGAGCGTCTCATCCGCCGATTATGCCACTGTAGAGCAGGATTGGGAATCCTATGTCAGGTGCGGCACACTAGTGAAGTCAATTGCCAAATATTCGAATTGGGGCACCCGCAAGGAATTCGGTCAGGGTTCCGGGCCCGTCTCCTCCGAAGGTCGACGCATCGTTGAGACCTTCGCCGACAAGCTGCACAACCTCCGGGGAGGAGGCGAACTTGTTGTGGCTGGTCGAGGTCGTGTCCTCGATCGCGGAAAGGTCGATGACGGTCACTCCGAGGGGCTCAAGCTCAAGCGCATCGGCCGCCCCGACCCGCGGAATGCCGCCCGCGATGCGGCTTGAGAAGCGAAGCGCGCTGTCGTCATCGGAGATCAGGATGTACATCTTTTCCCGGATCGCTGGCGGCAGGACGGCGATCTGGGTCCGGAACAGATCTATGTCGATGTCCGGTGCGGCCAGCATGATGTTGTCGATCGGCACGGACTTGCTAAGGCGATCGAGTTGCTGCGCATTGACCAGCCCTTCCATGGTCAGGAAGGTGCCCATGGAGTGGGCGAAGATGTCAACGCTTTCCGCCCGGGTTCCCTTGAGAATATCGGCGATGTCGATGAGCTG
The DNA here is from genome assembly GCA_963709395.1 of uncultured Alphaproteobacteria bacterium. Taxonomy (GTDB): domain Bacteria; phylum Pseudomonadota; class Alphaproteobacteria; order Rhodobacterales; family Rhodobacteraceae; genus CAVPWP01. The sequence continues at coordinate 413,884 of CAVPWP010000009.1, forward strand.
GTTGCGGGCGATGAGCGCGCTGTTGAGATCGTAGACATAGCGCGACAGCTTCGCGGCGGAGGCCCAGGTGATGAGGACGGGAACCCCCTGATAGTCGGTATCCTCGACGAACTGGCCCAGCCTGAGAATCGCGTCCGTCGTCGATGTATTGTAGCCGTGCACAAAGAGAAGGAGCTGGCGCTCACCACGCGGGCGGCTGGCCAGCGCGCGATTGATCTCCGCCACGAAGGCGGCGTCGGTCTTGTAGACGGCCGGATTGATGATCGCGAATTCGGTGCGCGGATCGGGCGGCAGGCGCGCGGGTCGCTCAAGTTGCCCCAGCACATGGGTGGGCGGGATGGTCACGTGGACCGATGCGAGACCGAGATCGGGGGCGCGTCCCTCTCCGTAGAATACGCCGGCCAGATCGGAGGCTTCGCGGGTCGTCGTGATGAAGATCCGGTGCCGCGTCACATCCGGCACAGACGCCGCGGGCACGTCCGGGTTGTCGATGCCGACCAGTTGGAGGGGAGCGCTGCATCCAGCCAGAACCAGCGCAAAGGCACTTATCCCCAGATTGCGAAGCGGTTTTGATAGGACGCAGCAGTTACGAAGTATTTGAACCGACATCATGGGGCCGAATTCTCTTTCATCAAGCTTTGGGCGCAACATAGAGGGTCTGCTTGGAGATGAAACAGCTAAGTTTCTTGGATTTCGGGCTGATTTTCGGGAACTGACCCCGTTAGACAACGATGAACCGCCTCGGAACGAGGCCTTACCATGGACCTTGGTGCTCAGCCCCGCCTAGTGGTCCAGTTTTCGTACCAGTGAATCATTGGCGCTGGGTCCACTGGGATGATGGATTCTGAGGTCAAAGGTCTACATGGCTGGAATTGACTATAGTTATTACGTGAACCGGTCCAATTCTGTACTGCTAGATTTTGGGTGCATATAGCCTCTATTTTCCCTTCGTAAGATCATTGCCTTAGTGCCTTTTTCCTACGCCAGACAGTTGGCGATAGGCCGGACCAGCGTTTGAACGCACGGATGAATGAGCGCGTTTCAGAGAAACCCAAATGCTGTGCGATCTCTTGCAACGACCGACGGTCTTCTTCAAGCAACTGACAGGCAAGCACATGTCGGGTTTGGTCAAGCAGCTGCTGGTGGCTGGTGCCGTGATCAGTCAAGCGACGGTGATAGGTGCGTACATGCATGGCAAACATCGTGGCAAGTCGATCTGCCCCGACGCAGTCGAAGGCCAGTGCAGTTCGCATGACCGATTGCACCTGATCCGGAAAGGACCGCGCAAGTAGCCTCTCCTGCTCGGCAACCCTTTGCTGCAAGAGCTGGACCAAACCCTGTTCAGTTGGGTGAACCGGCCGGTGGAGCCAGGTTGACGAAAAGACCAGTGCGTAGAGACCAGCTTCAAATCGCAGGCTGGTAGACATGACCCTTTTGTAGGGCTCAAGATCGCCAGGCTGCTCATGTGCGAACCATGCTTCGATCGCCTTGAAATCCGGTCCACACAACTCGCGCATGATGTTCAGCATAGAAGCAACCGCGCCGTCGCAGGTCTGCCTTACTCCTGGTATCTCAGCTTCACTGATGCTGTAGGAGAAAATCACCGTACCGTCGACAACTCGTACTCCAATGGCGATCCCGTGCGCATGGAGATGGAAGTATCGGCGGAGCCATTCCAATGCTGTGCCCACATCCGGGGCATGCTTTGCCAACAATCCTACCAGCCCCAGAGATTCCAAGTTGGCGCGACTTCCAACCAAGAGACCGAAATGAGGACAACCAGTCGTTGCTGCGCATCGTTCCACCAAGTGACCACGGGCGGCGAGTGAAATCGTGTTGTCCGGGCTGTTGAACAACCCAGCGTCCAGACCAGCCCGTGAGATCACATTGACAGGATCGAAGCCAAGCTCCCTCAAAACCTCAGGAACGCCAAGCGTGGCGCCGATCCGGAGGATCGACTGTGCGCGCGCGATTTGCAAAGCGACCCCCTATTAGTCCCTACGAATCAGCGCGACATGAGTTCGCGCCATCAATTTGTCCCAAATTGTACACTAACTGTCACGATCCGACCTGTGCAACCCCTATGCCAAGTCGATAGTCTTTTAAGCAGAGAGACCGTCGCTTTTCGGGATGATTGAACGGAGGGTCCAAGATGGCGTCACGCGTCGAATGGAAACAGAACCTGCGTAACAAATCTCACTAGCCGGCGCGGCGGAAGCGAAGGCTTCTCAAAGAGTATGCGCATTCTTGCCGGTTCGTTGGCCTAGGGTCCATTCCTCGAGACATCGCATATCAGTCATCACAAAGGAAGCAAGACATGACAACCAAACGCGTATCTACAACAGCCGCACTCAACTGGAAGGAAGTATGGTTCACGAACTGCCCGATGGTATCGGCCAACAATGTGGACCAGGAACTTGGCTGGTGCCGCGAAGAGTTTAAGAAAATGGGAGTGGAGTATGCCTATTTCCGCCATTCGCCGGAGAACAATTGGTATCCCCATTATGTTCATAACCTCGATAACCTGATCCGCTTTGGCGGACTTTATCCGCCAATTCATGTTAATGCCGACATCCGAAAGACCGTTCTTCTTGGGGCGACCTGGGTCTATGAGGGGGGCGTTATGCAGGTGCGTGCCCGCGATGAGATCTTCCGGGTACAAGACCTAAAGGGCAAGAAGATTGGCCTGACCAAAAGCCTGAATACCATCAAGAATGACTGGTGGCGCATTCAAGAGCATATGGGGATCCTGAACATTCTCAAGCTCCACGGAATGACGGTCGACGATGTCGAAATTGTCGAATTTCCTTATGCAGACGACTGGTACGACGATCCTGCAATGCTTGAGCCGCCGATGAACAACCCGTCCGAACTCTGGCTGCGGCGCGACCACAAGCACGACTACGCCTTTCGCCCGCTGGAGAAAGCCCTGCTCGATGGGACCGTGGACGCCATCTACAACCAAATGGGACAGCTGGGGCAACTCTCAGAGGCAACAGGCAAGATCAAGGCGATCTACGACCTGGCCAACCACCCGGACTGGACGGTGCAAGTAGCCAATACCCCGGCCGTCATCACCTGCACGGACACAATGGCCAAGGAGCATCCAGAACTGGTGCTGGCCTACATGCGGGCCATGGTAAAAGTTGGACGCTGGTCCAACCGCAACAAGCACGCGGCGGGCGAAATCCTTAACCGGCAAACCTTCTACCTTGACGCCGAGCATACCTACGAAGGCATCAAGGACGTCGACATGGTGCCGAGTCTGAGTGCCCAGAACATGGAATGCGTCCGGATCGGGAAGGACTTCATGCTGGAGCATGGTTACATCAAGAATGATTTTGATGTGGACGAGTGGGCTCAGCCGAAGTTCCTGGAACAAGCAGTAATGCAAGTTCTTGAAGAGGAATGGGAGCGCAAGAGCTGGAGCAAGCTGCCCACCGGGGGCGGGCTCGAAGCGAAGGGTACGCGGTTAGGTTGACGAAGATCAAAGTGTGGGTGCCAGTTGATCCAAGCTGGTCGATTGGCACTCACTTCCTCAGTTGACTTTTTTCGCTGACTCCGTGAGGGATTCAATCCCCGCCGTTGGTGCCAGGATAGCCGGAAACCAGTTCGGATCACCTTGAGCGAAGGGATGCCGCGAATGCCTCACTACCCTCTTCATTCAGGACCTGCTCGAAGAGCGAAGGTACATCATTGGTTTTTTTCGCGGGGACTTTGGCTGTTGCGATCTGCGGTACCATCATAACAGCAGATGCGCAGGACGTCGTGAACCAATCGGCAAACAAGGAGTCGTCAAAGATGCAACCGCAATCCATCTCCGGCGTTGACCTACCAAAGGGCAAGAGAACGACGCTCAAGCTTTATGTCACGTCAGCGGATGCCTATGAAATGTGGAAGGCCGACCCGGAAAACGTGACGATCATCGATGTGCGAACCCCTGAGGAGTTCGCCTTCGTGGGTCACGCGGAGATGGCGTGGAACGTCCCTTTTTGCCTTCGTCAATTATCATCGGGAGGCCGGGCAAACCAAACACGCGGCCCAGTTAAACACGGATTTTGTGGATGAGATAAGGAGGCTTTCTGGACCTGATGACATTCTCCTTGTCACATGCCGATCCGGAAGCAGAAGCGCGATGGCAGTCGACCAGCTCGCCGAAGCCGGCTTTACGAACGTGTTCAATATCGTTGACGGTGTGGAGGGAGACAAGGTCGACGACCCGGGGAGTGTTTTTCACGGCAAAAGGATGAGGAACGGCTGGAAGAACTCCGCACCGTGGGCTTACGGATACGATCCTGAAAGGGTTATCCTGAAGGAGGGCGCATCCAAACTGGCCGTGGAACGCGATTAGGGTGGCTCACTCTTTTCTTGAGGCGGCTTATGGCCGCTGCCAGGGGGCATTTGAAGCTTGCGATCCACAGAAACCAAGTCGGCACTGCGAATCGCGGCGTGGATGGCTCGAACCCTGGGCCACCTTAGTGGAACAGTTGTGATTATTATGTCTTTCATCAAGCCCCCAAATGGAGCGACAATGTCTAGCGCCGAAATACCAGTTTCTCCCTATCGAACTGGAGCAATGACGAAATTTATATTGAAGCCCACGACTCCGCTCAGCTGGCTCAAGGCTTTGCAGAGGAATGCTCGTAGCGAAAGACCCGCAGTCCGTCACCGTCTTGTGACTGTGATCGTCATAGCTCTGGTGATGGCAGGAGGGGGCGTATGGGCACAGGGCGAAGCCCCAGTTCCGGGCGTCGTTGAGTTCTTCCCGATGAGCCATATCGTCACCTTTCTGGTTCTGATGCTCGGTCCTTTCAAGATCATCGGTCCGTTCGTCTCTCTGACATCAGGGGCAGACAACGCCCTCGAACGCAAAATCGCGATACTGTCGGTTGCTTTTTCTGGGGCTGCTCTGCTCCTTGCGGGATTGCTGGGAGAGATAATCCTCGCAAAGTATGGCATTCCCTTGCCGATACTCTCCTTGTCCGCTGAAATCATCCTCTTTGTCGTGGCGATGCTTGAAACCACCCAGTCGGCGGAACGAGATGCCCAAAGACAAGAGCAGGCCGTAGAAGTGCCAGAAACACCGCCGACAATGCGAGTGGCACTGAGCCCCTTGGCCTTCCCAACCATCGTACCGCCCTATGGGATCGCCGCGCTTATTGTCTTCCTAGCCTTTACTCCGGACACGACAGGGCAACTCCTCATCGGAGGGATCGTCCTTGGGATCTTGCTTGTGAATCTTTTGGTCATGATATTTGCTCGTCGTCTGATCGCCACCATGGGCATTGGACTTTCCGTTGTTGGTGCTGTCCTGGGAGTGGTGCAAGTCGCCCTAGGTCTTCAGATTATATACAATTCACTGCTCGCCCTCCGTGTATTTTAGACAGGAATCCATTCACGATGGGACACTTACACGCCCTTGCAGAATCGATATGAGGAGACCGTAAGTATGCTGGCAGGCACGCCTCAGGAAACGACTACTCTTTCGTTGGGAAACCGCCTCGCCCTCGAACGGACGCGCATAGCCTACGAGCGAACCATGATGGCATGGACCCGAACAGCCACGTCGATGATCACCTTCGGATTTACCGTCTACAAGTTCTTCACCTTCGAAATGGATCAAGCGGACCGTCTGACATCCGCGATCGGACCGAGGGAATTCGGCCTCTCACTAATCGTGATAGGGTTGCTCACACTTTTGATCGGGCACCTTGAGCATCGTCGGGACCTTCGGGTGCTGGCAAGAGACTACCCCGAAATGCCCGTGTCCGGCACTAGGTTGGTTGAGGCACTTGTCGGAATCTTTGGTGCCGCGGCCCTGATCGCGGTTATACTGCGAGCTTAGCGCCGGACAGGGCAGACCAAGAGGCAACAGAAGGAAAGGATAAACGTCGATGCGGACCATCATCAAAATCAATGTTTCATTGATTACTCTCGTCGCGCTGGCCGCGTGTGACCAGGGAACCGGCAGCGGGGCACCACTTATTCCCGGCCCCAAGGAAGAGGCATGCCTCAGCGCGGTTGCCTCCGCGACTGGAGTTTCAGAACTGGTTCTACTCGATGCAGCCGACACCAGAAGCGGCAGAAACGTGATCGTCGGCGTGGGACCGCAACAGGTTCAGTATTCCTGTGTCGCGTATGACGATGGGACGACATCTCAGCCGACTAGATGGCTTCCATATGGCATCCTATAGTAAGGATGCGGACACAGTTTGGTGTAAAGTAATCAGGCCCGCTGCTTAGAGTAGCGTTTCTTGCCTCTCAGCGGATCATGGGCTGTCCTGATGCGGACGCCCATATGCTCTTCTGAGACAAACACCAAGGCGCGAGTACGTGTAGAACAACGCGCATAGCACGCAGACAGGGACTGTAGATGCCTCAACGACCTAGTATAAACTACTTTGGCGCCCTGGTCCTCAGTCTTGCGACCATCGGAATGGCGATCGTCCTGTGGCCATTCTGGAAGGCAATTTTCTGGGCAGTCGTCCTTGGAAATCTCTTCTGGCCCATCCGTAACAAATTAGTTCGCAGACTGAATGGCAGGACCGGCATCGCTTCATCTATCATCCTGATACTGATCGTGACGTTTGTCCTGCTCCCAGCGGTTGTTGTGGCTGGGCTGATTGTCGATGGTGCTTCCGCTGTTGTCGAAAGAGTTCAGTCAGGCTCCCTCGAGCCAGGGGACTTTCTAAACTCTGCATCTGAGAGATTTCCCCAACTCGCGAACCTCTTTGCGTCTACAGGGATCGATATTCAGTCTATAAAGACAGTTTTGGCAGACGGCTTCCTGGCTGTAGGCCAATTTGTCGTATCGAACGTCGTTGTCTTAGGGCAAGCCGCCACACTATTTACGTTCATGACGCTCTTGATGCTCTACGTTTTGTTTGTGGTACTTGAGCACGGTGATGATATCTACCTGGCTGTCTTCGAGAGCGTGCCGCTAAGCGAAAATCAGAAAATGCGTTTCTTCGGCGCCTTTTCCGAAATGGCTGTCGCAACTATCAAAGGGATGGCAGCGGTCGGTATCGTACAAGGCATTCTTGGAGCTTTCATTTTTTGGATCTTGGGCATAAGCAACCCTGCCTTTTGGGGTGCGTTGATGGGATTGCTATCCGTGGTTCCGCCCTTCGGCGCGGGGTTCATTTGGGCACCAGCTGGCTTCGTTCTCATGATTGAAGGTAACGTGGCGTCGGGTCTGTTTCTGCTCGCCTTCGGCGCGGGTGTCATCAGTATGTCAGACAATTTTGTGCGCCCAATGGTGGTGGGGCGCTCTTCTAGCGTTCCAAGTTATCTTATTCTCGTTTCGACGCTTGGTGGGCTGGCAGTCTTTGGTCTCACGGGCCTCGTTCTTGGTCCTACGGTCGCGGCGCTATTCCTATCTGCCTGGCAGTTGTTTGATGAAGGCAAGCATCGCACATAACCGATGGATCTGCCAAACGGGGTGAGATCCACCAGTCCGAAAGGTCGCATGAAGCCCGGACCAGAGGCGGGGTGAAGTCCAATCTGGACCGAAAGCCCGCTTCAGGGAGGACCACTTTTCAGGTGGCATGCCAGTGTTCACGGCAACTCCCGCAGTGCCCACAACCGAAATGCGGGCAACACTGCCAGAGAGGACCCACCGTCTTGAGAAAACAGATGCTAAGCTCGCCACCGGATCTACCGGCTGCTATGAACAAGCAGTGCCCGGATCGCGACAAATGGAGAAACAGTCGTGAAAACCAACATATTGTACGGCATGCTTTTGTGGCTCCTCGGCTGTACTAGTGATCATTCTGGGAAAAGCTTTTGAATTCGCACGATTAGTGCCAAACCGATGGAACAGTTCTATCCGATGGACCGAGTTCAGGCATTTTGCTCGCTAATCTACTAGCCGCCGCGTTATTAATTGCCCTTTGCTACGTAATTGGTGTCGGAGCGAAGAGGGCCATGTTTGGTGGAAGACTAAAGCAGCTGGATAATTTATTTTTTGACATCATTCCAGGCTATGCAGTTGTAAAGGACGTTTGCTCGGTGTTGTAAGCGGTGGTGATCAAGCCTCTCTACTTACGCCTGTAATAGTCCGTTTTGATGATTACGAGCAGATTGCCTTTGAAATTGAGCGATACGAAGACTTGGTAGTTGTCTTTCTGCCTGGATCACCGTCGGCCTGGTCGGAGCTCTGTAATGGTTTCTGCCGAACGGGTTTCCCGTATCAATATTCCATTCAAGCAGGCGACTGGATTGATGCGTGCGATGGGAAGAGGAACTCTAAAGAAAACTCGGACAATAATTGAGGCGCTTAGCATGGCTCAAGCACCCAAAATGGTGTTGTCAGAACAAATTGGTCTGCTAAGCTATCAGTGGGAGTTTCAGTTCTGGTAGCCTTCGCCTGCTTGGCTCGAGCCGAGTAAATAAGGATAATTTTGATCCGCAGCATAGTAGATGGGCGCAGAGGAGTTTCCTGCCCGTTTGTTCTGACAATACCGGTTTTTGGTTGACGCGGCCTTTGACGCACCTTCGGGCATCGGATATGGGTTTTGGCTGACTAAACAACTAAAAACGTGTGCGCAAATTGACGGAGATTGACATGTTCAGAAGTTCAACTGACGAAACCGCAAAAACGGTCCGCGCTCAAACAGCCAAAACGTTCCGCTTTGCGGCGCTTTGACTGTTATAGTCCTGGCGCAGCGTTTCAGCAGCGGTAAGTGCTCAGGAGCGATCGCAGGCCTGCCACAGGCCCTGATCTGCACAAAAGATAGTGTAACAGTGGTCGGCTGCACCTCGCACGCATCAATCGATGGCAGCGCAGTCTACATGACACCAAGCAATATAGTGGTAGAAGTGTCTTCTGATGGGACTGTTGATAGACGCGCCGATGGAACATGCGCCGGAAAAAGTTTGGATGAACTGCGTAACAGTGGTCAGGCGCGTGACTTCGCAAACTAACAGGCCGCTGAAAAAGGATTTTGGACAGCCGTTTGTGGACTGATCGATGCGGATCGAAGAGGTTTTCATCAGCTCAACGAGAGAGCGCGAGAATCGCCTCGTTTACCGGTGTCGTGGGCTGCGCCAGACTTTTTAGCGGCCTGCTCTCTCATGATCGATGTCAAGCCTTTGTTTCAATGCAAATACCCCGGCGGTGCCAGGCGCAGCGTGATGTGGATGCGCATGGTAGGAGACGGAACTGAGACGACGGTTGAGCAAGCTCTCATACGCGGGTTGGATACCGCATGACCGTGGTTTCGTCTCTGGGGCTGCCTCGTTCTAAGGAGCGAGCGTCGACTTGTCGGTTCATAACAGGGCACGAGGGTTCCCCACCTCGGTCTCCGCCCAACCCTGTGCATGGCGTGATCAGGGCGCTTCTTGTCTCTCAGCTTTGGGTGCGAGCGTTTCTCGACGGATGCGGCCGTCACTGCTCTGGCAATAGCCCAGATGAAGCCGACCATCTCGCGGGCGATGGCCGCGATGACCACCACCTTCACCTTCCCGGCCGCGAGCAGATGGCGGTATCGCTGGCACATTCGAAGTTGCCCCTTCCAGGCGATGTCACGCACGGCCTTGGGAGCGCCTCGATCCTGTCGTGAAGCTTGCGACTGACGTGCGGCTGCATGCGGTAGCTCCACGAGCCCTTGATCAGGGCCCGACGCGCAAATCCGCTGTCGGCCTTGGTGATCCCACCCCGGCTTACAGTGTTGCCACTGGAATGTTCAGATTTGTCAGCCCGAGATAGGCCATCAGCTGCCGCGGGTTGTCGAAACGATTCAAGTCCCCGACCTCGGCCACCACTGTGACTGCGACGATGAACGCGACCCCACGCATAGCTTGGACCGCTTCGACAACTGGCGCCAGTGCCCAACTCGAGAGAGGGGCCTCAATCTGGCCTGCCAATCGCTCAACCCGGGCTTCGGTGTCAGTCACCGCGTCGATGTAGTCGCAACACGATCTGTTGCGCCGGATGCTGAAATCGCACCGTCGTCAGCCAGTGCCGGTAGGACCTCCAGCCTTTCTTTCCGGGTAGATACGACCGTGGCGCAGCAGAAACCCCTGAAGGGGTACTGTCGGAAGGATTCCGGTTGAGACGGGCAGGGCGGCCTGTAGCGTCTCCAGCCATGACAAAACGTCATCCCTTCAAGTACTTCCACGGCAGCCGGAAATCATCCCGCCTGGCGGTGATGCTGTAGACGTCGCTTCCCGCTCTCGCTGCGAAACGTCGAGGACCTTTTGCACGTACGCGGCATCGACATCAGCCACGAGACGGTGCGGTTCTGGTGGAAGAGGTTGCGACGTTCGCCGCCGAGATCCGGAAGCGTCGCATCGAGGGTATGAATGCGGCATCTCGACGAGATTTTCGTGAAGATCAACGGCGTGAAGCACTACCTATGGCGTGCTGTGGATCACTGAGGGCGAGGTGCTGGAGAGCTTCGTCACAAAGACGCGGGGACAAGAAAGCGGCCCTGAAATTCCTCAAGAAAGCAATGCGTAGGCATGGTCGGGGGGGGGGGGCAGGGGCCTCGTGAGGACAAGCTGCGCTCCTACGGCGCGGCGGGCTCAAGGTCCTCGGTTCGGCGGACTGCCAGGCAAACAGGGCCGCTGGCTGAACAACAGGGCGGAGAACTCGCACCTTCCGTTCCGACGACGGGAGCGAGCGATGCTCCGGTTCCGGCGCATGCGAAGTCTGCAGAAGTTTGCGTCGGTTCATGTCCTCCGTCTCTCATCACTTCAACCAGGGAAAGATGTAGCCCCTCGGCCATCATCTTCAAGCAGAACCGCGCCGCCGCTCTCGCCGAGTGGCGCGGCCTCGGCGCCATCTAAGGGGCAGTGTAGCTGTCCTTGCTGAGACCGGTTCGAATTCGTCGACACCTCCCGCCCGGATCATCAAGTATTTCTCACATTTGTCGAGACCCTCCACGGTCGGTTTTGTTACTTGCCGGAACCGGGAAAGTGGCAGAAGAAACCGAGGGAAGTGGATGCCAGGCTTCCGACCCGAAACGTCGTGCCACAGGTCTTCTTACCCCACTGTCGGAGAAGACCCGATCCGGATGCGCCCAGATGATGGCTGCGCGCCTCAGCCCGGTGCCCGGCGAACACCGACCTGCGCGAAAAACTCTGGTTGGCTTCGATGTATCTGAAATGCCAACCTGCGAGGCCAATAGGCCAGAACCGTAAGGGAACCGAGAAACATCATGGAATACGATCTTGTCTACATCGCTCTCGTGACGCTCCTCGATTGCCTGTTCTCAGCGCGGATCGGGGCGTTTGGCATCACGATGCCTACGGTCTTCCTCGGCCTCGGCGTGTTCGTCGGGTTTGGGGGGCGGCCGAGATCTCGAAATCGGCTACCACCTTTCACCACCTGGCAGAAGCGACCCTCGCGCTGGTGTTGTTTGCGGATGCGACGACCTTGAAATGGGGCGCGCTGGACAAGATCGGGAGAACGGCGCGCATGCTGGTTCGGCCTGCCGCTGGCGATCGGATTTTTGGAACGGTGATCAACATGGT
>CAVPWP010000010.1:0-11756 GCA_963709395.1 uncultured Alphaproteobacteria bacterium
CAACAGGGGAACCACAGCAAGCAACCAGATAACCTGGCAGTGCCGCGCCAATGTCACGTCCTTGCTCCCCCGCCAGCCCGCCAGCAACTCGGCGGCGCCGAGATGATCCGCAACCTGAACCATGCCTGCCCTTCTCCCTGACCGACCCCTCGGCACGCGGGGTCAAGCCGCCTTCGGCGTGGCCTCGCTGACCGCTCTTCAGATTCGCCTGACGTCTTGACAAGGCGACAGGGTTTGCGGCTCTCGCCTGCCGGCTGCCCGCCTCAGCCGTCAGACGATGACTGCGAGGCCGCGCTGCCAGCGCCGGTTCGCAGTGGGTCGGCTGCCCCCCTTCTCCCAAGAAATCGGCTTGGGGAGCGCACCAGAGAGTCGCCCGTGAAAACTCCTTACAGCATTGATTATATGTATGAAAACGTCGTTCTGAAGTATCGCGTTTCGCAAGGTTTGGGCCGGGATCCGCCAAAAAGCTTGTGATTGCGTGCGCGCCTGCGCGTAGGGGAATCCCCTTCCAGGCGCGGCGTGTTGAACTGCCCGGGACAGCAGTGAAGCCGGGAGGGAGCCATGCGTCCGAAGAAGCCCGAAGCGCCGGCCGACGACCTGTTCCGATCCTCGCTGGAGGCGATGCTGGACCCCGAGCATGAGTTGCTGCGTCTGGCGGCGCAGATCGACTGGCGGTGTTTCGACGACGCGTTCGGCGCCCATTTCCACGATCGGAAGGGACGCGCTGGTCTGCCCACCCGGCTGATGGCGGGGTTGCATCTCCTGAAGCACATGAAGGGTCTGAGCGACGAGGAGCTTTGCGCGGTTCTCGGTCTCCAGCGTGGCGAGCGAGGCGCCGATCTTGCCAATCTCGCTGGCAGGCCCCGTCGCCGTCACCTCGGCGATGGCCGATCCGCCGACGATCAGGCTGCCCGAGAAGACCACGGGCAGATCCTCGCCGCCCGGACGGGTGTCTGGATCGGGCGTTCCCACCCGCTTGCGGACCGGAACGGCCTCGCCCGTCAGCAGGGATTCATCGGCCGACAAGCCCGCTGCCTCGAGAAGCACCGCGTCGGCGGGCACCCGGTCGCCTTCGGCCAGCACGATCAGGTCGCCGCGCGCCACCTCGCGCCCGGCGACCCGCAGCCGCTCGCCGTCCCGGATCACGAGGGCGCGCGGGCTCGTCAGATCGCGCAGCGCCTCCAGCACCCGTTCGGTCCGCGCCTCCTGCACCACGGTGATGCCGACCGACAGGCAGGCGAAGGCCAGCAGGACCAGTGCCTCTTCCCGACTGCCGAGTAGCAAATAGACCACACCCCCCGCGATCAAGAGCGCCAGCATCGGCTCGCGCAGCACCTCGAACACGATCCGCAAGGGTGTCCGACGGCGCGCGCGCGGAAGTTCATTGAAGCCTTCGGCGGCGAGGCGCGATTCTGCCTCGCCCTGGGTCAGACTTTCATGTGCCGGCGCCGGGCCTTTCGGTGTTACGACGGAATTCAAACTTCGCATCCTTCGAAACGGCAGGCAGGATCGCCAACGCCGAACACGGCTTTACAGATCACACGCGCCGGACGCGATGTGCGTGCCGGCGCGGCCGTCCAGAATGGCGATGGCGTCCTCCAGCCGGCCAATGCCGGTGAAGCGGCCTCGCGTGGCGAAATCGGCCCCGGCATGAAGCTTTGGGCCCATGGAGCCAGCGGGAGCGTCCAGCGCACGGGCCTCGGACCCTGTCAGTTCGGCAATTCGCGCCGCTTGGTCGGTGCCAAAGTCGCGATAGACGCCATCGACATCGGTCAGAAGAAGCAGCGCGTCGGCCCCAAGCTGCCGGGCGAGCAGGGCGCTGGCCGCATCCTTATCGATGACCGCCTCGATGCCGATCAGGCTGCCATCGCCCCGGCGCACGACGGGGATGCCGCCGCCGCCGGCGCAGATGACGATCACCCCTTGATCGAGCAACAGCCTCAGGACCCGCAGATCCGGGATCTCGACCGGCTTCGGCGAGGCCACGACGCGCCGCCACTTTGGCCCGTCTGCGGCGATGGTCCAACCGGCGGCCTTCGCGCGTGTCTCGGCTTCTTCCCTCTCATAGACGGGGCCCACGAATTTCGTCGGTTTTCCGAAGGCCGGGTCGCGGGCATCCACGACAATCTGCGTCAGCAGCGTCGCGACCGGCCGGTCGTGGCCGAGCGCGTTTTCGAGTTCCTGTTCGATCATGTAGCCGATCATGCCCTCTGTCTCGGCACCTAGCACGTCCAGGGGATAGGCCTCGTCTGGCTTGTAGGAGGCACCCTGCAGCGCCAGAAGGCCGACCTGCGGCCCGTTGCCATGAGTGATGACCAGGCGATGCCCGGCCCGAACAATTGTGGCAAGCGCGTCGGCGGCGCGTTTCACATTGGCGCGCTGCGCCTCTGCCGTCAGCGGCTCTTCGCGCTTGAGCAGCGCATTGCCCCCCAGGGCGGCGACCACCAGCACCTCAGGCCCCCAGCGTGGCGACAAGCACCGCCTTGATCGTATGCAGTCGGTTCTCGGCCTGGTCGAAGACGATCGAGGCCGGGCTCTCGAACACGTCATCGGTCACTTCCATGGCGGTGATGCCGAACTTGGCCTCGATGTCGGCGCCCACGGATGTCTCTGCATTATGGAAGGCGGGCAGGCAATGCATGAAGCGGGTTCGCGGATTGCAGGTGCTGGCCATCAGCGCCGCGTTGACCTGATAGGGCATCAGCAACTCGATCCGCTCGGCCCATGTCTCCTGCGGTTCGCCCATCGACACCCAGACGTCGGTGTAGACGAAATCGACCCCCTCCACCGCGGCATCGATGTCTTCGGTGATCGTGATCCGTGCGCCTGTCTCAGTGGCAATGGCCCGGGCCTCGTCCTGGATGTCCGCCGATGGCCAGCAGGCCTTTGGCGCGCAAAGCCGCACATCCATGCCCATCTTGGCGCCGCCGATCAGAAGGCTGTCGCCCATGTTGTTGGCCGCATCCCCAATGAAGACATAGGAAACAAGGTGCAGCGGCTTTTCGACATGCTCCTGCATGGTCAGGAAGTCGGCCAGGATCTGGGTCGGATGGAATTCCGTGGTCAATCCGTTGTAGACCGGCACGCCGGAATACTTGGCCAGCTGCTCGACGATCTTCTGGCCGAATCCGCGATATTCGATCGCATCATAGATCCGCCCCAGGACCCGGGCGGTGTCCTTGACCAATTCCTTGTGACCGATGTGGCTGCCGGTTGGTCCCAGATAGGTGACACGCGCCCCCTGATCATAGGCCGCGACCTCGAAGCCGACGCGGGTGCGGGTTGAATCCTTTTCGAAGATCAGAGCGATATCCTTGCCCTGAAGCCTGGGGACCTCGGTGCCTGCGTATTTCGCGGTCTTCAGGTCGGCGGCGAGTTTGATCAGAAAAGCGATCTCGCGCGTGGTGTAGTCGCGCAAGGTCAGAAGGCTGCGATTTCTCAGGTTGAAGGCCATTGGATCTGTTCCTTGCTGTCAGATTGCATCGCGGATGGTCGGGCAGCTCATGCAATGCCCGCCACCGCGCCCACGGCCAAGCTCCGCGCCGGGAATGGCCAGCACCTCGATGCCGACGGCCTTGAGCGCGGCATTGGTATCGTCGTTGCGGTCATAGCCGATCACGACGCCGGGGCGCAGCGCCAGGACGTTGTTGCCGTCGTTCCATTGCTCGCGGGCCCGCTCTTCTTCGGTATTGCCGCCGGTCGGCACGATCTGAAGCTGCTTGTAACCCAGCACCTCGGCGACGATTTCGAAAATCGGGCGGGGGTCATGGCGGAACGCCAGCGGTGCCTTTCCCTCGACGGGTCGGATGTCGTAGCAGACCAGCTCGTCGGCAACTTCCTTGAAGGTCGTCACGACATCGCCGCCGCAGAGCGTGAACACGGTGTCGAGGTGCATGGCCGCACGCGATTTCGGGATCCGAAAGACCAGAACGCGGTCCACGACATCCTTGGCAAAAAGGGCCTGCGCCAGCTGCCCGATCCCCTGCGGTGACGACCGCTCGCCCATGCCGACCAGAACCGTGCGATGCCCGATCGGCATGATGTCGCCGCCCTCGAGCGTTGCCAGCCCATTATCCATGGTGGGATCGCCCCAGTGAATCTCGACCTTGCCGGCAAATCGGGGATGAAAACGGTAGATCGCGCTGTTCAGCAGGGTTTCCGGACGGCGGGCGGGCCAGAACATCGGGTTCAGCACGACGCCCCCATAGACCCAGGCCGAGTTGTCGCGCGTGAACAGCGCGTTGGGTAGGGGCGGCAGGACGAAACCGTGATGCCCCAGGTAGCTGCCGAAAAGACCCGTCGGACTGAAGGGCAGATCGTCTGCGGCCAGTCCGCCCAGAAGGTATTCCGCCAGTCTGGCGCCCGGCAATTCCACCATCCAGCCGCTCAATTCAGCGCTCATGCCGACGCCGACCTGATCGGCGCTGATCCTGTGGTCCAGCACGTAGGCGCGGCCTTCCTCCGTCTCCAATGTCTCGGCCAGAAGCACGTTGACGTCCAGCACCTCGACGCCTTCGCCGCGCATGGTTTCGGCAAAGACGTCATGGTCCTTTTGTGCCTGCTTGACCCAGAACACATCGTCGAACAGCAGTTCCTGGCAATTGGCCGGCGTCAGCCGCCGATGAGCGAGGCCCGGGCGACAGACGATGACCTGGCGCAGCCTGCCGGTTTCGGAATGGACCCCGAGCTTTACATCTGCATTCATCCTGGGGCTCCGGTTCAAGGGGTTCAAAGGGCGCTGATCGCGCCGGTCCACATCAGCCAGGCGGCGATGCCTGCCGCGATCACGATGCCCGCGCCGATCAACGCTTCCACGCCCGAAAAGGCCTTTTCGCCTCGCGCGGAGCGGGCGAACCAGTAGACGGGAACGCCGATGGCATAGAGGATGGCACACATCAGCAAGTAATTCGGCCCCGCGGCATAGATCAGCCACGCGCCATAAACCGTGGCCAGCGCGCCGGTGAACATGTCGCGCCCGCGACCCTCACCCGGCCCATAGCTTTCGCCGCTAAGCGCCAGCTTCAAGGCATAGGCGCCAGACAACACGTAAGGCACCAGGATCGCCGTCGACGCGATGTAGAACAGCGCGAGGTAGGTCGAGTTAGAGTAAAGCGTCACGATCAGGAAGATCTGCACGAAGATGCTGGTGATCCACAGCGACCCGGCAGGTGACCCGTTCGCGTTCTCCGTCGCGAACACCGCCGGCAGCATCCCCTCCTTCGCGGCGCGATAGGGGATTTCGGCGGCAAACAGCGTCCAACTCAGGAAAGCACCCGCCACCGAGACGACAAGCCCGATCCGCACGAGAACCGAGCCCCAGGGACCAACGATCTGTTCCAGCACGTTGGCCATCGACGCCGACGAAGGCAGGCCTGCCAGTTCAGCCTGGTTCATCACGCCGAAAGACAGCAGCGACACGCAAAGATAGACGCCGAGCGCGATGACGAAGCCGATGATCGTTGCGCGGCCGATGTCCTCTCGCTTCGCGGCGCGGCCCGAAACCACGCTCGCCCCCTCGATCCCGATGAAGACCCAGAGCGTGACCAGCATCGTGCTTTTCACCTGGGTCATGATGCTGCCGAGGTCAGGCATCTGTCTCCCCCAGAAATCGAGGCTGATCTTCGGCGGATCGAACGCGACCGCCACCAGCACGATGAACAGCAGGATCGGCAGCAGTTTCGCGATCGTCGTGACGACGTTGATGACGGCGGCCTGACGGATGCCCATCAGGATCAGCGCGTGGGTGACCCACAGCACGACCGAGGCGCCGACGATCGCCTGAAGCGTATTCCCCTCTTCGCCGAAGGCCGGATAGAAATAACTCAGCGCGCCGAAGATCAGCACGACATAGGATACGTTGCCCAGCCAGGCGCTTAGCCAGTATCCCCAGGCAGAGTTGAAGCCGACGAAATCGCCAAAGCCGGCCCGGGCATAGGCATAGGGACCGGCGTCGAGGGCGGGCTTTCGGGTCGACAGGCCCTGATAGACGAAGGCGAGCGCCAGCATCCCGATGCCGGTGATCAGCCAGCCGATGACGACGGCACCAGGAGATGCCCCATTGGCCATGTTCTGCGGCAGGCTGAACACGCCGCCGCCAATCATCGAACCCACGACGAGGGCTACAAGCGCGACCAATCCGAGCTTGCCGGACGACCTGCTATCGGCCTTCGGCGCCCCCTCGAGACCCGTGATTGCCATGTCTTCGTTCTCCCAAACCCAAGTTTTCTGACCGAAAGGCGGTCAGAGACGTCCGGTGATGACCAAGACCAGAAGAATGATGATGAGGACGCCGATCACGCCGATCCCGCCATGACCAAAGCCATAGCCGTATCCGCCGAAGCGGCCGCTGAAGCCGCCGAGCAGGAAGATGACGAGTATGACGAGAAGAATGGTACCAAGTGACATTGTTTCCCCCCTTTCGATGGCAGGACCCTGCCAATCCGTTGAGTATTCCGGGAACCGAACGCATCTTCCGGTCTTGCATGATGCGTCCTGCACAATCCGCCGCCCGAGAAGATCCGGCGTTCTATCTCTCTTCAATCGTGACGCCGTGCTCGCCGATTTCGATTTCGATGCCGCTCCGGTTCCGGCTTTCCTGGTAATACAGATAGCCCACGACAAGGACGCCTGCGGCGAGCAGGCCGATGACCAGATAAAGCGCGTTGCGGCTCATCTTGATCGCGCCTCCCGACGCTCCCCGCGTGGCGCGATCCTCGCCCTTGGTGGCACCTTGCATGGACCGCAGCGCCGTTGCGCGGAACCTGCCACCTGATCATGACGGTCACTCACCGCGCAGCGCATCTTTCAGCCCGCCGACGATATTCTGAACCTTGCCTTCGGCCTTGCCCTCAGCCTCGAGCTTGGCGTCTCCCACCGCCTTTCCGACGGCCTCCTTGACCTTTCCCTTGACGACCTTCGCGGAACCGATCACCCGATCCTTGTCCATGGAACGCTCCTTTTGCGCCAAGCGGCGCATATCGGAAGACTAGGCGGATTTCGGAATCGCGCGCTGATCCAGATCAAGCAGGCTCGTGCGTCGCGACGTTATTGTCAGCACGCGGAAGGATCGTTGCCAGGAGGAGTCACTTGACGTCCATAGAGCCGCTGCCAAGGCCTCCATCAGCCAGGCAGGGCCGAAGGATGGAGAAGAGTTTGATCCCCCTGTGGTAAACCGCTTGGCATTTGCCTTGGATCAAGGCCACAGATTCAAGCGCTGGCTACAAAGGAGAGATTGGGTTCGCTTCGTCCAGGCCCTGGAGCCTGGCCTCGGTCGACCGCAGTAAACGCCGCTCGCCCGAGCTCTTGATCGGATAGATCTCAATGACCAGAAAGCCTGCCAAAATCCGATCGATATCATTGGCTCAGAAGCCGACGGGCGTGGAGCCAGTTCCGGCACCCGCGAAGGCGCAGAAGGCCGCACAACCTGAGCACCCCCACCAGAACCTTGACCGTGGAGCACGCGCGGCGCTGGCGCGGCTGAGCGGCGGTGTCTCGTCCCATGCCTTTATGGAAGCCTGGACGGACTGGGCATTCCATTTTGGCCATTCGCCCGGACGCCAGCTGGAACTGGCCGAGCGCGCCCAGGAGAGCGCCTTGAAGCTCATGACCCTCGCCACACGTGCCGACCCGAGCGCGCCGCCGCCATTTTCGCCAAAGCCCTACGATCACCGATTCAGGCATCCGGGCTGGCAAACCCCGTCGTTTCTGCTGTGGCAGCAAGGGTTTCTGGCCATCCAGGATTGGTGGGACCATGCGACGGACCATCTGCGAGGCTTGCGGCCCGAGGATGCTGACCGGACCCGGTTCATGGCACGGCAGTCGCTGGACATGGTGGCGCCATCGAACTTCCCCGCGCTGAACCCCGAAATCATCGCGGCGACCCTGGCCAGCGGCGGGCGCAACCTGACCGACGGAGCTGCACATTTCGTGCAGGACATGGTGAAGACCCTGACCCAGACCCACGATCCGGCGCCGGAGGGATTCAGGGTCGGGCAGGACCTGGCCTGCTCGCCAGGCACGGTGGTGTTCCGAAACGATCTGTTCGAACTGATCCAGTATGCGCCGCAGACGGCGAAGGTGCAGGCCGAACCGATCCTGATCGTGCCGGCCTGGATCATGAAATACTACATCCTCGACCTGTCACCCCACAATTCGATGGTCAATTTTCTGGTGGGTCAGGGTTTCACCGTCTTCATGATCTCGTGGTGCAATCCGACCGCGGAACAGGCCGACCTGTCGCTGGAAGATTATCGGACGTCGGGGGTGATGGCCGCGCTCGATGCGGTGTGCGCGATCGTACCGGATCGCAAGGTGCATGCAGTTGGTTATTGCCTTGGCGGCACGATGCTGGCGATCGCGGCGGCGACCATGGCGCGCGGCCGCGATGACCGTCTGGCCAGCATCTCGCTGATGGCCGCGCAGGTCGATTTCGCAGAAGCCGGGGAATTGCTGCTGTTCGTCGACGAAAGCCAGGTGGCGTTCCTCGAGGACATGATGTGGGATCAGGGCTATCTGGACCGGCCGCAGATGGCGCGGACCTTTTCCACCATCCGCTCCGAGGATCTGATCTGGTCGCGGGCCGTGAGGCGATACTTCCTCGGGCAGGACGATCTTCCAACCGACATGGGCGTCTGGGTGTCCGACACCACGCGGATGCCCGCGAAGATGCATGGGCAATACCTTCGGGGCCTGTTTCTGGAAAACCGCCTTACGGCCGGGCGCTTCGCCGTCGAGGGCCGCGTGATCGCGCTCAAGGACATCTCGGCATCGATGTTCGTCGTGGCGACCGAGACGGACCACATCGCGCCCTGGCGGTCGGTCTACAAGACGCAGCTCTTCACGGATTGCGATCTGACCTTCGTGCTGACTAGCGGCGGCCACAACAGCGGCATTGTCAATGAACCGGGCAATCCGCGCAGCCGCTACCAGCGGGCGCATCGTCCGGCGGGGGCCTTCTATGTCGGCCCGGACGGCTGGCTTGCCAAGGCCGAGTCACAGGAAGGATCCTGGTGGGCCGAATGGCAGGGGTGGTTGCGCGCGAGAAGCACAGGCCCTGTGCCCGCACCTGACACGGGCGCCCCGGACAAGGGTCTTGCGCCACTTGGGGCCGCACCCGGAACCTACGTGTTCGAGACATGATCGGGTTTCGCCCGACGACAAAAGGACAAGCCGCATGACCCATCCCCGCCTGACCTTCCATGGGGCCGCCGGGGCCGTCACCGGTTCGTGCTTTCGCCTCGAAACCGATCAGGGTCAGATCCTGATCGACTGCGGGATGTTCCAGGGGTCGAAGACGGAAAAGGAACTGAACTACCGCCCTTTTCCCTTCGCGCCGGACGGTATCGCGGCTGTGATCCTCAGCCATGCGCATATCGACCATTCGGGCCTTCTTCCGAAACTGGTGCGCCACGGCTTCACAGGCGCGATCCATGCAACCCCAGCGACGACCGACCTTGCCGGGGTGATGCTGCCCGACAGCGCCCATATCCAGGAACTGGAGGTCGAGCAGTTCAACCGCCGCGCGGCGCAGCGCAATCGCGACAGGGTGGAGCCGATCTATGACAGCGCGGATGTGGACGCCTGCCTCGCCCTGTTCCGGCAGCATGACCTGAACGACTGGTTCGCCGTCCTGCCCGGTCTGCGCGCCCGGTTCTGGAATGCCGGGCATCTGCTGGGGTCGGCGTCGATTGAACTTGAGGTCGAGCAGGGCGATGGCGCTGCGCCGTTGCGCATCATGGTCTCGGCCGACATCGGGCCGGACTACAAGCTGATGCATGCCGATCCCGAGGGGCCGAGTGGCGTCGATTACCTGATCTGCGAATCCACCTATGGCGATGTGGATCGCATTGATGCCTCCGCAACCGCTCGCCGCGCGCTTCTGCGCGACGAGGTGCGCGCGGCGATGCACCCGGACGGGGCGCTCCTGATCCCGTCCTTCGCGGTGGAACGCGCGCAGGAACTGATCAGCGACATCGGCCGCCTGATCGCCGAGGGGGACCTGCCCAATATCCCGATCTACGTCGACAGCCCCCTTGCGACAAAGGCGACGCGGGTCTTTGCCAAACATCACCGCGAACTCGAAGAAGGTGCGGTGCTGATGAAAGGCCTGCGCGCCCGCAACCTGCACTTCACCGAAACCCGCGAACAGAGCATGGCGCTGGACAAGGTGCAGGACTTTCACATCGTCATCGCCGCGTCGGGCATGTGCGACGCCGGGCGCATCCGGCACAGGCTGAAGAACTGGCTGTGGCGCGACGAGGCGACGGTGCTGTTCACCGGCTATCAGGCCGAGGGCACGCTAGGCCGCATCCTGCAGGACGGCGCGCGCAAAGTCCGCATCCAGGGCGAGGAATTCGCCGTATGCGCGAGGATACGGTCACTCGACCTCTATTCCGGTCACGCGGATGGCCCGGAACTGGCCGACTGGATCAAGGCTCGACTGCCGCTCACGCACGATCTTTTCCTGGTGCACGGTGAAGCCGATGCCATCGAGGGTC
The DNA here is from genome assembly GCA_963709395.1 of uncultured Alphaproteobacteria bacterium. Taxonomy (GTDB): domain Bacteria; phylum Pseudomonadota; class Alphaproteobacteria; order Rhodobacterales; family Rhodobacteraceae; genus CAVPWP01. The sequence goes on from CAVPWP010000010.1 coordinate 10,497, forward strand.
TGGCCGCACGGCTGACGAGGATCGTCGGGTCCGAGCGGATCCTGCGGCCGGTTCTGGACGAGACCTTTGAACTGACCGGCGCGGGGGCAAGACGTCTCGGCGGCAAGATGCCGGCGCGACTGCCGCCCGAACGGGTGGCGCAGCTCGACTGGCACAACGACGTGTCGCGGCTGATCCTCGACATCAACGACGCGCTCGCCGCCGAACCGGACGAAAAGGCGCGCGCCGTCCTTATCCGGCGCCTGCGGCGGGCGCTCGACACAGATGAGGAGATGGGACGCAAGTCTTGAACCACACGGAGATCCTCACGCGCGGCCGGTCTGCTCTGGATGGGGCCGAGGCTTCAGGGCACCGCAGCCAAGCCGGACCCATCACCACATGTCGGGACTTGGACACGGGCCATGACAGGCGTTTCGATACGTCATTTTCACCTCGACCAGCCACTGCCTTTGGAGGTCGTCGATGACGATCCTATGCCGGTGCTCGCTGGGGGACTTGGCTTTGTCGAAGCCGGCGCAGCACGCTCTTAATCACGGCTCCGACCGATCCAGCCCTTGCTGCGAAACCAGATCAGCAGACCAGCCGCGATCACTGCCATGAGTATCAGGATCGCCGGATAGCCATAGCGCCACTCAAGCTCCGGCATGGAGAGCGGTGATGGTCCCCCGATTCCGTGGACACCTTTGCTAAGCCTGTGAGGGCATGGAGGTGTTGAATGGCGAAGACGAGAAGGGAGTTTTCTCCCGAGTTCAAACGAGAGGCTGTTGCCTTGCTGGAAAGCAGCGGTCGACCGCTGATGCAGGTGGCGACCGAGGTGGGCATCTCGCCGTCGATGCTTCGAAACTGGCGAGCGGCGTGTCAGGTCGGGGCGTTGCGATCGAGGGCAGTGACGCCAATGCCATCGCCAGCAGATCAGGCATCGGAGATCACGCGTCTGAAGCGGGAGCTCGATCGCACGCGCATGGAGCGCGACGTGCTAAAAAAAGCGATCGGCAACTTCGCGGAGGTGCCGAGATGAGCTTCGAATTCATCCGCGATCATGCTGACCATTGGCCGATCCGGCTGATGTGCCGGATCCTCGAGGTCTCGACCAGCGGGTATTATGCGTGGCGCGGTCGGCCGGAGAGTGCCCGCGCAAGCGCCAACCGCGCGCTGCTCGCCGACCTGCGGCGTCTTCATGCCGAGCACCATGGCCGTTACGGCAGCCCCAGGATGCATGCCGCGCTTCGCGCTGAGGGCGGGACGGCAATACGGCACGAT
>CAVPWP010000011.1:0-39069 GCA_963709395.1 uncultured Alphaproteobacteria bacterium
CGGCGACGCCATCGACAAATATGTGGAAGACAGCGCGAAGGCAATCGGTCGGACCAAGGCGCAGGTGCTGAAAAGCATCAAGGAGTTCGACATCGCGAACAAGCTTTGTACCCAGATCGACAGCGCCGACATCGTGGCCTTCGCAAAGGAGAAGCTTAATTCGGGTGTCTCGCCGCAAACTGTGGCCAACTACCTCTCACATCTCAGCGCGGTCTTCACAGTGGCCGGTCCGCCTGGAACTATCCGCTGGACGAGCGCGCGATGCGCAATGCGATGATCGTTGCTAAGAGCCTGCCCGAAAAGAAGTTGAGCGATATCAGGCTTTTGTGATTCTCCTGCTTTGTCGAGAAGATGGAGGGACCAGATGCCGTGGAATGATACCGCTCGCCGTGAGCATAGACGGGAACGGCCAGGCGCTGTGCACAGCGATTTGACCGCGCGCGAATGGGCCTTGATCTCGCCGATGCTGCCGGCGGCCAAACGGGGAGGCCGTCCCCGAACCACCGACCTTCGCGCGGTGACGGATGCGATCCTCTACATCGCTTCGAGCGGCTGCCAGTGGCGCATGCTGCCGAAGGACTTCCCGCCGGTCTCCACGGTTCAAGGCTATTTCTACGCGTGGCGCGACACCGGCCTGTGGCAGGGCATCAACCACCTGCTGGTCATGAGCGCGCGGGAACTCGAAGGCCGCCAAGGCCAGCCAGTCGGCGGGCGTCATCGACAGCCAGAGCGTGGAACAGGCGTGAAAGCGGCGGGGTTTGCGGCTATGACGCCAGCAAGATCAAGGGGCGCAAGCGCCACGCCGTAGACCGATACGCTGGGCCTGCTGCTGTTCGCCGTCATCCATTCCGCCCGGGGTCCAAGATAGCAACAGGCCGCAGGGACGTATCCGCGCCGTCCGCCATCGCTTCCCCTGGCTGCGCCACGTGTTCGCCGATCGGCCGGCTATGCCGGGGGCAAGCTGAGGGCCGCCCTCAGGTGCCATGGCGACTGGACCATCGAGATCATCAAGCGCTCCGACACCGCGAAGGGCTTCGAAGTTCTCCCGCGTCGATGGGTCGTCGAGCGCACTTTCGCATGGCTCGGCAGGTGCCGACGCCTCGCGAAAGACTGGGAGAAATCTCTGGCAAGCTCGACCGCCTGGACGTTGATCGCAAGCATCAGGCTCATGACCCGGCGACTCGCAAGATACTGCCACGTCTCATGAACTTTTGAATCGGGCTCTAAGAAGCTGGGCCTGACCCAGAAGAGCCGCCACCGAGACCGGCGCCCAACGCTGGACGAACTCGACCAGTTGATGGCGCATTTCCTCGACCGCTCGATCCGCCGCCCCTCCTCCGTCCCGATGCATCGCGTCATAGCCTTCGCGATCTTTTCGACACGTCGTCAGGACGAGATCACCCGGATCAGATGGGAGGACCTGGACAAGGATGGCAAACGCATACTCGTGCGCGACATGAAGAACCCCGGTGAGAAAATGGGCAATGACGTCTGGTGCGACCTTCCCGATCCGGCGCTGTCGATTATTGAGGCAATGCTCAAACAGGCGAGCCAGATCTTCCCGTACTCCACCGATGCGATCAGCGCGGCCTTTACACGGGCAACGCAGTTTCTGGGAATCGAGGATTTGCGGTTCCATGACCTGAGGCATGAAGGCGTCTCGCGCCTGTTCGAGATCGGCTACAACGTCCCGCATGCAGCGGCCGTTTCAGGTCATCGGTCATGGACGTCGCTAAAGCGCTACACCCACCTGCGCCAGACCGGCGACAAGTTCGCAGACTGGTCTTGGATCCCGGAAGTCACCACACGGGACCCGAGGCAGCGCAAGCGGCGTCCGGCACGGCCAACTTCTTCGGCCCAGGTCCGGATGAAATCGGTTCGAAGTTAAGGTGGAATGCCCCCACTGAAGTGGTCCACCCACCGGGATATGATGATCCCGATTTCAGGAGGACCAGAGGATGGCAGGCAAACGAGACAAGCCCGAGGAGATCGTGCTGAAGCTGCGGCAGGTTGAGGTTCTGCAGGGTCAGGGCCGGTCGATCGCCGACGCGGTTCGGCAGATCGGCGTGACGCAGAACACCTATTACCGCTGGCGCAAGGAGTATGGCGGCATGAACCGTGACCAGCTGAAGCGGCTGAAGGCGCTGGAAGCCGAGAACCAGCGGCTTCGGCGTGCGGTGTCCGATCTGACGCTGGACAAGATGATCCTGGCGGAGGCGTCACGGGGAAACTTCTGAGCCCTTCGCGCCGCCGGCGATGCATCGACCATGCGCGGCAGACGCTCGGCGTGTCCGAGCGCCGCGCCTGCCGCGCATTGGGGCAGCACCGATCCACACAGCGCAAGGTTCCTTGCGGCCTGCCCGACGAAGCACGGCTGACCGAGGACATCATCGAGCTGGCGCGCAGCCACGGGCGCTACGGCTATCGGATGGTGACCGGGATGCTCAACAACGCCGGCTGGCACGTGAACCACAAGCGGGTCGAGCGCATATGGCGGCGCGAAGGGCTGAAAGTCCCGCAGAAACAGGCGAAGAAGGGCCGGCTCTGGCTGAATGACGGCTCCTGCGTCCGGCTCAGGCCGGAGCGCCCGAACCACGTCTGGTCCTACGATTTCGTCCAGGACCGCACCCATGACGGGCGGCTGTTCCGCACGCTCAACATCATCGACGAGTTCACGAGGGAGGCGATGATGATCCGGGTGGACCGCAAGCTCAATTCGACCGACGTGGTCGACGCCCTGACGGACCTGTTCATCCTGCGTGGCCCGCCCGAATTCGTAAGGTCCGACAACGGCCCCGAATTCATCGCCGAGAAAGTCCGGGATTGGATCGGAGCCGTAGGAGCAAAGACGGCCTTCATCGAGCCGGGATCACCTTGGGAGAACGGATACTGCGAGTCGTTCAACTCCCGATTCCGCGACGAGCTCCTCGACGGCGAGATCTTCTTCTCGCTCCGCGAGGCCCGGATCCTGATCGAACAGTGGCGCCGACACTACAATACGGTCAGGCCGCACAGCGCCCTCGGATACCGGCCGCCGGCTCCGGAAAGCTTCATCCCAATGGACCAGAGGCCGACCATGCACTAACAATTCAACCGGACCACTCGATGGGGGCAGTCCAGTGGTAACGCCCATCACGCCCTGATCATCGACGCATACGATGCCGACGGTACCAGGCAATGTACCGGTGGCCGTGAGAAGCGGATCGGGCAGGCAAAGAGTTTCCATCTCGGGCTTTCTAGTCATCACGACCTCGGGGCGGCAAATGGCAAAAAGTTGGGCCAACCCATCCATCCCGCCCGCCAGATAGCTGGCCAAGGCCACACGGGTCGTGCCATCGAGACGCGGCAACAACCGCTTGGCAGCCGCGAAGAGTTCGATAGGAGGGAGATCGAACTCGTTTGTGACTACGCGTGTCTCTGTGATGTCCTCCATGTCGGGATTCATCACGATAAACATCGGTGGCGTGTTCCAATTTCCGTAGCTGACCTGCACCAGCTCGCGAGGGAAGCGCTTGTCGCGCAAAAGCGCCTCGGCCATGATCTCAACCGAAAGACCGCGGCTGCGCTCCAGCGTCAGATCTTCGTTGCCAATCGCTGACGCTGCCCGTTGGCCCAAGGGAAGCGAGAACATGCGTGACATCGCATCGTCGTCCGGCAAGCTCACATCGCCAGGAAGAAAGAAGGGCGCGTTGTCCGCACCCTCAAAAGAAAGCGCAGCGATGGTTTCACTGCTGGCAGAACGCGTCTTTCCACCGGCCGCGCCAAATGGGTTGACTTGATCGCCTGGACGTTTGTCCAGTGCGTAGGTCAATGCTTCTGAAAGGGTTCTAACCATCGCATACGTCTATAAAAACTGAGAGTTCCGATCGATGCTCCATGAATGAGTTCGCGTCGCCTTCAGCTTGCCCACTACAACCCCAGATTTCAAGGATGAACGGGACGACCGCCCACTGGACATTTCCTTTGATATCCCGGCCTTCCTCATTTGATGCCATCCGGCCGGGCGACTACGCCGCCCCCATTCATCGCTTGACGGCCGGACGCCCGATCAAGCCTACTTCAACCCGCTGCTGCCCGACCTGGCAGCGGCATAACCGAGGCGGAAAACCAATTTGGAAAAGCCCGGAACCTGTTCAGACAAACCGAGCCACCTCTGCCCTTGCCAGACCGCCCAGGCCCTAGAACCGGCGAAGCCGAAGCGGTGGTTCAGACGATCCTTAGATGAAACTCCCGCGAAGTGGGCTCGTCGAGGCTCGAATGTGAGTGGTGATTGTTTTGGGCGTCGCGCTGGCAGCAACCGTAATTTCTGACTTTGACGATCAGTGCGCCAGGAACCCAAACGCGATGTGACCAACTGCTTTCAGCCATCCGTTTACCGTACGGAGAGCCAGCCGGTGCGCAGGCTGCCGGGTAGCCAGGTCGCACCCGTGCGGCCGATCTTCTGAAGCGTCATCCGGCTGGTCTCGTCCCGCGGCACGTGCTGGAAGGTGTACCAGCGGTACATCGCGCGCTGCCGGACTCGACCAAGCGCCATGTCGCGCGGATCGACCATCTCGATCACCGTCGCCCGGCTGCCGCGTCCGTAGAGCGGAAGCGAGGCGCGGGATTTCTCTTCCAACATCTTGCCGTCCTTCGGCATGTCGAGGCGGATCAGCCCGTAGCCCGACGGGTTGATCTGCCCCGGTTCGGCCTTCACGCTCAGCTCCGCCGTCGCGTTGTTCACCGAGACCGTCAGACGATCGCCCGGTTCGGCCACGCTGGACAACAGGAATAGCGGCAAGGCAAGAGTCGCGAACCTTTCCGAATAGACCGAGGGGATGGCGATGTGCTTCACCGTTGTCTGGGTTCCGTCGCGATCCAGCGTTACTTTTATCTTCACCTCGACACCTTCAATACGCAAAATGTCATTGTCGATGTCGAACCCCCCCGCGTTCTCAGGCAGCGACAGACCGCAGACCAGAAAGTCGTCCGGCTTCACCTCCTTGCGGTCGGTCAGCAGCGTCAAAGCCCCTTCCCCGAACCGGATCGCCTGACCCGACAGCAGATCGTTGTACTCGGGATCGTCGAAACGCAGGAAGACCGGGTCCTCGATCAGAGGCGCGGCGGCGCTGCGGGCGAAGAGAGGGAAAGTGACGACGCGGATGATGCCGCTGCCGGAGAGAAGCAGCGTCAGCTCGGCCGAACTGCCCAACGGCAGGCGCGCGAGAGCGTCGAACGCCGTGGCCGGCGCGCCGGGTGCGGCGCGAAGGAGCGCGGTAAAATCTTTGATCTTGATTTCTTTCCCCGGTGCAATGTCGAATGGCTCGACGGGCGCGAGGGCGACATACCGCCACGCGCCGACCCGGATCGAGGCATGGGCGACCTTCCAGCCCGTCGCCTCGTCGAGGTCGCCGAAAGCCTGTCCGACCGCCAGCTCGATGGCGCCGTCGACGCCGGGGACCACAAGCCCGAATTTCGGCGCCAGCAGCGCCAGCGTGAACGCGAACCGCGAACGCGGCGTCCGGAGCAGCGCCTCGTCCACCGTCTCCAGCCCGGTAAGCGGAATACCGGGACCGTGGACCAGCGCCTCGGGTGTCCGCGACGCGGCGAAATGCTTGTCTTCGTGCGAACCGGCCCGGGTGCGGTCGTTGACGCCAAGGATGACCGGGCGCGCGCTGCGTGTGGCCATGACGGCGTCCCCGGCCTGCGCGAAGCTTGTCTTCGACGCATCACTCTGGATCGCCAGTCCCAGCCGCCGGACGCCTAGCTCTCCCGCCCGCGAGCCGACCGAGGCCACGATCTGGCTCGACGGCACGAAAGCGCGCGACGCGCTGCCGTCTTCGGTCGGCGGGGCGCTCCGCGCGGACGGGTGATCGGCGGCGGGGCGCGGCAGATCGGTGCCGGGCGGACGGATCGGCGCGAGCCGGGGCTTGACGTCGGGCACATAGGCCGTGGGTGGGCGCGGCGCCATGGTCTCGCGGTCGCCGATCCATCCGGCCTCGTCCGCGCCGAAGACGTGGCGCGTGCCCCGCGTCGCCAGCGCGAAGGCCGAGACGGTAGCGACCGAAGTCAGCCGTGCGTCGGTGTCGGCCTCGTTCAGCACGAGCTCCGGTTCGCTGGTCAGCACCTCGGCGTGCGATCCCGCCGCCCGGTAACCCACCAAAAGACGTTCGGCCATCTCGGGCGCCGCCACGCGTCCGCGAACCCGGTGCGTTTCGGCAAACCGCGGCCCGACGGCCAGCACCGAAGCCGTCTCGTTGATCGTCTCCGTCCGCCGTCCGGCGAACACCGGAAGAGACAGGTGCACCGGGTCGGCTGCGGCGCGCGGCGATGACACGACCAGATGCCCCGACCGCGCCCAGGGCGTCTGTTGCCGCAGCCCGATCAGCGCCCAGTCGGTCAGTCGCCCGGTCAGGTCTTCGGGGCGCTTGCCCGGTTCGGTCCGGATCTCGGTCCGCGCGATCCGGGTGATTGCCAGCCCGTCCGAGGTCCGCGCGAAAAGCTCCACGGTCAGTGACAGATTGGCCAGCGCAGGGGCTTCGCCGGAAAGACGAAGACCCGGCGCAAGATGGTCTGCGGCCCGGGGCAACTCTGTCCACGAAGCCACCAGCGCTTCGGGCGTGTAGTAGGGAATCGATCCGCTGCCCGCCGCGAACGGCGGGCGGAGGAAGCGGAAGAACTCCGGCGCGGGCGCGACGATGGCATAGGCTTCGGCGGACCCGGTGCCGTCCTTGGGAAACCAGGCCGACAGCAGAAGACCGGTCTCGGCCCCCGGTACCGGCTGGTCCGACGGCATCCATGTCGCGCCGTTGTCGGTCGAGATTTCGCTTCGCCCGATGAACATCGGACGGTGGAAGGCGGCCTCGGTTCCGATCAATTTGTCGGCGAAGTCGGTCCGGCTTTCCGCCAGATCGTCGCGCGCCCTGTTCACCCGTTTCGCCAGCGCCGCCCGGGTCTCGCCGTCGAGCGCGTCGAACGGCACCTGGGCCATCCGCTGGACCTGCCAGCCGTCCCCGATGTCGGGTTCGAGGATGCCTTGCAGACCGGGCGCGCTGAGGAACGGCAGGGGCAGGTGCTGAAGCCTGCCGCTTGCCGGATCATTCGGATCGCGCACCAGCGCATGGGTTCCCGCGAATACCGCTGGGCCGGTGACTGTGTTTTCATCGATCTGATCGATCTGTTCCTGCGAAAGCCCGTGCGGCAGGGCATAGGCGGTATTGTCGAGATACGCGTGGATACCGGCATCCAGCGATCCGGGCCCGAAGACCGAACTGGAGGACGAGCGAAGATCGATCCCGATCTCGGCGCCGCCGCGCTCGGGGCTCATCAGCATCACGCCCTGCGTCAGTTCTAGCTTCAGAACCTCGTCCCCGCCGCGTTCGATCTTGTGCAGAACTTTCGCCGCGAATCGGAATTCGTAACGCTGGAGCGTGCTCAATTCGACGCGCGTTCCGGCGGTCCTAACCCGCGCGAAGTGCTTAAATCGTTCGTCTTTCTCGAAAGACCCCTTCAGCGCGTCCTTCGTCAAGGCGATCGCGGGCAGGACGATGTCGTTCTCGGCATAGAGGTCGATATAGAGATGCGCGTGATCCTCGACCCTGTACTTTTCATCCGGTCGAGGCGAGGGCATCAGCGACGTGTAGAGCAGCGCCACCTCGTGATGGTTCGCTCGGTCCTTCGAGGCGTAGGTATGGTCGATGCGGGCGGTCACGCTGGACGCCTTGATCCGGAAGAACGCCCGGCTCCCGCCGTCGCTCTTGTCTGGGTCGGGCCGAAGCGCAAGCTGGATCGTCGCCGATTGCGCCGAGGTCGCCAGACCGCAGAAAGACTGGCCTGCATCGTTGCCGGTGAAATGCGAAGCAAATCCCTTGAAGTTTAGCAGGTCGAAAATGCCGCCGGTCCGGTCGGCGTTGGGATCGATTGCGATTGTCGAGGTCCACTCGTCCGACAGAACAAGCTGGCAATGGCCGGACAGCCCTCCCGTCACCAGATCGGAGGTAGCGGAGATAGCGGCCTCTCCGGCGATTTTCGCCGAGTTCAGTTCGAAGTCTGCCTCTACATCGACAAGGGCGCGGGCGTTTTCAACCTGCCACGTCCCTTTGTTGGTCAGCGTGCCCAGTTCCCATTCCTTCGCGTGGACACGAAGCGAAATGCCCTCCCCACTGCTCGTCGGCGCAACGGTGCCGCCCTCGAACCACAGCTCCAGAGCCAGACCCGGCGCGGTGGCCTTCAGCCGCGCCCTGCCGCCAGGAAGGGTGCCGTGGGTGTAGGATAACCCGTTGATCTCGACCCACGGCACGGGCGGCCAGGCCCGTTCAGGGTCGGCGAGCGGCAGTTCCACTGGTTTCGTCGCAGTAAGGACGAGCGTGGCCTTGCCCGCGTTCCACGATATTGTAAGGACCGCTTCGCCGAACCCCTCGACGAACAGGGCTTCGCCATCCTCGGATTTCCGGACCGGCACCGCGATGCGCCCCGTCAGCACCGCCTTGGTCGGATTGCCCGAGGCAGACACTTTGGCCGACCGAAGACGAATCGGGCGGAACGCAAGGTTTCCGACCATGACATGGTCCCCGCCGCCCGCCTGATCGAGCCACCACGCATAGCCTTCAAGGGGATTTTCGTCGGCGCCGAGCGGATGTGTATTCGCAAGTTCCTGCGCCTTGAATCTCCAGCCGGACGTCTTCTTGCAGGGCAGGTCGCAGAAGCCGAAGCGAATTTCCGGGCGTCCGTCCTGCTCGATATTCGTCGGAGCGAGGCAGGTCATCAGATGCCAAGTTGCTGTCTTGCCATCCCCATACTTGACGAACGGTCGGGCTATCGCATGTGTAAGCAGAATCGGCGTTCCGATGTTCCAACCGCCCTGATCGACGGTGTCATTCAGCGTCTGGCTTTCCTCGGTGACCGACCTGAGCGTCCCCAACTCGATCTTTGCGACCTCGACTGGAGCGCCGGGTCGGCCTAGCGTGACGTTCAGCCCAGACAGTTCTTCGGTGGACGGCAGGCCACGAAGCGTGAGTTCCTGGTCCTTGATCGGCAGACGAAGCTCGCCGAAATGCGCGACACTTTCGCCCCCCGCCACATCGTCTGGCCATTCCAGGTCGCGCTCGCCGAAGCCGATCCCGGTTCGGACTTCGGGAGCTTTGGTCAGCGCGTAGTTCTGGTCAAGCACTACGTTCGGCAAGGAATACTTTTTGCCCTCTCGGGCGACGAGGTCGGACTTCTCGATGGCCGACAGCGCCAGCTTGCGGTTCAGATCCGCCCAAACCGATATCCAGACAGCGTCGCCCGGCGCGTTCCAGGCGCCGGGCCGGAATACCGGATCGCTTAGTGGTGGTGACGGCGTGTCGTTTTCGCCTTCTTCTTCGGGGGGCGGCAGGGTCGTGAAGGCATGAAGTTCATAGGTCGTCGCCAGCCCGTGCCCGATGTCTATGCCAAGCGAAACCTTCGGCACCGGGCCGAAGCCCGACTTATATTCGACAGAGTGCCGACCGCTCTGCGAAAGCCCGGGGAACAGCGTGACCGAGCCGAGCGTCGGAAACACCTGACCCAGTTCGTTGGCCCATTCTTTCTCGGCCAGCGGGTGAACCCAGTCTCCGGTCTGCGGACCGCCCTCCAGCGTGTAGTCGAGACCGATATGCGGCGCGGTCATGTCGATCTGTCCGGCGAACGCGATGCCGGTCTCGTTGGTCTTGGGTGCCGCGCCTGTCAGGGGTGCCAGTTCGCGCGTGCCGCTGGGTTCGTTCCGCTTCCCGCTCGCGACGCATACGGGCAAGGTCTGAAAAGTCGGCAACTTCTCGTGCCTGACCCAGATGCGGGGGCGGACGTCGTCCGGAAGCTCCTGCTCGGGCCAGGTCACTTTCAGCCGCTCCGGCGCGCCCTCGAACGCGACACTGCCCTTGGACGGGCTCAATTTCAGGCTCTGTCCGAAGCTCAGCTCTGCCTTCAGGCTGCCGTCCTGCCAGAGCTTCGCCTCGAGACCGGTCAGAAGGTCCGGCGTCACCGTGCTCAGACCGGTCGGCGCCAGCGCGCGGGTCTGCGGTTCGGGCAGCAACTGGTCCGGAGCCTGCGCGAAGGCGGTGACCGGCAGCATCCCGTCGATCGCGCCCGAAAGGCCGGTGAATGTCAGCTCGTGGCTTTCGATCCGCAGCGCCTCGCCGTTCTCGACCAGCCGCGTCAGCGCGTACCCCTCGGCGGCACCGAAAAGGCTCACACCCCATGCACGCTCGGTCCCGTCCTCGGTGGTGCCGACGAACCAGTTGCCCGCGGTGACCGACTGGCGGACGGGCAATTCGAGCTCGGGGGCATCGGAAACGTCCGCCAGAAGTGCGGTCGTGGCATTGGGAAACGGCCAATGGAGCCATCCGTCGGTGATGGGCGTATACAACCAGAGCGGCGACTTATGGATGCCGCCCTTCTCTGGTGGCGGCTCGGCAAACCCCATTGCCTCGCGCATCCTAGTGGCGTTCGATTGCAGTGGAACGGCGAATGCGAGGTTGCCGTCTAGCGTCACGGTTTCCTTGCCGCTTGCGTATGCGTGGACAACGTTCAGGGCGCGGGGCGGCGACTTTTCCTTGTCGCTCGCATCTGGGTTTTCGATTTTGTTCCGCGCCTCGATGTTGATGCCGCCCGTCTTGTCGCGCCAGATCTCAAACGCAGGCGCGTTCATCGTCAGCGCGCGCCCCGACTGACCGCGGATCGCGGGCTCCAGCGCCGCCGCTTCCAGATGCAGCGTGTGCTGCTTGGCGTCCTTCTCGGCGCTTCGGGTCAGAAGAGGCAGCGACTTCGAGGCATCGAACGTGCAGGGCCAGAACACGTCCTCGGGCCGGATCTGGCGGCGCGCGGTTAGGCCGAACCATTGCAGCCCCGCCCTGTCGGCGGCCTCGTCGATCAGTCGTAGGAACGTGTCGAGCCGCTGCTGCCATTGCCGCCCGCCGTCGGGTTCGGCCCAGATCCGAAGCTCGGGCGACAGCGGTCTGTCGTCGCCCCGGTCCGTCAGCGTGAGTTTCAGCCAGCCGTCGACCGTCTCGGCGGTCCAGGGCAGGGTCAGCTTCGCGCGGAACCCCGCCCCGGTCGGCGTCAGGGCCAGCCGGTCGGCATCGTGTTCCGGTTTCTCAAGGCCAAGCGCCGCACGCAGCGCCTGAAGATACTCCGGCGATGTCAGCCAGACCGTCCCACTGACAAGCTGCATCGCCGCCAGATGGGCGACGTTTGTGTCTTTGTACTTGCCGAAGTGCTTCGGATGGCGTCCGAACGGGGCCACGATCAGCGGCGACGTCCTATTGAGAAGCTCGGAATCGCCGAATGGCAGGACAAGCTCACCCTTTACGACCGTATTCACCGCGACCATGCTCAGTCGCGACCGGCTTTCGAGACCGTCTTCCCAGAGCTCCTCGATATCCGCCCGCATGACCGTCGGCGGCGCATAGTGCAGGTTGTGACCCGGGAACAATTCGTCCGCCGGATGCTCCAGATATACGTCTGCCTCGTAGGTGTCGGACCTTGCCTTCAACGTCACCGCGAAGCTCCAAAGCGGACCCATGAGGCGGATATTTGGGAACTGTTGCGTCAGCCAGTTCCGGTCCCAGAAGGCACCCGAGTCCTTGTCGCGCCGGGAATAGAGTCCTGGGAACAGGGCGCGCAGATCCTCCTTTTTCGGCTTCTTGATCATGCGCCTGTCTGCCCCCATTTCGCCGGCGGGATATTCGCGTGGTGAGCGAAGACCTCGGGTGTCTGCGGCTCGGCGGAGCGACAACTTCTCGCGGCCAAGTCTGCTGTCTCATTGCTGATCCCGTCAAATCCATTGAAATCAGCATTAAAGGGCTCGCCGATGAAGAAGACGTCGCCAAAGTAATTGGCAATGAGTTGGGCCTCACTACCGGCAATCGATCCAAATATCAGCAGAAGGCGATGGTCGAACGTTAAGTCGTCCATCACAGGGTCTTCCTTAATGATGTCGTCGACCACCGAAAACAGCGCAACGCCTTTGTCCTTGGCGGCCAACGCATCGGATAGCAGTTTGGTTATTGAATGACTGTCGACCTCGCCCAATAGGCGCGAGACCATCGCAGTCCGTCCTTCCTCGACCGATTTCATCAGTCGCCTTGCTGCGTTGATCTTTGCGTTCTCGCCGCCCTGAAGCGCCGCCATTAACGCTTCCCCCGCCGCCGCCATGGACCGGCGGCGTTGCAGATCGACAATAACTCTCAGCGCATATGCCAAATCTTCCTCTGTGCCCGGAGCCGACGCCCCGGTCGGCTCCAGATGGGGCCGGAACAGCCAACGCGGTCCTGCCAACGGCGCGTTTTGAGACAAGCGGAAATGCTCCACGTCACTGCCCTCCTTCTCCGAAAGGCGTAGCAGGAGTGGCAGTAATCCAAAAATCGGTTCTACCTTCGGGAAAACGCCCGGCGCGTAAGGGTCGTCGTTCTCGTCGATGTGCGCAGGAAAATCGGCATCGGCTTTCGCAAGGTCGCCTGTTTGTTCCGAAAGCTCCGCCCAAAAGGTGACTGTGCCCCTAAGGCCGAGCGGGAGGATGTCCTTCGGCTCGTCGTGGACCTCAAGCGTCACCTTGTTGGGCAACGCAACTTTGCCGACGATTGCTAACGGCATCTTCTCATGATCCACAGCAATGGTCGCCACCGTCCGCCGTGTCTCGCCCGCGACGTCGACAATCTCGAGCCTTACCTCGGGGTCGGGTAGCTGGCCGTAACCGCCAGCTTCCGTCTCGTGACGGTGATAGCCCGCAAGGCTCGCTTCAGGCAAAGTCTCGAACAGGCGCGGGGCGCGGATCGTCAGCTTGTTGGCCTGCGGCGCCAGATAGCTTTCGACGAACTCCTTCATCTCGTCCGGCAGGACTTTGGAGAATTCCGCCGCCGTCTTGGAAAGCGCGTCCTTCCCAACATCTTTCCATACCAGCTTGTGGTGCGTGACCGTTTCGGAGCCGGTCGCGGCACGCGGCGCCGTCGCGGTGGGCGGCGGCAAGAGGATACGCGCCACCTCGGACCGAACATGTGCGGCGGCTACGTAGTGGCGCATCTCCTGCGTGTAGTAGTGCGGTTCCGATGGCGTCTGGATGCGGATCCCGCCCAGCCGGGCACGAGGCGCGGTGGCGAGGTAGTCCGCGGCGGCAGCCTCGACGGACAGGTCCGGGGCCACGTCGATGAACTCCCCGGGCTTCCTGGCTGCCGACGTGTAACCGACCTCCACGCCCAGCGCCGACTTCCATTCCTCGTACCGGAACTCCAGCCGGAACTGGCGCATCACCGCTTCAAACTCGATCTTGCGGGCCAGCGCGTTGCTGGCCTTCGAGAGCGCCAGATCGGCGGGTTCCGAGAGAGTGATCTCGTGGAACGGCTGGCCCTTCTCGGACAGAATGACGCGCGCGCCCAGCATGTTAGCGGGCCGGACCTTGCGGCGGCGGGGGAAGGCTATGTCGGTGCGACCGTCGCTCTCCGACAGTTTGGGAACGGGAAGATCGGCCCCCGGTTCGAACAGCTCCTGCCATCGGCGGACACGGGTCACGGCATAGGCGCGCTCGCTGGCCCAGTCTTCGGCGATCCGGTGCGTCACCTGGAACCGGCCCCGCCCGTCGGGGGTCGAGCGCATCGGCGCCTCGCGTTGGGGCCAGGCGGTGGTGATCGCGTTTGGGGGAGGTGGAAATAGCCAGCCCGGCTCTGCCTCGAGGCTCAATGCCGGTCCGGCCGCAAAGAAGCGCTCGCCCCAATCCAGGTAGGCAGCGACCAGTTCCGTGGCCTTCTCATAGGCGGCATCGCTGACGGCATCGGCGGGGATGCCCTCGTCGCCGCCCCAGCCAGCGAACATCGTGGTCACATGCTCCATGAACCGGCGGAACTGCAGGTGGGCCGTGTCGGCGGTCAGATAGCCTTCCGGGTTGTTAGGATCGGGCACGAAGAAGTAGTGCATCCAGTTGATGTCCGGGGCGAACTTGCCCCACGGCCCGAAGCGCCGGTCATCCGCAACAGCGGATAGCGCAAGCGGCGCGCTGTAGAGGTCCCGAAGCAGTTCGAGTTCTATTTTCTCTTGGTGGAAAACTCCGTCCGTGACTTCGCCGCCAACTTCATAGGCGGAGCCGAAAAGTTGGTGGAGCAGCGGCTCGATCGACCTGTTGGACCTGTTCCGATGCCGCAGGACAACGATATCGCCAGCTTTTCCTAGCCACGTGGAAAGTAGCGGGTTCTCTACTTCCCCTGTTTTCGCGTCTTTCTGAAGCTGCACGACGCGCGGCGCGCCTTCGCCGGTGCTACCGAAATTGAGACCGTCCAGTTCCCAGATGGCGGGCTGCGTCGTGTCGCCCAAGGCGCGGACCAATTGGTGAAGCGTGATGCCTTCTGCGACAGGGATATCGCCGAGCTTCTTGTCGGTTTTCGGCACGCTCTTCAGTCGGAACACCGCATAGTGCACATCGGCGGGCATCGTCGCCCCACCAAGCGTCCGCTCCGTCATCGCTGTGGCCACCGGCCGAAGCGAGAACTGCACCATCGACAGCATGCGCTCGTCGTTGATCCCGGTCCGGCCCGCCTCTGCCCGTTCGGCCCAGTTGGCCTGTATCGGCAAGTCGAGCCCGAGGTGCCGCGCCTCGGGGATCAGGTCGGGTACCGCTTTGATGGTGTAGGGCCGGGGCTTGAGCTCGTTGTCCTTTTTTTCGGGATCAGGGATTGGCTTCGGCAAATAGTCTGCCGCGATGACACGCTTGCCCGCCTCGATCGTACTGACCAACCAGCCGATTCTTTGGTTGGTCTCCAGAATGGCGGCTTCCAGTTCCCGCCTGACATCGGATTGCAGCAGGTGCGTACCGGTCCACGGATCGCGGAGCGCGATGCCTGCGGCGAGTCCCAATTGCCCCAACGCGCCCCAGCCGGTTGGGTCCGCCTCGGCGTTGTCGGACTGCATCCAGAGAACCGGGTCCGGTTTCGCGCTCTTGTCGCCGGTGGGCGGCGCCTTGGGTTGAGAGACCTCGACCTCGAAGCGTCCGAGCGTCCCGTCGCCGCTCGCGCCTTGCGCGGTCAGACGGCCGACCACGATCTGCATCCAGGGATGCAAGCGTCGGCGGGAATAGTAACGGCCAAGCGCGTGCTGTGCGGCAAGCGCGAGGAACAGACGTGCAAGCTTGTCCTCATCCGAGCCGGGAGTGCCCTCATCATAGTCGGGCACCTGCTGCGGTGCCTTCTCGCTGCGCTCCAGAATGGTTTCGAGATCGGCCTCGAAAACTGTCTGGGCATCGACCCATGCCAGTTCGCTGTCCGCCCAGGAATACCAGCTTGGCCAGGCGTCCAGCATCATCTCGGGTGGAACGCCCAGATCCACCAGCGACCGGATCGTCGCCGCCTTGACCGGCGGCATCCGCTCCCAGGTCTCGGGCGTCGCGAAGTCCGAGACGACGCGTCCGGCGGCGGCGGGCGAGACGGGCCGGACCTCGCGCAGTTTCTGCCAGAGCGGGCCGAACCCCCTGGGTATCTCTCCGGATGCCGGGACATCGACGTTGAGAAGCGTGTCGAGCCGCGCCTCGTACAGGTGGTACGAGGCCACTTCCAGCACACCGGCATCCGCGCTCGAGGCGTTCCACCACATCGTGACGCCGCGCTCGGTGCCGGGAAGCGGCAGGAAGTCGAGTTCTTGTGCATCCTCGACGGACGGGGCAGCAATGTGGATCGGCCCCTGAACCGAGGTGATGTTCTCGCCCGCCACCTGCGGCAGCTGATCGTGCGCTTGGTCGAGCACCCACTCAAGATGTTGCAGCGGCCGGACGCCCGGACCGTCCTCGGACTTGCCCAGGCTGATCCGTACGCGAACCATCGCCGATACCGCGTTGGCCATCAGTGTCTTACCCAGTTTGGGCGTAGCATCGGCCGACGCGCGAAGGAACAGATGCCACGCCGCGCCATATTCCCCGCTCGACGCATCGCCCTTTAGCATCGCAATCACGCGATTGTAGCGCTCGTCTTTTGATGGGATCGGCTTGCCGGCATGATCGTAGACACCGCCAATCCGCTCGCCGGGCTTCTCCATCGGCAGCGCTTCCGCGTGCAGGGCGCGGGCGGGATCACGGTCCTCCTCCTTGCCCTCCTTATCCTCAGCCTCGTCCGGGTTCAGCTTGGTACGCAGGAGCGTCACGACCAAGTCGCCGTCCTTGGGCTGCGTCGCGCTTCGCGCGCTCAGCGGCGCGTCGTCGTCGTCGGTCGCTTCGGCCGGATAGGCGCCGGGTGGCAGCGCCGCCAGAGGACGCAGAACAAGATCCCATCGCAGCGTTTCGGCCACCAGAGCCGAGCTTGGCAACACCAATTCGCGCCAGCTGAGCATGCCGATGAACGCGCGTTTGCCAGCCTTTTCCTCGAGCCTCAGTTCCAGCTTGGCGTTGTCCGGCGGCAGAGGCCGGCGCGACGGTGTATGTTTCACAGCGATGAAGAACGGTGCGCCATAGGTGCCGTCCTGCGAGATCGGGGTGACCCGCGCGGTGAGCGACAACTCGGTCGAGAAGAAGCGGCTCGGGTCGATGCCGATCTCGGAAAGCTGGCGGTTGTACTGATAGGTGCCCTTCAGCCGTTTGATCTTCGGATTGTCGTCCTTGTCGAACCCGTCCCCGGCCCGGATGTCAGCGGGTCCGACCATGACGGTGTCGACAGGCTCGCGGCGGCTGGAGGTGTCCTGCGTGACCACGACTTCGTAGGCCGCGATGAAATCCTCCAGCTCGAACGTTGCCGGATCGCCGTTTTTGTCCAAGGGACGCCCGAGCGGGCCCCAGTCGATGTCCCAGCCGAAATGGAGCGAGTCGTCATCCAGGTAGCTTCGGGGCTTGCCGAGAAGCGACGGCGGCGAGAGCTCGAAGTCGATCTTCTCGAAGTCGATGACCGGAAGCAGATCCTGGGCGTCCTTCCAGTTGCCGGCCCCTTCGCGTTTGTAGAGGTCCTTGGTTTCCAGGAATTTCAACGTCGCGCGTTTTTTCTGGTCCACCGACGGCGACATCAGCCAGGCCGGGCACTTCTTGGCCACGACGCAGATGACCATCCCAGTGTCTGGCAGGATCGGGCGTCCGGCCTTCCAGCCGGGCGTGTTGGGCGCGCCGCCGATTAGACGGGTGGTGTCGGCCAGCCGCTTCAGGTCGTCGGCGAAGGCGCGGGCCAGATAGGATTGCGTGCCCTCGGCCTGATCGGACAGCTGCGCCTTGCGCTTTTCGTCGCTGGTCGCACCCGCGCCGAACGCGTCGCCCAGATCGTCCAGCTCCTGTTCCGCGGCGGCGGCCAAGAGCGCGTCGTCGTAGTCGTGACGGCCTTCCTCGAGCTGGCGGCGCGGGTTCTCGGCCTCGCTGCCCGGCGTGTCGAGCCGGTCGTCGCGCAGGCGCTGGACGGTTTTCTTCCGCGGTGCGCGGAGGACGAAGTTTTCATCGTAGTTGCCAGGGAACGGCTTCTTCTCGTCTCCGTAGTTGGCGGCGTCGGCTGGGAGGTAGCAGCCAGCCAATTGCGTGCCGAGGGAGAGCGAAATGTCGCTGGCCGAGCCGTCTTCGTTCTCCAGCGCGGATTTCAGATGAGGATGGCAGAAGAGCTCGATGGCAGCGGAAGGATCCGTGGGTTTCCACGATAGTCCGTTCTCGTCCATTCTTGTGACGTAAACCTTGGAGCCGTCAGCGGGGACCGTCAGCTCTGCGTATTTCGTTTCGTCGCCAAGCTTGTTCGGCACCGGGTAGAACGCCGTCGTCTCGGGCGAAGGCATGATCCATCCGAACCAGAGCCGCTCCTCGCCCTCCGCGTCGGACTGCCCGCGCGCCAGCGCCAGACGGAAATCGAAGGGTTCCGACGGCCTCTCGTCCCTCTTCTTCTCCTCCTCGACCGCGGCGACCATGGCGGGCGGTTCGTCCGCCTGCTTCGGCATGTCCAGGTTCATCGACCGCAGGATCGCACGGGTTTCGCTCCGCGCCATGCCGCGTGCGGCCATCGTGCGCTCGACCGCAACGGCCTCGCGCCGCTCTATGCTGGACAGCGACTGCTCCTGCGTCAGACCTGGGATCGGGGGGATGCCGCCCTCGTCCAGATAGGACTTCATGTAGGGCTTCATCGCGTTCCGCGCCTTGTTGACGCCTTTGGCACCGACCGCGATCGAAACCTTGACCTGCAAACTGCGCCCGAAGGCCGAGACGATCAGAGTGGCGCGCCCGCGAAAGCCGAGGTCGGCCTGGCCGGCCCAGCCCACTTCCAGCACCAAGACGATTTGAAGATCGAGCCGGAAGTAGATGTCGATGCTGATCTTGACGAAGCGCAGGTTCAGCCGGAACCAAGCGTGGATCGTGAACTGGACGGTGACCGAGAAGCCGACGACGGCGTAGATGTTGGAATCGAGCGGTTTCGCCAACTGGATGCCAATCATCAGCCGCATCGCCAGCGTCACCGTTATCTTCGCCGAAACGCGGACACCGACGATGCCCAGCGACAGGCCTCCGCCAAGCTCGGTGCTGCCGGTCGCCGAGAAATAGATGCCCTGCACCAGAACGCCGCGCTCGACCCGGAACAGGACGCCGCCCCGGCATTCGAGCGTCATCAGCCCCATGTCGAACTTGAAGAACAGCCGGTCAGGCCAGCCCAGCTCGGCATGGACGAGCCCGGGTTCGGAGAGGAACGTCGCCTCGAAATGCGACTGGTCGAGCACCTTCTTGACCTGCTCGGGAACCGGTTTGCCTGGCGGCCCCAGATACGGGTTCTTGCCCTTCGAAGCGTGGATCAGCAGGCGGCTCTTCGGCGCGGAGTAGAGCATGAAGCCGGTGCCCAGAGGCCGCTGTCGCATGTCCGACCGGTTCTCGAAGAAATCGTCCGCGCTGACCGGGAACCAGACCTTGGTCGCCGCAAGGAAGGTCAGGTCCGAGCGGAGGAAGATCAGAAGCTGCGCGACGACCGATTGCAGCTTCTTCTCCTCGGCGGCGTTGTACTTGAACGGCGCCGAGTTGGCCGAGGCCATCGAGAACACCGCCTCCAGGCCGATCGACCAGCGCCCGCGCTCGCCGTCGCGTTCGGCGTCGGGCGCCCACGTGTCCAGATCGGCCAGCGTCTGGTGGTTGTTGATCTCGCGCTTCATCAGCGCGACGAGCGGCCCCAGACGCTCTTCCTCCTCGAAGCGCTTGATGATGACCGAGGTGTAGCGATAGCCGAAGCCCAGTCCGACCTGCCGGAGGTACATCGGCAGGGGTCCGATCTGGTAGCTGATCTTCGCCGCCTCGACCGCGATGAACCATCCCCGCTTCCAGCTGTCGGTTGCCTCCGCCCGTAGCTTGGTGAACGCGAAGGAGGCCGTCAGCTCGGGCATTCCCGGGATCAGGATGGTGCCCGACCCCGCAAAGCCTTGCAGTACGTCGGTGTCATAGTGACGCAGCTCGCCCGCGATCTTGAACCCGCCCGAGGCGATCTCGACCCGGATACCCTGGAAATGGAACTGCGGCAGGAACTCGCCCGCCTTCGGGAAGCCGATATACATCCGGTGGAAATCCACCTTGGCGCTGAGGACGTCGCCCGCGTCGGCGAACTTGGCCTGTCCGCCGATAATGATCGCGGGCTTGCCCCCGAACGGTTCGAAGGCGGGGTGAAACCCGATCGAGCGGACCTCCATCTCGAAGAGCGCGAACAGCGGGAAGACCTTGGGCTCGGTCAGCGTGGCGATCAGCTCGACATGCTCGAAAAACTCGTCGCTCAGCGGCGCGTCCTGGAAGTCCATCGTGATCGACTGGAAGTCCTCCAGCACGTTGCCCAGGAACTCGGCGCCCTCGGGGACGAACTGCATCGAGCCGGTGATCAGGAAGTGCCAGGCCTGCTGCGCGGTGCCGCCCGCATCGTCCATGCCGATGGTGACCTTGGTCAGATCGAAGCGGAAACGGGTCCCGCGCGAGAAGATCGGCGCCTTGCCGTCGCCGAGCGAGACCTCGAAATCGGCGATCCGCACGACGTTGTCGCCGCCTTGGGTGAGTCGCATCTCGAAGCTGAAGGGCGCCTCGTTCAAGAGCGCCGGCATCCGGCCCGAGCCCCTGATAGAGACATCCTGCAACTTGCCGCTAACGATCCGGAGCGATGCCTCCTCGAGCAGGAACGGCGTCTTCAGCCCCGGCAGTTTGAGCGTCGTCGCGACCATCGAGGCGGCGACGTCGATCCCTGCCGGACCGATCTCGAGTTCGGTCACGAGGAAGGTGAGGCCGTCGCCGACGTCGTCGTTCCGCAGGATCAGGTCGACATTGTCCGGTGCCTTAAGAACCATCCGCCCGTCGCTCATGTCGAGGGTGAACAGATCGGCAGTCGCGCCGGGCGTATTGTCCTTCTCGAAGATGCCGTCCAGCGCAAGGCCGGTCAGCAGTTCGATGGACGACTTGGTGTACTTGTACTTGGCGGTGCCGCCCTCCAGCGCCAGGTTGTTCGCCCATTCGGGCGGGGCCTCGACCACGGCGACGGCAAGCCCAAGCCCGGCCTCGCCGTCGATGCGCAGTGACAGGTCGTCGAGGTCGAAGCGGAAGGCGACCTCGCCCTCGATCGCAGTGTCTTTCGAAAGCTCGATTGCCAGCTCGGTCTCAATCAGGACATCGTCGTCCTTGAGATCGATGCTCTTGATGGTAAACGTGACGGCCTCGCCGAACAGCTTGGAAATCGCCTTGTCGGCCGCCTGTTTGATCATCAGCCGCCAAGGGCCGTCCTTGTCGAGCCTGATCGGCTGGAACGCCTCGTAGGCCAGATCGGTCGGAGCGGGGCGCGGCAGAGGTCGGGGCGGGCAGTCCTTCGGGTCGACCTGAGTGGCGGCGTCGCGTATGATCGCCGGAACGCCCTGCGCCGCGACGCGGAAGAACTGCGGACCCTGACCCGATTTCCACCCCGCGATCCGGAGTGCGAAGGGCGATGGCGCCGTCTTGACGCCGATGGCTAAGCTCAGGAACGGGTCGCTGTCCTGCACCTGCCGCTGCCCGCCTTCGGGGCGGATCGACATGCCGACCGAGGCGTTGGCGAGCGGTCGGCTTGTGTTAGCGTCTTTGGTCAGAACGGGAGCTTTTTCCCACAGGAACATGTAGGACGCCGCATCGCCCTCCGGCCCGCTGCGATAGACCAGACTGTGGGTCTCGGGTCTGACGACGCCAATCGAGACGCCGGGAAGATCGAGACCGTACCGTCCGGGGCCGATCCTGGCACCATCGAAGACGACATCCACGTCCGGCGGCAGGATGTTAGGCGTGTCGGCCTCGATCGTTTCGAAGTTGTCTGGCGTGTCAGCCTGCCAGTCGAACCGAAGCTGGGTCGTGCGGCCATCGGGGCCATCGGCGAACCACGCCACCTCCAGCGCGGCACGGAAAGACTTTGCGTCGTCCGGCACCTTGCCCGCAGGTGTCGTGCCCAGAATGTCCGAGGCCAGCGCCTTGATCAACTGGTTGCCCTTCTGCTCCCACGCGATGAGGAAGCGCTCTCCGGCGGTGAAGTCGCCGTCGAGTATCGTCAGCCCGCTCTCGTTCGGCGCGCCAGGCGGCGGCGGGTCCTTCAGCTTCTGCGCGAAGGTCATCTGCGGGGCGTAGAACTGGTAGCCCGTGAATGGCGCGTTCGCCTCGCCTGCGAAGAGCTTCAGCCCCTTGTCCTCGGCCGTCATCACGCTCAGATCGCGCAGATGCAGCCGAAGGTCCGTTTCGTAGACTGGATCGTCAGAGAACATGCCCGAGGTGATCTTGAGCCCGCCCACTTCGAGCACGCCGTCGAAACAGAACGTGAGGGGAGTGTTCGTGCCGTCGCCACCGGTGCCGAAAAGGCCCAGCGTCAGCCGCCAGCACTCGGCTTGCAGCTTGAGCAGATCAAATGGGAGCGAAAACTCGTAAGGGCCTACCTCGCCGTTCTTCGGATACTTGTCGGATGCGAAATGCGCGAAGAAGATGTACTTCTTGTCGGCGTTGGAGTAGCTCAGCCCGACTGCGAAATCGTCCCACGTCCCAAGCTTCCGGCCGTCCCACGAGGCGTTCAGTTTGCGCAGCTCGGCCTCAATGAGCCAGCCGTCGTCCGGGTTGCCGCTGATCGAGAACCACTGTTCTTCGAACCGTAGCCCAAGCGGCAGATTCAGATCTATCGGCAGCTCGCGGTCCCAGCGGTACTTCGGCAGCTTCTTCAGGATGTCTTCGCCTGTGTTCACGATCTCCTCGAACCACTTCAGCAGGTTCGGCATCTCCCACGGCGACCAGAAGCCGTCGTTGTCCGTGTCGGGCTCCTCTTCGGGATCGCCCGACAGGTTGAAACCGCCGATGCTGGGCAGCGGCATCCAGCCGGTGTCCAGCATGAAGGTCTCGACCCCGAGACGGACGAGAACGTCCGATGTACCGAGCGCCAGGTTCGGATCGACGATGCCGATCCCGGCGAACACGCGGATGGTGGCCGTTCCCGTGATGTCAACGCCGTCGATTGTCTTCGAAGGTCCTCCCCCGATGGTGTTGGTCGCCGTCGCGGTGACGTCCCAGTAGAACAGGATCGACCACGCAGGCGCAGTCTGGTCGAAGGGAGGCGCGCCTCTTTCGAGGATCACCTTTCTCAGCACCGAACCACCGCCCGGCGCGAAGCCGAGGCATGTTTTCAGTGTGCCCGGTGTGGTTACCTCGAAGCGGATGCCGTCGTTGGTTGTGAGATCGAACTCGGCGGGTATCGGATTTCCATCCTTGTCGTCGAGTTCGAAGAACAGCTTGCCGGTGTTGTTGCCCGAGGAATGTTGGATGCGGATTTGGATATTACGCTCGAACGAAACCTCGCCGTCCGCCCAGATTTGAGCGCTGGTCTTCAAGAGCGTCGGGTCATTCATACCGCAGCCCGCCCGTTTCCCTGGACCATGCTACATCGCCAATATGCCCGACCCACTCCAGGTTGGGCTGGTGCGGCGCCCCGGCGGTCGTGTCCTGGTGGCGCGAGAGCTTTGTGGCCTCCTCGAACAGGGTTGCGTTGTTGCTCACCAGAACTTTCAGAACATTGTTTCGGAAAGCCTCGACCTTCTTGTCGTCGAGATAGCCCGTCGCCTTCTCACCAAGCGTCAGAGCCTTGCCCGAGATCGCCGTCACGCGCGCCTGAACCTTTGCGACAAGCGCGTTGTCCGTTTCAAGCCGGCCCGCCGAGAGCCGTATCAGGGCATGCAGCACGCGGGTGGCCCAGAAGACGTCCTTAAGAACGCCATAGACATACAGTTTCGCGTCTATGCCTTCCTTGTTCTCGAACTTTGAAGGCTCCGGAAATGTCGCGTGGCGCAGGCTGCCCGAACCGCAGGTGACCGAGAAGACCGAGGTGCCCTTCAGCGACGCCACATGCAGCGCGCCGACCGTTTCGTGATAGCGCGTTGCCATGACTTGACCCCGGATGCCGATCCCGGTCTGGGGTTCTGCGCCTCCGGTGAGCGCCCATTGACGGCAAAGACCCGAGATAAGCGGGCCGAACATGAGGATCCAGATCGCCTCGTGCAGCGACAGCAGCATCGCGGCGGCGTAGGGCGCGCGCGTTCCCGCCGTCGCTTTTGCTATGCTTGCGGCATGAACTTTGGCGCGGTCGAGGCTGTCTGCCAGCGTGTCACCCCAAACGTCCGTGTTCTGGGCTTCCAGATACGCTTTGAACCACGGTTCGCGGAGCGGCTGGCCCGCCGCCGGGCCGAAGAGCGCGTAGCGGACATGTTCGATGTCGCTCGCCTTCGTGCTGTTCAGCCGGGAGGAGGCGAAGACATAGGCCTTTTGTGTGGCACGCAGGTAGCGCGTGTTATTGGTGTCGATGGCGCGGTAGACGCCGGGGAACGGAACGCGAGACGGCCTGCGGTCGTTTTCGTCCTTCGGCTGCTCGGCGATCCGGATGCCGGGCCGGGTGCCGGTGTCAAAGCCGGCGGCGAAGTCCCTGATGTAGGGCAGTTTGTCCTCGGCCCTGAGCCGCCCGTCGTTGCCAAAGGCCGCTCGGTCGTACTGCCGGGCCTTCGACTTCGTCGGATCGCCGGGGAAGAGCTCGACGCGGACCGGGTGGTAGGCGAAGCGCTCGTTCAGGATGGGATAAGGGTCGTGCGTGGTGCTGCCGGTGCGCACGCTGATGTGGATATGCGCGGCGTTCACGCCGAATTCGAGCTCTTTCGAACTGCTCTCCAGGTCCCGGTCGGCGTTTCCCGATTTGCCGATGAACCCGATCAGATCGCCAGCCTTCACTTCGAAGATCGTCGCCTCGCGCATCTTCCGGCCCTCGGGCACGGGCGCGAACCGGGCGAGGTGGCCGTAGCTCAGGACGATGGCGTGCGTCTTGCCGCCGATCTTGACCGAGAAGCTCAGATCGGCACGGTTTCCGAGGCTGTTCCAGTTGCTGTGCTGCGAGCGCTGCGAGAGCTCGCCGTTGACCAGCGCATAGACTGGTATCTCCAGCGGCCAGGGCAGGTAGGGGGCGTAAAGGTCGAAGCCCTTGTGCTTCCGGTGCCGGATGTCGGGCGCCATCGGGTCCTGAAAGCTTGCCGCATGAAAAGTGCTGTTCCAGGGCTGGAAATATCCGCCGCCCGCCGGGTAGTAGCCCCGGATCTCGCCGTAGTAGGTCGCGCGTTCATCGCTGCCGTAGTGCTTCTCGCCACCCGGGCTCTCTGTCAGTTGCAAGGGATACCAGGACTTGTAGCCGAAGAACCCCTGATCGGCACCGTCCGACACCATGCGCTTTTGGATCGCGTCCCGAACCCCGGCGGGAAGCGTCACGGAGATATCGGAGTTCGGGCTGCTCTGCTGCGCGGACAAAGCGCGGCATCGATGAAATAAAACATACCCCCCTCCAAATTCGTGCTTAAGGCTGAATTTCCTTAAAGAGAGCATACGGAAGGGATTCGCTCAAGCCATACGCCGCTTGCGAAGTAGCGCCACAGGACACGAAATCACAACTCCAAAACATGATCATTGGATGCACATGGTACCCGCAAGATCGGTCGATCTGCTGTTCATAGATAGACCAAACAGCAAGTCCGAACTTCCAACATGAGGTATGCCGGTCGATAATGTCAGAAGTTAAGGATTGGGGATCAAGGGCTTGGCGACCACGCCTAGGATTCGGGTATCGACCTCCTTGCCTTCGCAAACCCGCGATCCGTTGCGATGAACCGTTCGAGCATGGGGACAACCAACTTTACCGGATCGATAGGCCCCTGCCCCGCCTCTTGGCTGAGTATTTCACCATAGGCGATCAGGTCGCGATGCAGCTCCGCAGGCAGTTCTAGGGTGAGTTTCACCGGCTTGTCGTTAGGGATGGGTCCGAGTTTCAGCTTCGTCATGTCAACCTCCGGATGGCGCGAAGACAAGGTCGCGCGTGACGATCACGCGGACGGGGAAGCCCGGGCGGATGGTGAGGGTCGGCGGGACCTCCAGCTGGCGCTGGACGATGCGCTGGCCGGCCTCGTTAATGGTGTCGAGAGCCCCGTCGCGAAGGGCGCGGGCGAGGCGGTCTTCCTCATCGAGGGAGAGTTCCGCGCCGAGGGCCAGCAAGGTGGAAAGCCCCGCCGCGCGCAGAATGCTGGCCCAGTGATTATCGACGCTGTCCTCGAGACCGGCATAGCCCGCCGTATCTGCCCCGGGCTCGCGTTCAAGCACGAGGGATCGCCCATCGGGGAATGTCAGCCTGGTCCAGACCAAGAGCACGCGACGTTGGCCGACGGTCACGCTGTCGTCATATGCGCCGATCAAGCGGGTGCCCTGCGGGATCAGGAGCAGGCTGCCGGTAGGGCTGTCATAGACGTTCTGGGTGACCTGCGCAGTGATCTGGCCCGGCAGATCGGAGCGGATACCGCTGATCAGCGCGGCAGGGATGACGGAGCCGGCTTGCAGGAGGTAAGGCGACGCTGGGGACTGCACGCGGTCGGGGGCGACCGTTCGGCGGTCGGTGGGTCCGGTCAGAAAGGCCTGACGTGGATCGGTCTCCGGGGTGGCGGCCAAACCGTCCCCCGGTGCCGTAGGCGGCATCTGGAACCCCGTGGACGCGGGCGCCCCGGGCCGCGTCTGGAAGAAGAGATCGCTGACACGGGCGGCCTCCAATTCGGCAAGCCGCTGCTGTTCTGCTGCATCCATTGTCGGAGGCGCGAGGCTCGGCGCGGCAACGGGCTGACCGCGTTGCTGCGCGTCGAGGATACCGCCGCCGAGGTCACCCGGCAGGGGCGGCCCGAGCCGCGGGATCGCATCATAACTGCCCGGCAGATCGCGGAGGCCATCGGCGGGCTGGCGGCGGTCCGTGGTGATCAACTCCTCCGGCGCGGCGGTCCGGTCCGGGCGCTGCAGGCCGTAGATCAGCGCGGCACCGATGCCGAGCCCCGCGACGACGCCGAGCCCGACAATCACCTTGCGGGAAATCCGTGTGACGCGCGGCGGATCGGCGCGCAGGCGCATGGCGGCAGCGGTCTCGGTCGAACTCTCGCTCATGTCCCCTGCCCCGCATCATGCCGCTCCTCTGTCGCTTCGGTCTGGGGCTCGATCCGCAGGATGCGGACCACCTCCTGCCGGGGCCCGCGCCCAAGGCGCAGCTCTGCCGCGCCGAAGAGCCGGTCGACGATCAGCACATTGCCGTGGATGCGGGAGTTGACGATCTCCAGATCCCCATCGGTGCCGAGCACGAAGAGCGGCGGCATCTCGCCCTGGGCGATACCGCGCGGAAAGACGACATAGACCCGGCGCCCGTCATCGAAGACCGAGATCGGCCGCCAGGGCGGGGTGTCGCCCTGCAGCCCGTAGCGATGGTTGCGGGCATGCGCGGGCGGGATGCGCGGCGTGGTTGGCGCGACGCGGGGTGTCTCGGGCCTGCGCGGATAAGCCCAGGAGATGGCGGGCATCCAGGTCTCTTCGCTGGCGTTGAGCTCGATCAGGTAAGTGCGCCGGTCGGTGGAGATCACGAGGTTCGTGCGGATATCCGGCCTTGTGGGTTTCACGAGGACGAGGACGCGGGTGTCGCGACCCGCGCCGCTTTCGGTGTCGCCGATGATCCAGCGCGCGGTGTCGCCCGCCGCGATCGGGCCGGTGCCCGCCAGGCGTTCGCCGGGTTCGAGCGCGATGGTCGTGATCTGGCCCGGGGCGGCGTAGACCTGATAGAGCGCGCCCTCGGACCAGGGGTAGATCTGGATCGCGTTGAAATACCCCGCCTGCCGCGGTTCGACGCGGGCGGCCGCGTTGGCATTTCCGACCTGGGCGACGGGTGTCGCGGCCGCCTCCCCACCCCGAACTCGGAGTCCAGGCGGGCGGTACATGGAGGGGACGCGGGCGGTTGTCAGTTGCCGTGGCAGGCGGTGACGGCAAGGGCGGAACCGCGTCGTCATAGGCGAATGCGGGCGGACGGTTGCTGGCGCAGCCGGCAAGAAGTGTGGTGGCCAAGAGGATAGCGGGCAGGATCGATCGGGTCATTGGCTCATCTCCCGCGACCAGTTGATCGCGTTGACATAGATTCCGAGGGGGTTGGCGCGCAGGCGGTCCGCCGTGCGCGGCGGGTCGATCACGATGGTGAGGATCGCGGTCCAGCGTTCGGTGCGGGCAAGTTGGCCATTCTCATAATGCCGCTCGGACCAGGCCACCCGGAAACTGTCGGGCGATGCACGGATGACGCTCGAGACCTCGACCGAGACCTGATCCTCACCGACCCGCGTGAAGGGATCGTTGGCGCGGGCATGATCGTTCAGCGCCAGCGCGCCGCGGTCGGTGGTGAACTCATAGGCGCGGAGCCAGTTCTGCCGGACGACGATGGGATCGGCGGGCAGGCCCCGGACCTCCTCGATGAAGCGGGCGAGATGCCAGGCGATCTGCGGATCGCTCGGGCGATACCCGGCGTTGGCCGCCTCGACAGCGCGGGCCTCGCCGTGGCGGTCGATCTCGACGACATAAGGCACCACGGTGCCGCGGGCCGATTGCCAGACCAGCGCCGTCGCGAAACCGCCGGCGAGGATCAGGCAGCCGAAGGCCATGAGGCGCCAGTTCTTCGCCTGCACCCGGGCGGAGCCGATGCGCTCGTCCCAGACCTGGGCGGCCTTCTGGTACGGTGTCTCAGGCTCGGGGGTCTTGCCGTAATGCGCGGCGGCGCGTTTGAAGAGGGTCATGGGCGGTCACTTTCAGACAGGGAAACGGAGGCGCCGGAGCCGGGGCTGTCCCCGGCGCGCAGCGCATGGGTGGCGGCGGAAACGCCCTGGCTCATGGCCTGGCTGCGGCGCATGGAGCGCGCCCAAGCGGGTGGACTGCCTGCGGGAGCGGACGAGCCAGTCAACGCGCCTGCCACGCTGCCGAGCGAGGAGGTTCCCCCGGTGGTGGCGAAGCCAGCGCGGGCGCCCTCGGCATGGCTTGCCTTGACGGCTTCGGAGGCCGCGGCGGTGGCCCGGCGCAGGGGCGAAATCGCTGCCGAGCCCCCTGCCCGCGCCACGCCGCCGAGACCGGAGGCGACCCCGGTCGCGCCGGTCTGGCCCATCGATCCGAGGCTGTAGGCGGTGGAGGCGGCCCCGGTGGCTGCAGCAGCGCCGCGCGTTGCCGCGGCCCCACCCGAGGCGAGCGCCCCGGTCCCGCGGGCGGCGAGCATGGCCCCGCCACCGGCCGCGACGATAGCGCCGCCCACGGCAAGCCCGGTGCCGACGGCAGCGCCTGCACCCAGTTGCGGCCCGCCGGAGACGAGGCCCGTGGCGATGCCGGGGCCGAAGATACCGAGACCGAGGAGTGAAAGCGCCGCCAGCACGATGGCCATGGCCTCGTCGATGGTGGGTGTCACGCCGCCGAACCCGGCGGTGAACTGGCCGAAGAGGGTCGAGCCGATGCCGATGATCACCGCCAGCACCAGCACCTTGATGCCGGAGGAAACGACATTGCCCAGCACCCGTTCGGCCATGAAGGCGGTCTTGCCGAAAAGGCCGAAAGGGATCAGCACGAAGCCCGCAAGCGTCGTCAGCTTGAACTCGATCAGCGTCACGAAGAGCTGCACGGCGAGCAGGAAGAAGGCCAAGAGCACCAGCGCCCAGGCGAAGAGCAGGCAGGCGATCTGGATGAAGTTCTCGAAGAAGGCGACAAAGCCCATGAGATCGGCGGTGGATTCCAGAAGCGGTCGGCCGGCATCGAGCCCGGTCTGCGCCACCCGACCGGGGCGCAGGAGATCGGTAGGCGAGAATCCGGTGCCGGAGGCGAGCAGCCCCAGCCCCGCGAAACTGTCGAAGACGATGGCGGCGAGGCTGTTCCAGTTGGAGATCAGGAAGGCGAAGACGCCGACGAAAAGGGTCTTTTTCACGAGGCGGGCGATGATGTCGTCATCCGCGCCCCAGGCCCAGAAGAGCGCGGCCAGCGTCACGTCGATCACGATCAGCGTGCTGGCGATGAAGGCGACCTCGCCACCGAGCAGCCCGAAGCCGCTGTCGATATAGGAGGTGAAGACCCCAAGGAAGGTGTCGATGACGCCGGTGCCGCCCATGGCTCACTCGCCCCCGTCCCGGTCGCGCCCGAGGAAACGGTCGCGGGTTTCGGCCCAGACGGCGAGGCAGTCGGGATCGGAGGCCGCGGCCTCGCCCAGTTCCTGGCAGCGCCGCTGTTCGGCCCGCAAGGGATTGGCCTCCTGCATGAGGGGAGCCGCCGGGCGCACAGCCTGCCCTGCCTCGTCCCGGCCCATCTCGACCACCGCGGCGGTGAGTGCGATGGCGACGAAGACGATAGCGGCGATGCGCGCGAGGACCGATCCCTCCATGGGCCTTCTCCCTTCAGTTGTTGAACATCCGGGCATTGCCGGGCTGGTAGCCCGCGCCCGGAGTGAGGAAGCGCTCGCGCTGAACCCGGCCCTGTTCGGCGGCGGCAGACCGCTCGGCCTCGACGAGCGCCGAAGCGCGGCCATTGGCGGCGACGACGGCGATCAGATCGGCGATCTGCTGGGACTGCAGCGCCAGAAGCTGGTTGCCCGCCTGTGTCGCCTGCAAGGCGCCGACGGCGGACTGGCTTTCGCCGACAAGGGCGGAGAGCTCGGCGCGTTGGCCGTCGAGATTGCCGACGACGCCCGCCTGTACGCGCAGGGCGTCCTGCAACCCGCCGACGGTGTTTTCCCAGCGGGAGCGGGCATCGGCCAGAAGCTGCGCCTCGGGTGCCGCCATGGGGATATTCGCATAGTCCTGCTGGAAGACCTGGTCGATCTGGGCGACGTCGAAGGCGATGTTCTGCGCCTGGGACAGGAGTTGCCGGGTCCGGTCGACACTCTGCTGCAGCGCCTGCAGCGAGGAATGGGGCAGGCTCGCGAGGTTGCGGGCCTGGTTCATGAGCATCTGCGCCTCGTTCTGCAGCTGGGTGATCTGGTTGTTGATCTGCTCCAGCGCCCGGGCAGCGGAGAGGATGTTCTCGGCGTGATTGCGCGGGTCGTAGACGATGCGCCCGCCCCCGCCGAAGAGGAAGGCCTGGGCCGGCGTCGCGAAGATCGGCGAAAGACCGATGGGTGCTGCGAGTGTCATGGCCAGGGCGGAGGCGCTGGCGAGACGGGACAGGCGATGGGCGGCATGGGTCATGGGATGGTCTCCTTTGCGGGTTCCGGGGCTTGGGGGATCGGGTCGTCCGGTGCCTCGGGCTCCGGCCCGAGATTGGTGAGGCCAGGGATCAGCTCGGCGGCCCAGCCGACACCACGGGCTTCGAGCCAGGCCGCGAGGAAGCCGTCGCGACCGTGTTCGGCGAGGATGTCCGAGATCAGGGTCTGGTCGGATTTGGACGAGGCCGCACAGAGCGCAAGACCGACTTCCGAGAGACCGAGCTCGAAGAGCCGGTTGCCGCGCCGCGACTGGCAGTAATAGTCCCGCTTCGGGGTGGCGCGGGCGAGGATCTCAATCTGGCGGTCGTTGAGGCCGAAACGGCGGTAGATCGCGGTGATCTGGGGCTCGATGGCCCGTTCGTTGGGCAGGAGCAGCCGGGTCGGGCAGCTTTCGATGATCGCGGGCGCGATGGCCGAGGCGTCGATGTCCGAGAGCGACTGGGTCGCGAAGATCACCGAGGCGTTCTTCTTGCGCAGCGTCTTCAGCCATTCGCGGAGTTGGCCCGCGAAGCCCTCGTCATCGAGCGCGAGCCAGCCCTCGTCGATGATCAGGAGCGTCGGCCGCCCGTCGAGCCGGTCGCCGATGCGATGGAAGAGGTAGGAGAGGACCGCGGGGGCCGCCGCGGTGCCGATGAGCCCCTCGATCTCGAAGGCCTGGACCGAGGCCGCGCCGAGTTCTTCCGTCTCGGCGTCGAGCAGCCGACCATGGGCGCCGCCAAGGCAATAGGGACGCAGGGCCTGTTTCAGGTCGGAGGATTGCAGCAGGACCGCGAGACCGGTGATCGTGCGTTCGCCGACCGGGGCGGAGGCCAGCGAGGTCAGCGTGGACCAGAGATGCTCCTTCACCTCCGGCGTGATCGCGATGCCCTCGCGGGCGAGGATCGCGCCGATCCAGCCCGCGGCCCAGCTGCGCTCAGTCGCATCGTCGATGCGCGCGAGCGGCTGGAGCGAAACCGTCGCTTCCGCCCCCTCGGTCAACTCACCGCCGAGATCATGCCAGTCCCCACCCATGGCGAGGGTGGCAGCACGGATCGAGCCCCCGAAATCGAAGGCGAAAACCTGTGCGCCCGGGTAGCGGCGGAACTGCAGCGCCATGAGCGCGAGCAACACGGATTTGCCCGCCCCGGTGGGACCGACGACCAGCGTGTGGCCCACATCGCCGACGTGGAGCGAGATGCGGAAGGGCGTTGCGCCTTCGGTCTTGCCGTAAAGCAGCGGCGGGCCGTCGAAATGCGTATCGCGCTCCTCTCCCGCCCAGACGGCGGAGAGCGGGATCATATGGGCGAGGTTCAGGGTGGAGATCGGCGGCTGGCGGACATTGGCATAGGCCTGCCCTGGCAGGGAGCCGAGCCAGGCATCGACCGCATTGACCGTCTCGACCATGGCGGTGAAGTCCCGGCCCTGCACGACCTTTTCGACCAGGCGCAGTTTCTCGTCGGCGCGGCGCGGGTCTTCGTCCCAGACGATGAGGGTCGCCGTGACATAGGCCTCGCCTGCGAGATCGGCGCCAAGCTCCTGCAGCGCCATGTCGGCATCGGCGGCCTTGTTGGCCGCGTCGGTATCGACCAGCGCCGATTGCTCGTTGGTCATCACCTCCTTCAGGATCGCGGCGATGGATTTGCGCTTGGCGAACCACTGCCGGCGGATGCGGGCAACCATCCGCGCGGCCTCCATCTTGTCCATCAGGATCGCGCGGGTCGCCCAGCGATAGGGAAAGGCCAGCCGGTTGAGCTCATCGAGTATCCCGGGCGTGGTGGCGGTCGGGAAACCCGAGAGGGTCAGGACCCGGAGATGGGCGTCTCCCAGCCTTGGCTCGAGCCCGCCGGTCAGGGGCTGATCGGCCAGGAGCGCGTCGAGATAGGCCGGGGTTTCCGGCACGCGGACGCGGTGGCTGTTGGTCGAGATCGTCGAATGCAGATAGGTCAGCGTCTCGCTGTCATCGAGCCAGCGGCATTCGGGCATCACCCCGTTAAAGAGCGCCAGCACCCGGTCGGTACGGTCGATGAAGCCGCGCTGCACCTCGCCCGCATCGATCCCCGACTTCTCGCGGCCCTCGTAAAGCCAGATCTCGGCCCGGGCGGCCTCCTCGACGGGCGGCAGGTAGAGGAAGGTCAGGAGATACTCCGACTGGAAATGCGCCCCCTGCTCGGCAAACCCCGCTCGGCGTTCGGCATCGAGAAGCGCCGAGGCCGGATCGGGAAAGCGGCTGTCAGGATAGTCGGCCGCTGCCACGCGCTGCGCCTCCACGAAGATCGCCCAGCCGGAGCCGAGGCGGCGAAAGGCGTTGTTGATACGCCCTGCCACCGCCACGAGTTCCGCCGCGACCGCGCTGTCGAGATCAGGACCCCGGAACCGGGCCGAGCGCTGCAGGCTGCCATCCTTGTTCAGCACCACGCCGGGCGCCACCAGCGCCGCCCAGGGCAGGTAATCCGCGAGCCGCGTCCCTTTCCGGCGATACTCGGCGAGGTTCATCATGGGCGCGCCTCAGAAATCGAAATGACCGGGAAGGCGCAAATGCCGACGTCCGACCTCAACGAAGAGCGGATCCCGCCGGGCGGCCCAGACCGCCACCACATGGCCCAGAAGGCCGATAACGATGCCAGCGACCCAGAGCTGCAGCCCGAGCCCGATGGCCCCGGCCAGCGTGCCGTTCAGGATCGCGAAGGCCCGCGGCGCGCCCGCCAGCAGGATCGGCTCGGTCAGCGCCCGGTGGACCGGGACAGTGAAGCCCGGCACGTCCGCCAACTGCTCGAAAGCGTCGTCCATCAGATCAATGCTCCGCCGCCGAAGCTGAAGAAGCTCAGGAAGAAGGAACTGGCCGCGAAGGCGATGGAGATGCCGAAGACGATCTGGATCAGGCGTCGGAAGCCTCCGGAGGTGTCGCCGAACGCTAGCGTCAGGCCGGTGACGATGATGATGATCACCGCGATGATCTTGGCGACCGGCCCCTCAATGGACTCGAGGATCGATTGCAGCGGCGCTTCCCAAGGCATCGAGGACCCCGCCGCCCGGGCGGGTCCGGCCAGCATCAGGGTGACGGTGGCGTAAGTGACGGCATGGGCGGCCTGCGCGCGCAGCCGGTGGAAGGATCCGGTCATGAAGAGTCTCCTGTGTCAGTTTTCGTCCCGGTCGGCAGCGCCGCGGGGGTGATGCGGTAGTCGCCATTCGGTCCCAGCCCGTCGACGCGGGCGAGCTCAGCGAGATGCCGTTTGGCCCCGCGCCCGGAGAGAACGGCGATGAGATCGATGGTCTCGGCGATGAGGGCGCGCGGCACGGTGACCACCGCCTCCTGGATGAGCTGCTCCATGCGGCGCAGGGCTCCTAGAGCCGAGCCCGCATGAATGGTGCCGATGCCGCCCGGATGGCCGGTGCCCCACGCCTTCAACAGGTCCAGCGCTTCGGCCCCGCGCACCTCGCCGATGGGAATGCGGTCCGGGCGCAGGCGGAGCGAGGAGCGAACCAGATCGGAAAGCGAGGCGACCCCGTCCTTGGTGCGCAGGGCAACGAGGTTGGGCGCGGCGCATTGGAGCTCACGCGTGTCCTCGATGATCACGACGCGGTCGGACGATCCGGCCACTTCCGCCAGGAGCGCATTGGTCAGCGTCGTCTTGCCAGTGGAGGTGCCGCCCGCGACGAGGATATTGGCCCGCGCGGCGACACCTTCCCGCAACAGCGCCTCCTGGGTCTCGGTCATGATCCCGGACGCGACGTAGTCGGCGAGCGTGAAGACCGCGACGGCGGGCTTCCGGATCGCGAAACAGGGTGCGGTGACCACGGGTGGCAGGAGCCCTTCGAAACGTTCCCCGGTCTCGGGCAGTTCGGCCGAAACGCGCGGCCGCGCCGCATGCACCTCGGCCCCGACGTGATGGGCGACGAGGCGAACGATCCGCTCCCCATCGGCGGGCGAGAGCGTCGCGCCGGTGTCGGAAAGCCCCTCGGAGAGCCGGTCGATCCAGAGCCGCCCATCGGGATTGAGCATGACCTCGACAATCATCGGGTCTTCCAGAAACCCGGCGATGGCGGGCCCGAGCGCCGTGCGCAGCATCCGCGCGCCGCGTGCCATCGCCTCCGGTTTCTGTGCTGCCTCTGCCATGCTGTCCCCGTTCCGTGAGTGGTCGCCGTCGGGCGGCCCTGAATCGGGTCCATCAAGAAAACCGGAATGCGGGTTTGCTCAACAGGTCTTCAAGGGGCATAGGGCTCTGGCGTGCAAAGACAGGAAAAAAGGCTGGAGGCGTTCGTACTTGCACCGCACGACCCATCTTGCCTTTTGGCATATATTCCCTATATTGATGCCAAAGGAGACAGCCATGCAGTTCGCCACGGTCCAGCCCGTCACCGCCCGCACCGATCTTCCCGTCATCACCGACGAGGAGGCCGCGGCGCTGGCGCGCACCACCGTCAACCTTTTCCGCGGCTGGGAACTGACGGATGCGGAAGCCCGCACATTGCTCGGCGACATGGCGCAGCGGACCTGGGCGCGGTGGAAGACCGGCGATATCGGACGGATCGACCGCGACCTGCGCGCGCGCATGGCAATCCTGATGGGGATCCACAAGGCGCTCCGCTATCTCTTCGCCGACCCTGCCCGGGGCTATGCCTGGATCCGCAAGCCGAATGCCGCCTTCGCGGGCCGAAGCGCGCTGGATGTCATGCTGCGGGGTGAGATCACCGACCTGATCGATCTGCGCGCCTATCTCGATGCCGAACGGGGTGCCTGGTGAATGTGCCTGTCCGCCGCGTGACCTGGCCGCGCACGGTCCGTATCATCCGCTCGATCCATCCGCCCATCGACCTCTTCGAGGACATCGCCGATCCGGCTGATTGGGAGGCGCTGGCCTCGGCCGAGGCCAAGTTCAACCCACGCATCCGCGAGAGCATCGGCGATCTGTCGAAGGTGCCGGCGTCCCGCCGCGTGACCGGGCCCGGCGCAAGCTGGGTCATGGCGCCCTTCGTGCATTGCTCGCCGCTCAGGCCCGGGCGGTTCTCGGATGGCAGCTTCGGCCTCTACTATGCGGGCGACCGCACCGAGGTGGCGATCGCCGAGACCGTCCATCACCACGCCCGCTTCATGCGCGCCACCGACGAGGCGCCGGGCTGGACCTCGCAGTTCCGCGAGCTGATCGGATCGATCGATACCGATCTCGACGATGCCACGGGCCGCGCCGATCTTCTTGACCCGCAGGACTACCACGTGTCCCAGATCTTCGGGGCCGAACGCCGTGCGGCCGGATCGAACGGTATCACATGGCCCAGCGTGCGCTTTCCCGAGGGCCAGTGCATCGCCATCTTCTGGCCCGACGTGATCCCGATCCCCGCCCAAGGGGCTCATTTCGCGTACCACTGGAACGGCACGGCAGTCGACTACGTCAAGCGGCTCGATGATGGAGAGGTGTGGCGGGTGTCGTAACCCACCGTTCAGAGTGCCGGAATTGGCAACTCGTTCAATTCAGTGCGCGCCTCGGACCAGCTCGGATAGTGCGTTGACAGGAGATCGAAGAACCTTGGGCTATGGGTCGGTGCGAGTATGTGGATCATCTCGTGAACCACGACGTACTCCAGCAAATCCCGGGGTTTCTTGATCAACTCCGTATTCAGACGAATGGTCCTCTGTTCCGCGTTGCAGCTTCCCCATTTGGTCTTCATGCGCTGCAGGAAATAGCGTCGAACTTCGACACCAATCCGGCCTTCCCACTTCTTGATCAATGGGGGGACCGCAGTGTGAAGCAGCTTGAGGTGCCAATCGTGTACCACCTTTGCACGGGTCTCCACTGTGCTTCCCGAACGCACTTGAAGATGAATCGTGCGATGATCCAAACGCACGGAAGGCTTACCATCACATTCCGTCACCCGAAGCAGATGTCGTCGTCCCCATAGAAAGTGAGTTTCGCGTCCAACAAATTGCCGTGGCGCCTCGCGAGCTTGCTGTGCGAGCTTTCCTTGCTGCTGCCGAATCCAGCCGATCTTGGTGATCGCATAGGCGCGGGCGACGTCGATCCTCGTGGACGTCGGCGCAACGAGCGTCACACGACCATCGGGGGGATGAACCGAGAGATGGACGTTTTTGACGTCCTTCCGGGTCACGTCGATGAATAGATCGCCGATTTCAATCACTTCACCCATCAATACCCCGATTGGTTCTTGATAATTTCGAACATCGCAAGCGTCGCGTCTCGATCTCGGTTAAAGAGCGGGAAGAGGACGTTCTTGACCTCCCGTTCGCGCACCGGATCGCCCTTCCAACCGGCGGGGGCGTGTTCTCGAACGGTGCGGTCGATTTCCAGCGCCAGATCCGCTCTTTCGTCTTCATCTGCGGGGACAACGAACTCAGTAGCAGGAAGG
Organism: uncultured Alphaproteobacteria bacterium; assembly: GCA_963709395.1. Classification (GTDB taxonomy): domain Bacteria; phylum Pseudomonadota; class Alphaproteobacteria; order Rhodobacterales; family Rhodobacteraceae; genus CAVPWP01. Next base: position 36,807 of record CAVPWP010000011.1, read on the forward strand.
TCTGGAATGTTGTTGTAGATCACCACGGCTTCGCGATTGCCCGATAGGCTTCCAGGCAGATCCGGACCCGCCTCCCGTGTCGCCATCTTGCGGACCAAGTCCTCGGCCTTCTTCAGGAAATCCTCATAGGCCTTCGCACTGTCGCGGCTTTGCTGGATCAGATCCTCGAGGAGCTTGGACATCTCGTCATAGAAGCGAGGGTCGGTGAGCTGATCGCGGATGATGGTCTTTCGGATGTTATTGATGATGCCTTCGGCCACCGCGTTCTTCGACAGCTTCCCCTTTTCATTTAGCTGCTTGGCGATCGCATCATGGATTCCGGTTTCGATGATGGCCTGGGTAAGCGACACGTTCGACAACGCGCCAAGCGCTTGGGCAGGATCGGCCTGAATGTAGGTGTTCAGAAGATGTCGCATGTCGGCTTCATAAGGCTTGATGTCGAGCTCTTCGCCCGAATGCTTTTTGATGGCGGCCCTGAGATCACTGTAGAAATCGACATCACGCTGGATCGCGGCCTGTTCGGAAGGTGAATATCCCGCGTCGTCCAAGTTCTGCGCGATGGCGGCGTAGGCCCGAACGAATGACGCTACGGATTTGTAGAACGATATCCTCAGTGCTTCGGTCTCGGTCAAGGCGTTCGGATCGGCGGCATCACCACAAAAATACCGCAGGAACTGTTCAACTTCTCTCGGAGGGGGCACCGGGGCGCAGAGATAGTGAAGCGCTTCGCGTGCTGCATCGAGGCGGGCTTTCCCCTCTTCGATCCAGTTCTTGATCTCGACGTTGTTGTCGCCGCCGCTGCCCGCATCCAGATCAAGTTCATCCGAGCTGTAGACCGCGATCGCGTGCTGGACGTCGCCGAACAGCTCCTTGAAATCGACGATGTGACCGTAATCCTTGTCGTCGCCATCGAGCCGGTTGGTCCGACAGATCGCCTGGAACAGCGTGTGGTCCCGCAGCTTGTCGTCGAGGTAGATGTAACTGCAACTCGGCGCATCGAAGCCGGTCAGCAGCTTGGACACCACGATCAGCAGTTTCATGTTCGCCGGTTCTTCGATGAAGCGCCGTTTGACCTCGGTCTCATAGGCGGTCGTGCTCTGGCCGCCCTTGAGCACGAATTTCGTGTAGGTGTTGTAAATCCCGGAGACAAACTGGTCCACGGAAACGGTCTGATCGCCTGACCGTCGCGGAGTAAAATTCCGCCACTTTGCGCCTGAGGCAACGAGCTGAAGGCGGGGAGATGTATTCTGTGGAGCTTTATGGACGGGTACGGCGGGCGTGCCACGTTGACGGGATGAGCGAGCGGGCGGCAGCCCGGCATTTCGGGATCGATCGCAAGACGGTGTCGAAGATCCTGAAGCACTCGGTACCACCGGGATATCGACGCGCGGGGTCACCTCCGCGACCGAAGCTCGATCCGTTCGTCGGCGTCATCGACCAGATCCTGGAAGACGACAAAGGCCAGCTGAAGAAGCAGCGTCACACGGCGAAGCGGATCTACGAGCGGCTGAGAGACGAGTACGGGTTCGCCGGCGGCATCACCATCGTCACCGACTACGTCCGGGAGAAGAAGCGGCGGTCGCGGGAGGTGTTCGTGCCGCTCGCGCACCCGCCGGGGCACGCGCAGGTCGATTTCGGCGAGGCCGTCGGCGTGATCGGCGGAGTGAGGCGCAAGCTGCACTACTTCGCGATGGTCCTGCCGCACTCGGACGCGTTGTTCATGAAGACGTACCCGGCCGAGACGACCGAGGCGTTCTGCGACGGGCATGTCTCGGCCTTCGCGTTCTTCGGCGGCGTGCCGGCGTCGATCCTCTACGACAACACGACGATCGCGGTGGCGAAGATCCTCGGCGACGGAACTCGCAGGCGCACCCTCATCTTCTCGGAGTTGCAGTCGCATTACCTGTTCGAGGACCGGTTCGGCCGGCCGGGCAAAGGGAACGACAAGGGGCACGTCGAGGGTGTGATCGGCCTCGGCCGGCGGAACTTCCTGGTGCCGGTTCCGCATTCCGAAAGCTTCGAGGCGCTGAACGCCCGGCTGGAGGAGCAATGCCTCAAGCGTCAGGACGAGATCCTCCGCGGTCACGCCGAGACGATCGGTGAGCGGCTCATGCGTGATCTCGACGCCCTGCTGGCGTTGCCGGCCGTGCCCTACGATGCCTGCGAGAAGGTGAGCACCCGGGCCACCTCGATCTCGATGGTGCGCTATCGCCGCAACGATTACTCGGTGCCGGTCGCCTACGCTCACCGCGAGGTCCAGATC
>CAVPWP010000012.1:0-316621 GCA_963709395.1 uncultured Alphaproteobacteria bacterium
GGTTTCCGAGAGTGTCTGGCTGGGGTGGTAGGATTCGAACCTACGATACACGGTACCAAAAACCGATGCCTTACCACTTGGCTACACCCCAGCAGCAGGGCGGTGTGTAATGCGGCGTCTGCGTCGGTTCAAGCCCCAAACGCGGGGCTTTCGACCGGGTTTTCGAGGTCAGACCTGCTCGCGCAGGATCGACACCGTGATCGATGCCATCAGGTAGATCCCGGACAGCACGAGGAAGGCCAGAAGCGTGTTTTCGAAGGCGCGGGGGTAGCTTGCCTCCTGGGGTGCCACGGGGTTCACGATCCGTGACAGGTAGGTGACCTGGCGGTTCGCCTCGATCCGCGCGGTCTCGACCTGGCGCAGGGCCTCCTGCATCATCATCGTCCGGGTCTCGAGGTCGACCTCGGCCATCCGAAGCTCGCCGCTGATGCGCGACAGGGACCTCTGGCCGTTGCCGGCATCGGTCATCTGCGCCCGCAATCCGGCGACCAGCGTCTCGAGCCGGTCGATGTCTCCCTGCACGCCCGAGACACGCGCCTGGTTCGGCTGGCTGTTGTCGAGCAGCTGGTCGAGCTGGAGCTGCTTTTCGGCAAGCTGGGTCTCGAACGTGGCAATCTGGCCCATCAGGGCCGCGGTTTCCGACTGCGGGTCCATGACGCCAAGCTGTTCCTGGAGGTCGAGGACGCGGGACTGCGCGGCGCGCATCTTTTCCTCGGCCTCGGTCAGCGCGTCGAAGGCACCGGCCATCTGGTCCTGTCGCATCTTCTGGGTCAGGCTGTCGGCCTGTTCCTCGGCATAGGCGATCAGCCGTTCGGCGAAGGCGACGCTGATCTCGGGCGACGGCGCCTGCACCTCGAGCCGGATCACCCCCTCGGTCGGATCGTAGCCGATCGTGACCAGGCGCTGATAAAGCTTGTAGGCCTCTTCGTTGCTTGGATCGGGCGACAGACGCAGCAGCGGGTCGATCCCGGGCGCGTTGAAGTACTGCTCGAAGCCGATGTCGTCTTCGAGGCGCAGCATCGCCTGCATCGACGTCAGGTAGTCCTGCACGCCCACCGCATCCTGACTGGTGGCAAGGCCGGTCCCCGAGAAGAGACTGCCCAGCCCGCCCGAGGTCGGCGCGCCGGCCTGGTCGATCCGCAGGCTCGACTGGGTGGCGTAAAGCGGCGTCGCCACCGCGAAATAGTAATACCCCGCAAGAAGGGTCGGCAGCAGAACGAAGAACGACAGCCGTGCGAAGAGCATCGTCAGGCGGCGGCGGCGGCGGCGCACGATGTCGCGCTGGATATCCTGCACGTCGCGGGCGCGGGCGGCCATTGGGTCGGCCGCGGGGGGCAGGGCTGGTGTCGGTGCGCCGCCCGGAACGGTCTGGGGAAGCTGCGTGCGGGCCTCGGTATCGCCCTCGGTCGACCCGCGCGACTGTGGGACGACGAGTTCGAGCAGGCTTTCACGCTTGAACGGGTCGACGCCCGAGGCGCGCAGAAGGCGCACCGCGTCGAAATCGGACTTCGGGTCGAGCCCGTTCTTCTGCGCCAGCCGGCGCGCAAGACGCAGCTGCCGTCCGGTCAGCCCTTCCTTCCCGATCTCGGCGATGGCGCGGTCGGCGCCGGCCTTCGCCGCGACCTCGGCCGCCTCTGCACGCGCCGATCCGGGGAAGGGCGCGTCACCGAAGCCGTCGTCGGGGGCGGCGAACAGCGCATCGCCGGCCGTATCGGACACGACCGGCCCCGGCGCAGCCTGGGAGGTACCCGCAACAGGGGGCTGAGCCGACCGCAGCTCGTCGCGCCGGATGCGGAAGCGTCTAGCCTTGGGTTTGGTAGTCATAAAGCGCGCGCGCCTCTTCCAGCGTGTCGAAATGGTGGAACTGGCCGTCTCTGAGAACCGCGGCCGTCCGGCAGAACTTCTCCAGCGTTGCGGGCTGGTGCGACACGATCACGACCGTCGAGGTCTTGAGACGTTCCCGCAGGATTTCTCCGGCCCGCTTGTTGAATGCGGCATCCGTCGTGGCCGGCATGCCTTCGTCGATCAGGTAGATATCAAATTCCAGCGCCAGAAGCAGGGCAAAACTGAACCGCGCGCGCATTCCCTGGCTATAGGTGCCCACCGGCATCTCGAAGTATTCGTCCAGCCCGCAAAGCCAGCGGCAGAACGCCTCGAGATAGTCGGGGTCGATCCCGTAGAGCCGGGCGATGAACCGCGAATTCTCAAGCGCGGACAGCCGGTTGACCACGCCCCCCATGAAGCCGAGGGGGAACGACACGCGGCAGTTGCGGATGATCTCGCCCTCGTCCGGCTTTTCGAGCCCGGCCATCATGTTGATGATCGTGGTCTTTCCGGTACCGTTCGGGGCCAGGATGCCAAGCGAGCTGCCCAGTTCGACGCGAAACGACGCGCGGTCAAGGATCACCTTGCGCTGCGTGCCCGTCCAGAAGGACTTGCTGACGTTGTCGAATTCGAGCATGCCTGCCCCGCGATGCCCCGATGTGCTGTCCGGTTCTAAGCCGAACTTGGTTACGCTTATCCTAGTATGTGTCCGGGCGCCCGCAAAGATCAATCTGGTCAGCGGAATGCCGCCACGCGGGCGGGTCCGCGCGCATCAGGGGCTGGGACGCCCCGGGAGGGTGCAATTGACCCATGACCCCGCAACCCGCGGCCAACTCGAAAGCCTGCCCGAGAGGATCGGGGCTTGCCGTATCTGTGCGGACCGTTTCGCGGCGACGGCGACCGCCCACGCGCCCCGTCCGATAGTCTGGTTTCGCCCCGGTGCGCGCATTCTCGTGGCCGGGCAGGCGCCCGGGATGCGGGTGCACCAAGCGGGACGGCCGTTCTTCGACCCCTCGGGAGACCGGCTGCGCGATTGGATGGGGATCGACGCGGCGACGTTCTACGATCTCGGTCGCATCGCCGTCGTGCCGATGGCTTTCTGCTTTCCGGGCTATGACGCGAAGGGTGCGGACCTGCCGCCGCCGCCCATCTGCGCGGCCACCTGGCACGGGCAGGTGATGGCGACACTGGGTGAGGCGCCGCTCACTCTTCTGGTCGGAGGCTATGCCCATCGCTGGCATCTGGGGACAGCGGGGGCGCGGGGCGGCGTGACAAAGACGGTGGCGCGCTGGCAGGACCATGCGCCGCGGGTCTTTCCCTTGCCGCACCCGTCCTGGCGCAATACCGCATGGCTGCGCCGCAACCCGTGGTTCGAGGATGAGGTTCTGCCGGCGCTGCGCGCCCGCGTGAAGGAGGTTCTGAGATGACACCGATCGACGCCGCCCATGCCGCGATGGAGGCTGATCCCGACGCCGACGCCCCCCGGCTGGCCTTCTACCAGCGGCTGGCCGAGACCGAGCTCTTCCTCATCCTCGATCGCGAGGCCGCGGGTGAGGTGGCCGAACCGCGCGTCCTGCAACTCTCGACCGGGCCGGTCGTCACCGCCTTCGACACCGAAGAGCGGTTGGCCGATTTCGCGGGCGCCGAGGCCGCATACATCGCGCTGCCGGGGCGGCAGCTTGTGCGGATGCTGGCGGGGCAGAGGGCGTCCCTTGGGCTGAACCTCGGGGTCGCGCCCTCGGCCTTCCTGATGCCGCCCGAAGCGGTCGACTGGCTGGCGGCGCTGTTGTCCGAGGCCCCGCGCGAGGTCGGCGGGCGGGTCCGGGAGGTGACGCCGCCCCACGCGCTGCCCGAGGCGCTTCTGACGGCGCTCGACCGGAAACTCGCGCGGGCGGGCGGGTTGGCGGCCTGTGCCTATCTGTCCGGGGTGGTCCATGACGACGGGCGGCGGGGGCATCTTCTGGCGCTGATCGATACCGACGAGGGCGCGCGCGCCGGCCCTGGCAGCCGAGATCGGCGAGGCGCTGGTGTTCTCGGGTCTCGAGGCGGGGGAACTCGATGTCGCGTTCTTCGCCGCGTCGGACGCGGTGTCGGCGCAACTGGCGAAGGTCGGGCTGCGGTTCGATCTGCCCGAACCGCCCGCCGCGCCGGTCCCGCGCCATCCGCGCCCGGCATGGACCCCGACCGGCCGCCGAAGCTGCGTCAGTAGCCCGTGTTGCGGTCCACGAGGTGCAGGAAGGGCTCGCCCGCCTCACCCCGGCGGATGTTCTCGGCGATCACGCGGGCGGCCGAGGCGGGCCGCGTCTCGGCGGCGATATGCGGCGTCACCGTCACGCGCGGATGGCCCCAGAACGGATGGTCGGGGGGCAGCGGTTCGGTTCGGAACACGTCGAGCGTGGCGTGGCCCGTGTGCCCTGCATCAAGCGATGCCAGAAGCGCTTCGTCGTCGATCAGGGCGCCGCGCCCGGGGTTCACGATCACCGCGCCCTCGGGCATCAGCGCCAGCGCGCGCGCGTCGATCACGTTGCGCGTGGCCGGTGTCAGCGGCAGGAGCAGGACCAGGATCTCGGAGGTCGCCAGCACCGCGTCAAGGCCGGCGGATCCCGACTGGCAGGCGACGCCCTCGACCGACTTGGGCCCGCGCGCCCAGCCCGAGACCGGGAAGTTGAGCAGTCGCCAGCGCGCGCGCGCAGGCCGCGCCCAGCTCGCCCAGCCCCAGCACGCCGACCGGCCGGTCGCGCGCCAGCGGCGGAATATGCTGCACCCACTCGCCCGATTGATGGGCAAGGCTGTGGTCGATGTCGAGGTGGTGCCGCAGCACGTGGCCCGTCACCCATTCGACCATGCTTTCGGTCAGACCGGGATCGACCATCCGGGCAAGCGGCTGGGTCAGGGTCTGGTTGCCGACGATCTTCTCGACCCCGGCCCAGAGGTTCAGCACCGCCTTGCAGCGGGTGAAGGGCCGGAAGTCGTCGATCCCGGACCCGGGCGAAAGGATGATGTAGTCGACGCTTTCGGGGGCGTGATCCATCGCCATGTCCACGCTTAGCCCGGCCTCGGCGAAGGCGGTGCGCAGCGGCGCCTCATAGACGGGCCAGCGTTCCTGACCTGCGGCGAAGAGAACCCGGATCATCGGCTGCGCGGCCGGTGGATATGGGCCGACTGGACAAGGCCGAAGGCCACCATCAGGACGAGCATCGCCGACCCTCCATAGCTGACCAGCGGCAGGGGAACGCCGACCACCGGCATCAGGCCCATCACCATGGACATGTTGACGGCGAAAAACAGAAAGAACGTGGCTGCGATCCCCAGCGTCAGAAGCGACCCGAAGCGGTCGGTGTTCTGCAGCGCCGAGAGCACGCAGAACAGCAGGATCAACCCGTAAAGCGTCAGAAGCGAGATCGCGCCGATGAAGCCGAATTCCTCGGCCAGCGTGGTGAAGATGAAGTCGGTGTGCTTCTCGGGCAGGAAGTTCAGCCGCGACTGCGTGCCCTGCATGAAGCCCCGGCCGGTGAAGCCGCCCGATCCCAGCGCGATCTTCGACTGGGTGATGTGGTAGCCCGCCCCCAGCGGGTCCTGGCTGGGATCGAGGAAGGTGTCGATCCGGCGGTACTGGTAGTCCTGAAGAAGCTGCCACGAGGTGCCGCGCGAACTGAAGACCGCCGACACGATGCCCGCGCCGGCGGCGATCACAGCACCGAAATACCACCAGCTGACGCCTGCCACGAACATCACGATACCGCCGCCCGCCACCAGAAGGATCGCGGTCCCGAGGTCGGGCTGCTGAAGCACAAGGGCCGTGGGCACAAGGATGATCAGAAGCGGGATCGCCACCCAGAGCGGTCGCGACACCTTCTTGACGTCGAGCCAGTCGTAATAGGCGGCAAGGATCATCACCAGCGTGATCTTGGTCACCTCCGAGGGCTGAAGCCGCATGAAGCCAAGGTCGATCCAGCGCTGCGCGCCCATGCCGATCGTGCCGAAGAACTCGACGAACAGCAAAAGCAGGATCGAGATGCCGAAAAGCAGCGCGGCCAGGTTGCGCCAGAACCAGATCGGCACCATCGCCACGGTGAACATCGCGACAAGGCCGAGGACGAAGCGCTCCATCTGCGGCTCGGCCCAGCGGCCGAGATTGCCGCCCGCGACCGAGTAGAGCATCAGGAAACCGACGCAGGCGACGGCGACCAGAAGCAGGACCAGCGCCCAGTTCACGTAGAAGATCTTGCGCCAGCCCGTGGGGATCGTCTTGACGTTATACTCGAGGTAACTCATGCGCGGCTCCGCGCCGGGCCGGGCTGCTGACGTTCGCGCAGGGGCAGCGCCTCGAGATAGGTGCGCATCCGCTCGCGCTGGTCGGCGGGGTAGGCATCGATCGGCGGCAGCCCGCCGTAAAGGGCGAACAGCATGATGTCGCGCGCGACAGGGGCCGCGGCCGCCGAGCCGCCGCCGCCATGTTCCACCACGAGGGACACGGCGTACCGCGGCGCGTCATAGGGGGCGTAGCAGACGAAGAGCGCGTGGTCGCGCCGTTCCCACGGCAGATCTGCGTTGCTGGTCACGCCACGGGCGCGTTCGGCAGCGGTGATGTTGCGGACCTGGCTGGTGCCGGTCTTGCCGGCGATCTCCATCCCGTCGGCCACGATGCGCGACCGGATGGCGGTGCCGCCCGGCACGTTCGAGACCCGGTACATCGCGCGTTGCACCATCTGAAGATGGGTCTGGTTCACATCGATCTGCGGGGCCTCGGTCACAGGGATGTCGACGCCGTTGACCGACTTGATCAGCCGGGGCGCCACGTCGCGCCCGGTGGCCAGGCGCGCCGTCATCACCGCAAGCTGCAGAGGCGAGGTCAGGACATAGCCCTGCCCGATCGAGGCGTTGAGCGAATCCCCCGGCCGCCAGCTTTCGCCGCGGACCGTGCGCTTCCATTCGGTCGACGGGATCAGCCCTTCGGTCACTGCGGACATCGGAATGTCATGGCGGGTGCCAAGGCCAAATCGCCTCGCGACATCGGCGATCTTGTCGATGCCGCAGCGTCGCGCGACCTCGTAGTAATAGACGTCGCAGGACTGCACGAGGCTCTTGTCGAGGTCGACCTGCCCGTGGCCGCCGCGCTTCCAGCAATGGAAGCGGCGCCCGCCAAGCGAAAGGTGGCCGGGGCAATAGATGGTCTCGTTCGGGCCGATCACACCGGCTTCGAGGCCCGCGAGCGCCGTGATCATCTTGAAGGTCGAGCCCGGCGGATAGGCGCCCTGCACGGTCTTGTTGGCAAGCGGGCGGTAGCTGTGCTCCATCAGGGCGCGGTAGTCCGGCCCCGAGATGCCGCGCACGAACTTGTTGGGATCGAAGGCCGGCGCCGACCCCAGTGCCAGAAGGTCTCCGGTGCGCACATCCATCACGACGGCTGCGGCGCTTTCGCCGTCCATGCGCGTCTGCACGAAGTTCTGCAGCGCGTGGTCGACGGTCAGCTGGATATCGGCACCCGGCACGCCCTCGTCGCGGCCAAGCTCGCGCATCACACGACCGGCGGCGTTGATCTCGATCCGGCGGGTGCCGGCCTTGCCGCGCAGCTCTTCCTCGAGCCGGGTCTCGACACCGACCTTGCCGATCTGGAACTTCGGGATCTGCAGAAGTGGGTCGGGATCGGGAATGCGTTCGAGGTCGTAGTCGCTGACCGGGCCGACATAGCCGATGACATGGGCGAAATCGCCGTCCATCGGATAGTGGCGCGACAGGCCCACATCCGGCGTGATGCCGGGCAGGGCCGGGGCGTTGACGGCGACCTTGGTGAAATCCTCCCAGCTCAGCCGGTCGGCCAGTGTCACCGGCACGAAGGGGCTGCGCCGCGACATCTCGCGCAGATTGCGCTCCAGATCGGCCTCGTCGAGGTGGACGATGCTGCGCAGGCGGTCCACCACCGCATCGACGTCGCCGGCGTCCTCTCGCACGATGATGATGCGGTAGTTCTGGGCGTTCTCGGCGATCGGAACGCCGTTGCGGTCGTAGATCACCCCGCGGGGCGGCGCGATGAGGCGGATGTTGATGCGGTTCTCTTCGGCCAGGAGCCGGAATTCGTCGGCTTCCTCGATCTGGAGCTGGCGCATGCGCGTTCCGAGCACGCCCATGAAGGCCAGCATCGACCCGCCAAGAAACAGCCCGCGCCGGCTGATGCGGCGGACGCTTTCCTCGGTATCCTTCGGAGACCGTTTCACTGTCTGTGTCCCAACTGGTCGACTTCGCCCGGCGCGGCCTTTTTCAGCCCGACCGCGCGGGCGGTCAAGGCCACCACCACCGGATAGGCTGCAATCGTGATCGCAAGGTGCAGAAGTGTGCCGCCCAGCGTCGGTTGATCGACGAAGAACAGTGCCAGGACCACGGCATGCACCAGCGTCATCGCGCCAAGGACCGCCCCCACGATGGCCCATTCGGCCAGGAACGGAAGATCGCGCCAGCCCGCCTCGCGCGCGCGCAGGTATTCCGTGGCGAGCACGACCAGCGCGGCCCAGAGCCCCGGTGGGCGCATGAACAGGAAATCGGCCAGCAGAAAGGCTGCCGCAATCAGTCCCACCGGGACATAGTCGGGCCGCCGCAGCACCCAGGCGAAGGTGATCAGAAGCAGGACGTCCGGCGTGGGAAAGCGCCCCGGACCCGGGTGCAGTGGCAGCAGCAATGCCACCATCGCCGCCAGGATCAGCACGGCCCAAAGCACGCGATACCCCAGCCGGCGGCTTGTGACCGGATCAGCCATCGGTGGCCTCGGCGGCAATCGGCGCCATCGCCTCGGGCGGAAGAAGCGGTCCGACAAGCGAGCCGGGATCCGACAGGGATTCCGCCGGACGGCTGCGCAGGACGCGCAGGAATTCAAGCCGTTCGTAATCGGCCGACAGGCGCAGGCGCAGCCGTGTGTCGGTGCCCAGAACCGCCTGGCCGACCAGCAGCCCGGCCGGAAAGACGCCGCCGTCGCCCGACGAGACAACGCGGTCGCCCGGACGCACCTGTTCGGGGTTCTCCAGGAACTCGAGAAGGGGGGCTGTGGTCGAGTCGCCGGCCAGGATCGCGCGCTGCCCGGACGGCTGGATCGTCACCGGGATCCGGCTTCCCGGGTCGGTCAGCAGCAGCACGCGCGAGGTCGTCTGCCCCACGCCCGAGATCCGCCCGACAAGACCAAGCCCGTCGGTGGTGGCCCAGCCGTCGCGGATGCCGTCGCGCGCGCCCACGTTGAGCAGCACCGACTGGCGGAAGGGCGACCCGCTGTCGGCCAGCACCACGCCGGTGACGAAGGTCAGCGCCGGGTCAAGCCGCACCTTGTTGAGGTCGAGTAGCTTGGCGTTTTCCTGCTCGAGCTGCAGCGCCGCCTCGCGCCAGGCTTTCATCTGCTGAAGCTCGCGCCGCAACTCCTGGTTCTGTTCGGCCAGCCGCGCATAGGACTGGAAGCCTTCGACAAGCTGCGCGGCCTTCGTCACCGGGATCAGCGCCCATTCGAACGAGGGGACGACCTGATCGACCAGATCGGCGCGGAACCGTTCGGCCCGCGGGCTGTCGATGCGCCAGAAGAGGAACAGAAGGACGAAGACAGCGACAAGGCCGACGACCAGCAACCGCCGGACGGGGCGGGTATAGGTTTCGGATGTGCCTCGGTCTCTTGCCACGTGCGGCCGCTCCTTCAGCCGGGCCCGGGCGCCTCAGCGCCGCCCGAGAGCCGGGCCCCGGCTCAGCTGTCGTAGTCTATCACATGCCGGAGCTGTTTTTCATACTCCAGCGCCTTTCCGGTGCCCAGTGCCACGCAGTTGAGCGACTCGTCGGCCACCGAAACGGCCAGCCCGGTCTGTTCGCGCAGCGCAAGGTCGAGATCCCCCAGAAGCGCACCGCCCCCGGTCAGCATCACGCCCCGGTCGACGATGTCCGCGGCAAGGTCCGGCGGCGTCGCCTCGAGCGCTGTCATGACCGCCTCGCAGATCTGCTGCACAGGCTCGGACAGCGCCTCGGCGACCTGCGCCTGGTTGATCTCGGTTTCCTTCGGAACGCCGTTCAGAAGGTCGCGGCCGCGGATCTCCATCGAGGCGCCGCGCCCGTCGTCGGGCATCCGCGCCGTGCCGATCGAGGTCTTGATGCGCTCGGCCGTGGATTCGCCGATCAGAAGGTTATGCTGGCGCCGCAGGTAGCTGATGATCGCCTCGTCCATGCGGTCGCCGCCGACGCGGACGGACCGGGCATAGACGATGTCGCCCAGGCTGAGGACGGCCACTTCGGTGGTTCCGCCGCCGATGTCGACGACCATGTTGCCGGTGGGGTCGGTGATGGGCATGCCGGCGCCGATGGCGGCGGCGATCGGTTCAGCGATCAGCCCGGCGCGCCGGGCGCCGGCGCTCAGAACCGACTGGCGGATGGCGCGCTTTTCAACCGGGGTGGCGCCATGTGGCACGCAGACGATGATCTTGGGCTTCGAGAAGGTCGTGCGCTTGTGCACCTTGCGGATGAAATGCTTGATCATCTCTTCCGCCACGTCGAAATCCGCGATCACGCCCTCGCGCATCGGGCGGATGGCCTGAATCGAGCCCGGCGTGCGGCCAAGCATCAGCTTGGCGTCCTCGCCCACGGCCAGAACCTGCTTCTTGCCGTCCTTGATATGATAGGCAACCACCGAGGGTTCGTTCAGCACGATGCCCTTGCCCTTGACGTAGACCAGGGTGTTCGCCGTGCCGAGGTCGATCGCCATATCCGATGAGAACAACCCGCCGAATGCCATTCGAAGCCTGCCTTTTCGTCCTGCCTGTGCGGTCCCCGAGTCTTGTCATGCCCGGGCCCACGCCTGCTTATAGGCCCCGATTTGCGGCCATAAAAGGGCAGACGTGGACAATCTTCGCGGAACCGGCCCTTTGTTGCCGGAACCTCAAGGCGCTTTCGGGCCGCGCTCAGGCGGCCTGGCGCGACCGACCGCGCGCCCGGGGCCGGCGACGGCCCGCGGACTGCGGTTTCCCGGCGCCATGCGGCTTGCCGCGCGATGCGCCCTGCGCCGCGCGCTCGGGGGCCCAACTGGTTCCGCCGATCACGGGGATCGGACGTCCCATGGTCTTTTCGATCGCGCGCAGCTCGCTCATCTCGGCGGGCGCACAGAAAGCCACCGCCGATCCGTCACGGCCGGCGCGCGCGGTGCGCCCGATGCGGTGGATGTAGTTGTCGGGCACGTTCGGCAGGTCGTAGTTGTAGACATGCCGGACCTCGGGAATGTCGAGGCCGCGGGCCGCCACGTCGGTGGCCACCAGCACCCGCAGCTCACCCGCCTTGAACGCGGCCAGCGCCCGGTCGCGCTGACCCTGGCTCTTGTTGCCGTGAATCGACCCGGCGGCAAAGCCGGCCTTGTCGAGCACCTTCATCAGCTTCTCGGCCCCGTGCTTGGTGCGCGCGAAGACCAGCGCCAGTTCGTTGCGGTGGGTGTCGAGCCGCTTGATCAGAAGATCGGCCTTGGCGCCTTGTTCGACGAAGATCAGCCCCTGGGTGACCTTGTCGGCGGGCTTGCCCGGCGGCGCGGCTTCGACCCGCACCGGATCGGTGAGATAGTTGGCCGCAAGTTCGGCCATCAGCTTGGGCATCGTCGCCGAAAAGAGCATCGTCTGACGATCCTTCGGCAGCAGCGGGGCGATCCGGCGCAGAGCATGGATGAAGCCCATGTCGAGCATCTGGTCCGCCTCGTCGAGGACGAGGTATTGCGTACGGTCAAGCCGCACCGCCTTGCGGTCGAGAAGGTCGATCAGCCGGCCCGGCGTGGCGACCAGAAGGTCGGTGCCCCGGTGCAGGCGGTTGATCTGCGCCATGACCGACCCGCCGCCGACGACGATGTTGACCTTCAGATGCGTGCCCTGGGTATAGGCGCGCAGGTTCTCGGCGATCTGGTTGGCCAGCTCGCGCGTCGGCGCAAGGATCAGGCCGTTCACGGACTTTGGCTCGGGTGCCACGCCCAGGCCCATCAGGGCGTGGATCATGGGCAGGCCAAAGGCTGCGGTCTTGCCGGTGCCGGTCTGGGCCAGGCCCATCACGTCACGGCCGTTCATGGCGTGCGGGATGGCCTTCTTCTGGATCGGCGTCGGTTCTGTGATGCCCTGCTCGGCGAGTTTCGCCACAAGGCGGGGCTGAAGCCCCAGCATATCGAAATCCATCTTGGGATACGTCCTTTGTCTGGCGGTCGTCCCTCGGGACGCCGCCGAAAGTCTTTCGCCGCCGCGCCCCGAACGGGCCGACGATCGCAGTCGGGTTCACGCGCCGCTCTGGACCATGGGCCGGATTGCCCGTTGTGGCCGTCAGCGCGCCGGACCCCTGCGTGATGTGGGAACCTGGAAAATCTCGTGACGCCCTGCGCTGTCCGGTTGCCCGGATCTTCGCGGTCTGCTCACGCGGCAGAAAGCGTCTGTGCAGGTCACATGGGGGGCCGCCGGTGCAAAGTCAATCGAAATCCCCCCTGACGAGGCTACCGGCTTCTTCTGGCGGCAAATACCTCGGGGGAGGCCCCGCGCAGCGGGGACGGGGGCAGCGCCCCCATCCCAACGATCGTTTCAGCCCGCGTCGCGGTAGCTCACCTGCTTGATGTCGGCGTCCGGGTCCGCCTTGGTCCGGCGCACCAGAAGGTTGTTCAGCGCGCTCACATAGGCCTTGGCCGAGGCCACCACCGTGTCGGTATCCGCCGACTGCCCGGTCACGATGCGCCCGTCTTCCTCGAGCCGCACGCTCACCGTGGCCTGCGCATCGGTTCCTTCGGTCACGGCATGCACCTGGTAGAGTTGCAGCGTCGCGCTGTGCGGAAAAAGCGCGTTGATCGCCCGGAAAGTGGCATCGACAGGGCCGTCGCCCTGGGCCGTCGTCTGGTGGTCCTTGCCGTCGATGGTCAGCGTGATGTCGGCCGATTGCGGCGCCTCGGTGCCGCAGATCACGCGCAGGAACTTCACCTGGATGCGTTCGTCGGCTTCTTCCTGCGTGCGCATGAGCGCCAGCAGGTCCTCGTCGAACACCTCCTTCTTGCGGTCGGCCAGCGCCTTGAACCGGACGAAGACGTCGCTCAGCTGGTTGTCGGCCAGCTCGAACCCGAGGTCCTTGAGCTTGGCGCGCAGCGCCGCCCGGCCCGAATGCTTGCCCATGACGATCGAGGTTTCTTTCAGCCCGACATCCTCGGGGCGCATGATCTCGAAGGTCTCGGCGTTCTTGAGCATGCCGTCCTGGTGGATGCCGCTTTCATGCGCGAAGGCGTTCTTGCCGACGATGGCCTTGTTGAACTGCACCGGAAAGCCCGACACCGTGGCCACCCGGCGCGAGATCGCCATGATCTTGCGCGTGTCGACACTCGTGTGCCAGGGCATGATGTCGTGGCGCACCTTCAGCGCCATCACCACCTCTTCCAGGGCCGTGTTGCCCGCACGTTCGCCCAGCCCGTTGATCGTGCATTCGATCTGCCGCGCGCCGCCCGCCACGGCCGCCAGCGCGTTCGCCGTCGCCATGCCGAGGTCGTTGTGGCAGTGGGTGGCGAAGATCACCTCGTCCGCGCCCGGCACCGTCTCGATCAGACGCCGGATCAGGTCGGCGCTTTCGACCGGCGCGGTGTAGCCCACGGTGTCGGGGATGTTGATCGTCGTGGCCCCTGCCTTGATCGCGATCTCGACCACCCGACAGAGGTAGTCCCATTCGGTCCGCGTCGCGTCCATCGGCGACCACTGCACGTTGTCGCAGAGGTTGCGGGCGTGCGTGACCGTGTCGTGGATCCGCTCGGCCATCTCGTCCTTGGTCAGCTTCGGGATGTCCCGGTGCAGCGGCGAGGTGCCGATGAAGGTGTGGATGCGCGGGCGCCGGGCGTGGCGCACGGCCTCCCAGCAGCGGTCGATGTCCTTGAAGTTGGCGCGCGCCAGACCGCAGATCACCGCCGATTTCGCGCGCTTCGCGATGTCGCTGACCGCCTCGAAGTCGCCCTCCGAGGCGATCGGAAAGCCCGCTTCGATGATGTCGACTCCCATGTCGTCGAGCATTTCGGCGATTTCCAGCTTCTCGTCATGGGTCATGGTGGCGCCGGGCGATTGTTCGCCGTCGCGCAGCGTGGTGTCGAAGATCAGCACGCGATCCTTGTCGGTTTCCGTCATTGTCTTGGTCCTTGTTTCCCTAGCGTTTCGATCCGGCGCTGATCCTCCCCTGAGCGGTCGCGCCGAAAGGCACGCTCAGAGGCGGCTAAGGAGAAGCAGGTCGCGAAGGAGGGGTCCGCGCAGGGCGGAGCCGGTCACGATATGATCCTTCGTCGTCATGGTGCAGGATGATAGCGATTCCGTCGGACAGGGAAACCCCAAAAAGCGCGATCTCCGGGCGTACCGACGGCCCGGCCGCTTGCACGGAAGGGGCGCGATTCGGGCGGGGCGCCGGGCAGATCAGGGCGCCGGTCACGCCCGCCCTGTGCCCCTGCCACGCCTCTTGCGGCCGTTCCCGGGCCGGCTGCTCTATTGATCATGCGGGAAATCTTGGTATCTGAGTTCCCATCGCAATCACCGCATGGCTGGTGCAGGACACATCTTTTCGGGGGTCAGGGCCAGGGACTCTCTCGAAGGCACTGCCATGTTACTTGACGACCGAACCAACCACTCGGCGAGCAGGCCCTTTTCCTTGTGGGCCGAAGTGCGCGCGCTTGCAACACTCGCTGTCCCGATCGTCATATCCTTGGCCGCCGCCACGCTCATCGGGGTGGTCGATACGGTGATGATCGCGCCTCTGGGGACCGTGCCGCTGGCGGCCGCGTCGATCACGGCCTCGGTCATCCTGATCTTCTATTCCGCGCTCTACGGCTTCGTGTCGGTCATCGGGGTGCGCATGGCCGAAGCCCATGGCAAAGGCGACCCGGCCGCGCTGTCGAACGCGACCTTCACGGGGCTGATGGTCGCCACGGCGACCAGCGTGATCGGGGCGGCGCTCATGCTGGCGGTCGAACCGGCGCTCGGGCGTCTGGGGCAGCCGCCCGAGGTGACCGAGGTGCTTGGCGGCTACTGGAAGGCCATGAGCCTGCTCCTGATCCCCTTCACGATGTTCTATGCGCTCAAGGGGCTTTTCGACGCGATCGGCCGGCCTTGGCTTGGCGTGTTTCTGGCGTTCGTCGCGGTGCTGATCAACATCCCCGCGAACCTTCTGCTGATCCACGGCGCGGGCGCATGGCCGGGTCTGGGGTTGCTCGGGGCCGGGCTGGGGAGCCTGTTGTCACAGACAGTCTCGCTGATCCTTGCCTGGATCATCTGGCAGCGCGCGACCGGCATGGTCGGTGCGCGGCAAAGGGGGCACCGCTCGCGGCGCGAGTTGTGGATTCAGATCAGGGAAGGCGCGGCCATCGCCTCGGGATATGTCGGCGAAGGCGGGGCCTACGCCCTTGCCGGGCTGATGATGGGATGGTTCGGCGCCGTGGCGCTGGCCGCGAACCAGATCGTCGCGTCGGTCGGCGGTGTTCTTTACATGGTTCCTCTGGGCGTCTCGATCGCCGTGTCGATCCGGGTCGGGCAAGCCATCGGCGCGAAAGAGCGCGGGCGCCTGCGCCGGATCGGCTTTGCGGCGCTCCTGGTGATCGTGTCGTGGATGTCCGTCGTGGTGATCGGCATCCTGCTCGGGGGCCGCGCGCTTGCCGGTCTGCTGTCGTCGGACCCCGAGGTGGTGGCGCTGGCCGCCGGCATGTTCGTCGTCGTCGCCGCCATGCAGATCGCCGATGGTGTGCAGGGCACGATGCTTGGCGCCGCGCGCGGCATGATGGACAACTGGGTGCCCGTCGTCATCACGCTGGTCTGCTACTGGATCTTCGCCCTGCCGCTTGCCTATCTGCTCGGCTTCGTGATGGAGCTTGGCCCGAACGGTGTGTGGATCGGCTATGGTATCGGGCTTGCAATGGCCTCCATTGCCATCACGAGGCGGTTCTTCAGGAATGCACGGGCCTGACGTGGTCGGGGCCTACCCTGCAACCAGCCCAAGCTCGGCGTCCGACGCGATGCGGTCGTACTTGTCGCGCGGCGGCATCGGACGCTCCGGCCAGTCCGGCTCGAAGGTGAAGGACGACACCGACCGCCCCTCCGGCAGGGCGCCGTTCCCGCTTCCGACCGCGTAGTCGTAGTAGAGCTTCACGATCTGATCGAAGCAGACCTGCTGTGCGGCGGGGTGGGCAACGCAGGCGTCGCGCCAGCGCCGTACACGCGCGAAATCGGGCGTGTCGGGCAGGTCGAAGCCTTCGTAGTAGTCGAGAAACCAGAAGCGCATGAACATCGGCGTGTAGACCAGGTCGGCCAGGCCGAAATCGTCGAAGAGATATGTCCCGCCCGGATTGTGATGGCGCAGGAAATCGTCGAGCCAAGCGTAGTGGCCCAGCAGGGCCTGCCGTTTTTCCTCTGCCTTCGCGCGGTCGCGGTTCATCACCATCAGGTATCCCGCCATGGTGAAATCGCCGGCCCGTTCGATCATCAGCCGTTCCACCCCGCGCTCGTAGGGGTCAGTCCTGGCGACCTGCGGCAAGGGAAATGCCTCGTCCGCATAGCGCAGGATCACGAGGCTTTCCTTCAGCACGCGCCCGCCGCCAAGGTCCATGATCGGAAGCGCCGTCGTCCCGCGCGAAAGCGCAACGAGGTGGGACTCGCGCGGCCTGGTGATGTCGACCACGCGGAACTCCACGGCCTCTTGCAGACCCTTGAGCTCCAACAGGATCTCGACCCTCTGCGAGAAGGGGCAGACGGGGATGTGATAGATGACGGGCCGGTCGCTCATTCCGCCTGATTACCCCCCGGCGCGGCGACTGTCACCCGGGCTTGCGCGCCACAAGGAACAGCGCAGCCTTGGGTTTGGGCCGCCAGTCCTCGACGATCTCGAGGCCCGCGGCCCGCATGTCGTCCCGCAGCGTGTCGCCCGACAGGAAGGCCACGCGAGGCGCATAGCCCACCGCGCGCACGACCGGCAGGATGATCCCGACCCAGCGCAACCCGTCGTTGAGGCAGGCCGTGCTCGAGACCAGCACACCGCCGGGTTTCAGCGCGCGGGCCAGCTTCGCGATGGCCGCAACCCGATCCTCGAGAAGATGCAGGATATTGAGCGCCAGCACCGCGTCGTAGCTTTCGGGCGCAAGGTCGAGCGCCTCGATCGCCGCGTGCCGGAAGGTCACGTTGGTCACGCCCGCCTCGGCAGCCCGTCCTTCGGCGATCTGAAGCATCGCGGGCGAGATGTCGGTCGCCAGGATCTGACCGACATGCGGGGCGTGGCGCAGCGCCGTCGTGCCGGTGCCGCAGCCGATCTCGAGCACCTGCGCGTCGGGGCCGAAATAGCGCTGCGTGATCGCGATCTTGCGTTCATAGGCGGCTTCGTCGCCGATCTTCGCCCGCGCATAGCGCGGCGCGATCTTGTCCCAGAATTTCGTGTCGTCCCACATGGTGCCACCTCCGGTGTCGGGACGCTTCTAGCGCGATTGACCCGCGGGGTCATCGCCTTAGGTGAGGCGGCATGACGACACGCGCACTCATCATCGGGGCTTCGGGCGGAATCGGCGCCGCATTGGCTGCGGCTCTTGCCGCGCGCGGGGCCGAGGTCACGGGCCTGTCGCGCCGGTCCGACGGGCTCGACGTCACCGACCCCGCGTCGGTCGACCGGGTGCTGGGCGCGCTCGACGGTCCGTTCGACCTGATCTTCGTCGCGTCAGGCATTCTGGCGCCCGAAGGACAGGCCCCCGAGAAATCTCTCGACGCCATCGACGCCGCCGCGATGGCCCAAACGCTTGCGGTCAACGCCATCGGCCCCGCGCTGATCCTGCGCCACGCGCCCCGGCTTCTGCCGCGCGCGGGACGGTCTGTGGTGGCGGTGCTGACCGCGCGGGTGGGGTCGATCGGCGACAACCGCATGGGCGGGTGGTATTCCTACCGGGCATCCAAGGCCGCCGCGAACCAGATCGTGCATGGCGCGGCCATCGAGATCGGGCGCAGGCGGAAAGAGGCGGTGGTCGTGGCGCTTCACCCCGGGACCGTCGCCACGCCCTTCACCGCCGACTATTCCGGCCACAGCAAGGTCGCCCCCGACGAGGCCGCCCGGAACCTCCTGTCGGTGATCGACGGCCTGACGCCGGCGCAATCGGGTGGATTCTTCGACTGGGCCGGGCAGGAGGTGCCGTGGTGAGGCTGGTCCTCGTCCTTGGCGACCAGTTGACCCCGACCATGGCCGCGCTGAAGGCGGCCGACAAGGGCGCGCGACATGGTCGTCATGGCCGAGGTCGCGGCCGAGGCGACCTACGTGCGCCATCACCCCAAGAAGATCGCGCTGATCTTCGCTGCAATGCGCAAGTTCGCGGAAAGGCTGCGCGGCGACGGCTGGCAGGTCGCCTATACCCGCCTCGACGATCCCGAAAACGCGGGCTCGATCCCGGGCGAGCTTCTGCGCCGCGCGCAGGAAACGGGCGCGGCCAAGGTTATCGCCACCCGACCCGGGGAATGGCGGCTGATCGGCGCGCTGGAAGATACGCCGCTCGACGTGACGCTTCTGGAAGATGACCGCTTCATCGCCAGCCACGCCGAGTTCGAGACCTGGGCCGAGGGGCGCAAGCAACTGCGCATGGAGTATTTCTACCGCGAGATGCGGCGCAAGACCGGCCTTCTGATGGAGGGCGATCAGCCGGCCGGCGGGAAATGGAACTTCGATCACGACAATCGAAAGCCCGCCTCGGACGACCTGTTCCGGCATGGCCCGCTCTGGTTCGAACCGGACAAGACCGTGGCCGGGGTGCTCGACCTCGTCGAAGCCCGGTTTGCATCGAACTTCGGCAGCCTTCGTCCCTTCGGCTTCGCCACCGATCCGGAGCAGGCCGACAAGGTGCTGGGTCACTTCATCGAACAGGCGCTGCCCTCGTTCGGCGACTACCAGGACGCGATGCTGGCGGGCGACCGGTTTCTCTACCACGCGCTGATCTCGGCCTATCTCAACATCGGCCTGCTTGATCCTCTGGACGTCTGCCGCCGCGTCGAGGCGGCATGGAAGGACGGTCACGCCCCGATCAACGCGGCCGAGGGCTTCATCCGCCAGATCATCGGCTGGCGCGAGTTCGTGCGCGGCGTCTACTTTCACGAAGGCCCGGACTACACCACGCGCAACGCGCTGGGCCACGACCGGTCGCTGCCCGCCGCTCTACTGGGGGGCCGAGACGCGGATGAACTGCCTCTCGCACGCCGTGACCCAGACCCGGGACGAGGCCTACGCCCACCACATCCAGCGCCTGATGGTCACCGGCAATTTCGCGCTTCTGGCCGGGATCGACCCGGCCGAGGTACACGACTGGTATCTCTCGGTCTACATCGACGCCTTCGAATGGGTCGAAGCGCCGAACACGCTCGGGCATGAGCCAGTTCGCCGATGGCGGGGTGGTGGGGTCGAAGCCCTATGTCTCGTCGGGCGCCTATATCGACCGGATGTCGGACTATTGCGGCGACTGCGCCTATTCGGTGAAGACCAAGACGGGGCAGGGGGCCTGCCCGTTCAACCTGCTCTACTGGCACTTCCTCGACCGGCATCGCGCGCGGTTCGAGACCAACCCCCGCATGGCGCAGATGTACCGGACCTGGGACCGCATGGACGAGGACCGCAGGCGCACCACGCTGTCCGAAGCGGATGCGTTCCTGGCCCGCATGGACGCCGGTGAAGCAGTATGACTTCCCGCCGCTTTTTCTCTTGTCAGATACTCACGGCCTGACTCTGGCCGACCGGCGCTCAGTTCTGATCGACGGCCCCGTCATCCGCCAGCGCGCCGTTCTCCCAGACGCCGGCGGCTTCCTCGCCGCTGGCATAGCGGATCGTGCCCTCGCCCTGGCGCTGGCCGTTGACGAACATGCCCTCGTAGACGTCGCCATTGGCGTAGGAGGCGACACCCATCCCGTTGATCTCGCCGTCCGCCCATTCGCCGGTATAGGAGAAGCCGTCGGGCATGGTGATCGTGCCCTGTCCCTCGCGCTGGCCGTTCGACGAACTGCCCGTCATAGACCGTGCCGTCCGCGAAGGTCGCAACGCCCTGTCCGTGGCGCTGGCCCTCGAGCCACTCGCCGGAATAGGTGTAGCCGTCGGCGAAGGTCATCGTGCCGAACCCGTGCATCTGCGCGTCCTTGAAGCCGCCTTCATAGGTCACGCCGTTGGCATAGACCGCCCGGCCCTGGCCGTCGATGACGCCGGCGGTCCATTCGCCCTCATAGGTGTTGCCGTCGGGATAGGTGATCGTTCCGGTGCCGTCGGCCAGATCGTTCCTGAAGGTGCCGACATAGACCGACCCGTCGGGGTAGGTCACGGTGCCTTCGCCTTCGATCCGGTCCTCGACCCAGGCTCCTTCATAGCGGTAGCCGTCGGTGCCGGTGAAGACGCCCTGACCGTGGCGGCGGTCGTCCGCGAAGGCGCCCTCGTAGACGTCGCAATTGGCGTAGGTCACGCGACCCTGACCCTGCCGCTGGCCATTGACCAGCGTGCCTTCGTAGACGTCGCCGTTGGGCTGCGTCAGAACCCCTTGCCCGTTGATCTGCCCGTCGGCCCAGTCGCCGACATAGGTCAGCCCGTCCGGCATCGTCAGCGTGCCGCGTCCTTCGCGCACGCCGCGCGACGAGGTCGCCCTCGTAGACCGCGCCGTCGGGATAGGTGATGCGGCCCTTGCCTTCCTTGATCCCGTTGGTCCAGGCGCCTTCGTAGACATAGCCGCCGGGGCTTTCCATCCGCCCGGTGCCGTGGTGCAGCGCGTTCAGGAACCCGCCCTCGTAGCGAACGCCGTTGGCGTAGATCGCGACGCCCGATGCCGGTGATCTCGCCATCGGCCCAGTCGCCTTCATAGGTGCCGCCGTCCGCGAAGGTGATCTTGCCCGTGCCGTCCGGCTTGCCCTGGGCGAACGCGCCTTCATAGACCGACCCGTTGGGAAAGCGCGCGATGCCCTGGCCAAGGATTTCGCCATCGACCCACTCGCCCGAATATTCATAGCCGTTGGGCAGCCGGTAGGTGCCCGTGCCGTGCTGTTTTCCGTCCCGGAAGGTGCCCTGGTAGACGCCGCCGTCATCGTACTGCTTTGTGATGACCGTCCCGCCACCCTGCGCGCTGCCCTCCTGGGCCAACCCGGGCTGCGCCGCGCCAAGCGCCAGTGTCAGGGCGATCGCCAGAGCACCGCGCGTCTTCGCCTGCATCTTCATGTCGCGTGTCCGCCTTGCCTGTCCGACAGGTCCTCGCGAGGTTTTCCCGCGGACCTTTGCCCAAACCTAAGCGACCCCCCCCGGCCCCGCAACGGTTTTCCCCGCGCCCGCCCTTTCTCTCGGGCGGAACTCTGCTAAGACCACGCCAGATGGAGAGCGACTTGATGCCCGACCGTTTCCGGCTGACGCTGGCGCAACTGAACCCCACAGTGGGCGACATCGCCGGGAACGCGGCGATGGCGCGCACCACCTGGGAGATCGCGCGCGCCGCGGGCGCCGACTTCGTGGCCTTCACCGAGATGTTCATCACCGGCTACCAGGTGCAGGACCTCGTGATGAAGCCGGCCTTCACCATGGATGCCATGGCCGCGATCGAGGCGCTGGCGCGCGACTGCGCCGATGGCCCGGCGATCGGCATCGGCGGCCCCTGCGCCGAGGGCGAGAGCCTTTACAACGCCTACTGGATTCTCGAGGGCGGGAAGGTCGCGGCGCGTATCTTCAAGCACCACCTGCCCAACGAGACCGTCTTCGACGAGGTGCGCCTTTACCACGCGGGCCCGGTGTCGGGTCCCTACCGCATCGGCCCGCTGCGCATCGGCACCCCGATCTGCGAGGACGCCTGGCATCCGGACGTGGCCGAGACGCTGGCCGAAAGCGGGGCCGAGATCCTGCTGGTGCCCAACGGCTCGCCCTACTACCGGGGCAAGTTCGACCGTCGGCTGGCGCATATGGTGGCGCGCACGGTCGAGACCGGCCTGCCGCTGGTCTATGTCAACATGGTCGGCGCACAGGACGATCAGGTCTTCGATGGCGCGTCCTTCGTGCTGAACCCGCATGGCGAACTGGCCGCGCTTTACCCCGTCTTCGACGAGGTGGTGGCCCATGTCGATTTCGAGCGCGGCGCGGATGGCTGGCGCGCGGTGCCGGGCGAAAAGGCGCATGTGCCCGGATTCCTGGGAACAGGATTACCGCGCCATGGTGCTGTCGGTGCGCGACTACTGGCGCAAGACGGGCTTTCGCAAGGCGCTGCTGGGTCTTTCGGGCGGGATCGACAGCGCGATCGTCGCGACCATCGCCGCCGACGCGCTGGGTCCCGAGAACCTGCGCTGCGTGATGCTGCCGTCGGAATACACCTCGCCCGAGTCGCTGGACGATGCCGAGGCCGTGGCGCGCGCGCTGGGCTGCCGGCTCGACACGATCCCGATCGACGGACCGCGCGCCGCCGTGACCGAGGCGCTTGCGCCGCTCTTCGCGGGCACTGAACCCGACATCACCGAGGAGAACATCCAGTCCCGCCTGCGCGGGCTGCTGCTGATGGCGCTGTCGAACAAGTTCGGCGAGATGCTGCTGACCACCGGCAACAAGTCCGAGGTCGCGGTGGGCTATGCCACGATCTACGGCGACATGGCCGGCGGCTACAACCCGATCAAGGACCTCTACAAGACCCGCGTGTTCGAGACCTGCCGCTGGCGCAACGCCCATCACCGCGACTGGATGATGGGCCCGCCGGGCGAGGTCATCCCGCCCCGCGTCATCGACAAGCCGCCCTCGGCCGAATTGCGCCCGGACCAGAAGGACGAGGACAGCCTTCCGCCCTACGACGACCTCGACGTCATCCTCGAACAGCTGATCGACCACGAGGCCAGCGTGGCCGAGGTGGTGGCGCTGGGGTTCGACCGCGACGTGGTCAAGAAGGTCGAGCGGCTGATTTACCTTAGCGAATACAAGCGCTTCCAGTCCGCGCCCGGCACGCGCCTGACGCCGCGCAGCTTCTGGCTCGACCGCCGCTATCCCATCGTGAACCGCTGGCGCGACGACAGCTAGGCGCGGATTGCCGACTGCTTGCCGAGCGCGCCATGGAGATGTAATGATATAACATATTTGAATCGGAGGGAGCAGATGACCGATACACGACTTCCCGTGACCGTTCTTTCGGGCTTTCTGGGCGCGGGCAAGACGACGCTTCTCAATCGCGTATTGAACAACCGCGAAGGTCGGCGCGTCGCCGTGATCGTCAACGATATGTCCGAGGTGAACATCGACGCCGATCTCGTGCGCGCTGATACCGAGCTTTCCCGCACCGACGAGACACTGGTCGAGATGTCGAACGGATGCATCTGCTGCACGCTGCGAGATGATCTTCTGGCCGAGGTGCGGCGTCTCGCTGGGGCAGGGCGGTTCGACTATCTGCTGATCGAATTCGACCGGAATCTCGGAGCCCCTGCCCGTCGCGGCGACCTTCGATTTCCGCGATGCCGGGGGCGACAGCCTGTCGGATGTCGCTCGGCTGGATACGATGGTGACGGTCGTGGACGCGGTGAACCTGCTCAACGACTATTCCAGTCACGACTTCCTCAGCGATCGCGGCGAGACAGTGGGCGAGGGGGACGAACGCACGCTGGTGCACCTGCTGACCGACCAGATCGAGTTCGCGGACGTCGTCATCCTGAACAAGGTCTCGGATGCCGCACCACATCAGGTGGATGCGGCGCGCAAGATAATTCGCAGCCTCAATGCCGATGCCCGGATCCTCGAAACCGACCATTGCGCAGCCCCCGCGGACGCCATTCTGAACACCGGTTTGTTCGACTTCGACAAGGCGCACGAGCACCCGATGTGGGCGAAAGAGCTTTATGGCTTTGCCGATCACGTGCCCGAGACCGAGGAATACGGCGTGGCCTCGTTCGTCTACCGCGCCCGTGCGCCCTTCGATCCCCAGATGGTGTTCGAGGTGCTGAACGGCGCACTGCCTGGGGTGATCCGCGCCAAGGGGCACTTCTGGGTCGCCACCCGCCCCGACTGGGTCGCCGAGTTTTCGCTGGCCGGCGCCCTTTCAAGCGTGAAGCCGCTGGGGACATGGTGGGCCTCGGTGCCCCGTGACCGCTGGCCCGACCATGCAGGCGCGCGCAGCTACATGCAGGCGCACTGGACCGAACCCTTTGGCGACCGGAGGCAGGAACTGGTCTTCATCGGCGCCGGCATCGATTGGCCGGCGCTTAAGGCGCGTCTCGACGCCTGTCTGCTGGACGTGGCGGATGAAGGGGACCTCGGCCGCCTCCAGAATCTGGCCGACCCTTTTCCCCGCTGGCGCACCGCAGAGGAAGCGGCGTGAGAGGCGGAAATCTGGGGCAGACACCGTTGCGGCGCCGGCGTCGCGACGGTGATCCGATG
Organism: uncultured Alphaproteobacteria bacterium; assembly: GCA_963709395.1. Classification (GTDB taxonomy): domain Bacteria; phylum Pseudomonadota; class Alphaproteobacteria; order Rhodobacterales; family Rhodobacteraceae; genus CAVPWP01. Next base: position 24,172 of record CAVPWP010000012.1, read on the forward strand.
CAGGTCTACGATCACCTGCCCCCCGACCTGCGCCGCTGGATGGCTGGAGCCGCCATGCCCTGGTCGCCGACCTCCTGCCTTGCGATCTGGCGACGCGCGGTGGCTGAAGAGGGCAGCGTCGAAGCCGCGCTCGCCCGTCTCGACAACGCCGAGAAGGCGGCACTTGGCCGCGACAGCCTGCTTCCTCGTTGTGAGGGTGCTGCGGGGAACACGGGGGGCGACGTCCCCCGAGAACGCTAGAGCTTCGTCAACTCGCAGCGTCCCAGCATCGCCTCGACGTCCTTGCGGGTGCACAGGCGCGTGGCCTCCGTGGTCACGGCGGCGGCGGCGGCGGCGACACCCCAGCGCAGGCAGTCACCGGGCGGGTGGCCGCGCGACAGCGCAAGGGTGAAGGCGCCGACGAAGCTGTCGCCGGCCCCGACCGCGCTGACGACCTTCACCGGCGGGCTGACCGTGTGCCACGACCCCTCGGCCGACGACAGGACCGACCCGTCGGGGCCGCGCGCGACGATGATCATCTCGGCCACGCGCTTTCTCACAAGCTCTTCCGCGAAATCGGCGGTGTCGCGGCGCGAGGGCAGGGGACGCCCGGCCAGTTCCTCGGCCTCTTCCCCGTCCATGCGCAGCACGTAGAGCGCCTCGTGCGGTTTCTCGACAAGATGGAAGAGGGCGGGCCCCGAGGTATCGACGATCAGCCGGGCGTGCTTGCCGGCCACGTGGTTCGACAGGATCGCGGGAAAGTCCTTGGCCACGCCCGGCGGCTGGCTGCCCGAGAGGACGACGAAGGCGCCGTCGCCGGCGGCCCGGTCAATCGCGGCAAGGGCGCGGGCCACGTCCTTTTTCTTCCACTTGGGGCCCGGCATGACGAAACGGTATTGCGCTCCCGAGCCGTCATCGGTGACCGAGACCGACTGCCGGGTTTCGCCCGGCCCCTGGATCGCCACGGTCGCCACGCCCTCGATGGCCAGAAGCTCGAGAAGCTGCGCGCCCGTGGTGCCGCCGATGGCGACCATCGCCGTCGACTGTCCGCCCAGAAGCTGGATCGCGCGGCTGACGTTGATGCCGCCGCCGCCCGGGTCGATCTCGGGCTCGGTGCAGCGCAGCTTCGGCCCCGGTTCGACCTTCGGCGCGCTGGTCGAAAAATCCACCGTCGGGTTCAGGGTCACGGTCAGGATGGCAGGCATGGTCTTCAGTCCCCGGCGAATCGCCTGTTAGCGGTCACGGGACGCTAGACCAACGCAAAACGGGGCGCAAAGCGGATTGCCCTGCGCCCCGTTTCAAGCCGTGTGGACGATGCTCAGCCTTCCATGATGAACTGGTAGCTGGCCGGCACGAACCGGAATCCGTCGCCGTTGGCCTCGACAAACCCGTTGGCCGGGAACGGCATGTGGTAGCCGATCATCGGGATGCGGTCGGCGGCCAGCATGCCAAGGACGCGGCGGCGCGTCGCTGCGGCGGCTTCCTTGTCCATGTCGAAGCGGACCTCCCAGTCGGGATAGGCCAGCGACCAGACGTAGTGGTTCGTCATGTCGGCGGCGACCACAAGCTGCGCGCCGCCGGAGTCGAGCATGTAGACCATGTGCCCCGGCGTGTGGCCGAAGGCCGCCATGCCGGTGATGCCCGACGCCACGCTGCCGCCGTCGCCGATGAAGGTCATCTGATCGGCGAGCGGGCGGACCTTGGCCTCGAAGCCTTCGTTCTCGGCCTGTGCCCAGGTGTCGAACTCGACCTGGCCGGTGACGTAGCGGGCGTTCGGGAAGGTCGGCGTGCCGTCGTCCCCGCTCAGACCGCCGATGTGGTCGCCATGCATGTGGGTGATGACCACGACATCGACGTCACCCGCGCCGTATCCGGCGGCCTCGAGTGCGGCCAGTGTCGGTGCCGCGGCAAGACCCGCGTCGAACAGCACCACTTCCGAGCCGGTGTTGACCACCGTCGGAGTGAAGAAGAACTGCGACTTGTCGGTGGGGATGAAGTTCTGCGCGCTGACCGCCGCGAATTCGTCGGCGCTGACGTTCATGCCAAAGATCGTCTGCGGATCGGCAACCGTACGGGTGCCCGCGAGAAGGGTCGAGACCTCGAGGTCCCCCAGCATGAACGAATACTTGTTGGCGTTCGGCGTCATCATCGGGTTGTCCTGCGCCAGCGCCGGGCGGGCGGTGGCAAGGGCCGAGGCGGCGAAGGGCAGGGCGGCACCTGCGGCAAGGGCGGCGCGGCGGGTCATGCGGGGGGATGCGGTCATTGGAGTCTCCTTGGATGCACTGACGTGCGAAATAGCGGGGATGCTCGCCGAGGTCCACGACCCGCGCAGGTCATGTGCGCAGGCGCGCAGATCTTTCGGCCGGGCCGCGCTTACTCCCACCAGCGGTCGATCGACGCGATGTCGTCATCCGACCAGCCGAAGTGATGGGCAAGTTCGTGGACATAGACATGCGCCACCAGATCGGCCAGCGCGATATCCCCCCGGTGGATCCATTCGTCGAGGATCGGCCGCCGGAAGAGCCAGATCGTGTCGGGCCCGTGCGGCTGGTCCATCACCGATTTCTCGGTCATGGGGATGCCGTCGTAGAGCCCGGTCAGGGCAAAGGCGTCCTCGATCCCCATCTCGTCGAGAATGGTGTCGGGGGCGAAATCCTCGACCCGCAGCGCCACGCCGTTCGCGGCGGGCCGGAAGCCTCGGGCAGGGACGCGCGTGCGGCCAGCGCCATCGCTTCGATGTCGCTTGCGTCAGGGGCGGTGGCGTCGGTCCAGTCCATCCTCCCCATATGGACAAAACCGGCCCCGTGTGAAAGAGAGCGCAGCCTTGAAGGAGCCGTCGATGACCACCACCCGTTTCGCCCCCTCGCCCACCGGTTACCTGCATATCGGCAACCTGCGCGCGGCGCTGTTCAACTGGCTGATCGCGCGCAAGTCGGGCGGAACCTTCATCCTGCGGCTCGACGACACCGACCCCGAGCGGTCGAAAGAGATCTATGTCGACGGGATCCGCGAAGACCTCGAATGGCTGGGCCTGACCTGGGACCGGGAAGAGCGGCAGTCGCTGCCGGCTTGACCGCTATGCCGAGGTCGCCGACCGACTGCGCGCCGACGGACGGCTCTACGAGGCGTTCGAGACGCCGACCGAGCTCGATCTCAAGCGCAAGAAGCAGCTCAACATGGGCAAGCCGCCGGTCTATGACCGCGCAGCGCTGGCGCTGACCGACGCGCAGAAGGACAAGCTGCGGGCCGAACGCAGCCCGCACTGGCGCTTTCTTCTCGACCAGACGCGGATCGAATGGGACGACGGCATCATGGGGCCGATCTCGATCGATGCGGCCTCGGTGTCGGACCCGGTGCTGATCCGGGGCGACGGGCAGGTGCTTTACACCTTCGCCTCGGTCGTCGACGACACCGACATGGGCGTCACCGATATCGTGCGCGGATCGGACCATGTCACCAACACCGCCACCCAGATCCAGATCATCGAGGCGCTGGGCGGGTCGGTGCCGCGCTTCGCGCATCATTCGCTTCTGACCGGCCCGCAGGGCGAGGCGCTGTCGAAGCGGCTGGGCACGCTGGCCCTGCGCGACCTGCGCGCCCAGGGGATCGAGCCGATGGCGATCATCAGCCTGATGGCGCGGCTGGGATCTTCGGATCCGGTCGAGTTGCGGATGTCGCTCGACGAGGTGATCGAGGGGTTCGAGCTGTCGCATTTCGGTTCGGCGCCGACCAAGTTCGATGCCGAAGATCTGAAGCCGCTGACCGCCCGCGTCCTGTCCGAAACCCCGCACGAGGTCGTTGCCGACCACCTGAACGCGGCGGGTGTGCCCGCGCATCTGCACGCGCTCTTCTGGCAGACCGTCCGCGACAACATCGGGACGATGTCGGAGGTCGGCGACTGGTGGACGGTCTTTTCCGATGGCGCCGTGGCGATGGTCGGGCCCGAGGACGCCGAGTTCGTGGAAAGCGCGCTCGACCTGCTGCCCGACCCGCCCTACGACGCGGGCACCTGGGCGGCCTGGACCGACGCGGTGAAGGCCGCAACCGGGCGCAAGGGGCGGGCGCTTTTCATGCCGCTGCGCCTTGCGGTGACGGGTCGCGCCACGGGCCCCGAAATGGCCGACGTGATGCCGCTGCTTCAAAAGAAGCCCCGGGTGAATCAATCGCTTGGCTGACCGGTCCGGTTCGCGCTAAATCTTCGGATGACCGTAACTTGTTGGGGGACAGCACACATGGCCGGAAAATTCGAACTCTACACAGACAAGGCGGGGGAATTCCGCTTTCGACTGAAGGCCGGGAACGGCCAGACCATCCTTGCCAGCGAAGGCTACTCGGCGAAGGCCAGCGCCATGAACGGGATCGAGTCGGTGAAGAAGAACGCCGCCGACGACGCGCGGTTCGAGCGCAAGGAATCGCAAGAGCGGCAAGCCGATGTTCAATCTTCTGGCCGCGAACCACCAGGTCATCGGCACCAGCGAGCTTTACGAAAGCGCCAGCGCGCGCGACAACGGCATCGAGTCGGTGAAGAAGAACGCGCCCGGGGCCGATGTCGTGGACATGACGACCTGATCCGAGCGGATCACCGGCCAACCGACGCCCGGCCCTGCGCCGGGCGTTTTCGTTCCGGCCGCCGCACGAAGGGAGACTTGATGGACGCCCGCCGAAGTTCCTGACCGGCAACCTCTTCCGGCACATCACGGTGATGTCGCTGACCGCCTCGGTCGGGCTGATGGCGGTGTTCCTCGTCGATTTCGTCGACATGGTCTTCATCTCGATGCTGGGCAAGGCGGAACTGGCGGCGGCTGTGGGCTATGCCGGGGCGGTCCTGTTCTTCACGACCTCCTTCGGGATCGGCATGGCGATCGCGGCGGGCGCGCTCGTGGCGCGGGCGCTGGGGGCGGGCGAGACCGACCTGGCCCGTCAGCGGGCGACGAACTCGTTGCTTCTGGGGACAGCTTTCGGGGCCGTCTTCGCGGCGCTGGTCTGGGGGAACCTGCCCATGCTGGTGGCGCTTCTGGGCGCGTCGGGCGAAACGCTCGATCTTGCGGTGCATTACCTGCGCATCATCATCCCGACCTTGCCGCTCCTGATCGTCGGAATGGTCGGCGGCGCGATCCTGCGGGCGCATGGCGATGCGCGCCGCGCCATGATGGCGACGATCTGGGCCGGGGTGGTGAACGCCGTTCTCGACCCCATCCTGATCTTCGGCCTCGATCTGGAACTGACGGGGGCAGCACTCGCCAGCGTCGCCGCCCGCGTCACCATCGCGGCGACAGCACTCTTGCCCATCATTCGCCACTACGGCGGGTTCACCCGCCCGACGGCGTCGGGTCTGCGCACCGACCTCGCCCCGGTGGCCGCGATCGCGGGGCCGGCGATCCTGACACAGCTCGCCACGCCGATCGGGCAGGCCTATGTCACCCGCGCCATGGCCGAGTTCGGTGAGGACGCCGTGGCCGGGATGGCGATCGTTGCGCGCATGACGCCGGTGGCCTTCGGGGTTCTCTTCGCGCTTTCGGGCGCGGTCGGTCCGATCATCGGCCAGAACCACGGCGGAGGCCGGCCTGACCGGGTGCGCCGCACCTTTGCGGACGCGTTGCTCTTCACGGCGATTGTCGTGCGTCGCCGTCACCGCGATCCTCTTCGCGCTGCGCGGACCGGTGGCCGATCTCTTCAGCGCGACCGGCGTGACGCGCGAGCTTGTCTATCTCTTCTGCGGGCCGCTGGCGCTGGCGTTCTTCTTCAACGGCGTGATCTTCGTCTCGAACGCGGCCTTCAACAACCTCGGCCACCCGTTCCATTCGACCTGGATCAACTGGGGCCGTCACACGCTTGGAACGATCCCGCTGGTGATACTGGGGGCGGCGATGTTCGGCGCGCCGGGAGTGCTGATCGGGCAGGCAGCGGGCGGACTGCTCTTCGCGCTGATCGCCTTCTTTCTTGTTCGCCGGGTCATGGCCCGCACCGAAGGCGAAAGCGCCGCGCCCGCTGAACCTTTCGCCCGCGAGGCCCGGCTCTTTCAGCTTTTTCATCACCGCCGGTAGGGCCGGAGGGCCGCGCGGTCACCCGGCAACGACCTCGACAGACAATGCCCGAAGCCAGGCATCGACCAGCCCGTGTTCGGCCGGCGACAGCGGCTGATGGCGGGGATAGCGCGGCGCCGCGCGGTCGTTCAGGACCGGGCCTTCCCAGCCGTCGGTCGTGGCGAAGAACCGGTCCACCCCGGCCTCGCCGAACTCGCGCAGATAGCCCTGCACCACGACGTCGAGATAGCTCAGAAGGATCGGGTGGGCGTGGCTGGCGGCCTCGTGCTTTCCTTCGGGCACCCAGTAGATGTGCACCTCGGACGCATCGGCCAGCGGATGCGACACGCCGGCCGCGCGCACCCGGTCGTAGGCGTGCTCGCGCGCGTCGAGCGCGGCCCAGTCCGCGCCGGGCACCTCGGCCACAAGCCCGTCGATCTCGGAGTCCGGGGCGGGCACGGCGGTCAGGAAGGCCACCGGGCGCGTAAGGGCATGGCGCCAAGCCCTTCGCCAGCCGCGGACCCGCGCGGGATGCGCCGCCGTGTAGTCATGCGTGCGGCGGTTCACGAGGCTGCCATAGCCGAAGAAGAACGGTTGTTTCATCCCAAAGACTTGGCGTGCCGCTGCGCGATGGGCAAGGGCTTGCCCGGCTGCGCCGGCCCGGCTAAGCACGAAGGCGTCAGCGACGGGAGAATCGGGTTCGCCCGATGCCGAAGGAGCAACCGCCCCGGTAAACTCTCAGGCCCAAGGACCGTCGCAGGCCAACAAACTCTGGAGAGTGGCGTTCGCGCCCGCCGAAGGGATAACGATCTCAGGCGAAAGGACAGAGGGGGCATCGGGCGGCAGGCCTTCCTGCCGATGACGGTGCCGGTCTGCGTTTCGCGTCCGGACAGAACGAGGGGCGGCATGACCGAACTGAAACGGACCGGGCTTTACGACCTGCATGTCGCCCTGGGCGCGAAGATGGTGCCCTTCGCGGGCTACGAGATGCCCGTGCAGTACCCGATGGGCGTGCTGAAGGAGCACCTTCAGACCCGCGCCGCCGCCGGGCTTTTCGATGTCAGCCACATGGGGCAGGTGATCCTGCGCCCGAACTCGGGCCGGGTCTCGGATGCCGCACGGGCGCTCGAGACGCTGGTTCCCGTCGATCTTCTGGGGCTTGGCGAAGGCCGCCAGCGCTACGGGTTTTTCACCAGTGACGACGGCGGCATTCTGGATGACCTGATGATCGCCAATCGGGGCGATCACCTTTTTCTGGTGGTCAACGCCGCCTGCAAGGCCCGCGACATCGCCCATCTGCGCGCCCATCTGGGCGACACCTGCGAGATCATGGAGGTCACCGACCGCGCCCTCATCGCGCTGCAGGGTCCGCTGGCCGAGACGGCCCTCGCCCGCATCGCGCCCGAGGTGTCGGACATGGGCTTCATGGACGTGGCGGTTCTCCCCGTCTTGGGTGGCGAGATCTGGGTCTCGCGCTCTGGCTACACGGGCGAGGACGGGTTCGAGATCTCGGTGCCGGGGGTCGAGGCCGAGGGCTTCGCCCGCGCGCTTCTCGACATGGACGAGGTGGCGCCGATCGGGCTTGGGGCGCGGGATTCGCTGCGGCTCGAGGCGGGGCTCTGTCTCTACGGCGCGGACATCGACACCACGACCTCGCCGGTCGAGGCGGCCCTCACCTGGGCGATCCAGAAGGTGCGGCGGGCTGGTGGGGAACGAGAGGGCGGCTTTCCGGGCGAAGAACGTATTCTGCGCGAGCTGGCCGACGGCGCCTCGCGCCGCCGCGTCGGCCTTTTGCCCGAGGGCCGCGCCCCGATGCGCGCCGGCACGATGATCTTCGCGACCGAGGACGCGGCCAGGCCCATCGGCGAAGTCACCTCCGGCGCCTACGGCCCCTCGGTCGAGCGGCCGATTTCCATGGGATATGTCGAAACCGCCTCTTCCGGGGCCGGCACGACGGTATATGGTGAGGTCAGGGGAAAACGCCTGCCCGCGACCGTCGCCGCGATGCCGTTCCGCCCCGCAACCTACAAACGCTGATCAGGGACAAATAGCGCGATGAAATACACCGAAGATCACGAATGGCTCCGCGTCGAGGACGACCTTGTCGTCGTGGGGATCACCGAACATGCCTCGACGCAACTGGGCGACGTGGTGTTCGTCGAACTGCCCGAGACCGAGACCATGGTCACCAAGGGCGACGAGGTCTGCGTGATCGAGAGCGTCAAGGCGGCCTCGGACATCCTGGCCCCGATCGACGGCGAGATCGTCGAGGTGAACGAGGCGCTGATCGACAACCCCGCGATGGTGAACGAGGACCCGCTGGGCACGGCCTGGTTCTTCAAGATCAAGGCCGACGACCTGAGCCAGATGGACGCTCTGCTGGACGAGGACGCCTACATGGATCTGATCGAGTAGCCGGACCCGCCGTCCGGACGCGTCCGGCGGGAGTATTTGCAAAGAGAAAAAGGGCCGGGCGGCGTCTGATCCGCCGCCGCCGCGAGATGAGGATGCGATGACCTTCACCCCGACCGACTATCTGCCCTACGATTTCGCCAACCGCCGCCACATCGGGCCGTCGCCGTCGGAAATGGCCGAGATGCTCGCGGTGCTGGGGGTGGAGAGCCTCGATGATCTGATCGACCAGACCGTGCCCGAAAGCATCCGGCAGGCCGAGCCGCTGAGCTTCGAGAAACCCAAGTCGGAACGCGAGCTGATCTGGCACATGCGGCAGGTGGCCAAGAAGAACCAGGTCTTCACCACGATGATCGGGCAGGGCTATCACGGCACTGTCACGCCGCCCGCTATCCAGCGGAATATCCTGGAGAATCCCGCCTGGTACACGGCCTACACGCCCTATCAGCCCGAGATCAGCCAGGGCCGGCTCGAGGCGCTCCTGAACTACCAGACGATGATCTCGGACCTCACCGGCCTCGAGATCGCCAACGCCTCGCTTCTGGACGAGGCGACCGCGGCGGCGGAAGCCATGACCATGGCGCAGCGCACGGCCAAGTCGAAGGCCACCGCCGTCTTCGTCGACGAGAACTGCCACCCCCAGAACATCGCGGTGATGCGGACGCGGGCCGAGCCGCTGGGGATCGAGGTGATCGTGGGAGACCCTGTCACGGATCTCGACCCGTCGGCGGTCTTCGCCGGCGTGTTCCAGTATCCCGGCACCCACGGCCATGTGCGCGACTTCACCGATCAGATCGCCGCCCTTCACGGGGCGAACGCGCTGGGGATCGTGATCGCCGATCCGCTGGCTCTGACGCTGCTGAAGGAACCGGGTGCGATGGGGGCCGATATCGCCGTGGGGTCGACCCAGCGGTTCGGGGTGCCCATGGGCTTTGGCGGGCCGCACGCCGCCTACATGGCCTGCCGCGACGCCCTCAAGCGCGCGATGCCCGGGCGGATCGTCGGCGTGTCGATCGACGCGCGCGGCAACAAGGCCTACCGGCTGTCGCTCCAGACGCGCGAGCAGCACATCCGCCGCGAGAAGGCGACGTCGAACGTCTGCACCGCGCAGGCGCTGCTGGCGGTCATGGCGTCGTTCTATGCGGTGTTCCACGGCCCCGAGGGGCTCAAGGCCATCGCGCAGCGCATCCACCGCAAGGCCGAGCGTCTGCGCCACGGGTCTGGTGGCGGGCGGCTACGCCGTCGACCCCGAGACCTTCTTCGACACGATCACCGTCGAGGTCGGCGCGCTGCAGGGCGTGATCCTGGAAGCCGGGCGGCGCGAACAGATCAACTTCCGCAAGGTCGGCGACACACGGATCGGCCTTACGGTCGACGAGACCGTGCGCCCCGCGACGCTGGAGGCCGTCTGGCGGGCTTTCGGCCTGACCCTGAGCCGGGACGACTTCCCCGGCGATTACAGCCACTTCCCGCAGGATCTTGCGCGCAGATCGCCCTATCTGACGCACCCGATCTTTCACCTGAACCGGGCCGAGACCGAGATGATGCGCTACATGCGGCGTCTGGCGGACCGCGACCTTGCCCTCGACCGGGCGATGATCCCGCTGGGGTCCTGCACGATGAAGCTGAACTCGGCGGCCGAGATGATGCCGATCAGCTGGCCGGAGTTCGCCAACATCCACCCTTTCGCGCCGGCCGAGCAGGTGCAGGGCTACCACGAGATGATCGCGGACCTGTCGAAGAAGCTTTGCGTGATCACGGGCTATGACGCGATGTCGATGCAGCCCAACTCGGGTGCGCAGGGCGAATATGCGGGGCTGCTGACGATCGCCGCCTATCACCGGGCGCGGGGCGACAAGGACCGCACCGTCTGCCTGATCCCGGTGTCGGCCCATGGCACCAATCCCGCCTCGGCGCAGATGGCGGGCATGGACGTCGTGGTGGTGAAGTCGGCGGAAAACGGCGACATCGACCTTGTGGATTTCCGGGCGAAAGCCGCGGCGGCGGGCGACCGGCTGGCCGCCTGCATGATCACCTATCCCTCGACCCACGGCGTCTTCGAGGAGACCGTGCGCGAGGTCTGCGAGATCACCCATCAATACGGCGGGCAGGTCTATCTCGACGGGGCGAACCTCAACGCGCTGGTCGGTCTGGCCAAGCCCGGCGAGATCGGCGCGGACGTGAGCCATCTCAACCTGCACAAGACCTTCGCCATCCCGCATGGCGGCGGCGGGCCGGGCATGGGACCGATCGGCGTGAAGGCGCATCTGGCGCCCTTCCTGCCCGGCCACCCGGAGACCGGCGGGCTGTCGCCCTTCGCCGCGCCGACGGGGCGCGAAGGGCCGGTGTCGGCGGCGCCCTTCGGATCGGCCTCGATCCTGGCGATCAGCTGGGCCTATTGCCTGATGATGGGCGGCGAGGGGCTGACGCAGGCCACCAAGGTCGCGATCCTGAACGCCAACTACATCGCCAGACGGCTTGAGGGTGCCTATGACATCCTCTTCACCGGCAAGAACGGGCGGATCGCGCATGAGTGCATCCTCGACACAAGGCCCTTCGCCGAGGCCGGGATCACCGTCGACGACATCGCCAAGCGGCTGATCGACAACGGCTTTCATGCCCCCACGATGAGCTGGCCGGTGGCCGGCACGCTGATGGTCGAGCCCACGGAAAGCGAGACCAAGGCCGAGCTTGACCGCTTCATCACCGCCATGCTCGACATCCGGGCCGAGATCGCGGCAGTGGAGGCCGGAGAGATGGATGCCGCGAACAACCCGCTGAAGAACGCCCCCCACACGGTCGAGGATCTGGTGGGCGACTGGGACCGGCCCTACAGCCGCGAGACGGGCTGCTATCCGGCCGGGGCCTTCCGGGTCGACAAGTACTGGCCGCCGGTCAACCGGGTCGACAACGTCTATGGCGACCGGCATCTCGTTTGCACCTGTCCGCCGGTGGAGGACTATCTGAAGGCGGCGGAATAGGGGCCGAAGTTCCTGCCGTCCTGGCGGGCGGTCCCCCGAGCAGTTTCGGAATGGTGAGCGGGGCGGGTTGCGGTCAGGTCAGGTCGGACACGCCGGATTCGATCCGCACGATCTTGCCGTCCTTCTTGAGGTGGACGATCATCGCCCCCTCTTTCGAACCGCTGGCGAAACTGAGCCGGGTGTGGACGACGAGGATGTCGTCGTTCTCGTAAAGACAGCGCATGTCTTCGATCACCCGGTTGCCGCCGCCCCAGACCCTGGTCAGAAGCGCTGCCATCTGGTCGCGGTTCAGGGTGTCGTCGGATTTGTGCCGGACGTATTCGAAGTCATCGTGCAGCAGGTCGGTGTAGCGGGCCACGTCATCAGCCCGCATCGCCGCTTCCATTTCGTCGTAAAGTCCCATCCTGCATCCCCCAGAGTGAGAAAGAGACCATCGGCGGGCGCGGCCTGTCAACGAAGTTCTCGGCGCGGCGGCGGTCCGCGACGCCTGCCCGCCGATCGAAAGCCGCGCCGAAGTTGCCAAGCAAGGGGACGTGGGCGCTCCCCCTTTGCCTGGCCGTGCGGAGATTCCCCCGGTACGTTGCCGCCAGAAAGAAGAGCGTGGTCGGGGGAGAGGGCACCATACGCCGTCGCCCCCGCCTTTGACCCATGTCAACGAGGTCTGCCGGGAAACCGCTAGGGTGACGCCGACATCAAATCCAGCGCGACCGGAGGAAGCCCATGGCGCAGAACGCCCCCCACGTGATCTTTTTCGACAACCTGCGCCGCGTCGACGTCGCCCTTGTCGGCGGCAAGAACTCGTCGCTCGGCGAGATGGTGCAGGAGCTTGGCGACCTCGGAATCCGGGTACCTCCGGGATTTGCCACAACGGCCGAGGCTTACCGAGAATACATCACGGCGAACCAGCTCGACGCCATGATCGCCGAGGCGATGGCCGATCTGGACGCGGGCAAGCGGACGCTGGCGCAAACCGGCGAGGCCGTGCGCGCGGCGATCCGGGGCGGCGACTTCCCCGACAAGACGCGCAAGGCCATCGCCGAAGCCTATCGCGAGCTCTCGAAGCGCGCCGGGATCGAGAACCTGTCGGTCGCGGTTCGGTCCTCGGCCACCGCCGAAGACCTGCCCGACGCGAGTTTCGCCGGCCAGCAGGAGACCTATCTCAACATCGAGGGCGAGGCGGCGCTGCTCGAGGCCTGCCGCAACTGTTATGCCTCGCTCTTCACCGACCGGGCGATCAGCTACCGTACGGTGCAGGGGTTCGATCACCTCGAGGTGGCGCTGTCGGTCGGCGTGCAGCAGATGGTGCGCTCGGACATCGGCGGGTCGGGGGTGATGTTCTCGATCGACACCGAATCGGGCTGGGACAAGGTGGTGCTGATCAACGCCGCCTGGGGCCTTGGTGAAAACGTCGTTCAGGGCGCGGTGACCCCGGACGAGTTCCAGGTCTACAAACCCTTCCTCGATAATCCCAAGCTGTCGCCCATCGTCGCCAAGACGCTGGGCGCGAAGGAAAAGAAGATGATCTATGCCTCGGGCGGCGGGCAGACGATCCGGAACGTGCCGACCTCGAAAGCCGAGCGCGGCCAGTTCGTCCTTTCGGATGCCGAGGCGGTGGCGCTGGCGCGGATGGCGGCCACGATCGAGAAGCACTACGGCCAGGCCATGGACATGGAATGGGCGCGCGACGGGATCACCAATGATCTCTTCATCGTGCAGGCCCGCCCCGAGACGGTGCAAAGCCGCCTCGATGCCGGCAACCTCAAGTCCTATTCGATCGGCGCGCATGGCGAGACGCTGGTGACCGGGATCTCGGTCGGGTCAGCGGTCACCACCGGCACGGTCTGCCTGATCGAAAGCGTGAAGGACATCGACAAGTTCGTTGAAGGATCCGTCCTTGTCACCTCGACGACCGACCCCGATTGGGTCCCGATCATGAAGAAGGCCAGCGCCATCGTCACCGACCATGGCGGGCGGACGAGCCATGCGGCCATCGTCAGCCGCGAACTGGGCGTGCCGGCCATCGTCGGTTGCGGCAACGCCACGCATCTTCTGCATTCCGAGCAGGAGGTGACGATCAGCTGCGCCGAGGGCGACACGGGCTTTGTCTATGCCGGCACGGCCGAGTACCAGGTCGAAGAGCTGGATCTGGCCCATGTGCCCGAGACGAAGACGCGGATCATGCTGAACCTCGCCAACCCGCAAACCGCCTCGCGCTGGTGGCGGCTGCCCGCGGCGGGCGTGGGTCTGGCGCGGATGGAGTTCGTCATCTCGAACGCGATCAAGGTTCACCCCGAGGCGCTCTTGCATTTCGACCGCATCACCGACGAGGCGGTGCGCGACGAGATCGAGGCAATGACCTCGGGCTACGACGACAAGCCGCAGTTTTTCGTCGACCAGTTGGCGATCGGGCTCTCGCGGATTGCCGCGGTGGCCTATCCGAACCCGATGATCCTGCGCATGTCGGACTTCAAGACGAACGAATACGCCGAACTTCTGGGCGGCCGCCAGTTCGAGCCGCACGAGGAAAACCCGATGATCGGCTGGCGCGGGGCCTCGCGCTACTATGACGAGGGCTACAAGGACGGCTTCGCTCTGGAATGCAAGGCGGTGGCCAAGCTGCGCGGCGAGATGGGGTTCGACAACGTCATCGTCATGATCCCCTTCTGTCGGACCCCGGAAGAGGCCGACCGCGTTCTCGAGATCATGAAGGAAAACGGCCTTGAGCGCGGCAAGGACGGGATGCAGGTCTATGTGATGTGCGAGGTGCCGTCGAACGTGATCCTGGCCGAGGAGTTCGCCAAGCGGTTCGACGGGTTCTCGATCGGGTCGAACGACCTGACGCAGCTCACGCTGGGCATCGACCGCGACAGCGACAAGCTGGCGCCCTTGTTCGACGAACGGCATCCGGCGGTTGTCTGGATGATCCGCTCGGTGATCGAACGGGCGCACAAGGTCGGCGCGAAGGTGGGGCTGTGCGGGCAGGCGCCGTCGAACTATCCCGATTTCGCGGCCGTGCTGGTCGATGCGGGGATCGACACGATCTCGGTCACGCCCGACAGCTTCCTTGACGTCAAGAAGATCGTGGCCGCGGCCGAAAAGGGCTGAACCCGCCCGACGACAGACCAAGACAACGGGCGGCGGCGTGACAGTCACGCCGCCGTTTTCCCTTGGTCCGTGCCGTCGACCCGGGGGCGCTGTCCTGCCCTTGACAGTGCCGGGCAGATCGGGGCATCACCCGCCGCGTTGGGGCCGTAGCTCAGTTGGGAGAGCGCGTCGTTCGCAATGACGAGGTCAGGGGTTCGATCCCCCTCGGCTCCACCATCACCAACCTTCCCGCTTCCCCCGGTCTTCCCCGATATCGGGCGGGCCGAACGCAGCTGCGAACCGGGGTCTGATCCAGGCCAGCAGGGCTTCCACGCGGGGCGATCCCAGGGAGTCCGGGTGGGCGTGGAAATGCAGCCTGCGCTTCAAATCGGGCGGCCCCGGCGTTACGCGGACAACACGGGGATCGGTTTCGCCAAGGCAGATCGGCAGCAACCCCTGACCGATGCCGGCGGCGACCGCCTCGATCAGCATGGCGGCATCGACGGCGGTCAGGCGGATGCGCGCGGTCGGGTCGGCCTGCAGCACGACCGGTAGCCCGGCGAAGCGCTGCGGGTGGTTTTCGTCGTAGAAGGCGACCCATTCGCGGGTGTCGCTGTCCGCGGCCCGGTAGAAGGCATAGGCCACCTCGCCCAGGGGAATCGCGACGGCGCCGTCCACCGGCGATGTCTCGAACCAGAGGCCGATGCCGGGCTCGCTGCGCCAGAGGCTCGACTCCGGACGCCCAGCGACCGTGCGAAGTTCGATATCGGGATGATCGCGCAGAAAGGCAGCCAGGCCCGAGCGGATCAGCCGTTGCACCACCCACGGGCTTCCAAGGAGGCGGATCACCCCGGCGGGGCGCGTGTCGGTCTGGCGGATGGTTTCGACCAGGGCCTCGGTGCGGGCTTCGATTTCGGCGGCCCGCGCGACAAAGACCGATCCGGCCTCGGTCGGCACAAGCCCCTGGTGCGACCGGCGGAACAGGGTCGTCTCGAGGTCCGCCTCGAGCGCGGTGAGGCGGCGGCTGACGGTCGACTGGTTCAGGTCGAGCAGCACCGCCGCCTGGTTGAGCGACCCGCTGCGCGCCACCGCGAGGGCCAGCTTGAAATCATCCCAGTTCATGGCGTCCGTTATGCGTGGCTGCATAACCTATGTGCATGTCCTCGGCTTCCTGTCGAGACATATTAGCGCGAGGCTGCTGCAGATGGCATCGCGCATTGCTTGGCGGCCGGGTGAGATGGGGGCGGATCTGCCGATCCCGATCGCCCGGGACGCCCGTCCGGGGCGACGGAGGGGTGGCTCCGGACGGGCCTGTCCGCTCAGGGGTGCGGGTGTCGTGTCTGAGCGAAACACCCAAGGAACGGAACATCTGAACATGCCCAGCCCTGCCCTGAGAATTCTCCCCATCATGCTCGCCTTCGCACTGTCGGCCTGCGCAAACCAGAACGAGCCGCAGCCGATCACGGTCGAACCGGTGCTCGACAAGTTCGGCGACGTCGAGCTGTGCGTCGGATCGGACGGGACGACCTTCCCGCCGCGGCCCCAGCTTCAGAATCCCTGCATCCCGGTCGATGAATGCCCCGATCCGGTGCTGGTGCCCGGGACCAACCAGTATGTCTGCGAGCCGCCGGACGATTGCCCGGACGGGTTCTTCAGCACCGCGACGGGCGAGTTCATCTGCCCCGCGCCGGACCGGAACACCACCGGCGACAGCACGCAGGGCAGCCGGCCATCGGGAGGCTCAAGCAACAATCCGACCGGCACGGCAAGCACATCGGCACGGCCCTGATCCGCGCATCCGAACGCCCTTGGTGAAGGGGCGAGACGACAGGCCGGCGCGCCAGGGAAAGCCGGCGGTCCTTCGGGTCCGCCGCGCGTTCGGCCAGCGTGACCGCGGTGCCAGGCTCCGGCGCCGCGGTCCGCGTCCGGCTTACTCAAGTTCGACCAGCAGGTCCTTGGCGTCGATCTGCGCGCCGGGCGTGACATGCACGGCCTTGACGGTCGCGTCGCGGTCGGCGTGGATGCCGGTTTCCATCTTCATCGCCTCGATCGTCAGAAGAAGGTCGCCCTGCTTGACCTTGCCGCCCGCGGTCGCCGCGACCGTCGCCACCACGCCCGGCATCGGCGCGCCGATATGGGCAGGGTTGCCGGTCTCGGCCTTGGGGCGGGCAAAGGCCGCCGCGCCTGAGCGGCGGTCCATGACGCGGATCACGCGTGGCTGGCCGTTCAGCTCGAAAAACACCTTGGCCTCGCCTTCGGCATTGGTGTCGGCGATCGCCTGGCAACGGATTTCCAGCGTCACGCCGGGGTCGATCTCGGCAGCGATCTCGTCGCCCGGCTCCATGCCGTAGAAGAAGGTCTTCGTGGACAGCGCGCGCACGGGTCCGTAGATGGCATGCCGTTTCGCATAGTCGACGTAGACCTTCGGATACATCAGGTAGCCGTTCAGATCCTCGTCGTCGATCTCGGCGTCGTCCAGCAAGTCGGACAGTTCCTTGCGTTTCGCTTCGAGGTCGACGGGCGGCAGATCCTTACCCGGACGGTCGGTCAGGGGCTTCTCGCCCTTGAGGATCTTCTTGACGATGGCATCGGGAAAGCCCCCCGGCGGGCGTCCAAGATTGCCGCGCATCATGTCGATGACGCTGTCGGGGAAGGACACGTCCTTTTTCGGGTCCTCGACATCGGCGCGGCTCAGGCCCTGGCTGACCATCATCAGCGCCATGTCGCCCACGACCTTGGACGACGGCGTGACCTTCACGATGTCGCCGAACATCGCGTTCACGTCGGCGTACATCTGCGCGACCTCGTGCCAGCGCTCCTCGAGGCCCAGGCTGCGCGCCTGCGCCTTGAGGTTGGTGAACTGCCCGCCGGGCATCTCGTGCAGATAGACCTCGGACGCCGGCGCCTGCATGCCCGATTCGAAGGCCGTGTAATGGGCGCGCACGGCCTCCCAGTAGTTCGAGATCTCGCGGATCGCGGCGATGTCGAGGCCGGTGGCGCGGTCCGAATGGGCCAGCATCTCGACCACGGTGCCCAGCGTCGCCTGGCTGGTGTTGCCCGACAGCGCGTCCATCGCGCAGTCGACCGCGTCGACGCCGGCCTCGGCGGCGGCAAGGATCGTCGCGCAGGCGATGCCGGCGGTGTCGTGGGTGTGGAAGTGGATCGGCAGGCCGACCTCGTCCTTGAGCGCCTTGATCAGGATGCGTGCGGCGTCCGGCTTCAGTAGTCCGGCCATGTCCTTCAGGCCAAGGACATGGGCGCCTGCGTCCCGCAGCTCCTTGCCCATCGCGACGTAGTACTTGAGGTCGTACTTGGCGCGGTCGGGGTTCAGGATGTCGCCGGTATAGCAGATCGTGCCTTCGCAGACCTTGCGGTTCTCGATCACCGCATCCATCGCGACACGCATGTTCTCGACCCAGTTGAGGCTGTCGAAGACCCGGAAGACATCGATTCCGGTCTCGGCGGCCTGTTTCACGAAGGCCTGCACGACGTTATCGGGGTAATTGGTGTAGCCCACTGCATTCGAGCCGCGCAGCAGCATCTGCGTCATCAGGTTCGGCATCGCCGCGCGCAACTCGCGCAGCCGCTGCCAGGGGCATTCCTGCAAGAAGCGGTAGGCCACATCGAATGTCGCCCCGCCCCAGCATTCGACGCTGAAAAGCTGCGGCAGGTTCGCGGCATAGGTCGGGGCCACGCGGATCATGTCGATCGACCTCATCCGCGTGGCCAGAAGCGACTGGTGGCCGTCGCGCATGGTGGTGTCGGTGATCAGCACCTGTTTCTGCGCGGCCATCCAGCGGGCAAGGCCCTCGGGGCCCTCGGCCTCGAGGATCTGGCGGGTGCCGGGGGCCGGCGCCTCGGCGCGCGACACTGGCGGTTTGGGGTCGCGGATATCCTCGTGCGGAAGCGGGCGTCCCGCGACCTCGGGGTGGCCGTTGATGGTGATGTCGGCGATGTAGGTCAGGATCTTCGTCGCCCGGTCGCGCCGTTCGCGAAACTCGAAAAGCTCGGGCGTCTCGTCGATGAACTTGGTGTGGTATTCGTTCGACAGGAAGGTCGGGTGCTTGAGCAGGTTCTCGACGAAGGCGATGTTGGTCGACACGCCCCGGATGCGGAACTCGCGCAGCGCGCGGTCCATCCGGGCGATTGCGGCCTCGGGTGTGGGCGCCCAGGCGGTGACCTTTTCAAGAAGGCTGTCGTAGTAGCGCGTGATGACCGCGCCCGAATAGGCCGTGCCGCCGTCAAGGCGGATGCCCATGCCCGTCGCCCCGCGATAGGCGGTGATGCGGCCGTAGTCGGGGATGAAGTTGTTCTGCGGATCCTCGGTCGTGATCCGGCACTGGATCGCGTGGCCGTCGAGCGTCACGTCGTACTGGCGTGGCGACACCCGTCGCCTCGACCAGGCTCTTGCCTTCGGCGATCAGGATCTGGGCGCGCACGATGTCGATGCCGGTGACCTCTTCGGTCACGGTGTGCTCGACCTGGATGCGGGGGTTCACCTCGATGAAGTAGAAGGCGCCGTCGGCCATATCCATCAGGAACTCGATCGTGCCGGCGCATTCGTAGTTCACCGCCTCGGCGATCTTCTTGCCGAGGGTGCACAGCTCCTCGCGCTGGGCGGGGCTGAGGTAGGGGGCGGGCGCGCGTTCGACGACCTTCTGGTTGCGGCGCTGGACCGAGCAGTCGCGCTCCCAGAGGTGATAGATGTTGCCCTGGCTGTCGCCCAGGATCTGGACCTCGACGTGTCGCGCCTTGAGGATCATCTTCTCAAGATAGCCCTCGCCATTGCCAAAGGCGGCCTCGGCCTCGCGGCGGCCCTCGAGCACCTTGGTCTCAAGCTCGTCGGGGCCCATGATCGGGCGCATCCCCCGCCCGCCGCCGCCCCAGGACGCCTTGAGCATCAGCGGATAGCCGACCTCGGCGGCCTCCTTCGCGATGGCCTTCATGTCGTCGCCCAGCACTTCGGTCGCCGGGATCACCGGAACGCCCGCCGCGATGGCGACCTTGCGCGCGCTGGCCTTGTCGCCAAGGGCGCGCATCGTCTCGGCCTTCGGGCCGATGAAGGCGATGCCTGCCGCCGCACAGGCATCGACGAAATCGGGGTTCTCGGACAGAAGGCCGTAGCCCGGGTGGATCGCATCGGCGCCGCAATCGCGGGCGACGCGGATGATCTCGGGGATCGAGAGGTAGGCGGCGACCGGGCCGAGCCCGCCGCCGATCTTGTAGGCCTCGTCCGCCTTGAAGCGGTGCAGGCTCAGCTTGTCTTCCTCGGCGTAGACCGCGACCGTGCGCTTGCCCAGTTCGTTGGCCGCGCGCATCACGCGGATCGCGATCTCGCCGCGGTTGGCGATGAGGATCTTCTTGAAGTCGGCCATGTCTGCGTCCCTTTGCACCCGCAGCAATGTCTAGGGCCAATGCGACGCTTGGTAAAGCGGGCCGTCAGAGGGGCAGGGTGCACCGGCGCGGCGTCCCGCGGGGCCTCTATGCGCCGCGTTAAGGATTTGTTAACCTTTCGCCATGGCGACCGAAATCGAACTCGCGGCGATCCTGTGCGGCCTCATCCTAGGCGGCGAGGTCGAGTCCCGCCACGATTTCACGGCCGCGGGGCGCGCGCATCACATCCGGGTCGACTGCGAAACCGCAACCCATGTGGTCGAGGTCGGGTTCGATGCCACGCGGTCTTCGCTCGATTCGCTCCACCAGGCGCTCTATGCGGCCGAACTGACCGGCAAGCTGCCGATGGTCGTGATCATCGACACCAACGGCGTCGAAGAGAACGTGGAATTGCAGGTGCGCACCGTCGCCGCCGCCGCCGGAGTCAGCTACCTGACGGTCGACAAGGATTTCCTCATCCGCTGGCAGATGACCGCGCCGTTCCGCGAAAGACGCGACGCACCGACCCTGTTCAACTAGGCGGCAGCCGGTCGCGCGCCTCGGACGGACGCGTGATGGCCAGTTGCGCCATGTCGATCTTCATCTGTTCTGACAGAAGATGGACGACATGCGCGGCCCCGGCCTGACCCGCCGCGCCGAGACCATGGTGGAAGGCCCGGCCCAGCATCACGAAATCGGCGCCAAGCGCCATCAGCCGCAGAACGTCGGTCCCCGAGCGCACGGCGCCATCCGCGATGATCGGGAACTTCGGGACCGGCAGCGGCGCGGATCAGCGGCAACTGGACCGCCGGGGCCGGGGCCGCCTGGAACTGCCGGCCGCCGTGGTTCGACACCCAGAGCGCATCGGCCCCGGCGGCCAGAAGCTGCGGTACGGCGGCGGGGTCGAGCACGCCCTTGATCACCAGCGGCCCCTGCCAGTCGGCGCGCAGCGCATCGAGATAGGCCCAGTCGGGCGCGCAGCGCACCGAGAGGCCGATATGCTTGTCCCCCGCGCGCTTGACGATGGTCCCCTCGTACTTGTCGAACAGGCGCGGCTTGGGGATCGGGCGGCCCAGCATGCCCATGGCCCAGGCGGGCTTGACCGCGCTTTGCAGGATCACCGACGGCGTCAGCGGCATCGGGTTGCGGATCTTCACCCGCATCTCGCGTTCGCGCCGGCTGAGGACGGGCACGTCGACGGTCAGGATCAACGTGTGAAAGCCCGCCGCCTTCGCGCGAGCAAGCACATCGCGGCGGATGGCGGGATCGGAGGGGGCGTAGAGCTGGAACCAGCCCATGTCGCCGATATCGCCCGACACATCCTCGGGCGTGGCGGCGGCGACGGTCGAGAGGCAGAAGGGGATGCGCGCCTCTGCGCCCACGCGGGCCAGCAGGCGCTCGGCATCCGGCCAGACCGCGCCGGACATGCCCACGGGCGCGATGCCGATCGGGCAGGCATGGCTGCGCCCCAGAAGCGACGTTTCGAGGTCGGGGGTCCTTTCCCCGCCAAGCACGGCTGGCATCAGGGTCACCGCGTCGAGCGCCGCCTCGGCCCTGTGGCGCGCGCCTTCGTCGCCGGTGGCGTTGTCGAGATATTCCCACATGTAATGGGGGATGCGGCGCCGCGCGTGCTCGCGCAGGTCGGACAGGGCGGGAAAGCGATAGTCCAATTCCATCCGCGTCTTATGCGACAGCCGCCATTTCGCGACAAGCGGACTCAGCTCAGGGCAAGATGGCCAGCCAGTCCAAGTCCGAATCCGCAGACCGCGCCCAGCGGCGGCGCCCATGCGTTCGCAAGCGGCGTCTGCGGCGCGATATCCTGAAAGACGAGGTAAAGAATGCCTCCGGCCGACATCATCATGATCGCACCCAGGAGAATCGGCAGGTGCGACAGCCAGAGTTGTCCCGATATCGCGGCGACCGGGCCGGCCAATGCCACGATCGAGAAGCTGATCAGAAGCCGGCGTGGCGTGCTCTTGCCGTTCTGCCGGGCTTCGCGGAAGGCATTGAAGCCTTCCGGCAGGTTCTGCAGCCCGATCAGCAGGGCAAGCAGCGCCGCATCGCCACGTCCCGATGCGATCAGCGCCCCGAGGGCGACCGCTTCCGGCACGAAATCGGCAAGCATCGCCAGGAAGTTGCCACGCGGACCCGCGCGCCTGGAGACCAGACTGTCGATCAGCGCAAAGAGGACGCCGCCAGCTGCAAGGACGGGAACGACCGTCCAGGCGGGCATGAGGTCGGACCCGTTGGGGACAAGGACAAGCGCCACGGCCGCGATCAGCGCGCCACCGCCGAAAGCGATCACGAAGTGCCGCACCTCGGTCTCGAGCCAGTCCGGCCTGATCGACTCGCGGCTGGCCAACCACGCGCCCAGCGGAATCATCGCGCCAGCGAAGACCGAGTAGAGCAGGACCTCGAACATGCGCCGAGGCTAGCGGGTCGGACCGCGATGCCGAAGTGTGAACATTGTGCGAACAGATCTTTAACATCCACTGACTTGGCGCTAGGCTGACGCGCAATGAGCAGTTTCGACGACAGCGAGGCTTTCGAAGCGGCGGTGCCGCTCAGCCGACGCGCGATGGCGGCGCGCGGGGCACCCTATCTTGACGGCCTGAATCCCGCCCAACGCGAGGCGGTCGAGGCGCTCGATGGCCCGGTCCTGATGCTGGCGGGCGCCGGCACGGGAAAGACCCGTGCGTTGACCGCCCGCATCGCGCACCTGCTTCAGACAGGCACCGCGCGTCCGAACGAGATCCTGGCCGTGACCTTCACCAACAAGGCCGCGCGCGAGATGAAGAATCGCGTGGCGACCCTGCTGGGACAGGAGGTCGAGGGGATGCCCTGGCTGGGCACCTTCCACGCCATCTGCGTGAAGCTCTTGCGCCGCCATGCGGAGCTGGTGGGCCTGAAGAGCAACTTCACCATCCTCGACACCGATGATCAGGTGCGGTTGCTCAAGCAGCTGATCGTGGCCGAGAACATCGACGACAAACGCTGGCCGGCGCGGATGCTGGCCGGGATCATCGACCAGTGGAAGAACCGCGCCTGGACCCCCGATCAGGTGCCCGCCGCCGAGGCGGGCGCCTTCAATCACCGCGGGGTCGAGCTTTACGCCCAGTATCAGGAGCGGCTGAAGACGCTCAACGCTGTCGATTTCGGCGATCTTTTGTTGCATGTCCTCACGATCTTCCGCACCCATGAGGACGTGCTGCAGCAATACCAGCGCTGGTTCCGCTACATCCTTGTCGACGAATACCAGGACACGAACGTCGCGCAGTATCTCTGGCTGCGCCTTCTGGCGCAAAGCCACAAGAACATCTGCTGCGTGGGCGACGACGACCAGTCGATCTATGGCTGGCGCGGCGCCGAAGTGGGCAACATCCTGCGGTTCGAGAAGGATTTTCCGGGCGCCAAGGTGATCCGGCTTGAACAGAACTACCGCTCGACCCCGCATATCCTGGCCGCCGCCTCGGGGGTGATCGCCGCGAACGAGGGGCGGCTGGGCAAGACGCTGTGGACCGATGCGACCGAGGGCGAGAAGATCCGCCTGATCGGCCACTGGGACGGCGAGGAAGAGGCCCGCTGGATCGGCGAGGAACTCGAGGCGATGCAGTCGGGCACGCGCGGGCTGCGCCCCATGGGCTTGAACGATTCCGCCATTCTGGTGCGCGCCAGCCACCAGATGCGGGCCTTCGAGGACAGATTTCTGACAATCGGCCTTCCCTACCGGGTGATCGGCGGCCCCCGTTTCTACGAGCGGCTCGAGATCCGGGACGCCATGGCCTATTTCCGCCTGGCCGTGTCCCCCGAGGACGATCTGGCGTTCGAGCGGATCGTCAACACGCCAAAGCGCGGGCTTGGCGACAAGGCGCAGCAGCTGATCCAGCGGTCGGCGCGGGCGAACGGGGTGTCGCTGGTCGAAGGCGCGCGGCTGCTGCTGGCGGCCAAGGGGCTGGGCGGCAAGGGCGCCACCGAACTGACCGCGCTGGTGGCGGGGATCGACCGCTGGCATGCGGCGGTGCGCGCGGGGTCCGACAGCCATATCGAACTGGCCGAACGCATCCTCGAGGAGTCCGGCTACACGACGATGTGGCTGAACGACAAGACGCCCGAGGCGCCGGGGCGGCTCGAGAATCTCAAGGAACTCGTCAAGGCGCTCGAGGCATTCGAGAACCTGCAGGGGTTCCTCGAACATGTCGCCCTCATCATGGACAACGAACAGGAAGACGCGACCGAGAAGGTGTCGATCATGACGCTGCACGCGGCCAAGGGGCTGGAGTTTCCCTCGGTCTTCCTGCCAGGATGGGAGGACGGGCTGTTCCCCTCGCAGCGCTCCATGGATGAGAGCGGGCTCAAGGGCCTCGAGGAGGAACGCCGGCTGGCCTATGTCGGCATCACCCGCGCCGAGGAGGTCTGCACGATCTCCTTCGCCGCCAACCGCCGGGTCTATGGCCAGTGGCAAAGCCAGCTTCCGTCGCGCTTCATCGACGAATTGCCCGTGGCGCATGTCGATGTCCTGACGCCGCCCGGTCTCTACGGTGGAGGCTACGGTGCTGCGGGCATGGGTGCCGGGGCGGCGGCAGGCGCGGATTCGCAGCTTGAAGAGGCGGCAAGCCGGGCGAATGTCTACAACTCTCCGGGCTGGCGGCGCCTGCAGGCGCGGGCGGGCGAGCGCGGGATGAGCCAGCCGCGCGAAACCCGCAACACGGTGATCGACCTCGAGGCGGTATCTGCGTTCACGCAGGGCGACCGCGTGTTCCACCAGAAGTTCGGCTATGGCTATGTCATGGGGATCGAGGGCGACAAGCTCGACATCGAATTCGAGAAAGCCGGGTCGAAGAAGGTGGTCGCAAGCTACGTCGTGGCCGCCGACCGGAACGGCGACGTGCCGTTCTGAATCTGCATCAAACTGGAAAGCGGGGGACGATCGGCATCACATGCCGGATCGAAGATCGTGCCGCTGCGGGCAAAAAAAAGCGGTGGCACCAGGGAGGAGGAAGGTGCCACCGCCAGATTCAGAAAACCCAGGGAGGAGGAGGGGTCTTCTGATCTCGTGAAATCGTCAGACGTCGTAGGCCGCGCTGTAGGCGCAGGCACGGATCATCGAGTGATGCAGACCAAGGTCCGCAAGTTCGCGATCCGACAGCGATTCCAACTCGGCAAGGGTCTGACGATATGAGCGATAACGGCGAACGCGCTCGGCGATCGCATCGAAGAAGGAGGCCGTGCGCGCGCCGTTCCGGGCGCTCGAGCCTTGGGAAATCTGTGTATAGGCCATTGTGTGAACCTCGGGTCCATCGGTGTCATTTCGGTTGTTGTTAGAATAGGAGTTTGCTGCGCTTGCACAATGGCGGGCTGCTCAATGCTGCTATGCAGAAAATGCATATGAAACTATGACCTATTTTTTGTGCGGCTTGCCGGTTTCCGAAGCATCCGTGGGGAGGTGACCTTGCGATCGGGCCAAATTCGGCCAACTACTGCCGCACACGGACGCAAGGGGCGAAATCATGACCGAAATGCGTAACGAAATCATGTCCGCGTTGGGCGGTGTCACGCTGCCGGACGGGGGAGATCTTGTCGGGCGCGACCTTGTGCGGGCGCTGACGGTCGAGGATGGCGTGGTCAGATTCGTGATCGAAGCGGACTCGGCCGAAGCCGCGCGCAGCCTCGAACCCGTGCGGGCGAGGGCCGAGGCGGCGGTGTCGGCCCTGCCGGGCGTCACCCGTGTCTCGGCCGTACTCACCGCGCATGCGCCCTCGGGCAAGGCTGCCCCGAGGCCCGCACCCCAGGGCGAGCCGCCAAGCCTCAAGATCGGACGCCATCCGACCCCGGGGCGCGAGGTGATGCAGATCGCCGGCGTCGACCGCATTCTCGCCGTGGCGTCCGGCAAGGGCGGCGTGGGCAAATCCACCGTGTCGTCGAACCTTGCCGTGGCGCTGGCGCGCCAGGGCCGCCGGGTGGGGCTTCTGGACGCAGACATCTATGGTCCGTCCCAGCCACGCATGATGGGCGTGTCCAAGCGCCCGGCCTCGCCCGACGGCAAGACGATCATTCCCCTGCACGCGCATGGCGTGACGATGATGTCCATCGGGCTGATGCTCGAACCCGACAAGGCGGTGGTCTGGCGCGGACCGATGCTGATGGGGGCGCTCCAGCAGATGCTGGGGCAGGTCGAATGGGGAGAGCTCGACGTCCTGATCGTCGATCTTCCGCCGGGGACGGGTGACGTGCAGCTGACCCTGTGCCAGCGCGCGCCTCTGAACGGGGCGCTTGTGGTGTCGACACCGCAGGACGTGGCGCTTCTGGATGCGCGCAAGGCCATCGACATGTTCCAGACGCTGAACACGCCGATCCTTGGTCTGATCGAGAACATGTCGACCTATGTCTGCCCGAACTGCGGACACGAGGCGCATATCTTCGGACATGGCGGCGTCGCCGAGGAGGCGAAGCGGCTGGGCGTTCCGCTGCTGGGCGAGATCCCCCTCAGCCTCGATGTGCGGGTTGCGGGCGATGCGGGCACCCCGATCGCCCTGGGCGAGGGACCGGTCGCCGAGGCCTATGCCCATATCGCGCGCCGCCTGATCGGCGGCGGGATGGCCTGACACCGTTCCCCCGCGGGACGGCATGGGACGACCTCCCAATCTCGGGATTTCATGGGAAGGACAGTCGCACCTGCGGTGGCAGCCGGTGCGATTCGACTGATTCCGTGGGCTGACAGACCCAGAAATCGGCTCGTTGAAGTCTCTCGGCGAAAAAATTCGGGAAATCATGGGAAGTCTGCGAAGCGCTATCCTCTATCTACATGTTGCGTATTCTTCGGTTACGATAACGACATAATGCGAAAATGATGCTCCGATTCCTTTCCGGATGCTGTTTCTCAAAGGTTCCTGTGCCGCCATCCAATGGCCTCAGAGCAATTTTTTAGTTGATTACCATGAAATCCCATGGCATCCCTGTTTACACGATGAGCAGGGCAAAACGGGGCAGCAAGACCCCACGGCACCAAGCAGGTTTCATACAGGCACCCACTCATCCCAAGAGATCCGGCGCGCGGGCGAGCAGACATCCCCCCAGGTGGCGCGCGCAGTCGGACATACCCGGAAACGGGGCGAGGGCGGCGGATTGGGCAGTGGCAGCAGCTCAGTCCGCCGTTTTCGGTTCAGGGCCCAGGCAACAGATCAGGGCAACAGATAACGAGAGGGCCGCGGGACAGTGGTTCGACGGTTCAGAGGCGAATTCCACCAGAAGGTGGACGGCAAGGGGCGGGTCTCGATCCCGGCCGGGTTCCGTCGCGTCCTCGAGAGCGGCGACCCGGCGTGGTCCGACGGCAAGAGCCCGGAATTCGTTATCGTCTACGGCGATCACCGCCGACACTACCTTGAATGCTACACCATGGACGCGGCGGCCGAGGTCGATGCCAAGATCGCGGACCTCCCGCGCGGGTCGATGGAACGTCGGATGCTGGAGCGGCTGTTCAACGGGCAGTCGCTTCTGTCGTCGATCGACGAGACGGGCCGCATCGTGCTGCCGGCCAAACTGCGCAGCAAGATCGGCCTCGACGACACCGCCTATTTCATCGCCACCGGCGACACCTTCCAGATCTGGGAACCCGAAACCTTCGAGAAGGTCGAGGACGCCAAGACCGCGGCCTGGCTTGATGAATTCCCCGAGGATTTCGATCCGCTCACGCTTCTCGACCAGAACCGGGGGGGCTGACATGGCGGCCACGGCCCGCGTGACGCCCGAGCCCCGGCCCCACGTCCCGGTCCTGCTGCGCCCGCTTCTGGCCGCGGTGGCGCCGGTGTCGGGCCTCTGGGTCGACGGCACCTTCGGCGCGGGCGGCTATGCGCGCGGTCTTCTCGATGCGGGTGCGGACAAGGTGATTGCCATCGACCGCGATCCGACCGTGTTCGACATGGCCCGCGACTGGGCGGGCGAATATGGCGACCGGCTGGTGCTGCGTCAGGGGAATTTCGCCGATCTCGACGTCCTGGCGGGCGAACCTGTCGACGGCATTGTCCTCGATCTTGGCGTGTCGTCGATGCAACTCGACCAGCCCGAACGGGGATTTTCCTTCCGCGCCGACGGTCCGCTCGACATGCGGATGGGCGCCGAGGGGCCGACTGCCGCCGAGATCGTCAACACGGCCTCGGAATCCGAGCTGGCCGACATTCTTTATCACTATGGCGAAGAACGGGCCTCGCGCCGGATCGCCCGCGCCATCGTCGCGCGCCGGGCCGACGCGCCCTTTACCCGCACCGCCGATCTCGCTGCGGTCGTCGCAGGCTGCCTGCCGCGCCCCAAGCCCGGTCAAAGCCACCCAGCGACCCGCAGTTTCCAGGCGATCCGCATCGCGGTGAACGACGAGTTCGGCGCGCTGGCCGATGGCCTCGAGGCGGCCGAGCGGGCGTTGAAGCCGGGCGGATTTCTGGCCGTCGTCAGCTTTCATTCGCTCGAGGACCGGGTGGTCAAGCGCTTCCTCCAAACCCGTTCGGGGGGCGGCGGGCGCGGTAGCCGCCATGCGCCCGAACAGGCCGAAAGCACCCCGCGGTTCACTTTGCACGGCAAGGCCGTGGGGCCCGACGCGGACGAACTGGACGAAAACCCCCGCGCCCGATCCGCCCGCCTCAGGATCGCGCGCCGCACCGAGGCGCCCGCCGGTCCCTGTGACCGGACGGCGCTTGGCCTGCCCAAACCCGCCTTCGAAGGAGGACGTTGAACCCATGCGATCGATCTTCTTCATCGCCGTCGCCCTGGCCGTCGTGGGGATGGCCACCTGGGCCTACCAGGAGAATTACCGCACCCAGGCCTCGCTGCGCGAGGTCGATCGGGTGAACGCCGAAATCGCCGGCCTGCGCGAGACGCTGTCGGTGCTGCGGGCCGAATGGGCCTATCTCAACCGCCCCGACCGGCTGCGCGACCTTGCCGATCTCAACTTCGACCGGCTGGGGCTTCTGCCGCTGGCGCCGCAGCAGTTCGGCCATGTCGACCAGATCACCTATCCGATGCCCGAGGCCCTGCGCGATGCCTTGCCCGGCGACTGGCCCGCCGACCTCGAACTGACGGAATCGGTCGAGGTGCGCGGTGACCTGGAGGCCACGCCATGAGTCGCGTCCCGCTGCGCCCGCTGGCCTCGATCCTTCACGCCCGCGCCCGCGGCGAGAACCCCGATGTCATCGAGCGCGAGAATATCCGCCGCCGCAACGAAGAGACGCGCGACCGGGATCGCCAGCGCGCCGAAGGGCGGCTTCTGGTGCTGGGCGTGTTCTTTCTGGTGGGCTTTGCGCTGATCGGGCTGCGCATGGGGCATCTGGCAGGATCCGAGCCGGCCGAGCCGCGCGCCACCGCGTCGGGGAACTTCATCATCGCGCAGCGCGCCGACATCGTCGACCGCCAGGGCCGTATCCTTGCCACCAACCTGACGACCCATTCGCTCTATGCCCAGCCGCCGATGATGGTCGACCGGGAGCGCGCCGCGCGCGAGCTTGTGAAGATCTTCCCCGAACTGGACGAAGCCAAGCTGATCGAGCAGTTCACCGGCCCGCGCAAGTTCCTGTGGATCAAGCGGAATATCTCGCCCGAGCAGAAACAGGCGGTGCACGATATCGGCGATCCGGGGCTGCTGTTCGGCCCGCGCGAGATGCGGCTTTACCCCAACGGCAAGCTTGCCGCGCATATCCTGGGCGGCGCGGGGTTCGGGCGCGAGGGCGTGAACTCGGCCGAGGTTGTGGGCCGCGCGGGCGTCGAGAAACGGTTCGACGACTACCTGCGCGATCCCGCCAACCAGGGCGCGCCGTTGCAGCTTTCGATCGACCTGACGATCCAGGACGCGGTCGAGCGGGTTCTCTTCGGCGGCATGCGCCTGATGAACGCCAAGGGTGCCACGGCGATCATGATGGACATCCATACCGGCGAGATCGTGGCACTTGCCTCGCTTCCGGATTTCGACCCCAACGACCGGCCCGGACCGGTGACCGAGGGCGACCCGGCCCTCAGCCCGCTCTTCAACCGGGCGGTGCTGGGGGTCTACGAGCTTGGGTCGACCTTCAAGGTCTTTACGGCGGCCCAGGCGCTTGACGCCGGGCTGGTCAACCCGTCGACCATGCTCGACACCAAGGGGCCGATGCGCTGGGGCCGGTTCCGGATCAGCGATTTCCGGAACTACGGGCCCGAGTTGTCCGTGACGGACGTGGTGGTGAAATCCTCGAACATCGGCACCGCCCGCATGGCGCTGCAGATCGGCGTCGAGCGGCACAAGGCCTTTCTCGAAAAGCTCGGCTTCTTCGAACCGACCGCGGTCGAGCTTGTCGAGGCGCCGACCGGCCGTCCGCTGCTGCCCCGGCAATGGTCCGAGATCTCGACCATCACGATTTCCTATGGCCACGGGCTGTCGGCCAGCCCGTTGCACCTTGCCGCGGCCTATGCCTCGGTCCTCAACGGCGGCACCAAGGTCACGCCGACGCTTCTGCGCCGCGACCGCGCCGAGGTGGGCGAGCGGATCGTGTCCGAGCGCACCTCGGCACAGTTGCGCGACATGATGCGGCAGACCGTGAGCCGCGGGACCGCGACCTTCGCCGATGTGCCGGGCTATGCCGTGGGCGCCAAGACCGGCACCGCGGACAAGCCCAAGCCCACCGGGGGCTATTACGAGGACAAGGTGATCGCGACCTTCGCGGGCATCTTCCCCAGCCACGATCCCGAATACGTGCTGATCGTCACCCTTGATGAACCGGTCGAGACTTCGGGAACCGAGCCGCGCCGCACCGCCGGCTGGACCGCCGTGCCGGTCGCCGGCGAGATCATCCGGCGCACCGCGCCGCTCCTCGGCGTCACCCCGGTCATTGAACCCGCCGGTGTCGATGGGTTAACACTCACCTCGAACTAGAGCAGGGGTGGGGCGAGAATGGGAACCCGGGCCAAGTCGCAATCGCTGGCAGAGCTCGGGCTGACCGTTCCGGGCGGCAGGGATGTGCGCATCACCGGCCTGTCGGTCGACAGCCGGGACGTCCGCGAAGGCCATCTTTTCGCAGCACTTCCGGGCGCGCGCGTCCATGGTGGCGAGTTCATCCAATACGCCATCCGCCAGCGTGCCGGGGCGATCCTGACCGACAAGGAAGGCGCGCGTATCGCCGCCGACGAGATTCGCGCCTCGGGCACACCGGTGATCGTGGCCGAGGACCCGCGACAGGCGCTGGCCTATGCCGCCGCCCTCTGGTTCGGCCGCCAGCCCGAGACGGTGGTGGCGGTGACCGGAACGAACGGCAAGACCTCGGTGGCCAGCTTCACCCGCCAGCTCTGGTGCGCGATGGGTGTGCCGGCGGTGAACCTCGGCACGACCGGGGTCGAGGGCGACTGGGCAAAGCCGCTGGCCCACACCACACCCGAACCGATCACGCTGCACCGCACGCTGGCCGAGATCGCGGACGAAGGCATCGACCATTGCGCCATGGAGGCCTCGTCGCATGGCCTCGACCAGCGGCGGCTCGACGGGGTGCGGCTGAGTGCGGCGGGGTTCACGAACCTCAGCCAGGACCATCTGGACTATCACGGCACGATGGAGGCCTACCGCGACGCCAAGGCGCAGCTTTTCGACCGGCTTCTGCCCGAGGACGGCACGGCGGTCATCAACGTCGACGACGCCTATGGCCCCTATATGCTCGGCGTGGCCGAGGCGCGGGGTCAGGATCTGCTGACGGTGGGCACCGGCGCCGACGCGGCCCTGCGCATCGTCGCGCAACGCTATGACGCGACGGGGCAGGACCTGCGCTTTGAATGGAACGGACGCGCGCATCAGCGGCGGCTGAACCTGATCGGCGGGTTCCAGGCGGCGAACGCGCTGGTCGCGGCGGGGCTTTGCATCGGCAGCGGGTCGGACCCGCGCGAGGTGTTCGACGCGCTTCCCCATCTGGTCACCGTGCGCGGACGGATGCAGCTTGCCGCCACCCGCGACAATGGCGCCACGGTCTTCGTCGACTACGCGCATACGCCCGATGCGCTGGCCACCGCGCTCAAGGCGCTGCGCCCGCATGTGCTGGGACGGCTGGTCGTGGTCTTCGGCGCCGGCGGAGACCGCGACCGCGGCAAGCGCCCGCTCATGGGCGAAGCGGCGGCCGCCCATGCCGACGTGGCCTTCGTCACCGACGACAACCCAAGGTCCGAAGATCCCGATGTGATCCGGGCGATGGTCCGACAGGGCTGCCCCGAGGCCAACGATGTCGGCGACCGGGCCGAGGCGATCCTGCGCGGGGTGGATGCGCTGGGACCCGGTGACGCACTCCTGATCGCCGGCAAGGGGCATGAGACCGGGCAGACCATCGGCGACGCCATCCTGCCCTTCGACGATGCCGAACAGGCCAGTGTCGCCGTTGCGGCCCTTGACGGGCGCCTTGCATGAGCGCGCTCTGGACCGCTGGTGACGCCGCAGCAGCGACAGGCGGAACCGCGACCTGCGACTGGGCGGCCACGGGGGTGTCGATCGACACCCGCGCGCTCGCGCCCGGCGATCTTTTCGTTGCGCTGAAGGATGTGCGTGACGGGCATGACTTCGTGGCCGACGCCCTGGCGAAGGGGGCGGTGGCGGCGCTGGTGTCGCGGGTTCCCGACGGTGTTGCGCCGGACGCGCCGCTTCTGATCGTTCCGGACGTTCTGGCGGCGCTTGGCGCGCTGGGTCGGGCCGGGCGCGCGCGGACGGCGGCCAGGGTCGTGGGCATCACCGGGTCGGCGGGAAAGACCTCGACCAAGAAGATGCTGGCCGACGCGCTGGCGGGACAAGGCCGGGTGCATGCCGCCGAACGCAGCTTCAACAACCACTGGGGCGTGCCGCTGACGCTGGCGCGGATGCCCGCCGACACCGACTTCGCGGTGATCGAGATCGGGATGAATGCGCCCGGCGAGATCGCGCCCCTGTCGCGCATGGCGCGGCCGCATGTGGCGATGGTGACGCTGGTGGCGGCGGCGCATCTGGAAGCCTTCGGTGCGCTCGAGGGTATCGCCCATGAAAAGGCGTCGATCTTCGAGGGGCTCGAACCCGGCGGCACGGCGATCCTGAACGGTGACCTCGAGACGACCCCGATCCTGAAGGAAGCGGCGGCGCGCCACGCGGCGGCTTCGGTGGTGTTCGGGGCGGGCGACGGGGCCGCGTGGCGGCTCGGTCTGGCCGAAGTGGATGATATCGGGACGACTGTCCGCATCGACGGACCGGCGGGGCCGCTGGCCTTCCGGCTGGGCACGCCGGGGCGGCATTTCGCGATGAACGCCGCGGCGGTTCTGGCCGCGGTTGCCGCGACCGGCGCCGACCCGGTCCGCGCCGCGCAAAACCTCGACGGCTGGGTGCCGCCCGGCGGGCGCGGCGTCACCGAAGAGATCGTCCTGCCCGCCGGCGGAACGGCGATGCTGATCGACGATGCCTTCAACGCCAATCCCGCCTCATTGTCCGCCGCGCTCGACGTGCTGGCGGCGGCGCGTCCCGCGCCGGGAGGCCGGCGCGTGGCGGTTCTGGGCGACATGCTCGAGCTTGGTCCCGACGAGGCCCGGCTTCATGCCGAGGTGGCAGACCATCCCGCGCTGAGCGGGATCGCGACGGTCCATTGCGTGGGGCCGCGGATGCGCCACCTCTGGGAGGCACTCGGCGACGACAAGCGCGGTCTTCGCGCCGACACCGCCGAAGAGCTGAGCCGCAAGCTGAAAGACGTGGCGCGGCCGGGCGACGTGGTCCTGGTGAAGGGGTCGAAAGGCAGCAAGGTAAGCCTCATCGTCGATGCATTCAGGGACGCGGCGGCGATGGACCGCCGCGCCGAAAAAGGGACAGGCTGATGCTTTTCTGGCTGACGGAATTCTCGGACGGGGGCGATGTCTTCAACCTCTTCCGCTATATCACCTTTCGTGCGGGTGGTGCGTTCTTCACCGCGCTGATCTTCGGCTTCCTCTTCGGGCGGCCGCTGATCAACCTGCTGCGCCGGCGTCAGAAGAAGGGCCAGCCGATCCGCAGCGACGGTCCGGAGGGGCACATCATCGCCAAGGCGGGCACACCGACGATGGGCGGGCTTCTGATCCTGTCGGCGCTGCTGGTCTCGACCCTGCTCTGGGCGCGGCTCGACAACGGGTTTGTCTGGCTGGTGCTCTTCGTGACGACAAGCTTCGGCCTGATCGGCTTCGCCGACGATTACGCCAAGGTGACCCAGCAGACCCACAAGGGCGTCTCGGGCAAGCTGCGGCTGGTGCTGGGTGTCCTGATCGCGGCGGTGGCGGGCTACTGGGCGGCCCTGCTGCATCCGCCGGACCTGACCTACCAGCTGGCGCTTCCGATCTTCAAGGACGTGCTGATCAACATGGGGGTTCTCTTCGTGCCCTTCGCGGTGATCGTGATCGTCGGCGCGGCCAATGCGGTCAACCTGACCGACGGTCTGGACGGTCTGGCGATCATGCCGGTGATGATCGCGGCGGGCACGCTGGGGGTGATCGCCTATGCGGTCGGGCGCGTCGACTTCACCGAGTATCTCGACGTGCACTATGTGCCCGGGACCGGCGAGATCCTGATCTTCAGCGCCGGGCTGATCGGCGGTGGACTTGGCTTTCTGTGGTACAACGCGCCCCCGGCGGCCGTCTTCATGGGCGATACCGGGTCGCTGGCGCTGGGCGGGGCCCTGGGCGCCATCGCGGTGTCCACCAAGCACGAGATCGTGCTGGCCATCGTGGGCGGTCTTTTCGTGGTCGAGGCGCTGAGCGTCATCATCCAGGTGCTCTATTTCAAGCGCACCGGAAAGCGGGTGTTCCTGATGGCGCCGATCCACCATCATTTCGAAAAGCAGGGCTGGGCCGAGCCGCAGATCGTGATCCGCTTCTGGATCATTTCGCTGATCCTCGCGCTGATCGGACTTGCCACGCTGAAGCTGCGGTAGCGACGCGGGGGTTTTTCACCCCCGCACCCCCGAAAGGTATTTCCCGCCAGAAGAAGCGGCAGGGATCAGGGAGACGAGGCATGATTCCAGTCAGGGGATACGAGGGGGCGACGGTCGCCGTGCTGGGGCTGGGCCGGTCGGGTCTGACCGCCGCGCGCGCGCTCGCCGCCGGCGGGGCCGAGGCGCTCTGCTGGGACGACAGCCCGGACGCGCGCGCGGCGGCCGAGGCCGAGGGTCTCGCGATCCGCGGACCTCACCCGCGACGGCGCCTGGGAGGGAGTGGCGGCGCTGATCGTGTCGCCGGGCATTCCGCATCTTTATCCCGCGCCCAACCGCGTGGTCGCGGCGGCCCTGGAGGCGGGCGTGCCGGTGGACAACGACATCGGTCTTTTCTTCCGCTCGCTCGGGCAGTCGGAGTGGGCAGGGGTTCGAGACGCCGCCGCGGGTGATCGCGGTGACCGGCACGAACGGCAAGTCGACCACGGCGGCGCTGATCCATCACGTCCTGACCGAGGCGGGGCGCGACAGCCAGCTTGCGGGCAACATCGGGCGCGGCGTGCTGGACATCGACCCGCCGGGCGAGGGCGGGGTGGTGGTGCTGGAGCTGTCGAGCTACCAGACCGAGCTTGCCCGCGCGCTGACCCCGGACGTCGCGGTCTTCACCAACCTGACCCCGGATCACCTGGACCGGCACGGCGGCATGGGCGGCTATTTCGCCGCCAAGCGCCGGCTTTTCGCCGAGGGTGGGCCCGACCGCGCGGTGATCGGCGTGGACGAGACCGAAGGGCGGTTCCTGGCCGGGCAGTTGGCCGAGGGACCGGGCGACGATCGGGTGATCCGGGTGTCGGTCGACCGCAAGCTGACCGGACCGGGCTGGGCGGTCTTCGCGCGCAAGGGGTTCCTGTCGGAGTATCGCAAGGCGCGGCAGGTCGGCGCGATCGACCTGCGCGGCGTCAAGGGGCTTCCCGGCGCGCATAACCACCAGAATGCCTGCTGCGCCTATGCCGCTGTGCGCGCGCTGGGGCTTGGGCCGAAGGTCATCGAACAGGCGTTCCACAGCTTTGCCGGCCTGCCGCATCGCAGCCAGCTTGTGGCCGAGCGCGGCGGGCGTGCGCTTCGTCAACGACAGCAAGGCCACGAATGCCGACAGCGCGGCGCGGGCGCTGGCCGCGTTCGAGCGTATCCGCTGGATTGTCGGCGGGCAGATGAAGGAGGGGGGGCTGGGTGCCACGAAGGACCACCTCGACCGGGTGGTGAAGGCCTATGTCATCGGACGGCAGGCGCGCGAGGTGGCGCTCGAGATCGCCGAGACCCCGCACGAGGTCTGCGAGACCATGGCCGAGGCCGTCGCCCGCGCCGCCGCCGAGGCAGCACCGGGCGAAACGGTGCTTCTGGCGCCCGCCGCGGCCAGTTTCGACCAGTACGACAACTTCGAGAAGCGCGGCGAGGATTTCATCGCCGCCGTCGCGCGGCTGGGCTGAGGCGGCTCAGACCGACAGTGCCGAGGCCGTGTCCTTGAGAAGCTGCGCGCTGCGCTGAAGGGCGGCGTGCTCGTCGGCGTCAAGCTCGGGAAAGAGGTCGGCCGTGACGCCTGCGCGGCCGACGACCCGCGGCACCGACAGCGCCACGTCGCGCACGCCCTCGACCTCGCCCGTCATGATCGACACCGACAGGACCGCCTGTTCGTCGCGCAGGATGGCGCGCACGATGCGGGCAAGTCCGGCGCCGATGCCGTACCAGGTGGCCCCCTTGCCGTCGATGATCGTGTAGGCCGCGTTGCGCACCCCGTCGTCGATCCGGGCGCGCACCGAGTCCGTGAGCGGCGCACCGACCTGCGCCGCGAAGGACCGCAGCGATACCGACCCGGCCCGCGCCGCCGACCAGGCCAGCACCTCGCTGTCGCCGTGTTCGCCCATCACATAGGCATGGACAGATTGCGGAGCGATGCCGAGGTGATCGCCCAGGAGCGACCGGAACCGCGCGGTGTCGAGGATGGTGCCGGACCCGATCACGCGCCGCGCGGGCAGGCCCGACAGGCGGGTGGTCACATCGGTCATGATGTCGACCGGGTTCGAGGCCACCAGAAGGATCGCGTCGGGCGCCACGCGCAGAACCTCGCCCACGATGCTGCGAAAGACCTCGGCGTTGCGTGACAGAAGCTGCAGCCGCGTCTCGCCCGGTTTCTGGCCGACCCCGGCGGCAAGGATCACGATACCCGCGCCCGCGAGCGCGTCATACCCGCCCGAGCGCACCAGCGTGGCCGAGGCGAAGGGCACGGCATGGGCGATATCCTCGGCCTGGGCCCGGGCAAGCGCTGCGTTCAGATCGACGAAGACGACTTCCTGCACGGTGCCAAGAAGCGCCATTGCATAGCCCGCCGCACTGCCGACCATGCCCGCGCCCACGATTCCGACTTTCATCCGGTCTGCTCCGTCCGCTGTTGCAAGGATTCATTCAAGAGAGGATGTCCCGGGACGTATGTCAAACGAATGACGGGCCGGGCGCGCTTCCCGGGCGCGCTTCGGGCCAGCTTTCTCTGGCGCGGCGCGCCCCGATTCGCTACACTGATGTCCAGACCCGGCAAACGGGCGTTTTGAGGCAGAACGAGCAGGCGGTCCATGACGGAAATGGTCTATGGCATTGCGCCCGCGCAGGAAGGGGAACCGATCCTTCCGCGTTGGTGGCGCACGGTCGACAAGTGGTCCTTGTCGGCGGTCTTCATCCTGTTTGCGATCGGCATCCTGCTGGGGCTCGCGGCCTCGGTTCCGCTGGCCGAACGCAACGGGCTTGATCCCTTCCACTATGTCCAGCGACAGCTGTTCTTCGGAGGGCTCGGGCTGACGGTGATGGTCGTGTTCAGCATGATGGCGCCGCAGCAGGTCCGCAGGCTGGGCGTGATCGGTTTCGTGATCGCCTTCGTGGCGCTCGCGCT
Organism: uncultured Alphaproteobacteria bacterium; assembly: GCA_963709395.1. Classification (GTDB taxonomy): domain Bacteria; phylum Pseudomonadota; class Alphaproteobacteria; order Rhodobacterales; family Rhodobacteraceae; genus CAVPWP01. The sequence continues at coordinate 61,853 of CAVPWP010000012.1, forward strand.
TCTGCCGATGTTCGGCACAGATTACGGCAAGGGCGCCGTGCGTTGGTTCTCGCTCGGGTTCGGGTCGATCCAGCCCTCGGAGTTTCTCAAGCCCGGCTTCGTCGTGGTCTCCGCCTGGCTGATCGCGGCCAGCCACGAGGTCGGCGGCCCGCCGGGGCGCAGCTATTCCTTCGGGCTTGCCGTGGCGATCTGCGCGCTCCTGGCGCTGCAGCCCGATTTCGGGCAGGCCTGCCTGATCCTGTTCTCCTGGGGCGTCATCTATTTCGTGGGCGGCGCGCCCTTCCTGCTGCTGCTGGCCATCGCGGGGCTGGTGATCCTTACCGGGACGCTGGCCTATTCCAATTCCGAGCACTTCGCGCGGCGCATCGACGGCTTCCTGTCGCCCGAGGTCGATCCCACCACCCAGCTCGGTTATGCGGCCAACGCCATCCGCGAGGGCGGGTTCTTCGGCGTGGGCGTGGGCGAGGGCCAGGTGAAGTGGTCGCTGCCCGACGCGCATACCGATTTCATCATCGCGGTCGCGGCCGAAGAATACGGGCTGATCCTCGTCCTGGTGATCATCCTGCTTTACGCCACCATCGTGCTTCGGTCGCTTCTGCGGCTGATGCGCGAGCGCGACCCCTTCATCCGGCTGGCGGGCACCGGGCTTGCCTGCACCTTCGCCGTGCAGGCGATGATCAACATCTCGGTCGCCGTGCGACTACTGCCGGCCAAGGGCATGACGCTTCCCTTCGTCAGCTACGGCGGGTCCTCGCTGATCGCGGGCGGGATCATGGTGGGGATGCTCCTCTGCTTCACCCGCAAGCGTCCGCAGGGCGAGTTCGCCGAGATCCTGATGCGGGGCGGGCGGTGACAAAGGTGCGCCGGATCCCGGTGTCCCGCTCGGCGGCACGTGCGGGAGCCTCCGGCGGAGGTATTTGCCGCCAGAAGATGCGCCGGGGGACGGGATTTGGCTGAGGCGCTGCGCCTTGTCATCGCGGCGGGCGGCACCGGCGGGCACATGTTCCCCGCGCAGGCGCTGGCCGAGGCGATGGTTGGCAGGGGCTGGGCCGTGACACTGTCGACCGATGCGCGCGGCGCGCGCTATGCCGGCGGGTTTCCCGGGCGCGGTGGCGGTGGAGAAGGTGGCTTCAGCGACGTTCGCACGGGGCGGGATGGCGGCGAAGGCGCTGGCCCCGTTGCGCATCCTCGCCGGGGTATTGGGCGCCGTCGCCGGCATGATCCGGAACCGTCCGGCCGCGGTCGTGGGCTTTGGCGGCTACCCGTCGATCCCCGCCCTGTCGGCGGCCTGGATCCTGCGTGTTCCGCGGATGATCCACGAACAGAACGGCGTTCTCGGGCGGGTGAACCGGGTCTTCGCCCGCCATGTCGACGCGCTGGCCTGCGGAACCTGGCCGACGGCGTTGCCTGCGGGCGTGCCGGCCGAGCATACCGGGAACCCGGTGCGCGCAGCGGTTCTGACCGAGGCGGGAACCGTCTACCGCGCCCCTGACGACGGGACGATCGAGATCCTCGTGATCGGCGGCAGCCAGGGCGCGCGCATCCTCAGCGAGGTCGTGCCCGCGGCCGTTCTAAGGCTTCCCGCGCCGCTGCGCGCGCGGCTGCGCCTGACCCAGCAGGCCCGGGCCGAGGACGCCGATGCGGTCGCCGCGGCCTATTCCGGGGCCGGAATCGCGGCCGAGGTCCGGCCGTTCTTCGACGATGTCCCGCGCCGGATGGCGGCGGCGCAGCTGGTGATCGCGCGGGCAGGCGCGTCGTCGGTGGCCGAGATCGCCGCGATCGGCCGGCCGTCGATCCTGATCCCCTATGCCGCCGCCACCGCCGACCACCAGACCGCGAACGCTCGCGGGCTGGCCGAGGCCGGTGCGGCGATCGTGATCCCGGAATCCGCCCTTGCGCCCGCGACGCTGGCGGCGCAGATAGCCGCGGTTCTGTCGGACCCCGAGGCAGCGACGAAAATGGCGGAGAACGCCAAAGCAGTTGGCCGGCCGGACGCCACCGAGCGTCTGGTCGCCATGGTGGAAGAATTGACAGGCGAGAGGCAGAGATGAACGTATTGGCAGGCGTCGAAGGACTTTTCATGAACGCGACGAAGCTTCCGACCGAGATGGGACCGGTTCACTTCGTGGGGATCGGCGGCATCGGCATGTCGGGGATCGCCGAGGTGCTTCTGAACCACGGCTACCGGGTGCAGGGCTCGGATCTGAAGGCCAGCCCGATCACCGAGCGGCTGGAAACGCTGGGGGCCGAGATCTTCATCGGCCAGAAGGCCGAGAACCTGTCGTCGGCGGAAGTCGTCGTGATCTCCTCGGCGATCAAGCCGGGCAACCCCGAACTTGACGCCGCCCGCGCGCAAGGCCTGCCGGTGGTGCGCCGGGCCGAGATGCTGGCCGAACTGATGCGCCTGCGCTCGAACGTGGCCGTCGCCGGGACGCATGGCAAGACCACGACCACCACCATGGTCGCGACGCTTCTGGATGCCGGGGGCCTCGATCCCACGGTGATCAACGGCGGCATCATCCATGCCTATGGCTCGAACGCGCGGGTCGGGCAGGGCGAATGGATGGTGGTCGAGGCCGACGAGAGCGACGGCACCTTCAACCGCCTGCCCGCCACGATCGCCATCGTGACCAACATCGACCCCGAGCATATGGAGCATTGGGGCGATTTCGACCGCCTGCGGCAGGGCTTCCAGGACTTCGTGTCGAACATCCCGTTTTACGGTCTCGCCGTTTGTTGCACCGACCATCCTGAGGTGCAGGCGCTCGTGGGCAGGATCACCGACCGCCGGGTCGTGACCTTCGGCTTCAACGCGCAGGCCGACGTGCGCGCGGTGAACCTGCGCTACGAGAACGGCTCGGCGCATTTCGACATCGCCCTTGCGGCCGACGAGATGGTGATCGAGGGCTGCACCCTGCCGATGCCGGGCGATCACAACGTGTCGAACGCGCTGGCCGCCGTGGCCGTGGCGCGGCACCTCGGGATGAAGGCGGCCGAGATCAAGGCGGCGCTCGCCGGCTTCAAGGGCGTCAACCGGCGCTTCACCAAGGTGGGCGAGGTGAACGGCGTGACCATCATCGACGACTACGGCCACCATCCGGTCGAGATCGCGGCCGTTCTGAAAGCCGCGCGGCAGGCCACGAAGGGCCGGGTGATCGCGGTGCATCAGCCGCACCGCTACACGCGTCTGTCGTCGCTTTTCGAGGATTTCTGCACCTGCTTCAACGAGGCCGACGTTGTGGCCATTGCCGAGGTCTATGCCGCGGGCGAAGATCCGATCCCGGGTGCCAGCCGCGACGACCTGGTCGCGGGGCTCATTCGCCACGGGCATAGGCATGCCCGCGCCATCGTCTCGGAGGACGACCTCGAGCGACTTGTGCGCGAACAGACCCAGCCCGGCGACATGGTGGTCTGCCTTGGCGCCGGCACGATCAGCGCCTGGGCGCATGGACTGACGGAGCGTCTGTCGAAATGAGCCTGTCGCTGATCCTCGGGTGCCTCTGGGTGCTTGCCTCGGCCATCACCGCGATGCTGCCGATGCGCCTCCAGTATGCGCCGGGGATCGTGCTGCTGATCGCGGCGCCTTTTCTTCTGGGGTTCATCGCGGTCGAGCATGGGGTGATCTGGGCAATGCTCGGCTTTCTCGCCTTCCTGTCGATGTTCCGCAATCCGCTGATCTACCTGGTGAAACGGGCGCTTGGCCGGCCGGTCGACCCGCCACCGGGACGCGAGGACAACGCATGAGCACGCCCGTAATCCTTGGCCTTCTGTGGCTGGTCGTCGCCAACGTCATCGGCATGTTCCCGTCCAAACGCGGCCATTGGCCGGCGGCCTACGGCCTGATCGCAGTGGGCATCCCGCTTCTTGGCTGGATCACCTACTACGCCGGCCCCTGGGTCGGCCTTGCGTTTCTTGCGGCGGGCGCCTCGGTCCTGCGCTGGCCGCTGCGGTTCCTGGCGCGCCGGCTTCGGGGCGGCCTCACGCGGGAAGAGGGATGATCCCCGCGCCGCGTGGCACCCTGACGGCGCATCGCCCGCTGGCCGACCTGACCTGGCTGCGCGTCGGCGGACCGGCGGACTGGCTGTTCCAGCCCGCCGACCTCGACGACCTGTCCAGCTTCCTGCGCGACCTCGATCCCTCGATCCCGGTGTTTCCGATGGGGGTCGGCTCGAACCTCATCGTGCGCGACGGCGGCATCCGCGGCGTGGTGGTCCGGCTTGGGCGGGGCTTCAACGCCATCGACATCGACGGCACGATCGTCACGGCGGGCGCGGCGGCGCTTGACGCCCATGTGGCGCGCAAGGCGGCTGAGGCCGGCGTCGACCTGACCTTTCTGCGCACCATTCCGGGCGCTATCGGCGGGGCGGTGCGCATGAACGCGGGATGCTATGGCAGCTATGTCGCCGACCATTTCACCGGTGCCGTGGCGGTCACCCGGACGGGCGAGGTGGTGACGCTGAAACCGGATGACATGGGGTTTGTCTATCGTGGCTCGGGGCTTGCGCCCGACACCATCCTCGTCTCGGCCACGTTCAAGGGCCGCGCGGGCGATCCTGCCGACCTCGAGGCGCGGATGGCCGAGCAGCTGGCCAAACGGGATGCAACGCAGCCCACACGGGACCGGACGGCCGGGTCCACCTTCCGCAATCCGGCCGGGTTTTCCTCGACCGGACGGCCCGATGACACGCATGATCTAAAGGCCTGGAAACTGATCCGGGACGCCGGACTTCAGGGCGTTGCGCTGGGCGGCGCGGTGATGAACCCGATGCACGCGAATTTCCTGACGAACGCCGGTGGGGCCACGGCGGCCGAGCTCGAGGCGCTTGGCGAAATGGTCCGCGAAAAGGTATTCCAAAACAGTGGAATATCGTTAGAATGGGAAATCATGAGGGTCGGCGAACCGGCCCCATCCGAGGCAGAACAATAACGGGCCACTTCAACGGCCCAGAAGGCACGAACGGGCATGTCGAGCAGGGCAGCCCCGAAAGTGGCGGTACTGATGGGCGGACCCTCGGCCGAGCGCGAGGTGTCGCTATCGTCCGGGCGTGAATGCGCCGCCGCTTTGCGGGCGACAGGATTCGAAGTGGTCGAGGTGGACGCAGGTCCCGACCTCTGCGAGCGACTGTCCGAAATCGCCCCCGATGTTGTCTTCAATGCCCTGCATGGCCGCTGGGGCGAGGATGGCTGTGTCCAGGGCATGCTGGAATGGCTGCGTCTTCCCTACACCCATTCGGGTGTTCTGGCCTCGGCCCTGGCGATGGACAAGGAACGCACCAAGGCTGCCTATCGCGCCGAGGGCCTGCCCATCGTCGCCAGCCGCCTTGCCTGCCGCGAAGAGATCGAGGCGCGCCATGTCCTGCCGCCCCCCTATGTCGTCAAGCCCAACAACGAAGGTTCGTCCGTCGGCGTCTACATCGTGGCCGACGGGGCCAACACGCCGCCGCGCCTGTCCGAGGATATGCCCGAAGTGATGATGGTCGAGGCCTATGCGCCCGGCCGCGAACTGACCACGACCGTGATGGGGGACCGTGCGCTCGCGGTCACCGACATCCTGTCGGAGGGCTGGTACGACTATGCCGCCAAATACACCCCCGGTGGATCGCGCCATGTGATCCCCGCGGACATTCCCGCCGAGATCGAGGCCGCCTGTCTCGATTTTGCGCTGCGCGCCCATCGCTGCCTTGGTTGCCGCGGGGTGAGCCGGACCGATTTCCGCTGGGACGAGGCGCGCGGTCTCGACGGTTTGATCCTGCTCGAAACCAACACCCAGCCGGGCATGACGCCCACGTCCTTGGTGCCCGAGCAGGCCGCCCATGCGGGCATCTCTTTCCCCGACCTCTGCCGCTGGATCGTGGAGGACGCGTCATGCAATCGCTGATCCCGTCCCGCCGCGATCCCGCGCCATCGCGCGCCGCCTATCGGCTGCACCGCATGATGCTGACGCCGTCCTTCCGGCGCTTCCTGCGGATCGGCCTGCCGGCCCTGATCGTCACGGTCTCGGTCGGACTTTACCTGTCGGACGCGACGCGCCGGGGCGACCTTGTCGCCCAGACCGAGGATCTGCGCCGCCAGATCGCCGAGCGGCCCGAGTTCATGGTGCGCCTCATGGTGGTCGAGGGCGCGTCGATCGAGGTGACCGACGCCATTCGCGAGGCGGTGCCGATCGACTTCCCCTTGTCGTCCTTCGACCTCGACCTTTCCGACGTGCAGGCGCGGGTCGCCGCGCTCGATGCGGTCGAGAGCGCGAACGTGTCGGTTCGGGCGGGTGGGGTCCTTGCGGTGGACGTGGTCGAACGTCAGCCGGTGGCGCTCTGGCGCAGCGGGGGCACGCTGCGGATGATCGACGAGCGCGGCAACCGGGTCGCTCTGGTCGCGCAGCGGTCGGACCGGACCGACCTGCCGCTTCTGGCCGGGCCGGGCGCCGACCGCGCCGTCGCCGAGGCGCGCGCGCTTCTTGCCGCCGCCGCGCCGATCGAGCCGCGCATCCGCGGCCTTCTGCGGGTGGGCGAGCGCCGCTGGGACCTTGTCCTCGACCGCGATCAGAGGGTGATGCTGCCCGAGACCGGCGCGGTGGCGGCGCTTGAACGGGTCATCGCGCTCGACAACGCGCAGGACCTCTTCGCGCGCGACATGGCGCTGATCGACATGCGCAACCCCGACCGACCGACCGTGCGCATCACGCCTTCGGGCATCGCCGCGCTGCGCCAGATCTATGACCAGACCGTGGGAGCCGACTGAGCCATGAGCGACCTCTACCAGACCCAGCGTGCCATGCGGGCGATGCGCCAGGCCGCGCTTCAGCGCGGTGTCGTCGCGGCCCTCGACATCGGCACGTCGAAGATCGCCTGCCTGATCCTGCGGTTCGACGGTCCGCCCCGCTTCGTCGAGGAAGACGGCGTGGGCTCGATGGCCGGGCAATCGTCGTTCCGCGTCATCGGTGCGGCGACGACCCGGTCGCGCGGGGTCGAACTGGGCGAAGCCTGTTCCCTGCACGAGACCGAGCGCGCGATCCGCACCGCGGTGCAGGCCGCGCAGAAGATGGCGAACGTGCGGGTCGATCACGTCATCGCCTGCATCGCCGGCGGGCAACCCCGCAGCTACGGGCTGGCCGGCGAGATCGACCTGGGCGAAGGCCCGGTCACCGAACATGACATCGCGCGGGTGATGGCCTCGTGCGACGTTCCCGACATCGGCGAGGGGCGGCAGGTCGTCCATGCGCAGCCGGTGAACTTCGCGCTCGACCATCGCACCGGGCTGATCGACCCGCGCGGGCAGGTCGGCAACCGGCTTGCCGTCGACATGCACATGCTGACGGTCGACCAGGCGGTGATCGAGAATCTGCTCTACTGCGTCAAGCGCTGCGATCTGGAGCTCGCCGGGGTGGCGTCATCGTCCTATGCCGCGGGCATCTCGAGCCTTGTCGAGGACGAACAGGAACTGGGCGCCGCCTGCATCGACATGGGCGGCGGGGCCACCGGCCTGTCGATCTTCATGAAAAAGCACATGATCTACGCCGACACGGTGCGCCTGGGCGGCGACCACGTCACGCAGGACATCTCGAAGGGGCTGCGCGTGCCGCTGTCGGTGGCCGAGCGGATCAAGACTTTCCACGGCGGCGTCGTCGCCACCGGCATGGACGACCGCGACATGATCGAGATCGGCGGCGACAGCGGCGACTGGGAAAAGGACCGCCGCACCGTGAGCCGGGCCGAGCTGATCGGCATCATGCGCCCGCGGGTCGAGGAGATCCTCGAAGAGGTGCGCGCACGTCTGGACGCGGCCGGGTTCGAGCATCTTCCGGCCCAGCAGATCGTGCTGACCGGTGGCGGAAGCCAGATCCCGGGTCTCGACGGGCTGGCGCCGAAGATGCTGGGCCAGCAGGTGAGAATCGGCAGGCCACTGCGCGTGCAGGGACTGCCGCAGGCAACGACCGGGGCAGCGTTTGCGAGCGCCGTAGGGTTGTGCCTTTTCGCGGCACACCCGCAGGACGAGTGGTGGGATTTCGAGATTCCGAACGAGCGGTATCCGGCCAGAAGTTTTCGCAGGGCGGTAAAATGGTTCAAAGACAACTGGTAACATCTACATCTTCACACAGACGCAAAATCCCGCTGAAAGCGGGTCTCTTGCCGCAACATTTTGTGGCAAAAGCGTATATTTTTCGTGACCTCCGGGGCCCCAATGGGTAATCTGCCAGTCAATCAAGGCAATTTGCCGAGGCAGAAAGCATCGGAGGCGGGTTCTCTCAACCGCCCGGCCCGGGGCGCGAACGACAACAGGCGGACAGATCGATGACATTGACTTTCTCAGCCCCTCAGCAGGATGAGCTCAAACCCCGCATCACGGTATTCGGCGTGGGCGGTGCCGGCGGAAACGCCGTCAACAACATGATCGAGAAACGGCTGGATGGCGTCGAGTTCGTCGTCGCCAACACCGATGCCCAGGCGCTTGCCCAGTCGACCGCGGCGGCGAAGATCCAGATGGGCGTCAAGGTGACCGAGGGTCTGGGCGCCGGCGCGCGCCCAGCCATCGGTGCCGCCGCCGCCGAGGAAACGATCGAGGAAATCGTCGATCATCTGGCCGGCGCGCATATGTGCTTCATCACCGCCGGGATGGGTGGCGGCACCGGCACCGGTGCGGCCCCGATCATCGCCCAGGCCGCGCGCGAGCTGGGCGTCCTGACCGTGGGCGTCGTGACCAAGCCCTTCCAGTTCGAAGGCGCCAAGCGGATGCGACAGGCCGATGATGGCATCGAGGCCCTGCAGAAGATGGTCGACACGCTGATCATCATCCCCAACCAGAACCTGTTCCGGCTGGCCAACGAAAAGACGACCTTCACCGAGGCCTTCAGCCTTGCCGACGACGTCCTGTATCAGGGCGTCAAGGGTGTCACCGACCTCATGGTCCGCCCGGGCCTGATCAACCTCGACTTCGCCGATGTCCGTGCCGTGATGGACGAGATGGGCAAGGCGATGATGGGCACGGGCGAGGCCAGCGGCGAAGACCGCGCGATCCAGGCCGCCGAGAAGGCCATCGCCAACCCGCTGCTCGACGAGATCAGCCTGAAGGGCGCCCGCGGCGTCCTGATCAACATCACCGGCGGCTACGACCTGACCCTGTTCGAGCTTGACGAGGCCGCCAACCGCATCCGCGAGGAAGTGGATCCCGACGCCAATATCATCGTCGGCTCGACGCTGGACACCGACATGGAAGGCATGATGCGCGTCAGCGTCGTGGCCACCGGCATCGACGCCGCCCCGGCTGCCGAAATCCCGGTGCCGCGCCGGTCGCTGGCGGAACCGCTCAAGCCGGCCGAGGTCGCCGTCGAGGACACCGTGGCCGCCCGGGTCCCTGCCGAGGAAGCCTATGACGACGAAGAGGACGCAAACGAACCGTCGCTCTTCGACGATGTGGCCGAGGCGCCGTCGCCGGCTCCGATCCAGAGCCCCGCGCGCACGCCGGAACCCAGCTATGCGCGGTCCGTCGAGGACGATCTGCCCGAGCCGGCCTACCGGTCCGAACCCGAGTATCGTTCAGAGCCCGAATACGTGGCTGAGGCTCCGGTCGAGCGGCCGCGTCCCGGAACGCCGACGCCCGAGGCACTGGCACGGCTCGAGGCCGCCGTGCGCCGCGCGCCACAGCGCAACCCCGAGGGTCAGCCCGCGCAGGCGACCCAGCCTGCTGCACGCGCCCCGGCGGAAGCAGAGCGTCCGCGCTTCGGGATCAATACGCTGATCAACCGGATGACCGGCCATCCCGCTGACGGCGGTTCGGGTCCGTCTGCAGGGGCCTCGCGCAGCGCGCCGGCGCCCCGTCGTCAGCCCCCGGTGGTGTCGCCGGCGCAGGACGACGAGTTGTCGGCCGAACAGGAACGGATCGAGATTCCGGCCTTTCTGCGCCGCCAGGCGAACTGACGCGGCGTCACAATTTATCCACAGGGGGCCGGCAATCGCCGGCCCTTTGTGTTTAATTATCAGTATGTTAATTGTGGGAGATCGGGAAACTGGCAAATTCTTGCCGATCGCTCTCGGTGGTATTTCAATCCGTTACAAAGATTGAGTTGAGTCGCCGATCGCCGCTCCTTAGCTCACTATGGCAAGCGGGCCGACAGATGCCCGAGGAATTGCCGTGAGGACGTCGATCGTGCAGACAACGTTGAAATCGTCGATCAGCTTCATCGGGACCGGGCTTCATACCGGTCGTCCGGTGCGCATGACCCTGCGGCCCTCGGCGGCCGAAATGGGGATCTGGTTCCGACGCACGGATGTGACGGATCGGGACGGCCTTGTGCCTGCGCGCTTCGATGCGGTGATCGCCTCGGAACTCAGCACGAAGATCGCCAACGACGCCGGGGTCGAGGTGTCGACCATCGAACATGTGATGGCCGCGCTTGCCGGTACAGGTGTGCACAACGCGCTGATCGAGATCGACGGGCCGGAAGTCCCGATCATGGACGGAAGTGCTGCCCCCTTCGTGAAGGCGATCCTGTCGCGCGGTCTTCGGGAACTCGACGCCCCCATACGTGCGATCGAGGTGCTCAAGCCCGTGACCGTGACCCATAACGGCGCCCGCGCCTCGCTGTCGCCGGCCCATGGCCTGCACATGGCCTTCGAGATCGATTTCACCGATACCGCCATCGGACATCAGGTCATGACGCTGGATATGGCCAACGGAACCTTCGTCCACGAGCTTTGCGACAGCCGGACCTTCTGCCGCAATGCCGATGTCGAGGCGATGCGCGGAAAGGGCCTGATCCTTGGCGGGACGCTGGACAACGCCGTTGTGGTCGACGGCCACCGGGTGCTGACGCCCGGCGGGCTGCGCCACCAGGACGAACCCGTGCGTCACAAGATGCTCGACGCGCTGGGTGACCTTGCCCTGGCCGGTGCGCCGCTTCTGGCGCGCTACGACGGGCACCGCGCCGGACATGCGCTGACCAATCGGCTTTTGCGGGCGCTCTTTTCCGATCCCACCGCCTTCCGCATGGTGGTTCTGGATGACAGCACCGCGGCCCGGCTGCCCGGGGCCGGCCTGTCGCGGTCAGACGCACCGCACGTCCACGCCGCCTGAGGCCGTCGCGCGGTGACGCGCCGCACAGCTTGGGCATTTGTACCCCCTGATTTCTATGCTAGGACGGCCCGGGTCGCAGCCATTCGGCGGACCCCAAGGCACAGTATCGCCAGGCCACGGAAGCGCATGACAGGCACGCCAAGAACACTCGTACTGACGCTTTGTGCGACGCTCGCCCTTTCGGCCTGCGGCGGCGGCACCACCGCGCGCAACGTCCCGCTCGAGCAGTTCTCGGCAGAAGAGATCTTTCGTCGCGGAGAATTCGAGCTTGCCTCGAACAATCCGGACGAGGCGGCCGTGTTCTTCGGCGAGGTCGAGCGTGTCTACCCGTTCAGCGAATGGGCCAAGCGGGCGCTGATCATGCAGGCCTTCGCCTATCACCGCGACCGCGACTACGAGAATGCGCGTGCCGCTGCCCAGCGCTTCATCGACCTCTACCCGGCGGACGAGGATGCGGCCTATGCGCAGTATCTTCTTGCCCTGAGCTACTACGACCAGATCGACGACGTGGGCCGCGACCAGGGGCTGACCTTTCAGGCGCTCCAGTCGCTGCGTACCGTGATCGAGGTCTATCCCGACAGCGAATACGCCCGTTCGGCGATCCTGAAATTCGACCTCGCCTTCGATCACCTCGCCGCCAAGGAGATGGAGATCGGCCGCTACTACCTGCGGCGGGGGCATTACACGGCCGCGGTCAACCGCTTCCGCGCCGTGGTCGAGGATTTCCAGACCACCAGCCACACGCCCGAGGCGCTGCATCGGCTGGTCGAAAGCTACCTCGCGCTCGGCCTCACTGGCGAGGCGCAGACCGCCGGCGCGATCCTGGGGTTCAATTACCAGTCCTCGTCCTGGTACCAGGACAGCTTCGCGCTTCTGACGGGTCTGGGCCTGCGCCCGGAGGCGGCGGGCGAGGGGTGGCTTCAGGAGATCTACCGGCAGACGATCCGGGGCGAATGGATCTGACGACGGCCCCGATGAGCATCTTGGATTCGGGTTGGATCATGGACGGCGGGACATGCTGAGCGGCCTCGACATCCGCGACATGTTGATCATCGACCGGCTGGAGCTTGGGTTCCGACCCGGCCTGAACGTGCTGACCGGCGAGACCGGCGCGGGAAAGTCGATCCTGCTCGATTCCCTGGGGTTCGTGCTTGGCTGGCGGGGCCGGGCGGAACTGGTGCGCGCCGGTGCCGGGCAGGGCGAGGTCACGGCCTGGTTCGACATCGGTCCCGCGCATGCCGCGCAGGCCGTGCTCGACGAGGCGGGCCTGCCCGTGGCCGACGAGCTGATCCTGCGCCGGATCAACACGCCGGACGGGCGCAAGACCGCCTGGGTGAACGACCGGCGGGTCTCGGGCGAGGTGCTGCGCGCGCTGTCGGACACGCTGGTCGAGTTGCACGGCCAGCATGACGACCGCGGGCTTCTGAACCCCCGCGGGCACCGCCGGCTTCTCGATGACTATGGGCAACTGGGTGGCGCGGTGTCCGCCGTGCGAGCGGCCTGGGCCGGCCTGCGCGCCGCCGAAAAGACGCTTGCCGCGACCGAGGCCGCGATCGCCGCTGCGCGGGCCGAGGAGGACTACCTGCGCCATGCCTGCGAGGAGTTGCAGGCCCTGGCCCCCGAGCCGGGCGAAGAGGCCCGCCTCGATGCCCGCCGACGCCTGATGCAGGGCGCCGAACGGGTGCGCGGGGATGTGGTACGCGCCGCCCAGGCACTGGGCGGCGAGGGGGCCGAAGGGCTTTTGCACGATGCCCGCCGCTGGCTCGAAGCCGGGGCCGAAACGCTGGGGCAGGGGGCCGACGGGGCCATCGACGCGCTGTCGCGCGCGCTGGTCGAACTGGGCGAGGCGCAGGATACCGTGGCCCGTCTGATGGACGCGATGGAGTTCGACCCGGGCGAGCTGGAGACGACCGAGGAACGGCTTTTCGCGATCCGGGCCCTGGCGCGCAAGCATGGTGTCGCACCCGACGACCTTTCCGCCTTCGCCGACGAGCTTGCCGCGCGCCTGGCGGTGATCGACCGGTCGGGGGCCGACCTGACCGCACAGGAGCGCGCGGTGGCCACGGCGCAGGCGGCCTATGATGCGGCCGCCGAAGACCTCTCGCAGCAAAGGGCCGAGGCGGCCAGCCGCCTTGACGCGGCGATGGCAGGTGAACTGGCGCCGCTCAGGATGGAAAACGCCGTCTTCACGACCGGGATCGCCCCGGCCGACCCGGGTCCCGAGGGGATCGACGCGGTCGCCTTCACCGTCGCCACCAACCCCGGCGCCCCCGCCGGCCCGCTGAACCGCATCGCAAGCGGTGGGGAGCTTTCGCGCTTTCTGCTGGCGCTGAAGGTCTGCCTGACCGCCGAAGCCTCGGGCCTGACGCTGATCTTCGACGAGATCGACCGCGGCGTGGGCGGGGCGACGGCGGATGCCGTGGGGCGGCGGCTGGCGGCGCTGGCCAAGGGCGCGCAGGTTCTCGTGGTGACCCATTCCCCGCAGGTGGCCGCACTGGGCCAGCACCACTGGCGGGTCGAGAAACAGGTCGCCGCTGGCGTCACGCTCAGCCGGGTGCATGCGCTGGACGATGCGGCGCGGGTGGACGAGATCGCGCGCATGCTGGCCGGCGATACGGTGACCGACGAGGCGCGCGGCGCGGCGCGCGCGCTTCTGGCGGGCTGACGCCCCACCTGCTGAATTGCCACGCCGCGGCGGAAACCGGTCGGGCGCTCTGGCGAAGCCCGACACCCTGGCCTAGGAAGGATCGCACAGGCGGTTGCGCGGACGGCGCGGCCGAAACCACCCCGCGATGCGGCTGGACGGGCAGGTTGCCCCCGCGGGACAGGTCACGCGCCCGGATGGATATGGGGCATGGACGACCCCTCGAAAACGTCGGGGCCGAAAGAGCCGGGCCGCCTTGCCACCGCGCTGCGCGAGGCCTGGGTGATCCTGCGTGTCCAGGGCCCGACGCAGATCCAGTTCTGGTTCATCGCCCTTCTGATCGGGATCGCCGCGGGGTTCGCCGCGCTGTTCTTCCGCAAGGGCATCACCTGGCTGCAATCGACGCTCTACGGCACCCCCGATGCGCGAATGCTGCACAGCTTCGCCGAGACCCTGCCGTGGTATGTGATCCTCGTGATCCCCATCGTCGGGGGCCTTGTGGTCGGGCTGATCCTGCATTTCTTCACCGATGACGGCCGGGCGAGGTCGGTCGCCGACGTGATCGAGGGGGCCGCTCTGAACGACGGGCGGGTCGAGGTGAAGGCGGGCATCGCTTCGGCCTTCGCGTCGCTCATCACGCTGGGTTCGGGCGGCTCGTCGGGCCGCGAGGGGCCGGTGGTGCATATTGCCGGCGTGATCTCGACATGGATCTCGAACCGGATCCACGCCGACGGCATCACCGGGCGCGACCTTCTGGGCTGCGCCGTGGCGGCCGCCGTTTCCGCCAGCTTCAACGCGCCCATCGCCGGCGCTCTTTTCGCGCTCGAGGTGGTGCTGCGTCATTTCGCCGTCCACGCCTTCGCGCCCATCGTCATCGCCTCGGTGGCCGGGACGGTCATCAACCGGCTCGAGTTCGGCGGCGTCACCGAATACAGCCTTCCCGAAGAGGGCGCGCTCGCCTTCTATGTCGAGCTCCCGGCCTTTCTTCTGCTCGGCCTTGTGTCGGGCCTCGTCGCCGTCGTCCTGATGCGGTCGATCTTCTGGACCGAAGACCTGGGAACCCGCATCCAGAGCCGCACGGGCCTGCCGCGCTGGCTTCGCCCGACCATGGCGGGGGCGCTGCTCGGGGCGATCGCGATCTTCTTTCCGCATATCATCGGGGTCGGCTACGAAACGGTCGCCGCCGCCCTGACCGGCCAGATCGGCCTCTGGGATGCCATCGTCTTTGCCGTTCTGAAAGTGATCGCAGTGGCGATCACGATGGGGGGGCGCATGGGGGGCGGCGTCTTTTCCCCTGCGCTGATGGTCGGCGTGCTGACGGGGCTTGCCTTCGGCTACATAGCCACGGGCATCTTTCCCGCCGTCTCGGGAACCCAGATGATCTATGCGCTGGCGGGTATGGGGGCGGTGGCCGCCGCAGTGCTTGGTGCGCCGATCTCGACCACGCTTATCGTGTTCGAACTGACAGGCGACTGGCAGACCGGGCTGGCGGTCATGGTCGCGGTGTCGATATCGACGGCGCTGGCCTCGCGGCTGATCGACCGGTCGTTCTTCCTGACGCAGCTTGAACGGCGCAACATCCACTTGGCGGCCGGCCCGCAGGCCTATCTTCTTGCGATGTTCCGCGTGGCCAACGTGATGCGCAAGCCCGAAGATCCGTCCTGTGCGCCCCCCAACGAGATCTGGGCGGCGATCGAGGACGGGATCTTCATCGACGGCAATGCGACGCTGGAGGCCGCGATGCCGGTCTTCGATCGCACCGACCGCGGTTTCCTGCCGGTGGTCAGCATGGGTCGGGACGGCGATCCGCCCGAGATCCTGGGCGCGCTGTTCCATGTCGACGCGCTCAAGGCCTACAACCGCGCCCTCGCCGCAACCGCGGCCGAGGAGCACAGCTAGAAAGACAGACCCTAGACCCGTTCCACCTGGACCGTGTCGATGGGGTAGAAGGCAAGATGGCCGGCGATGTCGGAGAAGTCGTCGCCCGGGGTCTCGTAGGACCAGGCCGCATCCCTGAGCACCGTGCTCTTGGTCACGATCGAATAATGCGTGGCCTTGCCCCTGTGGGGGCAGGTGGTCACCGTGTCAGTGGCTTCAAGAAAGGCCATCGCCACATCCCCGCGCGGGAAGTAGATGACCGGCGCGTTACCGCCTTCGGTAAGCTCGCGCGCATTCGCACTCTCGCCCAGCACCGCGCCGCCTGCGCGCACGACCCAGGTGCCCTCCGCGCGTCTGATCCGGATGTGATCCGCCATGTCCCCCTCCTTCTTCTTTTCCCGGCGCGCCGTCGGCCCGCCTGTTGTCTTGATCTGCCTCAGATAGCGCGGGTGGCCCGGGACAGCCAGTCCCGCGCGTCCTCGCTCACCCGTGGCCCGATCCGCGCGGCGACCTCGGCGTGATAGGTGTTGAGCCAGTCGCGCTCGCCCGGGCTGAGCATCGCGGCATCGACGAGCGCGAGGTCGATCGGCACGTAGGTCAGCGTCTCGAAGCACAGCTGGTCGCGCCCGTCGCCGATGCGCTCGGCCTCCTCGACGACGACAAGGTTCTCGATCCGGATGCCGAAGGCGCCTTCGCGGTAGTATCCGGGCTCGTTCGACAGGATCATCCCCACCTCGAGCGGCACTTCCGACAGGCGTGACAGTCGCTGCGGCCCCTCGTGCACGCCAAGGAACACGCCGACGCCGTGGCCCGTGCCGTGGTCGTAGTCGAGCCCCGCACGCCAGAGCGCCGCCCGGGCCAGCGGGTCGAGATCGCGCCCGGTCAGGCCGCGCGGCCAGCGCGCCCGGCTGATCGCGATCATGCCCTTCAGGACGCGGGTGAAGCAGGCGCGCATGTCCTCGGTGGGGGCGCCCACGGCCACGGTGCGGGTGATGTCGGTGGTCCCGTCGACATACTGGCCGCCTGAATCGATCAACAGAAGCTCGCCCGGGCTGACGGAGCGGTTGGTGCCGTCGGTCACGCGGTAGTGGACGATCGCGCCATGCTCGCCCGCGCCGCAGATCGTGTCGAAGCTGATCCCGCGCAGCGCGTTCGTCGCCCGCCGGAACCCTTCGAGCGCGCGCACCACGTCGATCTCGGTCAGACCGCCGCCCGGCGCATTGGTGTCAAGCCAGCTGAGGAACTCCACCATCGCGGCCCCGTCGCGCAGATGCGCCTCGCGCGTACCGGCGATCTCGGCTTCGGTCTTGCGCGCCTTGGGCAGGATGCAGGGATCGTCGCCCCAGGCGATCTCGACCCCCGCTGCGGTCAGGATGTCGCCCACCACCATCGGGGCGGTGGTCTTGTCGACGCGCACCGGTCCGGACAGATCGGCCAGCGCGGGAACGAACCTGTCGGGGCGGTGGACCCTGATGGCCGGATCGGGGGGCAGGTCGGCGAATTTCGCGGGATCGGCGAACAGATCGACCCGGCCGTCGTCATGCAGCACCGCGAAGGCCTGCACCACCGGGGTGTTGGGAAGATCGCGCCCGCGGATGTTGAGAAGCCAGGAAATGCTGTCGGGCAGGGTCAGGACCACGGCCCGCTGGCCCGCGTCGCGCAGGGTGGCGGCGATCTCGGCGCGCTTGTCGGACGATCGCTTGCCGGCCAGTGCCACCGGGTGATCCTCGACCCGCCCGCAGGGAGGGGCGGGCTGGTCCTCCCAGATCCGGTCGACCAGGTTCTCGACCGGGCGCAGCGCGACATGCCACCTCGCCCAGCTTGGCCGTCATCCGCTCGATCTCGGCGGTGGTGTGCAGCCAGGGATCGAAGCCGACGACCGCGCCCGCTTCCAGGCGTTCGGCAAGCCAGCCCTCGGGACGGGTCGCGGGCCAGTCGACGGGCGTGAAATCGGGGGCCACCTGCGCCTTCACCTGAACCCGGTACCGCCCGTCCACGAAGACCGCCGCCGCATCGGCGAGGGCAACCGCGATACCCGCCGAGCCGGTGAACCCCGTGAGCCAGGCCAGCCGCTCGTCCCGGGGGGCCACATACTCGCCCTGATGCGCATCCGCCCGGGGCACGAGGAAGGCGTCGATCCCCTCGGCCACCATTTCCGCGCGCAAACGGGCCAGGCGGGGCGGGCCCTGTTCGGGTGTGGTTGTGGCGTGGAACGTCTGGAACATCGGCGGCCGTCCTTCCCCGGTTCGCTTCTTCTCTTTCCAAATACTCAGATGGCGCTGCTTCGGGGCCAACGGTGCGGGCCGGCGCCGACGTCCGGCCTATCCGGCCTTGCGGATCCCAAGGAGCTTGGCCCGCGCCCGCGGATCCTTGTCGAAGAGCGCGGCGAGCTGCTCGGTCATCGCCCCGGCCAGCTGCTCGACATCGGTGATCGTCACGGCGCGCTGGTAGTAGCGCGTCACGTCATGGCCGATGCCGATGGCGATCAGTTCGACCGACTTTCGCCGCTCGACCATCGCGATCACGTCGCGCAGGTGCTTTTCGAGGTAGTTCGCCGGGTTCACGCTCAGCGTCGAATCGTCCACCGGCGCGCCATCCGAGATGACCATCAGGATCTTGCGCGCCTCGGGCCGCCGCTCGGTCCGCCGGTGCGCCCATTCCAGCGCCTCGCCGTCGATGTTCTCTTTCAGAAGGCCTTCCTTCATCATCAGGCCCAGGTTCTCGCGCGTGCGGCGCCAGGGCGCGTCGGCGCTCTTGTAGATGATGTGGCGAAGGTCGTTCAGACGCCCGGGCGCCTGCGGGCGGCCGTCGGCCAGCCATTTCTCGCGCGCCTGCCCGCCCTTCCAGGCCCGGGTGGTGAAGCCCAGGATCTCGACCTTGACCTGGCAACGCTCCAGCGTCCGGGCCAGCACGTCGGCGCAGATCGCCGCGATCGAGATCGGCCGGCCACGCATCGAGCCCGGAGTTGTCCAGAAGCAGCGTCACCACGGTGTCGCGGAACTCGGTATCCTTCTCGACCTTGAAGCTGAGCGGCGTCGTCGGGTTCGCCACCACGCGGGCAAGGCGCCCGGCGTCGAGGATGCCTTCCTCGCGGTCGAACTCCCAGCTTCGGTTCTGTTGCGCCTGCAACCGGCGCTGAAGCTTGTTCGCCAGCCGCGACACCGCACCCTTGAGCGGGTCGAGCTGCTGGTCGAGATAGGCGCGCAGCCGTTCGAGCTCGGCCGGTTCGGCCAGATCCTCGGCAAGGATCTCCTCGTCGTGGGCGTCGGAATAGACGATGTAGTTGGGATCGGCCGCACTTGCCGGGGCCGGCGGCGGCGGTTCGAGCGGGGCCTCGCCTTCGGGCAGTTCGGTCTCGTCGCCCATCTCGGCATCGGCCAGGTCGTCGGCGGACACCTGCGCCTGGCTCGGGTCCATCTCCTGCTCCTGCGACTGCTCGGGCGAGGCGTCCATCTCCTCGCTCTCGCCGTCGCTGTCGCCCTGGGCTTCGGGGTTTTCCTGATCCTCGGGGCCGTCCTGCGCCTGATCCTCGTCGTCATCCTCGCCGGCGTCGGGATCGTCGCCAAGCTGGTCGCCGTAACCCAGGTCGGTGATCACCTGCCGGGCAAAGCGCGCGAAGGCCGCCTGATCGTCGAGTTTCGTGGACACGTCTTCCAGCGTCCCGCCGGCCGAATCCTCGATGAACCCGCGCCAGAGTCCAAGCACGTTCTCGGCGCCCGCGGGCAAGGTGCGTCCGGTGGCCATCTGCCGGATCATGTAGCCTGCGGCGGTCGCAAGCGGCGCATCCGCCGCCTCGCGGATCTGCGCAAAGCCCTTGCGTGCGGCCTCGGCGGCGATCTTGGCGTCGATGTTGCCCGCGGTGCCCGGCATCGCGCGCGCGCCCACGGCCTCGCAGCGGGCCTCCTCCATCGCGGCGTAAAGCTCGCGCGCCATCTGGCCTTCGGGCTGGTAGCGGTCGAAGGTGCGCGCGTCGTGATAGCGGTGGCGCAGCGCCAGGGCGTCGGCGGTGCCGCGCGCCAGAAGGACCTCGTCGCGGGTCATCCGCCGCGTCACCTGGGGCAGGCGCACCTGGTCGCCGGTCAGACCGGGCGGGTCGACCGAATAGCTGACCGTGAGCTCCGGATCGTCGGCCATGACCTTGGTGGCCTCGGCCAGCGCCTTCTTGAACGGGTCCGCGGGATTGTCTGAGGCAGGCTTCATGCCGCGATAAATCACCCCCTTGGGGGAAAAGGCAAGGGGATCGGACGGGGATGGCGCGCGGATCAGCCGGTCGGCAGCAGCCCGATGCAGAAAGCGATGCGCGATCGGGCGGCCACGTCTGCGGGTGCGCGCGCCAGCGGTTCGGAGGCGAAGGCCGCGCGGGTCAGCAGGGCGCCCTGTTCGGCGCGGGCGGTCACCCGCCATGACAGGGCAGCACCCTCGGGCAGACCCTGCGCCTCGGCGTCCGGAAGCACCGCGCCGAGCAGGTCGAGGAACGCCGCCCTGTGCGCTGCGGTCCGTTCGGAGGCAGCGCCATCGAACAGACGTTGATGTTCCTCAAGCGCCAGCAGCCATCCGGCGCAGTCGGCGAAGACACGTGCGCGTTCATGGGCCGCATGGGGCAGGGCCGCCGCCTGAGACGCGACCGAGACCGCAAGGGCCACAAGAATTGTTCGCATACCGCCCATGAATCAATCATGCGAGCAGAATTGCTGCCAATCAATTACTCATTCTGAAAACTCTTCGGCGTGTTGTCGACGTGCCGCTATGCCAGCTTGCGGCACCAGTCGATGCGTCGTCCGCCCGAATAGCGCAGGGCAAGCCCCTCTGACACAAGGATATCTCCGACATCCCGGCCATCTATGGCGACCTTCGCAAGCCGGCGATCATACCGGTCATAGCCCCGGCGCGTGATCGTGAACGTCTCGCCGTCGCGAACCAGCGCGCGGAGCCGCTCCGTGGCCGTTTCGCCAAGCGCACGTTCCGCGCGACAGCCGGGCGAGAACACTTCGGGGGTGTCGTATCCTGTCAGGCGTGCGCGCTCGGGCGCCTCGCCGGGGCAGGACAGGACGACGGTATCGCCATCAAGGACCCTCGCGACCCGACATGCATCGCCTGTCGACGACCCGGTCGTCGGGGTAGGGTCGGCGCAGGCGGACAGGGCGGCAAGGATCAGCGCCAGTCCCGCGCCGCGCACTACGCGTGACAGTGCCTCAGCCGAGGCTCATGCTCGCGGCGCTTTCAGGGAGTTCCTCGTCGAAGCAGCGCTGGTAGAACTCGGCCACGGTCTGCCGTTCCAGTTCGTCGCACTTGTTGAGGAAGGTCAGCCGGAAGGCATAGCCCACGTCGCGGAAGATCTGGGCGTTCTGCGCCCAGCTGATCACCGTGCGCGGGCTCATGACGGTCGAGAGATCGCCGTTCATGAAGGCGGTGCGCGTCAGGTCCGCGACCGTGACCATGTGACCGACGGTCTTGCGGCCCTTCTCGGTGTTGTATTGCGGCGCCTTCGACAGGACGATCGCCACCTCGGCGTCATGGCTGAGGTAGTTGAGCGTCGCCACAAGACTCCAGCGGTCCATCTGGCCCTGGTTGATCTGCTGGGTGCCGTGGTAAAGGCCGGTCGTGTCGCCCAGACCCACCGTGTTCGCCGTGGCGAACAGGCGGAAATAGGGGTGCGGCGTGATCACCTCGTTCTGGTCGAGAAGGGTCAGCTTGCCGTCCACTTCCAGAACGCGCTGGATCACGAACATCACGTCCGCGCGGCCGGCGTCGTATTCGTCGAAAACGATGGCGCAGGGGTTGCGCAGCGCCCAGGGCAGGATGCCTTCCTGAAACTCGGTCACCTGCTTGCCGTCGCGCAGCTTGATCGCGTCCTTGCCGATCAGGTCGATCCGGCTGATGTGGCTGTCGAGGTTCACGCGCACGCAGGGCCAGTTGAGCCGGGCGGCCACCTGTTCGATATGGGTCGACTTGCCCGTGCCGTGGTAGCCCTGGATCATGACACGGCGGTTGTGGGTGAAGCCCGCAAGGATCGCCAGCGTCGTGTCGGGGTCGAACTTGTAGGTGGAATCGATGTCGGGCACACGGTCGGTGCGCTCGGCAAAACCCTTCACCGCCATGTCGCTGTCGATCCCGAAGGTCTCGCGGACCGAGATTTCCTCGGTCGGTTTCGTGCCCACGTCCATCCTGCCGTCCGCCATCGTTTAGTCCTGTTTCACCCACTCGGTGTCGACCGGGCCGTGGTGCAACATATCGCCGGCAAGGGCAAGGGGAAGGCCCTCAGCCCTGTCCGATGGGCCGGCGTCCGAGAATCCGCAACGTGAGGTTCCGCCCAGCGACCATCGGCGGATAGAGGACCCGTGCAAGCCCGGGGCGGCGGAAGAGCGCGCGCATCAGGCGGTTGAACGCCCCCGCAGGGGTCGTCATCAGCGCCAGCGCCGTCATGGCCGCGTCGCCGTGGTAAAGCCGTCCGTCCATCTTCACGACCATGCCCTGGTCAAGATCGAGGCCCTGCGCGCGGATCTCGGCAAGAATCGGGTGGCTGCCGTCCCGCGCCGCCGCGCGAGCGTCGACCATCGTCACGGCTCCCGCGCTGTCACGCAGCCGGGTCATGCGCACATAGGCAGCGCAGAACGGGCATTCGCCGTCATAGACGATCACCGGGCCTTCGGGCCCGGCCGGGTGGGAAGAAGGGTCGGTGTCCATGGTGCAGACATAGGGCCAAACGGGGCCGATGTCAGATAGTCCCGGGGTTTATCGGGACGATTTCCCCCTCGGGTTTATGGGCAAGACGGCTTAAATCATCCAGAAACCTCCCAGTCGCAAAGACCGGACGTCCAGACCGGACGGCCAACCACGGAGGCAGTTCCAGATGACGGATGCATCGCTCGGTGCGCACCCGGAGGCCCAAGGCGCGCGCCCCCTTGTTCTGCGCCTGCAGGCCTATCTGTCGCAGCCCATCTCGATCCAGTCGCTGGCGGTGACGCGGATTCTCTTCGGGGCGATCCTCCTTTGGGACTGCTACCGGTACTTCAAGTACGACCGGATCTATCGCTACTACGTCGAGCCGACGTGGAACTTTCCCTATTTCGGTCTCGACTTCATCCGCCCGCTGCCCGAACCCTTCATCTACTGGGCCTGGGCGCTGACCGGCGTCTTCGCGTTCCTCGTGATGATCGGGCTCTATTACCGCGTCGCCATCGTGGGCTTCACGCTGGTCTTCGGGTACTTCTTCCTCCTGGACAAGACACAGTACCTCAACCACAATTACATGGTCCTGCTCTATGCGATCCTCTTGTCGCTTGCGCCGGCGGGGCGGGCCTTTTCGGTCGATGCCTGGAGGCGACCCGAGCGGCGCCTGACCTTCATCCCGCGCTGGCCGGTCGCCGCGATCCGGCTGCAGACCGAGATCATCCTGATCTACGCCGGCATCGTGAAGATCACCGACGACTGGCTTCGGGGCGAGCCGCTGGGGATGTGGCTGCGCGCCCGTGCCGACGAGGTCATGCTGGGGCCGCTCTTCCAGTATGACTGGGTCATACTTGCCGGGGCCTGGGGGGTCGTGGCACTTCATATCCTCGGTGCGCCGCTTCTGCTCTGGCGGCGGACGAGGCTTGCGGTCTTCCTGATCTACTGCGTGTTCCATGTGTCGAACGCGATCCTTTTCAACATCGGGATTTTCCCGTGGCTGACCATCGCGGTGACGCTGATCTTTTTCGATCCCGACTGGCCGCAAAAGCTCTCGCGCCGCGCTCTGGGGCTTTTCGAGACACTCCCACCCGCGCCACGGCCGGACCCATCGGCCCTGAGGGTCCCGCCGCTTGGAACGGGGCTTCTGGCGGTGCTTGCGGTCTGGTTTGCGGTGCAGGTCGTGGTGCCGCAACGGCAGGCCTTCTTTCCCAACCTCGTGGGCTGGACCGGCGACGGGCACCGGTTTTCGTGGCGCATGCGGATCTACAACCGCAGCGCCGAGGGCGAGTTCATCGTCCGCGACCCCGACACGGGCGTCGAGTTCCGCATCGATCCCTACGATGTCATGTCTGCACGGCAGGCGCGGGCGGTCCTGACCCGGACCGACCTCATCCACGAATTCGCAGCCCGGCTCGAAACGCTGGCCCGCGCCGAGGGGATGGGGGACGTCGAGGTGCGGGCGGTGATCACGAAATCGCTGAACGGGCGACCGAAGCAGACCTATGTCGACCCGGAGGTCGATCTGACCACGGTTCCCTACAACTGGTTCGGCCCCGATCCCTGGGTGCTGCCGCCGACGACCCGGGCGGGCGCCTCGGACAGCCTGCCGGACTGGCTGCCGCCCTGGCCGCAGCAGCGTCCCTGGGACAGGATCGCCGGCACCGGCGACCAGCCTGCGGGGGGATAGGGGCGTTCGTTCCGACCGCGTCCACCGCCGCCATCAGGTCATGAAGTTGCGGCTGTCCTTGATCTGGTCCCAGGCCCAGACCACTTCCTGAAGCCGGTCCTCGTCGGCGCGGTTTCCGGCGTTCATGTCGGGGTGAAGATCCTTCACGAGGCTCTTGTATTGCTTGCGGATCTCGGCCTTCGTCCAGTGATCCTTGGCCTCGAGGATATCCAGCGCGCGGCGTTCGGTCGGCGGCAGCTTGCGGCTGCCGGTGATCGACTTCCCGGGGTTGCGGGTGGCGTTCTCGCCCAGCACCTGCAGCGGGTCGTCGACCCCCAGCCGCGCCCAGGCGCGCTGTTCGTCGCTGCGCTTGCCGAACGGCTTGGTCGGCCGGTCCCAGACGCGGTCCTTGTCGAGTTGCGCCTCGAATTCCTCTTCCGTGGTGCCGTGGAAGAAGTTCCACTTCAGGTTGTATTCGCGCACATGGTCGCGGCAGAACCAGTAGTAGTCGTCCAGGCTGTCGGGCGACTTCGGGGCCCGGTATTGCGCCTGCTCCTCGCAGCCCGGATGCTCGCAGACCCGCTGCGAGGTTTCCACGGCGCCGGACATGCCGCGCCGCGTCCGCGAGCGCTTTTTCTTGTCCGTAGATACCCGGAGATCGAAACCGAAGGGATCGTTCTTGGTCATTCGCGCACCTTTCCAACTCGGGGTGGAGAGTGTAGAGGTTTGCGCCACGGATAGAAGAGGTCGCGCGGAAAAAATGCCGGTTGCCGAAGAAATAAGAGAAAAGCTCGAAGCGGCCTTCGCGCCGCGCGAGCTTCGGGTCGACGACGAAAGCGAGCAGCATCGCGGTCATGCAGGCTACCGCGAGGGCGGCGACAGCCATTTCCGCGTGACGATCCGGGCCGACGCCTTCACGGGCCTCTCGCGGATCGAGCGGCACCGCCGCGTGCACGAGGCGCTGGGCCCCGAACTGGTCGGCCGCATCCATGCCCTGGCGCTCTCCGTCGACGGGTGATCGTCCGCAGGCCCCGTATTTCGCGGGAGCGTGCGCTGTCACGTCCGGTCAGTCAGACGGTCGCCCGTCTTCTGCAGGCGGGGTCTGCGATGCCGACCGGGCCGCAGGACCAAGCGCGGGAGTCGTCGATCCGGCGCCCCCACTGTCGCGGAGCGGCGCGCCAAGGCGGGGCGTCTCGGCGGGCCCGGCGATGGCCTCGGGTCCGGCAATGGCGGTCACGACCGGGCGCTTTGGCTGATCCGGCGCGGGTTCGACCGACCGGCGAAAGACCAGCAGGTTCTGGTAGACCGTGGTCTTTCCGGTCAGGCCCTTGCGCTCTTCCATCGGCAGGGTGTCGGTGCGCAGGTATTCCCAGCCGTCGCGGGCCTGCGCGTTGATCAACGTGGCGATGGCATGGGCAAAGCGGTCTTCCGACGTGCGCGCCTCTTTCGCTTTGAGACCTTTGCGCGGCGCGGCCACGACCTTGTATTCGAAACGCGGCATCCGGCCTTGATCCCTTGAGTTGATCGCTGTGGTGCGCGCCCACTGGGCGCCCCGTGTCATACCGCCAACCGGCCCTTCACATCAAGGCAAGCGGGTCGATTTCCGCCGTGGTTGTCACACGGGGCGCAAGAGGCCGCCGGGCGACGGAGACGTCGGGCCATGCGCGTGCGGGTTGGCTCGCGACAGGACAAGCGCGATTCGGAGGACCGACGGCGCAACGGGCTACAATCGGGCGGGTTTCGCGGCACTGTTTCCGGATCGTCGCCCAGTGTTGCAGGGACCAGACATTTTCGCGCTGGAAGTGTGTTGGAAGCTTGGCATCCCCCGGAGCGCGTGATACCCAAATGATCAAATCAAAAGAGCAGGTGAACCGTTATGCTTCGCAAGATCGCCACCATAGCCGCACTGGGGTTCGGCCTTTCCGCCGGGGCCGCGTCGGCAGGGACCGTTTATGCGCAGGCGGTGTCCGCATTCGTTGGCGCGAATCAAGTGGGTTCCTGCAGCTTGTCGGAAGTGCCGAGGCGGCACCGCAAGACCGGACAAACATCTGCAACGCGCTCGGTGAAGAAGATCATCCCGGCGGCAACAGCGAAGTCGGCTTCCTGTCCGCAGGTAACTACGATGCTCTGAAGTTCACCTTCGGCGGGCCTTTCACCGGTCCGATCGATTTCTTCGAGATCACCTTCGGCAACGCGAACGGGCCGAATTCCAACTGGCAGGAATCGCTCGGTCTGGTTTTCTGATCGCGGGTCAGTCGGGCGCAGCGTTTCGGAACGGTCACGCCGACGTTGATGGCACGGTCACGAACAACAGTCGGCGACGCCCATCGGAAGCAGGATCTGGATAGGTGACATTCGATCTCACCTGGCGGTCCGTTCTCGGAACTCTGGGTCTTCGACACTTCGACCGGTGCACCCGGGAATGGCGGCGGCTTCGACATTGACGCGATCCGCGCTGTCAGCGTCTCTCCGGTGCCGCTTCCGGCAGCAGGCTTCCTGCTGATCGCCGGTCTGGGCGGGCTTGCGTTGATGCGTCGTCGCGGCTGATCCAGCGACACTTCAGAATGCGAAACGGCGGTCCCTCGGGGCCGCCGTTCTCGTTTCAGGGGATGACTTGCGGCAGATCGGTCTGGCGCCGGATCAAAGCCCCAGCTTCGCGGCAACGATCTCGTTCACCGCCTGCGGGTTGGCCTTGCCTCCCGTCGCCTTCATCACCTGACCGACGAACCAGCCGGCGAGCTTTGGATTGGCTTTCGCCTTTTCGACCTGCGCGGGGTTGGCGGCGATGATCTCGTCCACCACGGCCTCGATCGCGCCGGTATCGGTGACCTGTTTCATGCCGCGGGCTTCCACGATCTCGGCCGGGTCGCCGCCTTCGGTATAGACGATCTCGAAGAGGTCCTTGGCGATCTTGCCCGAGATGTCGCCCTTGGCGATCAGGTCGAGGATCGCGCCCAGTTGCGCGGGGCTGACCGGGCTTTCGGTGATGTCGTGGTCTTCCTTCTTCAGCCGCCCGAAAAGCTCGTTGATGACCCAGTTCGCCGCCGCCTTGCCATCGCGGCCCGCCGCCACCTCCTCGAAGAAGGTGGCCGCCTCGACCTCGGCGGTCAGGACGCCCGCGTCGTAGTCCGTCATGCCGTAATCCGCCACGAACCGCGCCTTCTTGGCGTCCGGCAACTCGGGCAGGGAGGCCGCGATTTCGTCGACCCAGGCCTGCTCGATCTCGAGCGGCAGCAGGTCGGGATCGGGGAAGTAGCGGTAGTCATGCGCCTCTTCCTTCGACCGCATCGACCGTGTCTCGCCCTTGTCGGGTCGTAGAGCCGGGTTTCCTGGTCGACCTTGCCGCCGCCCTCGACGATGGCGATCTGGCGCCGCGCCTCGACCTCGATGGCGGCCTGGATGAAGCGCATCGAGTTCATGTTCTTGATCTCGCAGCGCGTGCCAAGCACCGAATGGTCGCCGGTCGCGATGTACTCTTCATAAGCGCCCGGTTCGCAGATCGACACGTTGACGTCGGCGCGCAGGTTGCCGTTCTGCATGTTGCCGTCGCAGGTGCCCAGATAGCGCAGGATCTGCCGCAGCTTGCCGACGTAGGCGGCCGCTTCCTCGGGGCCGCGGATGTCGGGGCGGCTGACGATCTCCATCAGCGCCACGCCGGTGCGGTTGAGATCGACGAAGGACATCGCCGGGTCCATGTCGTGGATCGACTTGCCCGCGTCCTGTTCGATGTGGATGCGTTCGATCCGCACGCGCCGGGCGATGCCCGGGCCCATGTCCACGATGACTTCGCCCTCGCCCACGATGGGGTGGTAGAGCTGGCTGATCTGATAGCCCTGCGGCAGGTCGGGATAGAAGTAGTTCTTGCGGTCGAAGGCGGACCAGAGGTTGATCTTCGCCTTCAGGCCCAGCCCGGTGCGCACCGCCTGCGCCACGCAGAATTCGTTGATGACGGGCAGCATGCCGGGCATCGCCGCGTCGACGAAGGACACGTTCGAGTTCGGTTCGGCCCCGAAGGTGGTCGAGGCACCCGAAAAGAGCTTGGCCTTCGAGGCCACCTGCGCATGAACCTCGAGCCCGATCACGAGCTCCCAGTCCTTCTTCGCGCCGGCGATGACCTTGGGTTTCGGGGCCTCGTAGGTGAGGTCGAGCATGGGGCTCTCCGTGTCTGGATGACCTTGGTTCTAGGCGAGGGCGGGGCGGCGGGCAAGGGGGGGCGTTGACCGCGTGGTCGAGCGGGCTGTCGCGGGCAACTCGCTGATCCAAATAACATTATCCTTCCTCGCAGGGTCTGATGCCACTGTGCGGAATTGCGCAGATATCCACAGCACGCGCACTGGATGGCGCGGATTTCCGCCGACGCCGTTCCGCCCGGGTTGCGCCGGACGCGGCGACCGGTCAAAGGGCAATCGGGGAAACAGGACAGGACAGAGCCCTTGCGCGTTTCAGTAAAGCCCGTGATCGTCGCCGCAGCCTTGGCTGCGGTTGCAGCCTGCAGCAGCACAAGCGCCAGTGAACCCACGACGTTTCAGCCGGCGACGAAATGGGACCACCGCGCGGAAGCCCCAGCCTGGACCGAGGCGAGCCTGAACGCCCTGCGCAGCTACGGCGCACCGCTCTTGTCGATGACCCCGGCCGATGCCGAGGCCTGGTGCCCGGGATACGAGACCGCGTCTCTGGCCGAGCGCGAAGCCTTCTG
The DNA here is from genome assembly GCA_963709395.1 of uncultured Alphaproteobacteria bacterium. GTDB lineage: Bacteria > Pseudomonadota > Alphaproteobacteria > Rhodobacterales > Rhodobacteraceae > CAVPWP01. The sequence continues at coordinate 90,473 of CAVPWP010000012.1, forward strand.
GGTCGGCCTTCTGTCGGCGCTGGCCGAACATGAAAGCACCTGGAACCCGCGCGCGGTGGGCGGCGGCGGGAAATGGTTCGGGCTTGTGCAGATCTCGCCCGCAACCGCGCGCGGCTATGGCTGCGAGGCCGGCTCGGCCGACGCACTGAAGGACGGCACCAAGAACCTCAGCTGCGCCATCCGGATCTGGGCCAACACGGTGTCACGCGACGGGGTGATCGCCGCCGGGGGCCGCGGCGTCGCTGCCGACTGGGGGCCGTTCCACCAGTCGTCCAAGCGCGAAGCCATGAAATCCTGGACCCGCGCGCAGCCCTATTGCCAGGCGCACGGCGCCTGATCGCCAAGGGGCAACCGCTCAGACCTCGACCCCAAGATTGCGCCTAACCCAGCCGGCCTGGCGCGACACATCGACCAGTGACACCTCGGGGGCATGTCGCCCGCCCAGGGCCAGTGTCGCGCGGCGCAGCACCTCGATCGCGTCGTCCGAGGCGGTGGGCAGGGCGTCGGGCGGGATCGGCGCGCCGACGCTGATCCGATAGGGCTGACGGCCCTTGTTCAGCGTTTCGTGGAACAGCGTGATGTCACGCAGCGTCGGGTGCATCAGGTCGAAGAGATAGAAAAGCGCCGAATTGCGGGCGCGGATGTTCACCGGGATGACCGGCAGGTCGAACCGGCGCGCGATCATCGCCGCCGAGGCCATCCAGGGCCGCTCATGCAGGCGCAGTCCCCGGCGCTTGGCCAGGCGTCCCGAGGGGAAGATCACGCCGAGCCGGCCGTGGTCGATGGCCTTGCGGGTGTAGCTCATCGTCTCGCGGGTTTTCGCGTGGGTGCGCCTGTCGAGGCGCCATTCCACCGGCGCGATCATCGTGGCGAACTGCGGCAGCACGCGCAGGATGTCGGAATTGGCGTAGATGAACATGTCGGTGCGGATCGGCGCCAGCAGGTGATGCAGGACGATGCCGTCGGCGATGCCGGTGGGATGGTTGGCGACGATCAGCGCCGGCCCGTGGCGGGGGACATGCGACAGCCCCTGCGCCTCGACGTCCCGGGCCAGCAGGTCGCCCAGGATCGCCATGATCTCCTCTGCCGGCCGGTCGCGCAGATACTCGGCAAGCGCCAGCGTGCGGCCATAGCCCAGCAGGTTCATGAGAGCCGAACGCGCAGGCCGCACCCAGGCGGACTCCGCGAAAAGCCACGGAGCGCGTTCCGCGATAAGGGGGTCGATGCGGTCCCGCATGTCGCCCTCCTCCCAGATTCGAGCAACATATCCGTGACAGAGCATAGCACGGGCGCGGGGCATTTTGCAGGGGACGTATCCGGTCGCGCCGGACCGGCCCGCCCAGGCGGGTCCGTGGCAGTCGTCGGTGTTGCGGCATCACCCGCCCAGAATACGCCCGACCATCTCGCCCGTATCGCGCGACAGGCCCGGCGCCGCCGCGATGCGCGACAGGGCCGCGCGCATCAGGTCCTGCCGGTCGGCGTCGTAGCGGCCCCATGTCTCGAACGCGGTGGTCATGCGCGCGGCGGTCTGCGGGTTCACCGGGTCAAGCCGGATGAGCCAGTCGGCCAGCAGGCCATACGCCGCCCCGTCGGCGCGGTGAAAGCCCGCGGGATGGGCCGCCAGCGCACCGAAGAGGGCGCGGAAGCGGTTGGGGGTCTTCCAGTCGAAATCGGGGTGCTGCGTGAGATCGCGCGCGATCTCGACCGCGCGGTCGGGCTTGGCCTGCGTGATCTGGAGCGAGAACCACTTGTCGATCACCAGCCGGTCATGGCTCCAGCGGCGGTAGAACTCGGACAGCGCCTCGCCCCCGGCGCCGTTGCCCACCGACAGAAGGCAGGACAGCGCGCCAAGTTCCTCGGTCATGTTGTCGGCGGTGGAAGCCTGCCGTGCCGCCGTGGCCCCGTCGTCGAGCCGGGTGAGCAGCGTCAGCGCCGCCTGCCGCAGCGCCCGGCAGCCCGCGGCCCGCGCGTCGGGCGTATAGGGGCCGGGCAGGTTCATGGCCTCATAGAGCCCGGGCAGGACGCCGCGCAGGTGCTGCGCCACGCGCACCTCGAGCCGCCGGCGGGCGGCATGGATCGCGTCGGGGTCCGGGGTGATCCCGGCATCGTGCAGGGTCTGGGCCATGTCGTCCTCGCCCGGAAGCCGCAGGGCGAGGGCGCGGAACGCGGGGTCGAGCGTGTCGTCGCGCAGCATCCGCTCGAGCGCGTCGAGATAGGCCCCGCCGGGCTCCGCGTCGCGGGCGACCATGTCGACAAGCACGTCCTTGGCCAGTTGCCGCCCGGCCTCCCACTTGTTGAAGGGATCGGTGTCATGGGCCAGCAGGAAGGCGCGTTCTTCCGGGGTGATGCGTCGCTCGAGGATCACGGGTGCCGAGAAGTTGCGCAGGATCGACGCGACCGGGCGCGCGGCGAGGCCCTCGAAGGTAAAGCTCTGCTCGGCCTCCGTCATCTCGAGGATGGTGGTCGGCACGACCTCGTCGCCGTTGGGATTGAGAAGCCCCACCGCGACCGGGATGACCTGCGGGCGCTTTTCGGGCTGGCCGGGTGTCGGCGGCGTGTGCTGGCGCAAGTGCAGGGTGAAGCGGCCGTCCTCATACTCCTCGGTCACTTCCAGCCGGGGCGTGCCGGCCTGCGAATACCAGCGACCGAACTGCGACAGGTCGCGGCCCGTGGCATCCTCGAACACGGCCAGCCAGTCCTCGATCGTGGCGGCGTCGCCGTCGTGCCGGTCGAAGTAGAGGTCAAGCGCGCGGCGGTAGCCATCGTCGCCCACCAGCGACTTCAGCATCCCGATGACCTCGGCCCCCTTCTCATAGACCGTGGCGGTGTAGAAGTTGTTGATCTCGACATAGTGTTCGGGCCGGACGGGGTGGGCCAGTGGCCCGTTGTCCTCGCGGAACTGGCGGGCGCGCAGGGTCAGCACGTCGTCGATGCGCTTGACCGCGTGGCTGCGCATGTCGCCGGTGAATTCGTGGTCGCGGAAGACCGTCAGCCCCTCCTTCAGGCAAAGCTGGAACCAGTCGCGGCAGGTGATCCGGTTGCCCGTCCAGTTGTGGAAGTACTCGTGGGCGATGATCCCCTCGATCATCTCGTAGTCGCGGTCGGTCGCGGTCTGGGGCGAGGCGAGGACGTAGCGGGAGTTGAAAATGTTCAATCCCTTGTTCTCCATCGCGCCCATGTTGAAGTCGTCGACCGCCACGATGTTGAAAACCGACAAGTCGTATTCGCGCCCATAGACCTCTTCGTCCCAGCGCATCGAGCGTTTCAGGGCGTCGAGCGCATAGTCGCACTTGCCCTCGTCGCCGGGGCGAACCCAGACGTTGAGGTCGACCGCCCGGCCCGAGGCGGTGGTGAAGCGGTCCGAGACGGCCCGCAGGTCGCCCGCGACCAGCGCGAAAAGATAGGCCGGTTTCGGCCAGGGATCATGCCATTCCGCCCATCCGGCGCCCTCTGCCACCGGATCGCCGTTCGACAGCATCACCGGGGCGTCGGATTCGATGCGCACGGTGAAGGGGGCCATCACGTCGGGACGGTCGGGATAGTAGGTGATCTTGCGAAACCCCTCGGCCTCGCACTGGGTGCAGTACATGCCATTCGACATGTAGAGCCCTTCGAGCGCGGTGTTGGCGGCCGGGTCGATCTCGACCTCCGCCTCCCAGGTGAAGGGCGCATCGGGGACGGCGCAGGTCAGCCCACGCGCGTCCACCTCGGGGGTGACCGGCTGTCCGTCGATGCGGGCAGAAATCAGGTCGAGGTTTTCGCCATCAAGGCGGAACATGCCCGGAGCGTCCGGATTGGGGCGGAAGCGGATGCGCGACAGGACACGGGTGGCTGACGGCGCGAGGCGGAAGGTCAGATGCACCTCGTCTATGAGGAAGGCGGGGGCGCGGTAGTCGGCAAGATGGACGGCGACGGGCGCGGCGTCATTCATGGGGTGCTCCGATGGGATGGGCTGCTCGGTTCGACTTTGAACCCTAATGGGCTAATTCTATTAGCTCAACACGGCAAACGGAAAGGAGCCACCCCATGTCGGCACCCCAAACGAACGTCGAAAAGCAGGCCCGCCGCCACAAAGGGCCTCTGGTCGGTATTGCCGTCGCGATCCTGGCTGCGCTGGTCGCGCTTGTGGCCGTCGGGATGTTCTCGTCGACGGATGATGCGCCCGAGGCTGTTCCCGCCCAAGCGGTCGACTGACGCACGCCCTTCCCCGGGGCCGCGGGGACGCTAGATCGCCAGCGGATGGTCACAGCAGTCTGGTTCAAGCGCGACCTGCGGGTCAGCGACCACGCCGCGCTTTCCCGCGCGGCGGAGCGTGGTGTACCCGTTCTACCGCTCTACATCGTCGAGCCTGATTACTGGCGGCTGCCCGACACGTCGCACCGCCAGTATGCATTCATGGCGGACTGTCTTGGCGACCTGCGCGCCGATCTCGGCCGTCTTGGCGCACCTCTGGTCCTGCGGATGGGCGAGGCCTGCGAGGTGCTCGAGGCGCTTCGGCTGCGCCACGGGGTGACGGACCTGCTCAGTCACGAGGAAACCGGCAACCTGTGGACCTTTGCCCGCGACCGGCGGGTCGCGGCCTGGGCGCGCATGACGGGTGTTCGCTGGACCGAACTGCCGCAATCGGGCGTCGTGCGTCGGCTGCAGTCCCGAGACGGCTGGGCGGGGGCGCGGGACCGCTTCGTCTTCGCCGACCCGCTGCCGGTGCCGCCAGCCCTAAGGCCGGTCGAGGGCGTCGATCCCGGTGGTATCCCGTCGGCGTCGGATCTCGGGCTCGGGCCCGATGGCTGCATTGAGCGTCAGACCGGCGGGCGCGCGCAGGCCGGACGAGTGCTCACGTCGTTCCTGGGCGACCGGGGACGCGACTACCGCCGCGCCATGTCGTCGCCGGTCGAGGGCGAGACGGCGTGTTCCCGCCTCTCGCCGCACCTGGCGCTCGGCGCGCTGTCGGTGCGCGAGGCCGCCTTCGCGGCGGCGGCGCGCCAGCGGGCAGTGCGGGGCACGCGCGACGGATGGGGCGGAAGCCTGCGGTCCTTCCAGTCGCGTCTGGCCTGGCGGGACCACTTCATCCAGAAGCTCGAGGACGAACCCTCGATCGAGACGCGCTGCCTGCACTCCGCCTACGAAAACCTGCGCCCGCGCACGCCCGACGCGGCACGGCTCGCGGCATGGGAGTCGGGCGAAACCGGACTGCCGTTCGTCGATGCCTGCATGCGCTATCTGCGCCGGACCGGCTGGCTCAACTTTCGCATGCGTTCGATGCTGATGTCGGTGGCCTCCTACCACTTGTGGCTCGACTGGCGGTCCACCGGGCCAGTTCTCGCGCGGCTTTTCACCGACTATGAGCCGGGCATCCACTGGAGCCAGGTGCAGATGCAGTCCGGCACGACGGGGATCAACACCGTCCGGATCTACAATCCCGTCAAACAGGGGCGTGACCAGGACAGCACCGGTGCCTTCACCCGCCGCTGGGTGCCGGAACTGGCCCGGGTGCCGGATGCGTTCCTGCAGGAGCCCTGGCGTTGGGACGAGGCCGGTCCGATACTGGGCCGCACCTACCCCGAGCCCATCGTCGATGTCGCTGCGTCCGCGCGTGCGGCGCGGGATGCGGTCTGGGGCGTGCGACGTGGCGAGGCCTACAGGGCGGAAGTGGCGCGCGTGGTGGAACGACACGCCAGCCGCAAGGACCGGCGCTTCGTCAACGACCGCACGCCCCGGCGGAAGACGGCTGTGCGGGATGACCGGCAACTGGGGTTCGACCTCTGATGCCCAAGGGCGTGAAGAAGCGGGATCTGCCGGTCAAGACCTGCGCCACCTGCGGTCGTCCCTTCGTCTGGCGCAGGAAATGGGACAAGGTCTGGGACGAAGTCCGTTATTGCTCGGACCGCTGCCGGGCCGGGAAGGGCCGGTTGAAGCGCCGGGCGGAGGGCTGACCTGCAATTCTTCTTGGCGGAAACATCCTGGGCGGGGTGCGGGGGCAGCGCCCCCGCGTTCGTCCCGGTCCCTCACCGAGCGGACATGCCACTCAAACTCGCCCCAAGCCGTTGCCCGCGACCGGGATTGACGCTAGGTCTCCAAGTCGCATGCGGCGGCATACCGCCAATCCACCGGAGGGCAGCATGACGGAACGCGTCGACAGGGCCGGGCTGAACGTCGCCCGCGAACTTGCGGGATTCATCGAAGACGAGGTCCTGCCGGGAACGGATGTCGCCGCGGGGGCGTTCTGGGAGGGCTTCGCCGCCATGATCGGCGCGCTTTCGGACGAGAATCGCGCGCTCCTGTCCCGGCGCGACGATCTGCAGGCCCGGATCGACCAGTGGCACATCGCCCGCCGCAATCAGCCCCACGACCACGACGCCTACAAGGCCTTCCTCGAAGAGATCGGATACCTGCTGCCCGAGGGCGGCGATTTCGAGATCGACACCGCCAATGTCGACCCCGAGATCGCCACCGTGCCGGGGCCGCAGCTGGTCGTGCCGATCACCAACGCACGCTATGCGCTCAACGCGGCCAACGCGCGCTGGGGCTCGCTTTACGACGGGCTTTACGGAACCGACGCCATGGGCAGCCCGCCCCCCGCGGGCGGCTACGACAGGGGGCGGGGCGCGCGGGTTGTCGCGCGGGCGCGCGTCTTCCTCGACGAGGCCTTCCCGATCGACGGCACGAGCCACGCCGACGCCCGGCGCTACCATGTCTCGGGCGGCAGGCTTCTGGTCGACGATTGCCCGCTGATGGCGCCGGAGAAATTCGTGGGCTGGCGCGGCAATCCGAAGGCGCCCGATGCCGTCCTGCTGGTGAACCACGGGCTGCATGTGGAACTGGTCTTCGACCGCGCCCATCCGATCGGCAGCCGCGACCAGGCCGGTCTGGCCGACGTGCGGCTCGAATCCGCCGTCTCGGTGATCATGGATTGCGAGGATTCGGTCGCCTGCGTCGATGCCGCCGACAAGGTCGCGGCCTATCGCAACTGGCTGGGCCTGATGAAGGGCGACCTGACCGAGACTTTCGAGAAGGGCGGCAAGACCGTCACCCGCGCGCTGGAGCCGGACCTCGCCTTCACCGCGCCGGACGGCGGCGAGGTCACCGTGAAGGGCCGCGCGCTGATGCTGGTGCGCAACGTGGGCCACCTGATGACCAACCCCGCGATCCTCGACGCCGAGGGGCGGGAGGTGTTCGAGGGGCTGATGGACGCCGCCGTGACCACGCTGATCGCGCTGCACGACCTCGGGCGCGCGGGCGGCAATTCGGTCAGGGGGTCGGTCTATGTGGTCAAGCCCAAGATGCACGGCCCCGACGAGGTCGCCTTCGCCGTTCGCACCTTCGACATGGTCGAGGACATGCTTGGCCTGCCGCGCCATACCGTCAAGATCGGGATCATGGACGAAGAACGGCGCACCTCGGTCAATCTCAAGGAGTGCATCCGCGCGGCGAAACACCGTGTCGCCTTCATCAACACCGGTTTCCTCGATCGCACGGGCGACGAGATCCACACCTCGATGGAGGCGGGGCCGTTCTCGCGCAAGGAGTTCATCAAGCGCAAGGGCTGGATCACGGTCTACGAGAACCGCAACGTCGATATCGGGCTCGAATGCGGGCTGTCGGGGCGGGCCCAGATCGGCAAGGGCATGTGGGCCATGCCCGACCTCATGGCGGCGATGCTGGACCAGAAGATCGAGCATCCGCGCGCCGGCGCAAACTGCGCCTGGGTGCCCAGCCCCACTGCCGCCACGCTGCACGCGCTGCACTATCACAAGGTCGACGTCTTCGCGGTGCAGCAGAAGCTGCGCGCGGGCGGGCGGCGGGCCCATGTCGACGGGCTACTCGACATTCCGCTTGCGCGCTTCCGCAAGTGGACGCCCGATCAGATCCGAAACGAGGTCGAGAACAACGCGCAGGGCATCCTCGGCTATGTGGTGCGCTGGATCGACCAGGGGATCGGGGCGTCGAAGGTGCCCGATATCCACGATGTTGGCCTGATGGAGGACCGCGCGACCTGCCGCATCTCGTCCCAGCATATCGCCAACTGGCTGCACCACGGGATCGTGCCCGAGGCCGAGGTGCGCGAGATCCTGCAGCGCATGGCCGAGGTCGTCGACCGGCAGAACGCGGACGATCCGTTCTACCGGCCCATGGCGCCGGGCTTCGACGGAATCGCCTTCCGCGCGGCCTGCGAACTGGTGTTCGAGGGGCGGGCGCAGCCCTCGGGCTATACCGAGCCGATCCTGCACGCCCGCCGGCTGGAGCTGAAGGCGGCGGGCTGAGGCCATCGCCGCGTCGGGATGCCCGATCGTTGTGCAAACGCGCATGCACAGGGCAGTGTGCGGCGGTTGCGGCTTTGATTCACCTTCGTGACACTATATTCAGCGTGTAACGAAGCAGCGACAACCAGCCACGGGTGCGTCTCATGTCCCGGCCGACCATCGGCATCATCGGCAACAGCATGCTGATCAACGATGAGTATCCAGCCCATGGCGGCGGGACGATGAATTGCGAGGCCGTGGCCGAGGTGTCGGGCGCGCTGCCGCTTCTGATCCCGGCCGATCCGCGCTTTGTCTCAGTCGACGAACTTCTCGACCGGTTCGACGGTTTTCTGCTCACCGGCGGGCGCCCGAACGTCCACCCCGAGGAATACGGAGAAGAGGCGACCGAGGCGCATGGCACCTTCGACCGGGCGCGCGACGCCATCGTGCTGCCGCTGGTGCGCGCCTGTGTCGAGCGCGGCCAGCCCTTCCTGGCGATCTGCCGCGGGTTCCAGGAGGTGAACGTCGCGATGGGCGGGTCGCTCTATCCCGAGATCCGCGATCTGCCCGGTCGGATGAACCACCGCATGCCCCCCGACGGCACGCTGGAAGAGAAATTCGAGCTGCGCCACGAGGTCAGCTTCTCCGAAGGCGGCGTCTTTCACCGCCTGATGGGGTCCGCGCGGGTGCGCACCAACACGCTGCACGGGCAGGGCATCAAGACGCCCGGCGCGCGCATCGTGATTGACGGCTGGGCCGATGACGGCACGCCCGAGGCGATCTATGTCGCGGACGCGCCGGGCTTTACCCTGGGCGTGCAGTGGCACCCCGAGTGGAACGCGGGCAACGACCCGGTGTCCCGTCCGCTGTTCGAAGGCTTCGGCGCGGCGGTGCGGGCCTGGGCAGACGGCACCCGCACTGACCGGGGTCCGCACGAGCTGCGGGTGTCGAGCGGCTGAAACGCGAGGCGTCGCCTGAGGCGTTTGACCGGCAGGCCCGAGTCGGGCCAGTCTGGGTCCGAACGACGCGGGAGGATCCGATGCGCATCCTGATCGGCTATGCCACCAGCGAAGGGCAGACCAGAAAGATCGCCGAGTTCTCGGCCGACCATCTGCGGGCCGGGGGGCACGAGGTCGAGCTTTTGTCGCTCGACGACGCGCGCGGGGTCGAGCCCGGGCGTTTCGGTGGCGTGATCCTGGCCGGGTCGGTCCATGTCGGCGGCTACCAGAAGGCGCTGACCGCCTTCGCCAAGGCCCATGCAGGTGCGCTCAATGCCGAGCGTGACCTTTTCCTGTCGGTGTCGCTGACGGCGGCAGGAGACGTGGCCGAGGACTGGGAGGGGCTTGAGAAGATCGTCGAGTCCTTCGTCGCGGATACCGGGTGGACGCCCGACCGGATCGAGCATGTGGCCGGCGCCTTCCGCTTTACCGAATACAACCTCTTCCAGGCCTGGGCGATGCGCAAGATCGCCAAGGCGCGCGATCCCGACATCGACACCCACGGGGACACGGAATACACCGACTGGCAGAAACTGGCCGCGGTTCTGGACGACTGGGCCGCGTCGCTGGCGGGGTGACGCCGGAAGGGGCTGGGCATGAAGCGATCGCGCATCAACGAGATCATGGCGCAGGCCGATGCGATGATCCGGGGCCACGGCTTCACGCTTCCCCCCTTCGCCTACTGGACCCCGGATGAGTTCCGCGCCCGGACCGACGCAGGGAGGATCGTCTCGGCGCGCATGGGCTGGGACATCACCGATTACGGGCAGGGCGATTTCGACAGCTTGGGGCTTTTCCTCTTCACGCTGCGCAACGGCGACCTGGCCGATCTGCGGCGCGGCGGCGGGATGGTCTATGCCGAGAAGCTCCTGATTTCGCGGCAGGATCAGATCAGCCCGATGCACACCCATGTGCTCAAGGCCGAAGACATCATCAACCGCGGCGGTGCCACGCTGGCGGTCGAGCTTTTCGGGTCGGATGCGGCTGGAACGTTCGACGGCGACCGTGGCGGGACGGTGCGCTGCGACGGGATCGAGCGCAGCTTCAGCCCCGGCGAGGTGCTGCTTCTCGAGCCGGGCGAAAGCGTCACCCTGATGCCGGGCGACTGGCATGCCTTCTGGGGCGAGGGCGGCGACGTGCTGATCGGCGAGGTGTCGACCGTGAACGACGACCTGACCGACAACATCTTCCGCGACCCCATCGGCCGCTTCGCCGAGATCGAGGAGGACGAGGCGCCTATGCACCTTCTGGTGAGCGACTACGACCGCTGGCTGGGCTGAGGGACGGCTGGCACGCTGCGCGCCTGGTAGGCGCTCATCTCGGCAAGGTGTCGCGTGCGGAGGATCCGCTTCCTCGCGCCCTCCGGCTCGAGGTGCCGATACTTCCGGTTCGAGAAAAGGGCCCAGTCAAGCGCGAGGCCCTGCTTCACGAGTTCTGCGGCCAGGTCGCGCCCGTCCGGCAGGTAGCACGTGCCGACAAGCCGGTCATGGCTCGTTTCGCCCGAGAGGTCGACGGTGATGACCTGGCCCTTGCAAAGGGCGTGCATCGCCCATTTCGCCTTCTTGCCATAGGGCTGGTCGAGTTCGGGCGCGTCGATCCCTGCAAGGCGGATCTTCGTCTTCTCGACGATGATCGTGTCGCCGTCGATGACCCAGCATTTGCCTTTCAGGCGACGTCGTGTGTTTGCGGGGCGATAAGGCGCGGGGCGCGGAGCCGGTGTTGGACGTGCCCGGCGGGATGCCGGAGCCGGGCGGGAGGAGGTCCGGGGACGCGAGGCAAGCAGGACGACCCCGATCGCACCGAGGACAAGAAAAAAGACAACTGCCGTACTCATGGATCAACTCTTCGTTGCAACGGCGCGACCTAGCACGGGAAATGCACGATGCCCGAGTCACGCGACCGCGTGACGATAGGTTCGGCGAAGGCCCTGCAGCACATGTGCGGATCGCAAACCGTCAGGACGTCCCCGCGAAACCGCCGCATGAGAGCGGCGGCGGCTCGCCCACCGCTGGCCGCGTCAGGGATCGAGCGACAGTTCCATCGCGAAGCGGGACAAGGACACGCCGTTGCGCCTCACCTCTTCCTGCGCGACCACCCGCCAGCCCCGGCGTTCGAGGAAGCGCCGCGCAAGCTGGCTTGCGTGGGTTGTCAGGCGGGTATGCCCCGCGTCGCGGGCCGCCTCGATCATCCGGTCGTAGAGCGCGGGCGCGGTGGCGCCGCGCCGCGCCTCGGGCCGGACGAAGAAGAGGTCGAGATGGGCGTCCGTGCAGGTCAGGAACCCCGAAAGCCGCCCGTCGTCCTCCATGACCCAGGTCGTGCCGCCCAGGATGCGCCCCGGCCACCAGTCCTCCATGGCGTCCGACGGCACCCAGGCCCGGCGCTGATCCTCGGTGTAGTGGGGGGCGGCGCCGATCCGGACGGCGTCGCGGAAGATCTCATAGGTTTCGGCGACATCGTCCGGACGGACAGGCCGGATCACGTCACGGCGGCGCGGCGGCGATATTCGTCGCGGTCCCACAGCGCGTCGCGCATGATCTCTTCGAGGATATCGACGGCGCGCATCACCTCGGCCTCGCCGATGTAGAGCGGCGTGAAGCCGAATCGCAGCACGTCCGGCGCGCGGAAGTCGCCGATCACGCCACGGGCGATCAGGGCCTGCATGATCGGGTAGCCTTCGGGATGGCGAAAGCTCACCTGGCTGCCGCGACCGGCGGGGTCGCGGGGCGTGTGCAGCGTCAACGCGGGACAGCGCGCCTCGACCTCGTGGATGAAAAGCTCGGTCAGTTCGATCGAGCGGGCGCGCACATCGCGGATGTCGGCGATGTCCCAGACATCGAGTGCGGCGTCGAGCGCCGCGATCTGGAGCACCGGCGGCGTGCCCACGCGCATCCGGTCGATGCCACGCCCGGACCGATAGTCCAGATCGAAGGCAAACGGCGCTTCGTGTCCCAGCCAGCCTGACAGGGCGGGGCGGGCGACCTCGGCATGCTCGGGGGCGACATAGATGAAGGCCGGCGCGCCGGGGCCGCCGTTGAGATACTTGTAGGTGCAACCGACAGCGAAATCGGCCTTGCCGCCGGTCACGTCCACAGGCAGGGCCCCGGCGGAATGGGCAAGATCCCAGACGGCCAGCGCGCCCACTGCATGGGCCTGTTCGGTCAGGGCGGCGATGTCGTGCTTGCGCCCGGTGCGGTAGTCGACCTCGGTCAGCATCAGCACGGCAAGGTCGTCGGTGATGGCGCCGGCAACCTCTTCTGGGGCGACGACGCGCAACTCGTGGCCGCGGTCGAGGGTGCGGACCAGACCGTCGGCCATGTAAAGATCGCTGGGGAAGTTGCCGGAATCGCTCAGAATCACTTTGCGGCCGGGGCGCATCTCGACCGCCGAGGCCAGCGCCTGGTAGACCTTGACCGACAGCGTATCGCCCAGAACGACCGTCCCGGGCGCGGCGCCGATCAGCGGGGCGATGCGGTCCGCGACCCGGCGCGGCGCGTCCATCCAGCCGGCGCGATTCCAGCCGGTGATCAGCATCTCGCCCCATTCGTCGCGCATCATCGCGGCGACCCGGTCGGCGGCTCCGACGGGTAGGGGGCCAAGAGAGTTGCCATCAAGATAGATCACACCCTCTGGGATGTGGAACATCCGGCGGGTGGCGGTGAAATCGGTCTGGTTTTCCATGCCTTCTTTTACCGGCTGGGCGGGCCACGACAAGCCTCTGGAACCATCCGCAGCAGGGGGCTATCGTCGCGGCGCATGAAGTGGATCGACCTTCCCCCGGTATGGCTGGCCGCCTTCCTCGCCCTTGCCTGGGTGCAGGCGCGGCATTTCGCCTTCGGTCTGAGTTTCGGCGGCCCCTGGGCGGATTTCGCGGGCGGGCTTCTGGTCGGCGGCGGCATCGTCCTGATGCTGCTTGCGGTGGCCGAGATGCGCCGCCAGCGCACCACGGTCGTCCCCCACCGCGATGCGGATGCGCTGGTCACGGGGGGCATCTTCTCGCGCAGCCGCAACCCGATCTACCTGGGGGATGCGCTGGTGCTGGCAGGGCTGATCCTGCGCTGGGACGCGGTTCTGTCGCTGCCCCTGATCCCGGTTTTCGTCTGGCTGATCGAGCGGCGTTTCGTCATTCCCGAAGAGAACCGGCTGCGCCGGAAGTTCCGCGCCGACTTCGCCCGCTACGAGGCGAAGGTACGGCGGTGGGTATGATCTGTCGCGCTTTTCAGTTACGCAAAGGATTGCACAACATCTGATTCCATGGCTTGTGAAACATTGTTGCGCACGATAATGGACAGGGTGGCGCGATGAACCAGTCGTGGCCTTGGCCGCCAGCAACGGGGGAAGCAGACAGGTGAAGATCGGAGCACCGAAAGAGGTATTCGAGGGTGAGGCGCGGGTCGCCATGACCCCCGACAGCGCGCAACAGCTTCAAAAGCTGGGCTACGACTGCGCGATCGAATCCGGAGCAGGCACCGCAGCCGGCTTTTCGGATGACGCCTACAAGGCCGCTGGCGTCGAGGTCATCAAGGGCGCGCCCGCGCTCTGGAAGGCCGTCGACGTGATCGCCAAGGTCCGCCCCCCGACCGAGACCGAGGTCAAGCGCCTGAAGCGAAGGCCAGACGGTGATTTCCTTCTTCTGGCCGGCCCAGAACGAGAAACTGCTCGAACAGGCCAGGTCGAAGGGCGCCAACGTCATCGCCATGGACATGGTGCCGCGCATCAGCCGCGCCCAGAAGATGGACGCGCTGTCGTCGATGGCCAACATCGCGGGCTACCGCGCCGTGATCGAGGCGGGCAACAACTTCGGCCGCTTCTTCACCGGTCAGGTGACGGCGGCGGGCAAGGTGCCCCCCGCGAAGGTGCTGGTTGTGGGCGCGGGCGTCGCCGGTCTGGCCGCGATCGGCACCGCGACCTCGCTGGGCGCCATCGTCTATGCCTTCGACGTGCGCCCCGAAGTGGCCGAGCAGATCGAATCGATGGGCGCGAATTTCGTTTTCCTCGACTTCGAGGACTCGCAGGACGGCGCGGCCACCGGCGGCTATGCCGCGCCCTCGTCGCCTGAATTCCGGGAAAAGCAGCTCGAGAAGTTCCGCGAGCTCGCCCCCGATATGGACATCGTCATCACCACCGCCCTGATCCCCGGCCGACCGGCGCCCAAGCTCTGGACCGAGGACATGGTGGCGATGATGAAGCCCGGCTCGGTCATCGTCGACCTTGCCGCCGAACGCGGTGGCAACTGCGACCTGACGGTTCCGGACGAGAAGATCGTCAGCCCCAACGGCGTGACCATCGTCGGCTATACCGACTTCCCCAGCCGGATGGCCTCGCAGGCCTCGACGCTCTATTCCACGAACATCCGGCACATGATGACGGACCTGACGCCCGAAAAAGACGGGCAGATCGTCCACAACATGGAAGACGACGTGATCCGCGGCGCCACGGTGACCTACGGGGGCGAGATCACCTTCCCGCCGCCGCCGCCCAAGGTCGCGGCCATCGCCGCGGCGCCGAAGAAGGAAAAGCCGAAGGAACTGACGGCCGAGGAGAAGCGCGCACAGGAGGTCGCCGCCTTCAAGGCGCAGACCCGCAACCAGGTGACCCTGCTGGCCGTGGGGGCCGCGCTGGTGCTGGCGGTGGGGCTGATCGCCCCGGCCAGCTTCATGCAGCATTTCATCGTCTTCGTGCTGTCGGTCTTTATCGGCTTCCAGGTGATCTGGAACGTCAGCCACAGCCTGCACACGCCGCTGATGGCGGTGACGAACGCGATCTCGTCGATCATCATCCTGGGCGCGCTGATCCAGATCGGGTCGACCTCGGTGCTGATCACCATCCTGGCGGCCGCGGGCATCTTCATGGCGTCGATCAACATCTTCGGCGGCTTCCTCGTGACACGGCGCATGCTCGCCATGTTCCAGAAATCATAAGGAGCGGCGGGTCATGGAATACGGATTCACGATTGCGGCCTATGCCGTTGCAGCGGTTCTGTTCATCCTGTCGCTGGGCGGGCTGAGCGGACAGGAAAGCGCCAAACGGGCGGTCTGGTACGGCATCGTCGGCATGGCGATCGCGGTGGTCGCGACGATGATCGGACCGGGGCAGGGCCTCTGGGGCGCCTCGGTCGTCCTCATCGCGCTGGGTGCGGGGGTCGGCTACCAGCTCGCCACGCGGGTCCAGATGACCCAGATGCCCGAACTTGTGGCGATCATGCATTCGCTCGTCGGCCTTGCTGCGGTCTTCGTGGGCTTCAACGCCGACATCATGATCAACATCGTCCAGAACACCCTTATCTCCGAGGTCGGCGGGGAATGCGCCGAGGGGCTGAGTTTCCTTGGCTGTGCGACCGCCGCAGGAAGCACGGCGCTGGACAACCTGTCGTCCTTCGGGCAGCTCGTCGCCAAGAAGACACCGGTCGAGGTGGGTATCCTGCGCGTCGAACTGGTCCTGGGCATCTGGATCGGGGCGCTGACCTTCACCGGCTCCGTGGTCGCCTATGGCAAGCTTGCGGGCAAGGTGGACACCTCCGCCAAGCAACTGCCCGGCGGGCATATGCTGAACGCCGCGGCGGTCGGCGCGTCGCTTCTTCTCGCCGCGCTTTATCTCGGCGGTACCGGAAGCTGGACGCTGGTTCTTCTGACGGTGATGGCGCTTTTCATCGGCTATCACCTGATCATGGGGATCGGCGGGGCCGACATGCCGGTCGTGGTGTCGATGCTGAACAGCTATTCGGGCTGGGCGGCGGCGGCCATCGGCTTCAGCCTCGGCAACGACCTCCTGATCGTCGTCGGCGCGCTGGTCGGTTCGTCCGGTGCGATCCTGAGCTACATCATGTGCAAGGCGATGAACCGCTCCTTCGTCAGCGTCATACTGGGCGGCTTCGGCAATACCAGCGGTCCGGCGGCGGCGATCGAGGGCGAGCAGATCGCCATCGACGCCGACGGTGTGGCTGCCGCGCTGAACGAGGCGGATTCGGTCGTGATCATCCCCGGCTACGGCATGGCGGTGGCACAGGCGCAGCAATCGGTCAGCGAGCTGACGCGCAAGCTGCGCGCCAAGGGCAAGACCGTGCGCTTCGCGATCCACCCCGTGGCGGGCCGTCTGCCGGGGCACATGAACGTGCTGCTGGCCGAGGCCAAGGTGCCCTATGACATCGTGCTCGAGATGGACGAGATCAACGAGGACTTCCCCTCGACCGACGTGGCCATCGTGATC
Organism: uncultured Alphaproteobacteria bacterium; assembly: GCA_963709395.1. GTDB lineage: Bacteria > Pseudomonadota > Alphaproteobacteria > Rhodobacterales > Rhodobacteraceae > CAVPWP01. The sequence goes on from CAVPWP010000012.1 coordinate 106,914, forward strand.
GGCTCGAACGACATCGTGAACCCGGCCGCGCAGGAAGACCCGAACTCGCCCATCGCCGGCATGCCGGTGCTCGAGGTGTGGAAGGCCAAGCAGGTCTTCGTGTCGAAGCGCGGCCAGGGCACGGGCTATTCGGGCATCGAGAATCCGCTGTTCTACAAGGACAACACACGGATGTTCTATGGCGACGCCAAGGCCTCGATCGACTCGCTTCTGCCCAAGATCGAGTGATCGCGGCGGGGGCGGGAGCCTCCGGCGGAGATATTTGACCCAAGAAGAAATTGCGCGCCCCGGCCCATTTCGGCCCGGGGCGTTTCTCCTTCGGCGGTCATCGGCTTCCCAGCCTGTCCCGCGCAGCCATTTTGGATGCCAGAAGTTTCTTCTTGGTTAAAGTATCCTGGGGGAGGCGCCCCCGAAGGGCGCCGGGGGCGAAGTCCCCAGGACACGGCGCCGGACAATTTATGCGTGCCTCATTTTCCGTATTGCATTGTTGTCCATTCTGCCCCAAGTGGCGTTTACGGACGCCAACGCACGCGCCTCTGGCCGAATGCATCTGCTGAACGTGTTTACGCAGCGACGGTAACGTCTCCCTTGGAACTTTTGCGGCTCTTGTGGGCCGGGTCTATTGGAGATGACCATGATGATGCATGTGCCCGGGCCGGAGGCCCAGGATCGCCTTTCCTCGCTTTCGGATCTGGAAGCCTTCGCGCTTGCCCAGAAGTTCGACCGCCCGACGCTGGTGATCGACCCCGCGATCGTGGCCCGGAACTATGCCGAGCTGAAGTCCGGGCTTGGCCGCGCCGACATCCACTATGCCGTGAAGGCCAACCCCGCGCGCGAGATCATCTCGACGCTGATCGCGCTCGGGTCGCATTTCGATGCGGCCTCGCGCGGCGAGATCGAGTTGTGCCTGTCGCTCGGCGCGAAGCCGGCGACGATCTCGTTCGGCAATACCGTCAAGAAGGCCTCGGACATCGCCTTCGCCCACGCGGCGGGTGTGACGCTGTTCGCGGTCGATGCGGAAGAAGAGATGGTGAAGATCGCCGAGAACGCGCCGGGCGCGCAGGTCTATATCCGCCTGCTGGTGACCGACAGCCAGGCCGACTGGCCGCTGTCGCGCAAGTTCGGCTGCGACGGCGCAATGGCGCTGACCCTCATGGCGCAGGCGCGGGCCCTCGGCCTCGACCCCGTCGGCATCTCGTTCCATGTCGGATCGCAGACCCGGCGCGCTGGCATGTGGGCGGCAGCACTCGATGAGATGGCCGGCGTCTGGGCGGCCGCACGGGCGGCAGGCTTCGACCTGAGCCTCGTGAACATCGGTGGCGGCTTTCCGGCCTTCTACGGCGAGGCGATCGAGGCGGCGGACGATTACGCAGCCACGGTGATCGGCATGGTCGAGACGCGGTTTACAGGGGCCACCCGCATCATGGCGGAACCCGGTCGCGGCCTCGTGGGCAACGCCGGCGTCATCGCCTGCGAGGTGATGCTGGTCAGCCGCAAGACCGACAACGACCTGCACCGCTGGGTCTATCTCGACATCGGCAAGTTCTCGGGCCTTGCCGAAACCATCGACGAGGCGATCCGCTATCAGTTCGTGACCCCGCGCGACGGCGAGCCGGTCGGCCCCTGCGTGATGGCGGGGCCGTCCTGCGACAGCGCCGACGTGCTGTACGAAACGCGTCCCATGATGCTGCCGCTGTCGCTGAAGGCCGGCGACCGCGTTCTGATCCGCAACACGGGCGCCTACACGTCAAGCTACTCGTCGGTCGGCTTCAACGGCTTTCCGCCGTTGGCTGTCGTGGTGATCTGACGGCATTGGGGCGTCCGCGAAAGGCGGGCGCCCCGCCCGCCGAACGCACTACTGCGGGATGAAGCTCACGATGGAGCCGGTCGAACGCGCGTTGCAGATGAAGACCTGCGATCCGCCCGACGCGCGATAGCTTGCCACGCCCGAGACGTTCGGACCCAGAATGCGCGCGCTCGTTTCCTCATACGGCACGCCGGTCACCGCGGCCGCGCGCTGACGGCAGGCAATCTCGCCCGCGTTCTGATTGTCGCCCGCGTCACAGGCCACCAGGGCGAGTCCCGAAAATCCAAGTAGTATGAGGCGATACACATCGGTCTCCTTTTCGCACGGGACGTGCCGACGCCCGCTTCGGGACCTACGTTACAACCGGCAGGAGGGCTGTCAATCAAGGCTTGGGTGGCGGCAGCAACGCGCGGTGCACCGTGGTGTACGCGTAAGTGACAGATTTCTTTGCGTAATCCGCTTTACAGGAGGGGGATTCCGCCCTAGGTGACGAAGGATCGGACCCGAGGGCAGGCCATGAGCACGCTGGAAGATCACCCGCTGCGCTACCAGTTGGCGAACGAGCTGCACGCGCGCCCCTTCCCGTCGCTCGATGCGCCGTGCCGGGCTGCCTTCCTCGCGATCAAGCAGCCCCATGACGCCGCCGCCCGCGACCGCGGGGCAGATCGCGCGCATCTGATCGCGCTTCTCGACCGCTTCGGCGCGGATCATCCCAGCCCGGGGGCCACGCATTTCTTCGGGGATCTGGGGAAGTTCAAGCTCAAGTGGGAAAGCCACACCGAATTCGTGACCTACACGATCTTCGGCAATGGCGTGGCCGACCGGCCGTTCGACGCGGCCACGTTCGACGCCTTCCCCGAGGACTGGCTGGCCGAGGCGCCGGGGATGCGCATCACCTCGATCCTGATCCGGGTCGAGGAACTGACCGACGAGGATGCCATCCTCGGCAAGGTCGAGGACTGGTTCGTTGCCGAAAGCGTGGCCGTCAGCAGCGTTCTCGATGGCACGGCGATCATCGCCGGTGACTTCCGCATCGATCCGGCGGGGCACATGCGCTTTGCCGTCTTCGTGCGGCCGGACACCGGGTCGCGGCGGATCGGCCGAATCGTGCAGCGGCTTTGCGAGATCGAGACCTACAAGTCGATGTCGATGCTGGGACTCGCGCGCGTGCGCCAGATCGGGTCGCAGATGAGCGCGCTTGACCAGCACATGACGACGCTGACGCAGGAAATGACCGGCGAGATTTCAAGCCCCGAGGCCACGCTGCGCGGGCTCCTCGAGATCTCGTCCGAACTCGAGAACCTTCTGGCTAAGAACTCGTTCCGCTTCGGAGCGACCACGGCCTATGAGGCGCTGGTGAACCAGCGCGTCCAGGTGATGCGCGAAGAGCGGTTTCGGGGACGGCAGACTTTCCGCGAGTTCATGATGCGCCGGTTCGATCCGGCGATGCGTACCGTGAACGCGTCCGAGCGCAACCTCCACCAGATGGCCGACCGGGCGACACGCGCCGCGAACCTTCTGCGGACGCGTGTGGATGTCGAACGCTCGGCCCAGAACCAGCGGCTTCTGGAAAGCATGGACCGGCGGGCCGACCTGCAACTGCGGCTTCAGAAGACGGTCGAGGGCTTCTCGGTCGTGGCGATCAGCTACTACACGGTGAACCTGCTGTCCTACCTCGCAGAACCGCTGGCGGACCCGGCAGGGCTGCCGAAGACGGCGCTGACCGCGGCGCTTACTCTGCCGGTTGTGCTGCTCGTGTTCCTGATGGTGCGCCGGATACGCCAGTCGGTCGAGTGACGCCGAGCGCGCGGTGCATCGCGGCACCGCCCGCGACGATCGACCCCAGCGCGAGGATCGCGGCGAAAGACAGCGTGGGCACGCCCGAGAGGCCCGCGCCCACGGTGCAGCCCCCGGCCAGCACCCCGCCCACGCCCATCAGGACCGCACCGGTCAGGTAGCGGCCGGTCTGGCGGGGACTTTCGAAGCTCTGGAAGGTGACCGAGCGCGTGGCGAGCGCGGCAAGGAACGCCCCGATCAGCGTGCCACCGATCAGCCCCACGCCGAAGGTGGCGGGCACCGCCGATGACGCGATGGTCCAGAACAGGGTTTCGGCGGCGGGCGAGGTGAAGGACAGGCTTTCCAGCGCGACCGGGTCGAACTCGTCGTAAAGGACATGTCCCGTGCCGACCCAGCCCGCGGTGGCCAGCGCGCCGATGAAGACCGCGAGGATCAGATCGCGGGTCCGCGCACCCGAGCGCAGGGCGAAAAGGATGAGTGCGGCGGCGATCGCCACGGCCCAGACGGTCGCGCCACCCGGAAGGGCGGCCAGCGAGGTGACTTCGCCCAGCGGGACGATCACCGACCCCAGCGACGTGCGTAGCGGTGCCAGAACACCCTTCAGCGTCGCATGGGCGACAAGCGCGAAGACCAGAAGCACGGTCAGCGAGCGCAGGTTGCCCGAGGCCAGAAGGACCGTCTGGCGCGAGATGCAGCCGCGCGTCAGCACCATGCCCGCGCCGAAGGCCAGCCCGCCCAGAACGATGGCGAGAACCGGAAGGTCGGCCGAAAGGAACCGGTGCGCGTCGAACGACACCCAGCCCGCCGCGACCGCGGCCTGGGTGCCAAGGATCGCGGCGGCCAGCGCCAGCGCCCAGACCCCGCCTGCGGCGCGCCGCTCGTGCGCATCTCCCGCGACCGCACGGCGCAAGCAGAACCGGGTGATCTGCGCCAGCGCACCGAAGGCCAGGCCAAGGGCCGCGCCAAGAAGAACGACGGCTTCGGGCGCGCTCAGAGAGAGACCAAGGGATTCGTACATCGTGCAGACTCCGGTTCGGGAATTCGTTCCATCTGGCGGAGCAAGGACCTCCGATCAAGGTCTCTGGGTGCCCACAGGCGGCCGGAAGGCGGAACAGAATTCCGCTATGGTCGAACGGCTTGAAACGGCTTTCCGAACCGGCGCCGGGCGGCGAACGGAACGGCGCCTTTCCCGGCGGCGGCGCACAGGTGTTCTTTTTTTGAAGTGCCTGGCTACCGGCCCCGGATCCGCGGGTCGAGCGCATCGCGCAACCCGTCGCCCACGTAGTTGACGCTGAGCACGGTGAGCGAGATCAGGACGCCGGGCCAGATCACGCGTTCGGGGTAGTTCACCATCCGGTCGACCGAATCGAACAGGAGCTTGCCCCAGGTCGGGAAGTCGGGCGGAAAGCCGAAGCCGAGGAAGGACAGTGCGCTTTCGGTGATGATGGCGGTGGCGATGCCCAGCGTGGCCGAGACCATGATCGGCGACAGCACGTTCGGAAGGATGTGGCGCAGGATCATGTTGAAGTTCGACGTTCCGATCGACCGGGCGGCCAGCACGAACTCGCGCTCCTTCAGGGCCAGCACCTCGCCCCGCACGATCCGTGCGGTCTGCATCCACGAGGTGATGCCGACAAGCGTGACGATCAGGATGAACGTGCCGCCCTCGGGACCGAAGGCCGCCGACAGCGGGTCGCGGAAGAGAAGGACCGCCACCAGCAGAAGCGGCAGCAGCGGCAGCGCCAGGAAAAGGTCGGTCAGGCGCATCAGTGGGCCGTCGAGCCAGCGGGTAAAGCCCGCAAGAACGCCCACAAGCGAGCCGATCAGGATCGACAGGACCATCGCCGCGACGCCGACCGCGATCGACACCCGGCCCCCGGAAAGCAGCCGGGCCAGCGTGTCGCGGCCCAGGTTGTCGGTGCCCAGCGGATGCGCCCAGCTGACCTTGGCGCCGGGATCCCACAGCACGGTATAGATCGGGCGCATGTCGCGCAGCTCGAGAAAGGCGCGGCCGGTCGGGAACCTGGGTCGGATCGTTCCAGTAGAGGAAGGGCCCGAATATCACCAGCAGCACGATGGAGATGAAGACGACCATCCCGGCCATCGCGCCGCGGTGGCGGCGGAACTGGTCCCAGACATCCCACCACTGGCTGCGCGCCGGCTTGCCGATATGCGACGCCTCGCGGATGCCCTGTACGGGGTCGGTCGCCTCCGCCTCGGTCGTCGGCAGATCGGTCGGGTGCGCCTCGGCGGGGGGGATGTCGATGCGCGGGTCAGTCATACCGGATCCTCGGGTCGAGGATGCCGTAGAGGATATCGGCGATCAGGTTGAAGAGAACGATCAGGATCGCGAAGACGAAGGTCAGCGTCTGCACCATCGGCAGGTCGTTGGCGTAGATCGAGGTGATCAGAAGCTGGCCGATGCCGTTCACCTTGAACACCTGTTCGGTGATGATCGCCCCGCCGAAGATCGCCGGAATGCCAAGCGCGATCACCGTGACGACCGGGATCATCGAATTGCGCAGGACGTGGACCAGGACCACGGTCTTTTCTGTCAGCCCTTTGGCGCGGGCGGTGCGCACATAGTCCTGGTTGAGGTTGTCGAGCACGCTTGCCCGCATGAACCGGCTGAGCTGTGAGGTGATCTGAAGCGCCAGCACCATCACCGGCAGGAACATCTGGCGAAGCTGGGCCACGAAGCTGTCCCAGCTGTTGACCACCAGCGTGGTGTCGTAGATCGACGGAAACCAGCCCAGGCCGACCGAGAAGATCACGATGACCAGAACGCCCGAGAAGAAGGGCGGAACGGAGAAGCCGATCATCGTGACCAGCGTCCCGGCCTGGTCGAACCAGGAATACTGGCGATAGGCGGAATAGATGCCGACGGGCAGGGCGATGAGGATCGCCACGAGATAGGCCACGCCCACCACCCACAGCGTCTGGGGAATGCGCTGGGCCACGATGTCCATCACCGGCGACCGGGTCTGCCAGGAGATCACGCGTTGCTGGCCCTCGGCAAAGCTGGTGCCGGCCATGATGTCGAAAAGATGGAGCGGCTCGATCACGAAGAACTGCCAGAGCCATTTTCCGAAGCGGATGTGCATCGGCTCACCCAGACCAAGGGCTTCGCGCATGCGTTCCTTCACCTCGGGCGGAACGGTCAGCGGAACCTGAGCCATCGGATCACCCGGGGCAAGCTCGAGCAGCAGGAAGATCACCAGCGATATGAAGAGAAGCGTCGGAACCGCAAGGACAAGCCTTCGGATCGTGTACTGGAGCATGAACGGCGCCTCGTCTGGAAGGGGCGGGGGCCCGGATATGATGCGCCCCGGCGCAGGGGCCGGGGCGCAGTCGTTTCAGGGGATCAGCCGTCGATGCGGTACCAGTCGGCGACGTTCCAAAGCTCGCTGTCCCAGGTGTTCAGGATCACGCCGCCCAGCGTGTTCGACCGCGCCGAAACACGGCCACGATCGACAAGCGGCACGATGACCATGCTGTCCTTGGTGATCATGTCGTTGAGCTGGCGTGCGATCCGGCCGCGTTCCTCGTAGTTGGCGGTCTGGGCAAGTTCATCCAGAAGCGCGTCGTACTCAGGGTCGCAGTAGCGGTTGATGTTCTCGCCCTGCCAGCCGTTTGCCGGGTTCGGATCGTTGCCGCAGCGATAGCTGTTGAGGTAGGACTGCGGATCGGTGCCGTCGAAGTTGTTGGCGTACATCTCGACGTCGGCATAGAACTTCTGGAAGGTGTCCGGGCTGCCCGGATCCCCACCGAAGAACACCGACGCATCGATGTTGCGCAGCTCGGTCTCGACGCCGATCTCTTCCCACCACTGCTTGATGAGCGCCTGGAAGTCCTGGCGCACTGCGTTGGTCGAGGTCTGGTAAAGGACCGACAGGCGCACGCCATCGGCGTTCACGCGCACGCCGTCCGGACCGGGGGTGAAGCCGGCTTCTTCCAGAAGGGCCTTCGCGCCCTCGATGTCCTGCACAAGGCACTCGGTGTTGTCGGAGGCGAAGTTCGGTGGGTTCGGCACGAGGTTGCAGGTCGGGCGTCCGGCCTGACCGTAGCCGACTTCGACCAGAAGGTCGCGGTCGATGGCCATCGACAGGGCCCGGCGCACACGCTCATCCGACAGGAACGGATGCGGATGCATCAGCGTCGAGCGTTCGCCTTCGGGCAGCGAGGGCGACGGGTCGGTCAGGTTCATCTCGATCCGCTCGACCAGCGTGCCAAAGGCGGCCAGCGGCTCGCCCTGACCGGCCGCGGCCATGCCGGCCAGCACGTCGGGCGCAAGCTGCAGGTTCCAGGCATAGTCGAATTCGCCGGTCTCGAGCACCGAACGCCCAGCCGCCGTGGCATCGCCGCCGCCCTTGAAGGTGACGGTCGCGAAGGCCGGCTTGGCCGGATCGCGGTAGTTGGGGTTGGCTTCCATCTGGATCACGTCGTTCGGGCGGAAGTCGGTGACGCGGAACGGCCCGGTGCCGATGGGGTAGAAGTTCGCCTCGGTGCAGGTCGGCGCGTTTGCGCCCAGACAGTCGGCGAACTGCGCGGCCTGGATGATCGGCGACTGGCCACCCATGAAGGGGCCGTAGGGCACCGGGGTCGGGCCGTCGAACGTGACCTTGACGGTCAGGTCGTCGATCGCCTCGACCGACTGGACGCCACTGAATTTCGAAAGCTGCGCGCAGCCACCTTCGGGATGCATGCAGTATTCGGCGGTGAACACGACGTCGGCCGAGGTCACGGGTGTTCCGTCCGACCACAGAAGGCCCGGCTTGAGCTTCCAGGTGATCGAGGTCAGGTCCTCGGAGACGCCGCCGTTCTCGACCGTCGGGATCTCCTCGGCCAGATAGGGCACCAGTTCGCCATCCTGAGTGTAGCGGCCCAGCGGTTCGATCACCATCGAGGCGGCCTCGATGTCCTTGGTGCCGCCCGACAGGAACGGGTTCATGATCGACACCGCCTGCCAGTAGATGATGCGGACCTCGCCGTCCGAGCCGCGTTCGGCGAAGGCCGAGGGCGCGAAGGCGACGGCCGCGGCCGCGGCCAGAAGCGCTGATTTCATGCGCATGGGTATCTCCCTGAATATTCGGATTCGCGTACGCTCGACGCGGCGTGAGGGCCGCGTGCGGGTAATGGGTAGGCAGACGATCTGAAAACCACTGCGATCCGGCTTTTGGTTGCGTTCTGGCGGGCCGGCAGTTGACCCGCGCGTCGACAGTCTCGGACAAACCTAACGCAAAAAGCAAGCGTTGCCGCTGGGTCATGTGCCCAAGGCGTCGCCAAATGCCTTGATTCCCGGCAGTCGCGACCATTTCCGGACCGGGACGGGTTTGACTCGGGGCGCGGTTGCGCCCTAGCGTTCAACATCCTTACCGTTTTTCGCAGGGCCCCGATGCTGGATCAGCCGATCGCAAAGTTCGACCGACTTCGGGTCGAATTCGAGACCAAGGACGGCACCGTCGTCGGGGTCGAGGACGTCAGCTTCGAAATCGGACCAGGCGAAACCGTCTGCGTGGTGGGCGAATCGGGGTCGGGCAAATCGGTGTCGTCGCTCAGCCTGATGCGGCTGGTCGAATTCAGCGGTGGGCGAATCGCCGGCGGGCGGCTTCTGTTCGACCGGGGACGGGGCGACGTCGTGGACGTGGCACAGGCCAGCCCGGACGTCATGCGCACGATCCGCGGCAACGAGATCGGCATGATCTTCCAGGAGCCGATGACCAGCCTCAACCCCGTATTCACCGTGGGCCGGCAGCTGACCGAGGGCCTGCGCGTTCACAAGGGCATGTCGCGCCGCGAGGCCGAGGAACGCGCGCTCGACCTGCTCCGCCAGGTCCGCATCCCCGAACCCGAGCGGCGGCTCTCGCAATATCCGCACGAGTTGTCGGGCGGGATGCGCCAGCGCGTGGTGATCGCCATGGCGCTGGCCTGCGAGCCGAAGATGCTGATCGCCGATGAACCGACGACCGCACTCGACGTCACGATCCAGGCCGAGATCCTGGCGCTGATCGACCGGCTCAAGCGTGAGACCGGGACGGCGGTGATGTTCATCACCCACGACATGGCGGTCGTCGCGCAGATGGCCGACCGCGTGGTCGTCATGTACCGCGGCAACAAGGTCGAGGAGGGCCCGGTCGAGGAGATTTTCGAACGGCCCCAGCACCCCTATACACAGGCGCTTCTGGCCGCGGTGCCGAAGCTCGGCGAGATGCGCGGCAAGACCGCGCCCGAGCCGATGCGCCTTCTGGGCAGCGCCGCACCCGACGATACGGCCCCGATCCGCCCCGTCGAGGACCGGGTGCTTCTCGATGTGAAGAACCTCGTGACGCGCTTTCCGGTCAAGGGCGGCTTCTTTCGCCGCACGGTGGCCAACGTGCACGCGGTCGAGGACGTGTCCTTCGCCATCAAGCTGGGCCAGACGCTGAGCCTGGTGGGCGAATCGGGCTGCGGCAAATCCTCGGCGGGGCGGTCGATCCTCCGACTTGTCGAACCCGTGTCGGGCGAGGTCTGGCTGGACGGCAAGAACATCATCGACTTCGACCAGACCGAACTGCGCCGCGCGCGGCGCGACATGCAGATGGTGTTCCAGGACCCGTTCGCCTCGCTCAATCCGCAGATGCAGCTGATGGATCAGGTGGCCGAGCCGTTGCGGAACTACAACCTTGTCAGCGGGTCGGAACTGAACGACCGGGTGGCGCAGCTCTTCGACCGCGTGGAACTGCCCCGGTCCTTCCTGCGCCGCTATCCGCATGAGCTTTCGGGCGGGCAGCGCCAGCGCGTGGCGATCGCGCGGGCGCTGGCGTTGAACCCCAAGCTGATCATCGCGGATGAGGCCGTGTCGGCGCTCGATGTCAGCGTTCAGGCGCAGGTTCTGAACCTTATCATGGAGTTGCAGGCCGAACTTGATATCTCGATCCTGTTCATCAGCCATGACATGGCCGTGGTCGAGCGCGTCAGCCACAACGTGGGCGTGATGTACCTGGGCCGGATCGTCGAGATGGGGCCGCGCGGGGCCATCTTCGAGGACCCGCGCCATTCCTATACCAAGCAGCTTCTCAAGGCGGTGCCGGTGGCCGATCCGCGCCAGCGCAAGTCCGAGCGCGACCTCGACTTCCGGCCGATCCCGTCGCCGATCTTTCCCGTCGGCCACATCCCCGGGCCGTCCGAATACGACGAAGTCACGCCCGGCCATTTCGTGCTGCGCCAATGACCCTGTCCGCACGCGAGATCCTCGAGACGCTGGTCGCCTTTCCGACGGTCAGCCGGGACAGCAACCTTGATCTGATCGACTGGGTCGAGGAGTATCTGGCCGGGTTCGGCGTGGCCGCGCGCCGTGTCTACAACGAGGACGGCACGAAGGCGGCGATTTATGCCAATGTCGGCCCCGAGGTCGAGGGCGGGGTGATCCTGTCGGGGCATACCGACGTCGTGCCGGTGGACGGTCAGGCCTGGACCTTCGACCCCTTCGCCGTGACCGAGAAGGGCGGCAAGCTCTTCGGGCGGGGCACCTGCGACATGAAGGGGTTCGACGCGATTGCGCTCGCCGCGGTGCCTCTGGCGCTTGAGGCCCGGGTGAAGCGCCCTCTGCAGATCGCGCTCTCCTACGACGAAGAGGTCGGCTGTACCGGCGCGCCGCCGATGATCGACGATCTGATCGGACACCTGCCGCGCGCGTCCGCCGCCATCATCGGCGAGCCGTCGATGATGCAGGTCGTGACCGGCCACAAGGGCAGCGCCGGGTTCAACGTTCATGTTCAGGGGTTCGAGGTCCACAGCTCGTTCATGCACAGGGGTGTCAACGCGATCATGTCGGGGGTCCGGCTGATCGAATGGGCCAACCGCATGAACGACGCGAACCGGGCGCGGCCGCCCTCCGATCTGGCGGCGCTGTTCGATCCGTCCTGGACGACCCTGCACGTGGGCGAGATCATGGGGGGGACGGCGCATAACATCACCGCCAAGGACTGCCGCTTTGGTCTGGACTTCCGCCTGGTGCCGGGCGAGCGGCTGGAAGACTGGGTCGCCGCGATGAAGGCCGAGGTCGCGCGGATCGAGGCGGACATGAAGGCCGTGCGTCCCGAGGCGGCGATCACGGTGACGAAGGATTTCGACCTGCCGGCCCTGCTTCCCGAAAGCGGAGGGCGGGCCGAGGAACTGGCGCGCGCGCTGACCGGAGACAACGGCAGCCATGTCGTCAGCTACGGCACCGAGGCCGGGCAGTTCCAGGAGCGGGGATTCTCGTCGGTGGTCTGCGGGCCGGGCGATATTGCCCAGGCGCACCAGCCCGACGAATACATCACCGTCTCTCAGTTCGAGGCAGGCCAGCGTTTCGTCGAGCGACTGATCGCCAAGCTTGCCGCCTGAACACTGGCCTCTTGCCCCTAAAGGCCTGTGCTTATAGCGTTTTTTGCATGAAAATCGGCCAGTGCGGCCATGGCCAAGCATTTTCAAGTGATTTCAATGCGCTATTGCGTTTCTCTTTCAAGTGCGGGAAAGTTTAGCCCTCCAAGAGGGGCATTATCATGACAAGCAAGACCTTGAAGCGTCCGATCACACTGACCTCGGCAAACGTTCCGCTGGGCGCACTTCTGAGCAGTGCGGGACGCGCCGTGATCGAGGCCGAGAAGAACCTGGGCCTCCAGACGATCAAGGCGCCGTTCCTGAGCATCCTCTGGCTGATCCACACTGATCCGGGCCATGCCCAGGGCGAATACGCCGCTGCGCTGCACTACGACCTGGCCACCTTCGGACGTCACGTCGAGGCGCTGGTGGCGGACGGCTATCTTCACAAGAGCCAGGCCGAGTACGACCACCGGGTCATGGAGTTGCGCCTGACCGCTGCGGGCGAGGCGAAGATCGCCGAAAAGACCAAGATCGTCGCCCGGATGGACGCGCAGGTCGAAGAGGCCATGGGGCGCGAGGACATGATGCGGCTGAAGACCCTTCTTGCCCGGTATCTCGAAGTCTACGAAAGGCTTGGCGCCGCCCATTGACCTTCCCGGCCGGGCAGGGTTCCTTCGGCGTCGTCAGGATCAGCCGAGGATCGCCCCATGCCCGTTCGCAACCGCTTCGCCGAGCTTCAGCCGGAAATTGCCGCCTGGCGGCGACATCTGCATGAAAATCCCGAGCTTCTGTTCGATACTGTGAAGACAGGCGCCTTCGTGGCCGACAAGCTGCGGGCCTTTGGCTGTGACGAGGTCGTGACCGGTCTGGCACAGACCGGTGTCGTCGGTGTCATTCGCGGCCGTGGGGCAGGCGGGCGCACCATCGGTCTGCGCGCCGACATGGACGCCCTGCCGATCGCCGAGGCGACCGGCGTCGACTATGCGTCGAAGACACCGGGGGTGATGCATGCCTGCGGGCATGACGGACATACCGCGATGCTGCTGGGGGCGGCGAAATACCTGGCCGAGACACGGAATTTCGATGGGACGGTCGTGGTCATCTTCCAGCCCGCCGAAGAGGGCGGCGGCGGTGCCAAGGTGATGATGGACGACGGTCTGTTCGAGCGGTTCGCCATCGACGAGATCTATGGCATGCACAACGTCCCCAACATGGAGGAAGGGGCCTTCGCAACCCGGCCGGGAGCCTTCTATGGCGGGGCGGACCAGTTCGAGATCGTGATCGAGGGCAGGGGTGGACATGCCGCGCAGCCGCACCAGACGGTCGACGCGACCGTGATCGCCAGCCATGTCGTGATTGCCCTTCAGACGATCTCGAGCCGCCTTGCCGATCCGGTCAAGCCCGTGGTGGTATCGGTCACCGCGGTCGAGACCGATACCCGCGCGCATAATGTGATCGCCGGACGCGTGCGCATGGTTGGCACGGCGCGCACCTTCGATCCCTCCGTTCAGGACCTGGTGGAAGAGCGAATCGGCCAGATCTCTCGACTCACGGCCGAGGCGCATGGCGCCACCGCGACGGTCCGCTACCGGCGGGGCTATCCGATCCTGACGAATTCTCCGGATCAGACCGCCTTTGCCGCCGAGATGGCGCGACAGGTGTCGGGCGATTGCGCCGAGGCGCCGCCAATCATGTGGGGCGAGGATTTCGCCTATTTTCTGCAGGAAAAGCCGGGCGCCTATGTCTGGATGGGGATCGGGCCCAACGCGTCGCTGCACCACCCCGAATACAACTTCAACGATGCCGCCATTCCCGCCGGGTGCAGCTGGTTCGTGGAAGTGGCCGAGGGACGGCTGACCGCCGCCTAGTCGTAGCGCAGTTCGGTCGCCTTGCCGCGGAACACGGTGTAGCTCAGCGCCGTGTACGCCAGGATCGTGGGCAGCACGAACAGCGTCCCGATCAGGATGATGAACAGGCTTTCGGGCGCGCTGGCGGCCTCATAGATCGTCAGCTTTTCGGGAACGACGAAGGGATAGAAGCTGTAGGCAAGGCCGAAGAAAGCCAGCGTGAACAGCGCGACCGACGTCACGAAGGGGAACCAGGCGAAGCTGTCGTTGGCCGTGGGAAGGCGGCGCAGCGCGATCCAGAGAAGCGCGATCAGCGCCGCCGACATGATCGGCAGCGGGGCCAGCAGCACGATCTCGGGGAAGGTGAACCACTTCTCGAAGATGCGCGGGCTGACGATGGGCGAGGCGATCGAGATGGCCCCCACGCCCAGCACGAGGCCCCAGATGCCGCCCTTGGCCCATCTCACCGCCTTGAGTTGCAGGATGCCGTCGGTCTTGAGGATCAGCCAGGTCGCGCCGATGAAGCTGTAGCCCACGGTCAGGAACACGGCCGTCAGAAGCGCGAAGGCAACGTGCGGCAGCGTCCATTCAAGGCCCATGATGTAGAGCCCCAGCATGAACCCCTGCGACAGCGAGGTCATCAGGCTGCCGGTGTAGAACAGGCGGTTCCACGTCGTCTTGTGGCCCGCCGGCGCCTTCACCCGGAACTCGAAGGCCACGCCGCGCAGGATCAGCCCGACCAGCATGACGGCGACCGGCAGGTAGAGCGCTGTCAGGATCGTTCCATGGGCCTGCGGGAAGGCCACCAGCAAGATGCCGATGGCCAGCACGAGCCAGGTCTCGTTGGCGTCCCAGAACGGGCCGATCGAGGCGACCATGCGGTCCTTCTCGGCATCGTCGGCGAAGGGGAAGAGCACCCCCACGCCAAGGTCGAAGCCGTCGAGCACCACATAGATCAGGATCGACAGGCCCATGAGGGCGGCGAAGGTCAGCGGCAGCCAGACAGCGGGATCCCCGAACAGTTCCATCGGCCTACTCCGCTGCCACGATCTTGGCGACCGCGTCGCCTTCAAGGCGGTCGGGGCCGATCGGTTCACCCTTCGCAGCCTTGCGGGCCAGGTAGAAGATCACGCCCACATAGGCCGACAAGCAGGGCCGCGTAGACCACGAGGTAGGTGATCAGCGTGCCCAGCACCATCGGTGCCGGCACATCCGCCACCGCGGCCTTGGTCGACAGCACCCCGTTCACCAGCCAGGGCTGGCGGCCGATCTCGGTCGTGTACCAGCCCGCAAGCGTGGCCAGCCAGCCCGAGAAGGACATCGCCACGAAGGCCCAGAGCATCGGGCGCGGCATGGCGGGCAATCCTGCACCGCGCTTCCACATGACCGCGACAGCGGCCCAGGACAACAGCAGCATGGCCATGCCGGTCGCCACCATGACCCGGAACGACCAGAAGACGGGGGCCACGGGCGGGTGCAGCACTTCGCCCTCCTCGGTCACGAAGTCGTTCAGGCCGGGGATGGTGCCGTCAAGGCTGTGGGTCAGGATCAGCGAACCGACATAGGGGATCGCGATCTCGTAGTCGTTCTCGCGTGCCTCCTCGTCCGGCAGCGCGAAGAGGATCAGCGGCACGGGGCTTTTCTGTCCGTCCCAGTGCCCCTCCATCGCCGCCACCTTGGCCGGCTGGTGTTCCAGCGTGTTGAGGCCATGCTTGTCGCCCGCGAAGATCTGGATCGGGATCAGGATCGCGGCCATTGTGATCGCCGTGCGGAAGGCCGCGCGCACCGCCTCGGACCGGTCGCCAAGAAGCCACCGGAAGGCCGACAGACCCGCGATCAGGAAGGCAACCGTCAGGCCGGAGGCCAGCAGCATATGCGTCAGCCGGTAGGGCATCGAGGGGTTGAAGACGATGGCCCACCAGTCGGTGGCGAAGGCCACGCCGTCGCGCATCTCGAACCCGGCAGGCGTGTGCATCCACGAGTTCAGGACAAGGATCCAGAAGGCGGACATCGTGGTGCCGAAGGCCACGAGGAATGTCGCGGTCGTGTGCAGCCAGTTCGGCACCTTGCTCATCCCGAAGAGCATGATGCCTAGGAACACGGCCTCGAGGAAGAAGGCGGTCATCACTTCATAAGCCAGAAGCGGCCCCGCGATATTGCCCACAGATTCCATGAAGCCCGGCCAGTTGGTGCCGAACTGGAACGACATGGTGATGCCCGACACCACACCCAGGGCGAAGGAAAGGGCGAAGACCTTCACCCAGAAGCCGTAGGCGTCCATCCACTTCTGATCTCCGGTCACGTTGAAACGCAGCTTGAAGAACAGAAGCACCCACCCCAGCGCGATCGTGATCGTCGGGAAGAGGATGTGGAAGGATATGTTCGCGGCGAATTGAATTCGCGAAAGAAGCAGCGTCTCCATCTCGAGTACCTTGTCTTTTGTTCAACCGTCGAGATAGGGCGCGAGGCCCAGAAGATCAGGGCCGTGCGACCGCCTGCCGCTGCACCGCGGCGGGCAGGCTTCAGCCCGGTGGCTTCATCGCCAAATTCGCGATGCGCAGGCAGACCTTGGTCGCCGCCGACATGTCCTGCACGCTGATCCATTCGAGCGGACCGTGCAAGTCCTGCTGGCCGGTGAAGAGGTTGGGGCAGGGCACGCCCATCTCGGTCAGGCGCGACCCGTCGGTGCCGCCGCGGATCGGGGCCGAGATCGGGTCGATCCCCTCGGCGGCATAGGCCGCGCGGGCCAGGTCGACCGGTGACATGTCGTCCTCGAGCCAGTAGCGCATGTTGCGGTATTGCGGCCGGATCTCGCAGGAGATGCGGGCGCGCGGTTCGGTCGCCTGCACCGCGGCGCAGACCTGCCGCAAGAGGTCGCCCTTGGCGGCAAGGCCATCGCGTTCGAAATCGCGCAGGATGAATTTCAGCGTGGCTTCGGCGGCGCTTCCGGTCATCTCGTAGACCATGATGAACCCGTCGCGCCCGTCGGTCGTCTCGGGCGTCATGGTGGCCTGCGGCAGGGTCTGGACGATCTTGGCGGCCAGGTGCAGCGCGTTGACAAGCCGGTCCTTCGCGGTGCCGGGGTGGATCGACACGCCGGTTACCGTGACCTTGGCCGCATCGGCCGAGAAGCTTTCGAAATCGAGACTGCCTTTCTCGCCGCCGTCGAGCGTATAGGCGAAATCCACGCCCAGATCGGCGGGCAGGCGTTCATGGACGCCGCGGCCGATTTCCTCGTCCGGGGTGAAGGCGATGCGGATCTTGCCGTGCGGGATGTCGGGGTTTGCAAGAAGGTGACGCGCCATCGTCATGATGACCGCGATCCCCGACTTGTCGTCGGCTCCCAGCAGGGTGGTGCCGCTGGCGGTGATCAGCGTATCGCCGGTTTTTTCCAGCAGGTAGGGCGAGGTTTCGGGCGTGAGCGACAGGTCGGGATTGTCGGGAAAGGCGATGGGTCCGCCGTTGTAGGCGCGGATCACGCGGGGTTTGACCCCCACGGCCGCGAAGGCGGGGGCGGTGTCGACATGGGCAAGGAAGCCCACAGTCGGGGCGGGCGCGTCGGTCGTTGCCGGAATGGTCGCCAGCACCACGCCGTAGTCGGTCAGCATGACGTCGGAGGCGCCGATCTCTTCCAGTTCGGCCACCAGCAGCCGGGACAAGTTCAGCTGGATATCGGTTGAAGGGATACTCGGCGAATTCTCGTCGCTTTGCGTGTCGATCGCGCAATAGCGCACAAGGCGCGCTTCGAGTTCGGTGTCGAAATCGGCGGTCATGTCGGCTCCGGTTCGGGCGGGCTCAGCCGCCGGTATGGCTCATGTGGCGGGGGACCTGACCATCGATGCGCTGGCGCGAATAGTCGAAGTCGTGGCCCTTGGGCTTGCGCAGGATGGCGGCGCGGATCGCCGCTTCGAGCGGGGCGTCGCTGGCCGGGTCGGCGCGGAGCGGCGCGCGCAGGTCGGCCATGTCCTCCTGCCCCAGGCACATGTAAAGCTCGCCCGTGCAGGTCAGCCGCACCCGGTTGCAGCTTTCGCAGAAATTATGCGTGAGCGGCGTGATGAAGCCGATCTTCTGCCCCGTCTCCTCGATCCGCACATAGCGCGCCGGGCCGCCGGTGCGTTCGGCCAGGTCGGTCAGGGTGAAGCGTTCGGCAAGGCGGGCGCGCAGGTCCTTGAGGTTCCAGTACTGGTCCAGCCGGTCCTCGCCGCCCAGATCGCCCATCGGCATGACCTCGATGAAGGTCAGATCCATGTCGCGCGCGGCACACCAGTCGGTCAGGGTGAAGAGTTCGTCCTCGTTGAAGCCTTTCAACGCCACCGCGTTGATCTTGACGCGCAGGCCCGCGGCCTGTGCCGCGTCGATGCCGCGCAAGACCTGCGGCAGGCGGCCCCATCGGGTGATCTCGGCGAATTTCGCCTCGTCCAGCGTGTCGAGCGACACGTTGATGCGGCGGACGCCGGCCGAATGGAGATCGGCCGCGAACCGTTCAAGCTGCGATCCGTTGGTGGTGACGGTCAACTCTTTCAGCGCGCCCGAGTCGAGATGCCGCGACATCGCGCGAAAGAACGTCATGATATCGCGCCGCACCAGCGGTTCGCCCCCCGTGATGCGCAGCTTCTCGACGCCGAGGCGGATGAAGGTCGAACACATCCGGTCAAGCTCTTCCAGCGTCAGAAGCTCCTTCTTGGGCAGGAATGTCATGTTTTCCGACATGCAGTAGACGCAGCGGAAATCGCAGCGGTCGGTGACCGATACGCGAAGGTAGCTGATCGCGCGCTGGAAGGGATCGACGAGCGTGTCCATGCGCCGAACCTAGTCCTGCCGAGGGGGACCCGCAAGCGGCGCGGGCGTTGCGGCATGAGGAACGGCGGGCTAGGATTCGGAGTATGCGACGCATTCCACTCTCAATCGTTTTTCCGGCGCTCGTTCTGGCGGGCTGCGCCCAGATCGGTCTTCCGCCGCACCAGGGGGCGCCCGGGTCCGGCCCCGCCCCGGCCGCGGCGCCCGAAACCGCGATCACGCCCGCGGCCATCGCGCCTCCGCCGCCGGCCGCGGCGCGTACAGTCGACGAATTCGATACCACCACCCCCGAACAGCGCGCGGCCGCGGCCGCGGCGGGGACCGGGGGCGGCCGGCTTCTGGGCGAGACGGTCGCCGCGCTGGGCGATCCGGCCGAGCCGGGGTTCTGGCTGGTCACGCCGCTTGTCGATGCGCCGGCGCGCGGCCGGATCGTCTCGGTCGAGACCGGCCGGGCGGCCGAGGTCGACCTGCGTCCCTCGGGCGGGGCAGCGGGATCGGGCAGCGAGGTGTCGCTGGCGGCGCTGCGGCTTCTCGAGGTGCCGCTGACATCGCTTCCGGTGCTTCGGGTCTTCGCCGCACCATGAGCGATCGTCGCCTGATCCGGTCGGGCGGCGGTTGGGAGGCGATGCGCGCAGAGTTTCGCTGGGACATCCCCGCGCGCTTCAACATGGCCGAGGCCTGCTGCGACAGCTGGGCCCGGGCCGAACCCGGGCGGCGGGCACTGATCCATCTCCATGGCGACGGCACGGTCGAGGAATGGACCTATGGCCGCCTTGCCGCGGCGTCCGGACCGTCTGGCCAACGCGCTCTCGGCGGCGGGCGTGGGGGCGGGCGACCGGGTCGCGATCCTGCTGCCGCAATGCCCCGAGGTCGCGATCACCCATTTTGCGGCGTGGAAACTCGGGGCGGTCACGCTGCCGCTCTTCACGCTCTTCGGGCCGGATGCCCTGCGCTACCGGCTTGCGGACAGCGGCGCCAAGGCGGTGATCACCGACCCCGAAAACCTGTTCAAACTCGACGAGATCCGCGGCGACCTGCCCGATCTGGCCGAGGTCTTCGTGACCGGTGAGGTCGCGGCCCCGTTCCGCGCCTTCTGGGAAGAGATTGCCCGCGCGTCGGGCGATCTGCGCCCCGTACCCACGCTGGCCGACGATCCCGCCGTGCTGATCTATACCTCGGGCACCACCGGGCCGCCCAAGGGGGCGCTGCAGGCCCACCGTTTCCTTCCCGGCCACCTGCCGTCGATCGAACTGCATCACGAGGGCTTTCCGCAGCCGGGCGATATCGGCTGGACACCGGCCGACTGGGCCTGGATCGGGGGGCTGATGGACATGGCGATGCCCTGCCTGTTCTACGGCGTCCCGCTGGTCAGCCACCGGATGCGCAAGTTCGACCCCGATGCGGCCTTCGGCTGATCCGCGACCACGGCGTGCGCAACCTCTTCCTGCCGCCCACCGCGCTGCGACTGCTGCGGCAGGCGACGGTGCCCGCGGGGGTGAGCATCCGCTCGGTCGGCTCGGGCGGCGAAAGCCTTGGAGCCGATCTTCTGGACTGGGGGCTTTCGGCGCTGGGCGCGCCGATCAACGAGTTCTACGGCCAGACCGAATGCAACCTCGTCCTGACCTCGGCCGCGGGGTTCATGGAGGTGCGCCCAGGGTCGATGGGCAAGCCCGTGCCGGGGCACGACGTGGCGGTGATCGACGCCGAAGGCCGCGTCCTGCCGCCCGGCGAGCTGGGCGAGATCGCCGTCCGCCGTCCCGATCCGGCGATGTTTCTGGGCTACTGGAATCTGCCCGAAAAGACGGCCGGCAAGTTCACCGGCGACTGGATGCGCACGGGCGACCTCGGCCGGACCGATGCCGACGGCTATTTCTGGTTCGTCAGCCGCGACGACGATGTCATCACCTCGGCGGGCTATCGCATCGGCCCGACCGAGATCGAGGCCTGCCTGTCAGGTCACCCCGACGTGGTGATGGCCGCCGCCGTGGGCATCCCCGACCCGGTGCGGACCGAGGTGGTGAAAGCCTTTGTCGTCCTGCGCGAGGGGGTGAACCTGGCGAGCGTCGAGGCCGATCTCATCGCCCGCGTCCGCGACCGCATCAGCCCCCACGTCGCCCCGCGCCTGATCGAGGCGGTCGAGAGCCTGCCGATGACGGCCACGGGCAAGATCCTGCGGCGCGAGTTGCGGGAGAGGGGGTAGGGGCGATGGCAAAGCTTGTTCTGATGCATAGGGAAGACACAGAATGACAATGACGCTGGATCAGAGTATGACTTCCCGAAGCATATCTTAGGCATGTCGCAGTCGCGGTGGCGACTGGATCGTCTACTACGAGCCCGTGAAAGCAGGCCCACGCGGCTATTCGGGGTGGCGAAGATCCTGCAGATAATCCCGAACCCGTGATTCCAGGCAGGTACTTGGCGCTAATCGAGCCACGCGAGTTCATCGACTTTGTCCGCGCGTCCCGAGACTCCAGAACGGTCGACCTCTTGAAGAAACCTCGATCAAGCGGATGGAACGCCGAAACGGGGTGGTACGGTGCAACAAGCGGTGCGGCGGATCTCCGACGCTGACTTCGCCCGCATCGTGAATCTTGGCTTGCCGAGGATCTCGAGCGGATCGAAGCGACACGCTATGATCCCCAGGATTCGCGGGTGGAGAAGGCGCTCGGCTCCGCTCGAACGTCCGACGTTACCTTGAACGCCTTACTCGCCGACCGTTCCGCGTTACGTGGCTTTTCGCTCGAAAGGTCCGTGAAGCCTACGATTACCGCTATGGCGATGTCGGCTGTGCGCTGCGCAATGGCGGTGATCGGCCCGAAGTCCAGGCGGTCACATTCGTCCGGTCGAACGACAGGGCAGTGACGCGGTCCGCAACGGCCTTGCGCTGTCGGGCACGCTCCATTCGGATGTTTGACCGTGGTCTGGTCGTCAGGTGCCGAGGAACTTCACACAGACTGCCGTCGTGAAGTCGCGCAAGCCAGGTTCCGGGCGAGGTCGTGGAACGGCTGCATGCCTGCCGGAGGGCAAACTGCAGCTGCTCCTTGACCGTCGCAACTGGCCGCACCCGGAAAACCGGCGTTGGCATCGCGAGAACGTCTATGGTCAGGCGCTGGCCGACGAACCTGCGCCCTGGGGCTAGCCCAGATACCGCCCCGCCTCTCTGCGTGAGAAGGCCTTCATCCGTGCCCCATGCTCCGCAAGAAACGTCCGCACCCGCTCGGGGTCGCGTTTCGAGAGGTCGCGCAGCCACCACGCCACCGCCTTCTGGATGAACCAGTCGGGGTCGTCCACATAGCCCGCCGCCCAGCCAAGGATGCGGTCGCGCCGGGCGATGTCGTCGGGCTTGGGGTGGCGGTCGCGCGTCCAGGGCAGGGTCATCACAAGCGCGGCGCGGCGGGTCCACATGTGGTCCGAGGCCGTCCAGCCTTCGACTTCGTCGAGACGCGCGGGGTCCCAGACAAGGCGTTTCTGCCCGGCAATGGACGCGTGGTCCGCGATGGCCCAGGCATCGAAGTCCGGCACCCAGGAGGCGATCAGGCGCCAGGCCCCGTTGTCGTC
This sequence comes from uncultured Alphaproteobacteria bacterium, assembly GCA_963709395.1. Lineage (GTDB taxonomy): Bacteria > Pseudomonadota > Alphaproteobacteria > Rhodobacterales > Rhodobacteraceae > CAVPWP01. The sequence continues at coordinate 129,063 of CAVPWP010000012.1, forward strand.
GGGGCGGATGCGGGCCTGCGTCAGGAGTTTCGCGGCGGCGATGCGGGCCTCGTGGATGTTCGTCGTCCAGAGGGCAGAGGCGAGCGCGATGCGGTCGTCGAGCGCGAGATCAGCCCGCCAGCCCTTGGCAAGCGCGTCGATCGCCGGGTTGGCGACGCCCAGATAGGGTCGGTCGACCTTGTGATAGGCGGCCATCTCAGCGGCCTTTTGCGGATCGCCCTGCGCGCGGAGGGCGGCCAGCGCGTCCTCGGGCGTCATTCCACCGTGACCGACTTGGCGAGGTTTCTGGGCTGGTCCACATCCGTCCCTTTCGCCACGGCGGTGTGATAGGCCAGAAGCTGTGCCGGGATGGCATAGAGGATGGGGGCGAGCACATCGGGCACCGACGGCATCTCGATCACCTTCCAGGCCCCGTCCGAGGCCGCGCGGGCGCCTGCCGCGTCGGTGACAAGGACGACCTTTCCGCCGCGCGCCATCACCTCCTGCATGTTCGACACGGTCTTGTCGAAGAGGCTGTCGCGCGGGGCCATGACGATGACCGGCACCGCGGGATCGATCAGGGCGATGGGGCCATGCTTAAGCTCGCCTGACGCATAACCTTCGGCATGTATATAGCTGATTTCCTTAAGCTTCAGTGCGCCTTCAAGGGCGATGGGATACATGATCCCGCGTCCCAGGAAGAGGATGTCGCGGGCCTCTGCGAGATCGTGGCTCACCGCTTCGATCGCCTCGCCCGCGTTCAGCGCCTGGCTGACGAGGCCGGGCAGGCTGCGGAGAGCGGCGCGCAGGTCAGCCGCCGCGGCAGCGTCCAGCTGTCCCCGGTCGGTCCCGGCCTTGACCGCGACGAGGGCAAGCACCGCAAGCTGGCAGGTGAAGGCCTTGGTCGAGGCGACGCCGACCTCCACCCCCGCATGGATCGGCAGGGCAAGGTCGCTTTCCCGGGCGATCGAGCTTTCGGGCACGTTCACCACGCTCAGGATCGCCGCCTTGTCGCGGCAATAGCGCAGCGCGGCCAGCGTGTCGGCCGTCTCGCCCGACTGGCTGACGAAGATCGCCAGCGTGTTCGGCCCGATGGGCGGTTCGCGGTAGCGGAACTCGGAGGCCACATCGACCTCGACGGGCAGGCGGGCAAGGCGTTCGAGCCAGTATTTCGCGGTCAGACAGGCGTAGAAGGCGGTGCCGCAGGCGACCATGACGACGCGGTCGACCTTGGCGAAATCGGGCATTCCTTCTGGGAAAGTCAGCGTGTCGCCGTCCAGATAGGCGTCCATCACGCGGGCGAGAACGGCGGGCTGCTCGGCGATCTCCTTGGCCATGAAGTGCCGGTGGCCGTCCTTTTCGATCCGCGTGGCGTCGACGCGGATGCGCCGCATCGGTCGGTTGACGAGGCGACCCTCGGCGTCGCGGATCGTGGCGCCCTTGCGGGTCAGCACCACGCGGTCGCCTTCCTCGAGGTAGGTGATCCGGTCGGTGAGGGGGGCGAGCGCGATGGCGTCGGATCCCAGGTACATCTCGCCGTCCCCATGCCCCACAGCGAGGGGCGAGCCCTTGCGCGCGCCGATGATCAGGTCGGGTTCGCCGTCGAACAGGAAGGCCAGCGCGAACGCGCCCTCAAGCCGGTTGATCGCGGCTTCGGCGGCCTCGACCGGGGTCTTGCCGGCGTCGAGGAAGGACTGCGCCAGAAGGGCGATGGTCTCGGTGTCGGTCTCGCTTTCGGCGGCATAGCCGAGGGCGGCGAGATCCGCGCGCAGCTCGCGGAAGTTCTCGATGATGCCGTTATGAACCACGGCGACAGGGCCCGCGCGGTGGGGGTGGGCATTGGTCACCGAGGGCGCGCCATGGGTCGCCCAGCGGGTGTGGCCGATGCCGGACTTCCCGGCGAGCGGCTCGTGCACCAGAAGGTCCGAGAGGTTGACGAGCTTGCCCACCGCGCGGCGGCGGTCGAGATGGCCGTCGTTCACGGTGGCGATGCCCGCGCTGTCATAGCCCCGGTATTCGAGGCGTTTGAGCGCGTCGACAAGGGCGGGGGCGGCCTCGTGGTCGCCAAGGATGCCGATGATCCCGCACATGGCGTTATCCCTTCTTTGCCTTGAGCGCCCGCAGCTTGTCGAAAAGTCGCGTTGCAAGGCCGGGTTTGGTGACCTGCCGCGCCCGGCCCACTGCCAGCGCGCCATCGGGCACGTCTTCGGTGATGACCGATCCGCTGGCGGTCATGGCGCCCGCGCCCACGGTGACGGGGGCCACCAGCATCGTGTCCGAGCCGATGAAGGCGCGCGCGCCGATCGTGGTGCGGTGCTTGAAGACGCCGTCGTAGTTGCAGGTCACGGTGCCCGCGCCGATGTTGGCGGCCTCGCCCACGCTGGCGTCGCCGATGTAGCTGAGGTGGTTGACCTTGGCGCCTTCGCCGATCTCGGCGTTCTTCACCTCGACGAAGTTGCCGATCCGTGCGTCGTTGCCGATCTCGGCGCCGGGGCGCAGGCGCGCGTAGGGGCCGACGACGGCGCCGGCGCTGACATGGCAGCCCTCCAGATGGCTGAAGGCGCGGATCGTGGCGCCGGTCTCGACCGTCACGCCGGGGCCGAAGACCACGTTCGGCTCGACCACCGCGTCGCGCCCGATGTGGGTGTCATGGCTGAAGTGCACCGTGTCGGGCGCGGTCAGCGTGACCCCTTCGGCCAGCGCCGCCGCGCGGGCGGCGGTCTGGAAAATCCCTTCGGCTTCAGCCAGTTCGGCGCGGGTGTTGATGCCCATCGTCTCGGCCTCGGGGCAGGTGACCGCGGTGGCCTTCAGCCCCTTGTCGCGGGCGATGCCGACGATGTCGGTGAGGTAGTATTCGCCCGCCGCATTGTCGGTGCCCACCGCGTCGACCAGGTCGAAGAGCGTGCCGACCTCGGCCATGACAACTCCGCTGTTGCACAGCGTGATCGCGCGTTCTTCGGGGCCGGCGTCCTTGAATTCGACGATCTTTTCGAGCCGTTCGCCGTCCATCACGAGGCGTCCGTAGCGGCCCGGATCGCGCGCCTCGAAGCCCAGCACGACCAGGTCGTGCCCCGCCGCGCGCGCCGCCTTCATCGCTTCCAGAGTCTCGGGCCGGATGAAGGGCGTGTCGCCGTAAAGGACGACGGCGTCGCCCGTGGCCCCTTCGAGCGCCGCCCGCGCCTGGGCGGTGGCATGGGCGGTGCCCAGCTGTTCGGCCTGAAGGGCGATGGCGATGTCGTCGAACCGCGCCTCGGCGTCGGCCCGGACGGTCTCGGCCCCGTGACCGACCACAAGCACGATGCGCTCGGGCTCGACCGCCGCGCCCGAGCCGATGGCATGGGCATAAAGCGGCAGGCCCGCGATCTCGTGCAGGACCTTGGGGCGGTCCGACAGCATCCGCGTGCCTTCGCCTGCGGCGAGGATGATCAGCTGCGTGGGCATCGACTGCTCTTTCCTTATCGTTTGTGCCGTTTTACGCAGTGGCCGCGGTGCCGCAAGGGCGGCCCGCTTCACTTGTCCTTTCGCCAGGTTACAGGACGGGCGGAAATTTGCCGATGGGGAATGGCGCATGCGCACGGTGATCTTCGACCTCGACGGAACGCTTGCGGACACCAGCCGCGACCTGATCGCGGCCGCCAACGCCTGCTTCCGGGCCATGGGATATGGTGATGTCCTTGATCCGGTGGGGGATGCCGGCGTGGCGTTCCGGGGCGGGCGGGCGATGCTGTCCGCCGGCCTGACACGGGTGAACGGCGGCGCGGACGAGGGCCTGATCACGCAGAACTATCCGCTGCTTCTGGACAGCTACGAAGAACGTATCGACCACGAGACGACGCTGTACCCCGGCGCGATGGACGCGGTCGAGGCCTTGCGCCGCGCAGGCTATGGCGTGGGCATCTGCACCAACAAGCCCGCCCGCCTGGCCGAGCTTCTGATGGAGCGGCTGGGCGTGCGCGCGGCTTTCGCCTCGCTGGTCGGGCGCCGACACGCTGCCGGTGCGCAAGCCCGATCCCGCGCCCTATCTCGCGGCGGTCGACCGGGCTGGCGGGCAGGTCGGGCAATCGCTTCTGGTGGGCGACACGGTGACCGACCGCGAAACCGCGCGCGCGGCGGGGGTGCCCTGCATCCTTGTCACCTTCGGGCCGGACGGGACGGGCGTCGCCGACCTCGACCCCGAGGCGCTGATCGGGCATTTCGACGAATTGCCTGCGACAGTTGCGCGGCTGATCGGCTGAGGCATTGACCGCCGCACACGGGGGCTACAGTCTTTCGCGCCAGAGAGGTGTGCGATGACCGAGGTCTTCACCGGCAGTTTCACGCAGCAGGACCCGATCCCCGAGGCGGGCATCGCGGCGGCCGTCGCCGTGATGCAGGGCGGCCGGCTCCACCGCTACAACACCGCCGTGGGGGAGGTGTCCGAGGTCGCCCGGCTCGAGGCCGAATTCGCGGCCTACCTGGGCGCGAAATACTGCCTTGCCGTGGCGTCGGGCGGCTATGCCATGGCGACCGCCCTGCGCGCGCTGGGCGTCGCGCCGGGCGACACGGTCCTGTCGAACGCCTTCACGCTCGCCCCGGTGCCAGGGGCGATTGCCGCCGTGGGGGCGGTGCCCGAATTCGTCGGCGTGACCGGTGCGCTGACCATCGACCTTGATGACCTCGAGGCGCGGCTGGCCAACACCCGGGCCAAGGTGCTGCTTCTCAGCCATATGCGGGGGCATATCTGCGACATGGATCGGCTCATGGCGCTCTGCGATGCAGCCGGGGTCGCGGTGATCGAGGATTGCGCCCATACCATGGGCGCGCGCTGGCGCGGGGTGCCCTCGGGGCGGCATGGCGCGATCGGCTGCTATTCCACGCAGACCTACAAGCACATGAATTCGGGCGAGGGCGGGTTCCTCGTGACCGACGATCCCGAGATCGCGGCCCGGGCCGTGCTTCTGTCGGGGTCCTACATGTTCTACGACCGGCACGGCGCCGCGCCCGGACCTGAGGTGTTCGAGGGGTTCGTCGGCACGACGCCCAACGTCTCGGGCCGGATGGACAACCTGCGCGCGGCGATCCTGCGGCCGCAGGTGGCGCTTCTGGACGAGCGCTGTGCCGAATGGACGGCGCGCTATCTGCGGGTCGAGGATGGATTGCGCGGCGTCTACGGGCTGACGCTGATCGACCGCCCGGAAGACGAGGCCTTCGTCGGCTCATCCTTCCAGTTCCTCCTTCACGGCTGGCCGCCCGAGGCCATCGCGGCCGTCGTCGCGCGCTGCAAGGCGCGGGGGGTGGAGTTGAAGTGGTTCGGCGCCGAGCGCCCGGTGGGCTTCACCTCGCGCTATGCCCACTGGGCCTATGCCGATCCCGCGCCCATGCCGGCGACCGACCGGGTGCTGGCCGGGCTGCTGGACATGCGGCTGCCGCTGACCTTTTCGCTTGAAGACTGCGACCAGATCGCCCGGATCATTGCGGATGAGGTCCGGCAGGCGAACTCGCAAGGCGCGCCGGGGCGCTCGGCGGCGGAATAGGCGCCAACGGCGCGATTGACCCGTTGAAGGCGTTGACGTATTATTTGAACAAGTGTTCAATAACTGGCGGGGAGGTCCGCATGTTCACCGCATCCATGACCTTCGACCTGGGGGAAGAGGTGGGCGCCCTGCGCGAGATGGTGCATCGCTGGGCGCAGGAACGGCTGCGCCCTCAGGCCGCCGAGATCGACCGGGTGAACGACATGCCCCGCGACCTCTGGCGCGAGATGGGCGAGCCTCGGGCTTCTGGGGATCACCGTCGGGGAAGAGTACGGCGGCGCGGGGATGGGATATCTTGCCCATGCCGTGGCGGTCGAGGAGATCGCCCGCGCCTCGGCCTCGGTCAGCCTGTCCTACGGCGCGCATTCGAACCTCTGCGTCAACCAGATCCACCTCAACGGCACCGAAGAGCAGAAGCGCCGGTATCTGCCCAAGCTGGTCTCGGGCGAACATGTCGGTGCGCTGGCGATGTCCGAGGCGGGGGCGGGATCGGACGTGGTGTCGATGAAACTGCGCGCCGAGCGGCGCAACGACCACTACCGGCTGAGCGGCACGAAAGTACTGGATCACCAACGGGCCGGATGCCGACACGCTTGTCGTCTATGCCAAGACCGATCCCGAGGCCGGATCGAAGGGCATCACCGCGTTCCTTGTCGAGAAAACGATGGCCGGCTTCTCGAGCAGCCCGCATTTCGACAAGCTGGGGATGCGGGGGTCGAACACGGCCGAGCTGATCTTCGAGGACGTGGAGGTGCCGTTCGAGAACGTGCTGGGCGAGGAGGGCACGGGCGTGCGCGTCCTGATGTCGGGCCTCGACTACGAACGCGTGGTCCTCGCGGCCATCGGCCCCGGCATCATGGCGGCCTGTCTGGACGAGGTCATGCCCTACATGCGCGACCGCCACCAGTTCGGCCAGCCCATCGGATCGTTCCAGCTCATGCAGGGCAAGATCGCCGACATGTACACCGCGCTCAATTCCGCGCGGGCCTATGTCTACGAGGTGGCCAAGGCCTGCGACCGGGGCGACGTGACGCGCCAGGACGCCGCCGCCTGCTGCCTTTACGCCAGTGAGGAGGCGATGAAGCAGGCGCATCAGGCGGTGCAGGCGATGGGCGGCGCGGGGTTCCTTGCCGACGCGCCGGTGGCGCGGCTTTTCCGCGACGCCAAGCTGATGGAGATCGGCGCGGGCACCAGCGAGATCCGGCGGATGCTGATCGGGCGGGAAATGATGGGGGCGATGGGGTAGGGTGCGGACCACGGGACATACCGCGATGCCCGACCTCGTTCCGGATACGGGTGTCGCTGCGCCCAATCTCGCCTCGGAGGGGACGGCATGACAGACTTTTCCAGCCTCAGCGCGCTCTTCGTGAACACCTCTCTCAAGAAGGACCCCGAAGAAAGCCACACCAAGCTTCTGCTCAACGTATCGGCCGGGATCATGGAGAAGAACGGGGTGTCGGTCGAACATGTCCACATGCTGAGCCACCGGATTCCCCCCGGCGTCTATCCCGACATGACCGAGCACGGCTGGTCCGAGGACGACTGGCCCGCACTTTGGGAAAAGGTTCGGGCGGCGCATATCCTGGTGATCGGAACGCCGCTCTGGCTGGGCGAGGAAAGCTCGGTCTGCCGCGTGCTGATCGAACGGCTCTACGGCATGTCCGGCCTGCTCAACGACAAGGGGCAGTCGATCTTCTATGGCAAGGTCGGGGGCTGTGTCGTCACCGGCAACGAGGACGGCATCAAGCACGCCGCGATGACGCTGTGTTATGCGCTGTCGCATCTGGGCTACACGATTCCGCCGCAGGCCGATTGCGGCTGGATCGGCGAGGCCGGCCCGGGGCCGTCCTATGGCGACGAGCTTGAGGACGGCAGCCGCGCGGGCTTCGACAACGAATTCACCCAGCGCAACACGACGATCATGACCTGGAACCTCATGCACCTGGCCGCGATGCTTCAGGCTGCGGGCGGATATCCCAACGAAGGCAATGACCGGACCGCCTGGAAGGCCGGGTGCCGGTTCGACCACGAGAACCCGGAGCATCGGGCATGAGGGCCGCCACCGGCCGGAAAGGCGGAACACGATGGACATGAGCGAGGAAGCGGCCGGCTTGGGACATGCGGGGGATCTGGGCCCGCTGACGCCCTGGCTCGAAGGGTTCGCGACGGTCGTCGAGGTCTTCGCGCTGATCATCCTGATCAGCGGTCTGGTGCGCTTCATGCTGCACTACGTCACCGCCGAGTTCCGGTTCCGCAACCACAAGGTCAGCGCCGAGGAAATGAACGAAGGCCGCGTGGTGCTGTCGCGGTACATTCTCGCCGGTCTCGAGGTGTTCATCGTCTCGGACATCTTCCGCACGGTGCTGTCGCCGACGCTGGAAAGCCTTGCCGTGCTGGGCGCACTCGTCGCGATCCGGTCTGTCATCGGCTTCTTCCTCGAACGCGAGATGGCCGATGTCGAGCGCGAAAGGAACGGGTCATGAGGCGCAGGCCACAACTGGAGAGGAAGGGCATGCAGAGTTTTCTTGCGCGTCCGGCCACGGCATTCGGCGCTGCGGTGCTTTTTGCGGTGGCGCTTGGCGGGCCGGTGCGGGCGCAGCCCGAACTGCCGTTCTCGCCGGCCGAAACCGAGGCGTGCCTGAGCCAGGCGACCGGGCCTGCCCGTGAGATCTGCGTCGGGCTCTCGGCGGCGGCCTGCATCGACACGCCGGACGGCTATACCACCGTGGGCATGTCGATCTGCCTAGGCCACGAGCTTGAGTATTGGGACGGGCGGCTCAACGCCGCCTATGAGACGCTGCGCGAGTCCGATGGCCGGACCGACGCCGAAATGGCCGAATTGGGCTCTGCCGCGCCGCCGCTGGTGCCGGCGCTGCGCGAAATGCAGCGCGCCTGGATCTCCTTTCGCGACGCTGCCTGTGCCTATGAGCGCGCGCAGTGGGGTGGGGGGACCGGGGGCGGGCCCGCATCGGTACATTGCGCCATGACGATCACGGCGCGGCAGGCTCTGGCGCTCGAGGATCGCCTTGCCGGGGTCGAACAGCAATGAAGCTGGCGTCCGCCCACCTGCCGGGCAGCGCGGCCGCGACGGCAAATCGGTCCGCGCATCTGGCGGCGCTGGATCTGGTGGCCGAGGCGGCCGCGCTGGCGGCGCTGGGCGGCGGGCAGAAGGCGCGTGACCGGCATGTGTCCCGCGGCAAGATGCTGCCGCGAGAGCGGGTGGCGAACCTGCTCGATCCCGGCTCGCCCTTTCTCGAGATCGGGGCGACGGCGGCGCACGGACTCTACGACGGGGCGGCCCCCTGCGCGGGCGTGATCGCCGGGGTCGGGCGCGTGATGGGCCGCGACGTGATGGTCGTCTGCAACGACGCGACGGTAAAGGGCGGCACCTACTACCCGATGACCGTCAAGAAGCACCTGCGCGCGCAGGAGATTGCGCAGGAATGCCGGCTGCCCTGCATCTATCTGGTCGACAGTGGCGGCGCGAACCTGCCCAACCAGGACGAGGTCTTCCCCGACCGCGACCATTTCGGACGCATCTTCTACAACCAGGCGCAGATGAGCGCGCTTGGCATCCCGCAGATCGCGGTGGTGATGGGGTCCTGCACGGCGGGCGGCGCCTATGTGCCGGCGATGTCGGATGTCACCATCATCGTGCGCGATCAGGGCACGATCTTCCTTGCCGGACCGCCGCTGGTGAAGGCCGCAACGGGCGAGGTGGTGACGGCCGAGGACCTGGGCGGCGGCGACGTGCATACGCGGCTTTCGGGCGTGGCCGACTACCTGGCCGAGGACGACGCCCACGCGCTGGCACTGGCCCGCCGCGCCGTCGCCTCGCTTGGTCCCGCGCCCTCGGTCGGGGCCGACTGGGCCAGCCCCGAGGACCCGGCCTATGACCCCGAGGAATTGCTGGAGGTGGTGCCGGGCGACCTGCGCACCCCCTATGACATTCGCGAGGTCATCGCACGGATCGTCGACGGATCGCGGCTTGACGAGTTCAAGGCGCGCTTCGGCGAGACGCTGGTGACGGGTTTTGCCCATGTGCAGGGCTGCCCGGTCGGGATCGTGGCCAACAACGGGGTTCTCTTCTCCGAGGCCGCACAGAAGGGCGCGCATTTCGTCGAGCTCTGCTCGCAGCGGCGCATCCCATTGATCTTCCTGCAGAACATCACCGGCTTCATGGTCGGCCGCCGCTACGAGAACGAAGGCATCGCGCGCCATGGCGCGAAGATGGTCACCGCCGTCGCCACCACAGCCGTGCCGAAGATCACCATGATCGTCGGCGGGTCCTTCGGCGCGGGCAACTACGGCATGGCGGGCCGCGCCTATCAGCCCCGGTTCCTCTGGACCTGGCCCAATGCGCGCATCTCGGTCATGGGCGGCGAGCAGGCGGCGGGGGTGCTGGCCACTGTGAAGCGGGACGCGATCGAACGGGCAGGGGGGGCGTGGTCGGCCGAGGAGGAAGCCGAATTCAAGCGTCCGACCATCGAGATGTTCGAGCGGCAGAGCCATCCACTTTACGCTTCGGCCCGGCTTTGGGACGACGGAATCGTCGATCCCCGGAAAAGCCGCGAGGTGCTGTGGCTGTCCTTGCGCGCCGCGCTGAACGCGCCAGTGGAGGAGACACGCTTCGGCGTGTTCCGGATGTGATCGCGATGACGCTTGATGAGGCCCTTGCCCGCTACCCCGGCGCCGCGACCTTCCGTCCCGGCGACTCCGCCGAGCTCAATGCCGAAATTCTTTTCCTCGTGCGCAGCGGCCGAAAGACCATGACCTGTGACGCATGGTCGGCCTTCGGCGCGGACGAGCCGCTTCCCGAACCGGGACGGATCGACATCGCGCTCGACTGGTCGGGTCGACCAGCCTACGCGGTCGAGACCCTGCGCGTCGAGAAGATCCGTTTCTGCGACATGACCGAGGATCGCATCCCCGCGCAGGGCGAATTCCGCGATCTGCCGCACTGGCAGGAGGGCTACCGTGCCTATCTCGATCGTGCCGGGCGCTTCTCTCCGGACATTCCGATGATGGTCGAGACCTTCCGGCTGGTCGAGGATTTCGCCGATGTTTGACCGCATCCTGATCGCCAACCGGGGCGAGATCGCCTGCCGCGTGATCCGCACCTGCCGATCTCTGGGCCTGGATACAGTTGCGGTCTACTCGGACGCCGACCGGGACGCGCTGCACGTCGAACTGGCTGACCGCGCAGTGCATATCGGTGGCGCGGCGCCGGGCGAAAGCTACCTGCGCGGCGACCGGATCATCGCGGCGGCGCTGGCGACGGGCGGCGCAGGCGATCCACCCGGGCTACGGCTTTCTCTGCGAGAACCCCGACTTCGTCGAGGCGGTCGAAGCGGCGGGGCTGGTCTTCATCGGGCCCTCGGCGCAGGCGATCCGGGCGATGGGGCTCAAGGACGCGGCCAAGCGCCTGATGGCCGAGGCCGGCGTGCCGGTCGTGCCGGGCTATCACGGCGCCGACCAGGAACCGGGGCGTCTCGAGGTCGAGGCGGCCGCGGTGGGCTACCCGGTTCTGATAAAGGCGGTTGCGGGCGGCGGCGGCAAGGGGATGCGGCGGGTCGAGCGGCCGGAAGACTTCATGATGGCGCTTGAATCGGCCAAGGCCGAGGCGCGCGGCGCCTTCGGCAACGACGCCGTTCTGATCGAGAAATACGTCGAGAAACCGCGCCACATCGAAGTGCAGGTCTTCGGCGACGGCACTCGCGCGGTGCATCTCTTCGAACGCGACTGCTCGCTCCAGCGCCGCCACCAGAAGGTGATCGAGGAGGCGCCAGCACCCGGGATGACGCCCCAGATGCGCGCCGCGATGGGAGCGGCGGCGGTGCGCGCGGCCGAGGCCATCGGCTACAGCGGTGCGGGCACGGTCGAGTTCATCGTCGACGGGTCCGACGGGCTGCGCCCCGACGGGTTCTGGTTCATGGAGATGAACACGCGCCTTCAGGTCGAACACCCGGTGACCGAGGCGATCACCGGGGTGGACCTTGTCGAATGGCAATTGCGCGTCGCGGCGGGCGAGGCGCTTCCTGCAACGCAAGACGATCTTGCCATCGACGGCCACGCCTTCGAGGCCCGGCTTTATGCCGAGGACGTGCCGGCGGGCTTTCTGCCCGGCGACCGGACGGATCACCCACCTTGCCTTCCCCGATGGGGTGCGGGCGGACAGCGGGGTGCGGGCGGGCGATGCGATCTCACCGCATTACGACCCCATGATTGCGAAGATCATCGTGCAAGGGCCGACACGGGCGCTTGCCCTTTCGCGACTTCGCGCAGCGCTTTCGGGCACCGAGATCGCCGGCACTGTCACAAATCATGCATTTCTGCGCAGGCTGGCCGATCACCCCGGCTTCGCGGCGGGCGACGTCGATACCGGGCTGATCGCGCGTGATCTCGAGACGCTGGCCGCCGCCCCGGTGGCGCCTTCGGCGGTTCTTGCGGTGGCCGCGCTGACGGCGCTGGGGCTGCCGGCGCCCGGGGCGACGGGCTTTGCGCTCTGGCAGCCGCTGGTCTGGACGACAGAGCTCAGCGCTTGCCGGCGAGGACCTTTTCGCGCAGGTGTCGGTCAAGGGACCCGCACGGTTCTCGGTCGAGGTCGCCGGAGTGTCGTCATGACGTGGCGTGGCGCGATGGCGGCTGGTGGATCGACGATGCGAAAGCGGGGATGCGCGCCGTGCGCCATGGGGGCACCGTGACCGTTTTCGCCGGGGACGCCTTCGCCTTCGATCTGCCCGACCCGCTGGACCGCGGGCAGGCCGCGGGGGTCGGGGCCGACATGATCCTGTCGCCGATGCCCGGTCGCGTCAGCGCCATCGACGTTCATGCCGGGGAGGCTGTGGAAAAGGGCCAGCGCATGGCCGTTCTCGAGGCGATGAAGATGGAACACGCGCTAACGGCCGCCCGCGACGGCGTGGTGGCCGAGGTGCTGGTCGCCGCAGGCGCGCAAGTCGAGGCCGGGGCCGCGCTGGTCCGGCTCGAGGCCACGGATGACTGACCGGGTCGAGATCTTCGAGGTCGGCCCGCGCGACGGGCTACAGAACGAAAAGCGCCTGATCCCGGCGGCCAATAAGATCGCGCTGATCGACTGCCTGTCGCGCGCGGGGTTCCGGCGCATCGAGGTGGCCAGTTTCGTCAGCCCGAAATGGGTGCCGCAGATGGCCGACGGGGCCGAGGTGCTGGCGGGGATCGCCCGCGCGCCCGGCGTGCGCTATGCGGCGCTGACGCCGAACATGCAGGGGTTCGACCGCGCTCTGGCCGCCCGGGCCGACGAGATCGCGATCTTCGCCTCGGCGAGCGAAGGGTTCTCGAAGGCCAATCTCAACGCCACCATCGCCGAAAGCCTTGACCGCTTCGCCCCGGTGGCGCGGGCAGCGGCGGAGGCGGGGGTGCCGATGCGCGGTTACGTCTCCTGCGTGACCGATTGCCCCTATGACGGGCCGACACCGCCGGGGGATGTGGCACGGGTCGCGGCGGCGCTCTTCGCGCTTGGCTGCTACGAAGTCAGCCTTGGCGACACGATCGGGGCGGGAACGCCCGAGACCGTCTCGGCCATGCTGGCGGCGGTGCGCGACGTGGCGGCGCCGTCGCGGCTGGCCGGGCATTTCCACGATACCGGGGGCCGGGCGCTGGACAATATCGAGGTGTCGCTGGGCCACGGCCTGCGGGTCTTCGACGCGGCGGTGGGCGGCCTTGGCGGCTGTCCCTTTGCGCCCGGCGCGGCGGGCAATGTGGCGACCGAAGCGGTCCATGGGCGGCTGACGGATCTTGGCTTCGAGACCGGTCTCGACCCCGCGATCCTGGAAGAGGCGGCGGCCATGGCGCGGGCGATGAGGGCAGGTGAGGATGGCTGAGACGGTGCGGGTTGTGCGCGACGGGCGCGGCGTGGCGACGCTCTGGCTGGCGCGACCCGATAAACACAACGCCCTGTCGGGGGCGATGATCGCCGAGATCACCGAGGCTGCCGAGGCGCTTGGCGCGGACAGCGCGGTGCGCGTCGTGGTCCTTGCGGCCGAGGGGCCCAGCTTCTGCGCGGGCGGCGATCTGGCCTGGATGCGCGCGCAGATGGAGGCCGACGCGGCGACCCGCGCGGCCGAGGCGCGAAAGCTGGCCGGGATGTTGCGGGTGCTCGACCAGCTGCCCAAACCCCTGATCGGGCGGGTGCAGGGAAACGCTTTCGGCGGCGGGGTGGGCATGATGTCGGTCTGCGACGTGGCGATTGCGGCAGAGACCGCCCGCTTCGGGCTGACCGAAACGAAGCTGGGTCTGATCCCCGCGACCATTGGTCCCTATGTCGTCGCCCGCATGGGCGCGGCCATGGCGCGGCGGGTGTTCTTCTCGGCCCGGGTTTTCGACGCGGCCGAGGCGGTGACTCTTGGCCTTGCGGCAAAGGCCGTGGCCCCCGGGGCGCTCGATGCCGCGGTCGAGGCCGAGGTCGCGCCTTACCTTGCCTGCGCGCCGGGCGCCGTGGCCGAGGCGAAGGCGCTGGTGCGGCGGCTTGCCGACCCGATCGACGACGCGATGATCGATGTCACCATTGCCGCGCTTGTCGAGCGCTGGGAAAGCGACGAGGCCAGCGAAGGGATAGCGGCCTTCTTCGACCGCAGACAGCCGGACTGGACGCGTGTTCCCGAGGACTGAGACGCGTCGCCGCACCGCAGAGATTTCCACGGTCAAGGGCATGCCGGCGCCGGGATTGCATTGACCCTCCCCGGCCACAGGACTAGGACTCTGGCAATCGAGAACATGCGGCGAACGCATGGAGAAGGAGCCGAACTCGTGGATGATCTCTTGCGGGACTATCTCCCGATCATGATCTTTCTCGCCATGGCCATCGGTCTGGGCGTCATACTGATCCTTGCTGCCGCCATCGTGGCGGTCCGCAATCCCGACCCCGAGAAGGTCAGCGCCTACGAGTGCGGTTTCAACGCCTTCGATGATGCGCGCATGAAGTTCGACGTGCGGTTCTACCTCGTGTCGATCCTGTTCATCATCTTCGATCTCGAGATCGCGTTCCTGTTTCCCTGGGCGGTCGCTTTCGGCGAGATCTCGATGACCGCGTTCTGGTCTATGATGGTGTTCCTTGCCGTGCTGACCGTGGGCTTCGCCTATGAATGGAAAAAGGGAGCGCTGGAATGGGAATAGCCGCCACCGCAGGCCCCGACAAAGAGGTCGCCGCCCGGAAGCTGAACGACGAGTTGCAGGACAAGGGGTTCCTTGTCACCTCGACCGATGACATCATCAACTGGGCGCGCACCGGGTCGCTGCACTGGATGACCTTCGGCCTTGCCTGCTGCGCGGTCGAGATGATGCACACCTCGATGCCGCGCTATGACCTGGAACGGTTCGGGACCGCGCCGCGCGCCAGTCCGCGCCAGTCGGACCTGATGATCGTGGCCGGGACGCTGACCAACAAGATGGCGCCGGCGCTGCGCAAGGTCTACGACCAGATGCCCGAGCCGCGTTATGTCATCTCGATGGGATCCTGCGCCAATGGCGGGGGCTACTATCACTACAGCTATTCCGTGGTGCGGGGCTGTGACCGGATCGTGCCGGTCGACATCTACGTTCCGGGCTGCCCGCCGACAGCCGAGGCGTTGCTCTACGGCATCCTGCAATTGCAGCGGAAGATCCGGCGCACCGGGACGATCGTGCGCTGAGGCGCCGCGCCCGGGCCATTCGGACGGGCCATCTGGAAAGGACACGCCATGAGCGAAGCGCTTCGCGAGCTAGCCGGTCATATCGAGGCCAAGCGCCCCGATTGCGTCCTGTCCTGGGAGGTGACGGGGGGCGAGCTGACCCTTCAGGTCGCACCGGCGACGCTGGTCAGCTTCGTCGAGTTCCTCAAGGCCGACCGCAGCTGCCGGTTCTCGACGCTGGTCGACATCACCGCGGTCGATCACCCCGACCGGGATCGGCGCTTCGACCTCGTCTATCATTTCCTGTCGATGTACCAGAACCACCGCATCCGCCTGAAATACCAGTTGCGCGAAGAGGACATGGCGCTGTCGATCACCTCGGTCCACCCCTCGGCCGACTGGTTCGAGCGCGAGGTGTTCGACATGTTCGGCATCCTGTTTTCCGGCCATCCCGATCTGCGCCGAATCCTGACCGACTATGGGTTTCGCGGGCATCCGCTGCGCAAGGATTTCCCGACCACGGGCTATACCGAGGTGCGCTATGACGAAAAGCAGAAGCGGGTGGTCTACGAGCCCGTGAAACTTGTCCAGGAATACCGCAACTTCGACTTCATGAGCCCCTGGGAAGGCGCCCATTACATCCTTCCGGGCGACGAGAAGGCGGGCGATGTGGAACCCAAGGGGGCCGGGACCTGAGCATGCACAAGGCCCCCACAGTCCTTCTGGGCGTCGGCGCCGCGAAGTCGGGGACGAGCTGGCTCTACCGCTATCTCTCGGATCATCCCGAGTGTCATTTCCGGTCGATCAAGGAATTGCACTATTTCGACGGGATCGACCTTGGGTCGCGTGACCGCCATGCCGCCGACCGGACGCGCGAGGCCGAGGCGATCCGGGCGCGGATCGCCAAGGGGCGTGCGGGCGCCGCGGCGGGACGGGCGTCTGGCCGACCGCGAGGCGTGGCTGCGCGTTCTGGCTGCGGAGCAGGAAGATACGGCGGCATATCTGGCCTATCTCGACGGCGGACGGGACGCTGCGACGTCCGTGCCGGTCGTGGTGGGCGAAGTGACACCGGCCTATGCGCTCTTGTCCGAGGACCGGCTGCGCGCGATGGCGGGGCTTGGCGACCGGGACGTGCGTTTCGTCTATCTCCTGCGCGATCCGATTGCGCGGCTGTGGAGCCACGTGCGGATGATCGCGGGCCGGCGCGCGTCGGACGGGGTCGTCGTGCGCCGGCGGTGCGACCGGATCTTCGATCGGACGCTGGCCGGCGAGGAATCGCAGATCGAGGCGCGCGGCGACTACCGCGCGGCCCTGGGTCGCCTGTCACGGGCCATCGACCCGGCGCGGCTTCTCGTGCTGGTCTTCGAAGAGCTTGTGCAGGGCGATGGCGCGGCGCGGCTTTGCGCCTTTCTTGGCATCGCCCCCCGGGCGCCGGACCCGCTGCCGGTCCACGAGGGCCAGCCGATGCCCATGCGCGCCGAACAGCGGGGCCGCGCACGCGCCTGGCTGGCGCCGCAATACGACTATGTCGCCGAGCGTCTGGGCTACCGGCCCACAGGCTGGCACTACGACCTCCCGGAGGTGGGATCATGATGGACGGCAAGTTCAACGACACGCTGACAGGCGAACAGAAGATCCGCAACTTCAACATCAACTTCGGCCCGCAGCACCCTGCGGCGCACGGGGTTCTGCGCCTCGTGCTCGAGCTTGACGGCGAGATCGTGGAACGCTGCGACCCGCATATCGGGCTTCTGCACCGTGGCACCGAAAAGTTGATGGAGACGCGGACCTACCTGCAGAACCTGCCCTATTTCGACCGGCTCGACTATGTCGGAACGATGAACCAGGAGCACGCCTGGTGCCTGGCCATCGAACGCATGACGAAGACCGAGGTTCCGCGCCGCGCCCAGCTGATCCGCGTGCTCTACTGCGAGATCGGGCGCATCCTGAATCACCTTCTGAACGTCACGACGCAGGCGATGGACGTCGGCGCGCTGACCCCGCCGCTCTGGGGCTTCGAGGAGCGCGAAAAGCTCATGGTGTTCTACGAGCGGGCGTCGGGCGCGCGGCTTCACGCGGCCTATTTCCGCCCGGGCGGCGTGCACCAGGACCTTCCGCCCGAGTTGATCGAGGATATCGACACCTGGGCCGACGCCTTCCCGCGGGTGCTGGATGACATCGACACGCTGCTGACCGAGAACCGCATCTTCAAGCAGCGCAACGTCGATATCGGCGTGGTGACCGAGGACGACATCCAGGACTGGGCCTTTTCGGGCGTGATGGTGCGCGGATCGGGCCTTGCCTGGGACCTGCGCCGCGCGCAGCCCTACGAATGCTACGACGAGTTCGAGTTCAAGATCCCCGTTGGCAAGAACGGCGACTGCTATGACCGCTATCTTTGCCGCATGGCCGAGATGCGCGAGTCGACCCATATCATCAAGCAGGCCTGCGCCAAGCTGCGGCTGCCCGAGAACCAGGGCCCGGTGATGACGCGCGGCAAGATGGCGCCGCCGACGCGGGGCGAGATGAAGACCTCGATGGAGGCGCTCATCCACCACTTCAAGCTCTACACCGAAGGCTTCCATGTCCCCGAAGGCGAGATCTATGCCGCGGTCGAGGCTCCGAAGGGCGAATTCGGCGTCTACCTCGTGGCCGACGGGACCAACCGGCCCTACCGCGCCAAGATCCGCGCGCCGGGCTATCCGCATCTGCAGGCGATGGATTTCCTGTGCCGCGGGCACCAGCTGGCCGATGTCTCGGCCATCCTGGGGTCGCTCGACATCGTGTTCGGGGAAGTCGATCGGTGATGCTGGTCTGGGCGGTCATCTTCTGCGGTGCGGTCACGGCGCTGCTGCTTGCGGCCATGGCCGTGGCCTTCTGGCGCGATCCGGCCGAGGGGCTGCGCCAGACCACCCACCGCGCCGAGTTGCTGCCGCGGGTGATGGCCGACCGCTATACCGCCTTCGCGATCCTCGCGCTGGTGCTGACCCTGCACGGTGATCTCGGCGTGCTGGCGTTCTTCTTCGCGGTCTGCGCCTTCATGGGCTTCGCCGATGGGCTGATCTATGCCCGCGCCGGCCATCCGCACGCGAAACACACGCTGTCGGGGGTGCTGTCGGTCGGCGCGCTTGGCGTCACGCTGGCCGCGATGGCCACAGGAGCACCAGCATGATCCGCGCACTGACCGCACTCGCCTGCCTTGCGGCGCTGCCCGCCGCGGCGCAGGACACGCCGTTCCACCAGCTGATCGACGAAAGCATCGGCTATGCGAACATCGGCCCCGGGCTTCTGCTGGTCGAGGACGACGTGTCGAGCCATGTCTGCCGGGTCTATGTCTCGGACGTGTTCTTCTTCGGCTATGCCGAGGCGGACCAGAACGCGATGGATGCCGATCCGCCGCAGATCGTCTGCGTGCCCACCCCGCAGGTCGCCGCCGACGCGCTGCCGCTGGCGCGCGGGGCCGTGACGCCGTTCGACCAGCTGATCGACGAAAGCATCGGCTACGAGAATATCGGCCCCGGCATCCTTCTGGTCGAGGATGACGTGTCGAGCCATGTGTGCCGCGTGCAGATCGACGAGCTTTACTTCATCGCCTATGCCAGCGGCAACGCCGAGCGGATGCGCCAGCTGGCGCCGACGATCGTCTGCGTGCCCTCCACCGAACTGACCCGATAGAGACCGCCCCATGCTTCGACGCCTTTCCCCCGAGCAACCCGCAGGCTTCGCCTTCACGCCCGAGAACCTGGCCTGGGCCGAGGCGCAGATGACGAAGTATCCGCCGGGCCGACAGGCCAGCGCGATCATCCCGCTTCTGTGGCGCGCGCAGGAGCAGGAAGGCTGGCTCACGCGGCCCGCGATCGAGGAAGTCGCTCGGATGCTCGACATGGCCTATATCCGCGCGCTCGAGGTGGCGACTTTCTATTTCATGTTCCAGCTTCAGCCGGTCGGGTCGGTCGCCCATATCCAGGTCTGCGGCACGACCTCCTGCATGATCTGCGGCGCGGAAGACCTGATCGCGGTCTGCAAGGACAAGATCGCCCGGCGGGCGCATGAGGTCTCGGCGGACGGCAGGTTCAGCTGGGAAGAGGTCGAGTGCCTGGGTGCCTGCGCCAACGCGCCGATGGCGCAGATCGGCAAGGATTACTACGAGGATCTGACCGCGGACCGGCTGGCCGGGATCATCGACGAGCTTGCGGCGGGCAAG
This sequence comes from uncultured Alphaproteobacteria bacterium, assembly GCA_963709395.1. Classification (GTDB taxonomy): domain Bacteria; phylum Pseudomonadota; class Alphaproteobacteria; order Rhodobacterales; family Rhodobacteraceae; genus CAVPWP01. Next base: position 148,403 of record CAVPWP010000012.1, read on the forward strand.
GTGCCGGTGCCCGGACCGCAGAACGGTCGCTTCGCCGCCGAACCCGCGTCGGGTCTGACGACGCTGACCGCCCACGAGGCGGGTCGCCCGGCGCACAACGCTTCGGCCGACCTTGCGGTGCGGATCGGCGACACGGTCAAGCGCATCGACGGGACCGAGGTTCCGCTGACCACGCCCTGGCGCGATGCCGGCGGCACCATCGACAAACCGAAGGAAGAGGCGGCGAAAAGTGCTGCACGGTCGAAGGCGCCCGCGCCCGAAAAGGTGAAGGAAAAGAAGATCGCGCGCCCCGCCGAAGGCAGCGTCGCACCCGAAGACGACCTCAAGCGCCTGAAGGGCGTGGGACCGGCGCTCGAGAAGAAGCTGCACGCCGCCGGGATCACGTCCTTCGCCCAGATCGCCGGGTGGTCGGATGCGGAAATCGCCGCCTTCGACGAGAAGCTTTCGTTCAAGGGCCGGATCGCACGCGAGGGGTGGGTCGAGCAGGCCCGGACGCTGGCCGCGGGGGGCGATACAGAATTTTCCCAACGCGGTGATTCCTGATATGCAGGGCGTGACGACACTTCGAATGGGAGAGACGGACTGATGTCGAAACAAACTCAAGGATCGATGGCGCTGGTCGGAGCCATCGCAGGGGGAATCCTGATCGTCGCCTTCGTGGCGCTCATGATCGTGGGCGGCTGGGACTTCTCGCCCGCCGCCTTCGTGGCCATCTTGGTGGCCGGCGGCGCGGCGCTTGTGCTGTTCCTAGGTGTCCATCGTCCGTCCGCTCCGCCGGTCGGGACGCCGGCCGCGCATCGTGCCGCGCCTGTGACGGCGTCGGCTGCCCCGGCGACCGCCCCGGCCTCCGCTCCGGCAACCGCTCCGGCCTCCGCTCCGGCAGCCGTGTCTCACGCCGCCCCTGCGGCACCCGCACCCGCACCCGCGCCGGCACCGGCCGCGGCGATCGCGTCGGGTCCGGACGATCTCAAACAGTTGTCCGGCGTCGGGCCGGCGCTTGAGAAAAAGCTGCACGAGGCCGGTGTGACCACCTTTGCCCAGATCGCCGGATGGACTGCGGCCGATATCGCCGAGATGGACGAGAAGCTCTCCTTCAAGGGCCGGATCGAACGGGACGGCTGGGTCGAACAGGCCCGTCGCTTGGCCTCGGGCGGTGAGACCGACTTCTCGAAAAGGGTCGAGGACGGAAAGGTCTACTGATAAAGCCGCGCCGCCCCCTGTCGGAGAGGTAAGACAAGGGGGGCGGCGCCAACAGGACGTCCCGGCGCATTGCCGGGCAGGGAACCGAAACAGCGTCCACGCGTCGTCTGCGGGCAACGCGTGCGTGGCGCGGGACGGGCGCACACGTCAGGTGCGGCAAGGTGATTGGGCCATGAGCGATCAGGGTGACCAGGGCAACAGGGATCGCAGGCTTGCGCGTCAGGCGCGGCTTGTGTCGGTGGTGATCGCGTCGACGATGATCCTGTGGATGCTGGCGCAGGTGGTCGGCGGTCGGCTTGGGCTCGAGGAGCGCTATGTGTTCCTTTTCGACCTTCTCGCCTTGGCGGGCTTCACCTGGGCCCTTGTGGTCACCTGGCAAATCTGGAGAAAGCGGCGCGGGGGCTGATGCCCGCGCGCGGCAGGAACTCGGCAAGGACTTGGGCATGCTGAAAGACGAAGACCGGATCTTCACGAACATCTACGGGATGCATGACCGGACGCTCGCGGGCGCGAAGGCGCGCGGCCATTGGGACGGCACGGCCGCGATCATCGCCAAGGGTCGTGACTGGATCGTGAACGAGATGAAGACCTCGGGCCTGCGCGGCCGGGGCGGGGCGGGCTTTCCCACCGGCCTCAAGTGGTCGTTCATGCCCAAGGAATCCGATGGCCGTCCCTCCTACCTCGTGGTCAATGCCGACGAATCCGAACCCGGCACCTGCAAGGACCGCGAGATCATGCGCCACGACCCGCACACGCTGGTCGAGGGCTGCCTGATCGCCTCCTTCGCGATGCAGGCGCATGCCTGCTACATCTACATCCGCGGCGAATACATCCGCGAGCGCGAGGCGCTTCAGGCCGCCATCGACGAGGCCTATGACGCGGGCCTTCTGGGCAAGAACGCGGCCGGCTCGGGCTGGGACTTCGATCTCTACCTGCACCACGGCGCGGGCGCCTATATCTGCGGCGAGGAAACGGCCCTTCTCGAAAGTCTCGAGGGCAAGAAGGGGATGCCGCGGATGAAGCCGCCGTTCCCGGCCGGGGCGGGGCTTTACGGCTGCCCGACCACGGTGAACAACGTCGAATCCATTGCCGTGGTGCCGACGATCCTGCGGCGGGGCGGCGAATGGTTCGCGTCCTTCGGACGGCCGAACAACACGGGCACCAAGCTTTTCGCGATCTCGGGCCACGTCAACACCCCCTGTGTCGTCGAAGAGGCGATGTCGATCCCCTTCGAAGAGCTGATCGAGCGGCATTGCGGCGGCATCCGCGGCGGATGGGACAACCTCAAGGCGGTGATCCCCGGCGGGTCCTCGGTGCCGCTTCTCCCCGCCGACGTGATCCGCGAAGGCATCATGGATTTCGACTGGCTGCGCGAACAGCGCTCGGGTCTGGGCACCGCGGCGGTGATCGTGATGGACCAGTCGACCGACGTCATCAAGGCGATCTGGCGGCTGTCGAAATTCTACAAGCACGAAAGCTGCGGCCAGTGCACGCCCTGCCGCGAAGGCACGGGCTGGATGATGCGGGTCATGGACCGTCTGGTGAAAGGCGAGGCCGAGGTCGAGGAGATCGACATGCTTCTCGACGTCACCAAGCAGGTCGAGGGCCACACCATCTGTGCCCTTGGCGACGCGGCCGCCTGGCCGATCCAGGGCCTCATCCGCCACTTCCGGGACGAGATCGAGGACCGGATCAAGGCGCAGAAGACCGGCCGGATCAGCGCGGTGGCGGCGGAGTGAGCATCGCGGTTCATACATACGGGCTTCTCAGGGCGGAGCGTGGTGAACCGGAGGTGCAAGGTTTCATCGACGGCATCGAGGCCGTCTACGCCGTGGCCGAGCGCAGCGACGGCTTCATCTGGCGTTTCAGCGACTACGACACGCTGGCTGAACCGCCGGTCGGCCCTGCCGCGCGCACCCTGTCTGTCTGGGAGAATGTCGAAAAACTAAGGCATTACGTGTTCAGCACGCTTCACGGCAAATTCTACGCACGCAAGTCCGAATGGTTCCTGGACGCCGACGAGCCGATGATGGTGCTTTGGAACGTGGACGGTGATGTACGGCCGACCATGGATGAGGCCTACGAAAAGCTTCAGCGGCTTCGCGCCGAAGGTCCGACAGAGCACGCATTCGATTGGAAATCGGCGGGGACGTACGCGCGATGATGCTGGCACAATTGAACATAGGCCGTCTGGTCGCTCCTACGGACGACCCGCGCGTGGCCGAGTTCATGGCGAACCTCGACCGGATCAACGGGCTGGGCAAGCGCATGCCGGGGTTCGTCTGGATGATGGAAGGTTCGGGTGAGCCCGGCAGAGGCAACACCGAAAACGCCATCGGCGGCGACCCGCAGTTCGTCTCCAACCTGACGGTATGGGAGAGCGTGGAGCATCTCGAAACCTTTGTCTGGGGCACGATCCACAAGCAGTTCTATGAGCGCAAGGCAGAGTGGTTCGAGGTGCTGGGCGAGATGCATTTCGTGATGTGGTGGGTGCCGGCCGGCCACAGGCCGACGCTCGACGAGGCGCTCGGGCGGCTCGAGCACCTCAAGCGTCACGGCGACAGCGACCATGCCTTCGGCTGGTCGCATCTGAAGGAGGCGCAACTGTGGAAGACCCACGGCTGCACCGGAATGGCGGCGGAGTGAATCATGTCTGACCTGAGAAAGATCATCATCGACGACACCGAGATCGAGGTCGATCCGGCGATGACCCTGATCCAGGCCTGCGAACAGGCGGGGATCGAGATCCCGCGCTTCTGCTACCACGAGCGGCTGTCGATCGCCGGAAACTGCCGGATGTGCCTGGTCGAGGTCGTCGGCGGCCCGCCGAAGCCCGCCGCGAGCTGCGCGATGCAGGTCCGCGACCTGCGGCCGGGGCCGGAAGGGGCGCCGCCGGTGGTCAAGACCAACTCGCCCATGGTGAAGAAGGCCCGCGAAGGGGTGATGGAGTTCCTGCTCATCAACCACCCGCTCGACTGCCCGATCTGCGACCAGGGCGGCGAATGCGATCTGCAAGACCAGGCAATGGCTTACGGGGTGGACTTCAGCCGCTACCGGGAGCCCAAGCGCGCGGTCGACAACATGGATCTTGGCCCGCTTGTGGGCACGCACATGACGCGCTGCATCTCGTGCACCCGCTGCGTGCGCTTCATCACCGAGGTGGCGGGGATGCCCGAGCTTGGCCAGACCGGCCGGGGCGAGGATGCCGAGATCACGAGCTACCTTGGCGCCACGCTCGACAGCGAATTGCAGGGCAACATCATCGACCTGTGCCCGGTGGGCGCGCTGACGTCGAAGCCCTATGCCTTCACCGCGCGGCCCTGGGAACTGACCAAGACCGAGACGATCGACGTGATGGACGCGCTCGGCTCGAACATCCGGGTCGACACCAAGGGGCGCGAAGTGATGCGCATCCTGCCGCGCAACCACGACGGCGTGAACGAGGAATGGATTTCCGACCGGACCCGTTTCGTGTGGGACGGTCTGCGCCGGCAGCGGCTGGACCGGCCCTACATCCGCGAGAACGGCAAGCTGCGCCCGGCCACCTGGCCCGAGGCGCTGGCGGCTGCGGCCGCGGCGCTGAAGGGGGCTGCGAAGGTCGCGGGCCTAGTGGGCGACCTGGCCCCGGTCGAGGCGGCCTATTCGCTGCGCCGGATGGTCGAGGGGCTGGGCGGCGCGGTCGAGTGCCGCACGGACGGCGCCAAGCTGCCGGCGGGCAACCGGTCGGCCTATGTCGGGACTGCGACGATCGAGGATATCGACAGCGCGCAGGCGATCATGCTGATCGGGACCAACCCGCGCGTCGAGGCGCCGGTTCTGAACGCCCGTATCCGCAAGGCCTGGATCCGCGGCGCGTCGGTGGGCCTGATCGGCGAGGCGGTCGACCTGACCTATGACTACGCCCATGTCGGCACCGGACCCGAGGCGCTGACCGGCCTTCTGGGCCAGAAGCATGAAGGCGTTCAGGACAAGCCGTCGGTCGTGATCCTGGGGCAGGGCGCGCTGATGCGCGAGGATGGCGAGGCGGTGCTGGCCGCCGCCATGCGGCTTGCCGAGGAAACCCGGTCGGGCCTTCTGGTGCTGCACACGGCCGCCGCCCGCGTGGGCGCGATGGATGTGGGCTGCACCACCGAAGGCGGCGTCACGGCGGCCCTTGATGGTGCCGACGTGGTCTATGCCCTGGGCGTGGACGAGGGCGAGATCCCGGCCGGTCCCTTCGTGATCTACCAGGGCAGCCACGGCGACCGGGGCGCACACCGCGCCGATGTGATCCTGCCGGGGGCGGCCTATACCGAGGAACAGGGCCTCTTCGTCAACACCGAGGGACGGCCGCAGTTGGCACTGCGCGCGGGGTTCCCGCCGGGCGAGGCCAAGGAGAACTGGGCGATCCTTCGGGCGCTGTCGGCCGAGCTGGGCGCGACGCTGCCCTGGAACGGCCTGGCGGAGTTGCGCCGCGCGCTCGTGGCCGAGGTGCCGCATCTGGCGCAGATCGACGCGGTGCCCGAGAACGACTGGCAGCCGCTGCCCACGGGGCCGGTGTCGGACCAGCCGTTCCGGCAGGCGGTGGCCGACCACTACCTGGTGAACCCGGTCGCGCGCGCCTCGGAACTCATGGCCGAGCTGTCGGCCAACGCCAGGGCCCGGGCCGAGACCCGGATCGCGGCGGAGTGACGGGAAGGCGGGGTGCGGTCATGGCAACGGCTTTGCTTTTCTCGGGCGGCTGCGCGGCAGAGGGCACGGGGCCGGCGGCGGGTCGGTCCGAGCCCTTCAACCCGATCTACATCGGGGCCGAGGCCGAGGCACTCGACGCGGAACTGGTGCGCATCACCGCCGAGATGCTGGGCGCGCGCGGGCCGGCAGACGTCCTGGACTACGCCGGCTGCGCCCTTGCGGGATATGCCGACGCGCGCGGACACGGTTTCGCGCGGCATCTGCGGACCACGGTCGAGGAAACGGGTGGCGTCTGGCGCGCGGATGCGGTTTACACCATCTCGCCGGTGATCCCTGCGGGCGCGCGGACCATCGACGTCGAGGCGCAGATGAGCGCCTGCGAGGAAACCGGGATACCCCAGCTGTGAGGACGCATGTCTGACTTTCTTGCAACCCCCGGCGGCATCGCCCTGACCATTGCGGCGCAAAGCCTGCTGGTCATCGGTTTCGTGATGATCAGCCTGCTGTTTCTGGTCTACGGCGATCGCAAGATCTGGGCGGCGGTGCAGATGCGGCGCGGTCCCAACATGGTTGGGGCCTTCGGTCTTCTGCAGACCGTGGCCGACGCGCTGAAATACGTCCTGAAGGAAATCGTGGTCCCGGCGGGGGCCGACCGGACGGTGTTCATGCTGGCGCCGCTGACGTCCTTCGTGCTGGCCATGATTGCCTGGGCGGTGATCCCGTTCAACGACGGCTGGGTTCTGGCCGACATCAACGTCGCCATCCTTTACGTCTTCGCGATCTCGTCGCTCGAGGTGTACGGCGTGATCATGGGCGGGTGGGCGTCGAACTCGAAATACCCGTTCCTCGGCTCGCTGCGATCGGCGGCGCAGATGATTTCCTACGAAGTGTCGATCGGCCTGATCATCGTCGGCGTGATCCTGTCCACCGGCAGCCTGAACTTCAGCGCGATCGTGGCCGCGCAGGACACCAACTGGGGCTTTTTCGGCTGGTACTGGCTGCCGCATCTGCCGATGGTCGTGCTGTTCTTCATCTCGGCGCTGGCCGAGACCAACCGCCCGCCCTTCGACCTGCCCGAGGCGGAATCCGAACTCGTGGCGGGCTACCAGGTCGAATACTCCTCGACCCCGTTCCTTCTGTTCATGGCGGGCGAGTACATCGCCATCTTCCTGATGTGCGCGCTGATGAGCCTGCTGTTCTTCGGCGGCTGGCTGTCGCCCCTGCCGTTCATCCCCGACAGCCCGCTCTGGATGATCGCGAAGATGGCGTTCTTCTTCTTCCTCTTCGCGATGGTGAAGGCGATCGTGCCGCGCTACCGCTACGACCAGCTGATGCGGATCGGCTGGAAGGTGTTCCTGCCGATGAGCCTCGCGTGGGTCATCCTGGTGGCATTCTTCGCGAAATTCGAACTCTTCGGCGGGCTTTACGCACGCTGGGCGATAGGAGGCTGAGATGACGCAGATCGACTGGCAGCGGGCGACCCGGTATTTCTTCCTGACCGATTTCATCAAGGGCTTCGGTCTGGGGATGAAGTACTTCTTCGCGCCGAAATCGACGCTGAACTACCCGCATGAAAAGGGGCCGCTGTCGCCCCGGTTCCGGGGCGAGCACGCGCTGCGCCGCTATCCCAACGGCGAGGAACGCTGCATCGCCTGCAAGCTGTGCGAGGCGATCTGCCCGGCACAGGCCATCACCATCGACGCCGAACCGCGCGAGGACGGCAGCCGCCGCACGACGCGCTACGACATCGACATGACGAAATGCATCTACTGCGGCTTCTGCGCCGAGGCCTGCCCGGTCGATGCCATCGTGGAAGGCCCCAATTTCGAATTCGCCACCGAAACCCGGGAAGAGCTTTACTACAACAAGGAAAAGCTGCTGGCGAACGGCGACCGCTGGGAGGCGCAGATCGCGCGGAACCTCGAACTGGACGCGCCCTACCGATGACGACACCGCCGAACAATCCCTTCGACGCGATGATGGCCATGGGCCGGGACTGGGCCAGGACGGTCAACCCGGCGCTCGAGTCCTTTACCCCCAAGGGGTTCGAGGCGCTGTGGCCCACCATGCCGAAAGAGGTGATGGAAACCTTCTTCGGCAAGACCTTCAACCCCGAGGGTCTGGATTCCAAGACCAAGATGCTCCTGACGCTGGGCGCGCTGACCATTCTGGGCGCGCAGGCCGAGGCGCAGATCCGGGTGACGGTGCGCCACGCGATCGAGGCGGGGGCGACGAAACAGGAAGTGGCCGAGACCATCGCGCTGATGGGCGTCTTCGGCGGGCTTCCAGCCATGACCAAGGCCATGGAGCTTGCACGCGACGTGATGGACGGCAGCCCGGAGGACGAGACATGACCGCGGCGGACTATGCATTCTACCTCTTCGCCATCTCGGTGGTGACGGGGGGTCTTTTCACCGTGATCTCGCGCAACCCGGTGCATTCGGTTCTGTGGCTGATCCTGGCCTTTCTGTCGGCGGCAGGCCTTTTCGTGCTGCTGGGGGCGGAGTTCGTGGCGATGCTTCTGGTCATCGTCTACGTGGGCGCGGTCGCGGTGCTGTTCCTCTTCGTCGTCATGATGCTCGACGTGGATTTCGCCGGGTTGAAGGCCGAGATGGCGAAATACCTGCCGCTGGCGCTGCTGATCGGTGTGGTGCTGCTGATGCAGCTTGCCATCGCCTTCGGCGTCTGGGAATTCGCACCCGATGCCGAGGGCATGCGCGCGCAGGTGATCCCGCCGGCCGACCAGGTCGAGAATACGCGGGCGCTGGGGCTGATCCTTTACGACGAGTATTTCCTGCTGTTCCAGCTGGCCGGGCTGATCCTGCTGGTCGCGATGATCGGGGCGATCGTGCTGACGCTGCGCCACCGCACCGACGTCAAGCGCCAGGATGTGCTGGCGCAGATGTACCGCGATCCGGCCAAGGCGATGGAGCTGAAGGACGTGAAACCGGGGCAGGGGCTGTGAGCCGCGCCTGAGCAACGACACCGGCCCACCGGGGCCGAGCCAGAATACCCGCCGCAGGGCGAGGGACGAGAAAGAGGGACCGTATGGTCGGACTTGAGCATTACCTTACGGTGGCGGCGACGCTGTTCGTCATCGGCATCTTCGGGATCTTCCTGAACCGGAAGAACGTGATCATTCTGCTGATGTCGATCGAACTGATCCTGCTGTCGGTCAACATCAACCTCGTCGCCTTCTCCGCCTTCCTCGGCGATCTGGTTGGCCAGGTCTTCACGCTGTTCATCCTGACGGTCGCCGCGGCCGAGGCGGCGATCGGTCTTGCGATCCTCGTCTGTTTCCACCGCAACCGGGGCACGATCGACGTCGAAGACGTCAACGTGATGAAGGGGTAAGGGCGCATGGAAACGATCATCCTCTTCGCCCCGCTGGTGGGTGCGCTGATCTGCGGCTTCGGCTGGAAACTGATCGGCGAGAAAGCCGCGATGTGGACGGCCACGGGCCTTCTGTTCCTGGCCTGCGTCCTGTCGTGGATCGTGTTCCTGACCTTCGACGGCACGACGACGCAGGTGTCGCTCCTGCGCTGGGTGGAATCGGGCAGCCTGTCGGTCGACTGGGCGATCCGGCTCGACCGGCTGACCGCGATCATGCTGATCGTGGTGACCACGGTCTCGGCGCTCGTCCACCTCTATTCGTTTGGCTACATGGCGCATGACGACAACTTCCGCGAGGGCGAGGTCTACCGTCCGCGCTTCTTCGCCTACCTGTCGTTCTTCACCTTCGCGATGCTCATGCTGGTGACCGCCGACAACCTTCTGCAGCTCTTTTTCGGCTGGGAAGGCGTCGGCGTCGCCTCCTACCTGCTGATCGGCTTCTACTACCGCAAGCCCTCGGCCAACGCCGCCGCGATCAAGGCCTTCGTGGTCAACCGGGTGGGCGACTTCGGCTTCATGCTGGGGATTCTGGCACTGTTCTTCCTGGTCGATTCCATCGCCTTCAACGATGTCTTCGCGGCCGCCCCCGAACTGGCCGAGACGCAGCTCAGTTTCCTCTGGCGCGACTGGAACGCGGCGGAACTTGTGGCCTTCCTCCTTTTCATCGGCGCGATGGGCAAGTCGGCGCAGCTTTTCCTGCACACCTGGCTGCCCGACGCGATGGAGGGCCCGACGCCGGTGTCGGCGCTGATCCACGCCGCGACCATGGTGACGGCGGGCGTGTTCCTTGTCTGCCGCATGTCGCCGATCATGGAATTCGCGCCGCAGGCCACCGCCTTCATCGTGTTCCTCGGCGCCACGACCGCGTTCTTCGCGGCGACGGTCGGGCTGGTGCAGAACGACATCAAGCGCGTGATCGCCTATTCGACCTGTTCGCAGCTGGGCTACATGTTCGTGGCCGCCGGCGTGGGCGTCTATTCGGTGGCGATGTTCCACCTGTTCACCCACGCCTTCTTCAAGGCGATGCTGTTCCTCGGCGCCGGGTCGGTGATCCACGGGATGCACCACGAGCAGGACATGCGGAACTACGGCGGGCTGCGCCACAAGATGCCCTATACCTTCTGGGCGATGATGATCGGCACGCTGGCGATCACCGGCGTGGGCATTCCGCTGACCTATATCGGCTTTGCCGGGTTCCTGTCGAAGGACGCGGTGATCGAGGTGGCTTTCGCCGGACCCGGATGGACGGCGGGCTACGCCTTCTGGCTGCTGGTCGTGTCGGCGCTCTTCACCAGCTTCTACAGCTGGCGCCTGATGTTCCTGACCTTCTTCGGCACGCCGCGCGGCGACAAGCACACCCACGAGCACGCCCATGAAAGCCCGATGACGATGCTGGCCCCGCTGGGCGTGCTGGCGCTGGGCGCGATCTTCGCCGGCATGATCTGGGTGAAGCCCTTCTTCGGCCATGCCAACGAGGTCGGCGCCTTCTTCGGCGATTCCCTATGCCGACGCGGCGACGCTTGAGGGCAGAGGATCACGGGGGCGAAGACCATGGCGGGGACGCGGCGCATGGCGACGAGGCCGCGCCGGCCGAGGGCGGCCACGGCGGCGAGGCCGGCCACCACTATGTCTTCACCGGCCTGCCGGGGCAGGGGGCGCTCTACATCGCCCCGGACAACACCGTTCTGGACGACGCGCATGAAGTGCCCAAATGGGTGAAGGTGTCGCCCTTCGTCGCGATGCTGATCGGTCTTCTGACGGCCTTCCAGTTCTACATCCGGCGCCCCGACTGGCCGCGCCAGCTGGCCGAAAGCCAGCGGCCGCTGTACCTCTTCCTGCTGAACAAGTGGTATTTCGACGAGATCTACGACTTCCTGTTCGTCCGGCCGGCCAAGTGGCTGGGACGGCTTCCTGTGGACGCGCGGTGACGGGGCCGTCATCGACGGAGGGATCAACGGGCTGGCCATGGGGGTGATCCCCTACCTGACCCGCCTCGCGGGACGGGCGCAGTCGGGCTACATGTTCCACTACGCGACAGCGATGGTGCTGGGCCTTGTCGTGCTGATCACCTGGGTCAGCCTTGGCGGGGGGCCCGAGTAATGGACAACCTGCTTTCCATCGTCACCTTCCTTCCGATGGTCGCGGCGGTCATCCTCGGGCTTTTCCTCAAGGGCGACGACCCGGCGGCGCAAAAGAACGCCAAGTGGCTTGCCCTGATCGCGACGACCGCCACGTTCCTTGTCTCGCTTGCGATCCTTGTCGAGTTCGAGCCCGCGAACCCGGGCTTCCAGCTGGTCGAGGAACGCGAGTGGATCCTCGGCCTGACCTACAAGCTGGGGGTCGACGGCATCTCGGTCCTGTTCGTGATGCTCACGACCTTCCTGATGCCGCTGGTCATCGCCTCGGCCTGGAACGTGACCTACCGGGTCAAGGAATACATGATCGCCTTCCTGATCCTCGAGACCCTGATGATCGGGGTCTTCGTGGCGCTGGACCTCGTGCTGTTCTACCTCTTCTTCGAGGCGGGACTGATCCCGATGTTCCTGATCATCGGCATCTGGGGCGGCAAGGCGCGCATCTATGCGTCGTTCAAGTTCTTCCTCTACACCTTCCTCGGCTCGGTTCTGATGCTGGTGGCGATGATCGCCATGTATGTCGACGCGGGCACCACCGATATCCCGACGCTCCTGAACCACACCTTCGGCTCCGAGACGCTGAACATTCTGGGCTTCCAGGTCGTGGGCGGGTTGCAGACGATGATGTGGCTGGCGTTCTTCGCCTCCTTCGCCGTGAAGATGCCGATGTGGCCGGTGCACACCTGGCTGCCGGACGCGCATGTGCAGGCGCCCACGGCGGGGTCGGTGGTGCTGGCGGCGATCCTGCTGAAGATGGGCGGCTACGGCTTCCTGCGCTTCAGCCTGCCGATGTTCCCGGTGGCGTCCGACCTTCTGGCGCCGCTGGTGCTGTGGCTGAGTGCGATCGCAATCGTCTATACCTCGCTCGTGGCGCTGGCGCAGACCGACATGAAGAAGCTCATCGCCTATTCGTCGGTGGCGCACATGGGCTTCGTCACCATGGGCATCTTCGCGGTGAACCAGCAGGGGCTCGACGGCGCGATCTTCCAGATGATCAGCCACGGCTTCATCTCGGGCGCGCTGTTCCTCTGCGTGGGCGTGATCTACGACCGCATGCATACCCGCGACATCGACGCCTATGGCGGCCTCGTGAACCGGATGCCGGCCTATGCGCTGATCTTCATGCTGTTCACCATGGCCAACGTCGGCCTGCCGGGGACCAGCGGGTTCGTCGGCGAGTTCCTGACGCTTGTGGGCGTCTTCCAGGTCAACACCTGGGTCGCCGCCGTCGCCGCCACCGGCGTCATCCTCAGCGCGGCCTACGCGCTCTGGCTGTACCGCCGGGTGGTCCTGGGCGACCTGATCAAGGAAAGCCTGAAGTCGATCACCGACATGACCCTGCGCGAACGCGCGATCTTCGCGCCGCTGGTGGTGATGACGCTGCTACTGGGCGTCTACCCCAGCCTTGTGACCGACATCATCGGCCCCTCGGTCGAGGCGCTGGTCCTGAACTACGACACGGCGCTGCTCGAGGCCGAAACGGCCACGCGTGTCGCCCTGAACGGAGAGTGATCCCATGATCGCCGCAGATCTTACGGTCGTGCTGCCGGAAATCATCCTGGTCCTCTACGCCATGGCGGCGCTGCTTTACGGCGTCTACACCGGCAAGGATCAGTCCGCGCCGCTTCTGCTGTGGGTCACATCGGCCGTGATGGCGGTTGTCGCCGTCTGGATCGCGATCAACGGGCAGGGCACGAACACGGCCTTCGGCGGCATGTTCGTCGACGACGGATTCGCGCGCTTTGCCAAGGTGGTGATCCTCTTGTCGGCCGCCGCGATCCTGCTGATGAGCGAGGCCTACATGGCCCGGCGCGACCTTCTGCGCTTCGAATACCCGATCCTCATCACGCTTGCGACTGTGGGCATGATGATGATGGTCTCGGCGGGCGACCTGATCGCGCTCTACATGGGGCTCGAGCTTCAGTCGCTGGCGCTTTACGTCGTGGCCGCGCTGCGCCGCGACAGCGAGAAGTCGACCGAGGCGGGGCTGAAGTACTTCATCCTCGGCGCGCTGGCGTCGGGCTTCCTGCTCTATGGCGCCTCGCTGATCTACGGCTACGCGGGCACCACGAAATTCGCCGGCATCATCGAGGTCGCGGCGGTCAGCGAAATGCCGATCGGGCTGCTGATCGGTCTGGTCTTCATGCTGGCGGGGCTGGCCTTCAAGATCTCGGCGGTGCCGTTCCACATGTGGACGCCCGACGTCTACGAAGGCGCGCCGACGCCGGTCACCGCCTTCTTCGCCACGGCACCCAAGGTCGCGGCGATGGCGCTGTTCGCGCGGGTCGTGCATGACGCCTTCGGCGGTGCGGTGGGCGACTGGCAGCAGGTTCTGGCGCTTCTGAGCATCCTGTCGATGTTCGTCGGCGCGGTCGCCGCGATCGGACAGCGCAACATCAAGCGGCTGATGGCCTATTCGTCGATCGCGCATATGGGGTTCGCCCTGATGGGACTGGCCGCGGGCACCGCCTTCGGCGTGCAGGCGATGCTGGTCTACATGGCGATCTACGTTGCGATGAACGTGGGCACCTTCGCCTTCATCCTGTCGATGGAGCGGGACGGCGCGCCGGTCACCGATATCCGCAGCCTGAACATGTACTCAAAGACCGATCCGATGAAGGCCTTTGCCGTGCTGATCCTGATGTTCAGCCTGGCGGGCGTGCCGCCGCTCGTCGGGTTCTTCGGCAAGTACTACGTGCTTCTGGCCGCGGTCGACGCCGGCATGTGGTGGCTGGCGGTCGCGGGTGTGATCGCAAGCGTGATCGGCGCGTTCTACTACCTGCGCATCGTCTACTACATGTATTTCGGCGAAGAGGGCGAGGTGCTCGACCGCGCGTCGAACCCTGTGCTCTGGGGGTTTCTGATGGTCAGCGCCGCGGCGATGGTGCTGGGGATCGTGAACCTCTTCGGGGTCGAAGGGGCGGCGGCCGCGGCGGCGGCGAGCCTTGTCAACTGAGGTCTGGCCCGAGGGCTATGACCGGCTTCTCCGCGGGGAAGTCGACAGCACGATGGCCGAGGCGCGGCGGCTTGCGCCGGATCTGATCCGCCCCACCTGGATCTTCGCGCGCCGCCAGACTGCCGCGCGGGGCCGCCGGGGCCGGGTGTGGGAGAACCCGCCGGGCAATTTCGCCGCGACGCTGGTGATGCGCCCGGGGGGCGGGCCGGGGGTGGCGGCGCTGCGGTCCTTCCTGGCCGCAAACGCGCTTTTCGAGGCGCTGGCGATGCATGCCGACCGCACCGCGCTGGCGCAGAAATGGCCCAACGATGTGCTGCTCAACGGCGGCAAGGTCGCGGGGATCCTGCTGGAAAGCACGGGCAGCCAGGGCCAGATCGACTGGCTGTCGATCGGCATCGGCGTGAACCTGATCCACAGCCCGCGCGGCGTGACCGACACGGCCTTTCCGCCGGTCAGCCTTCTGGAAGAGACCGGATCGCGGGTCGATGCGCTTGAGTTCCTGCAGCACGCTGGCCGACTGCTTTGCGACGCAGGAGGCGATCTTCGAGCGGCTGGGTTTTGCTCAGATCCGCGAAAGCTGGCTTGAGAATGCCGCCCGCCTGGGCGAGGTGATCACCGCCCGCACGGGGCGCGAGGACATCCGCGGCAAGTTCGAAACGGTGGACGAGGCGGGGCAGCTTGTCTTGTCGACCTCGCGGGGGATCGTGCGCATCCCCGCCGCCGACGTCTATTTCTGAAGGGGGCGGGCCATGCTTCTCTGCATCGACTGCGGCAATACCAACACCGTCTTCTCGGTCTGGAACGGGACGGAGTTCCTGGCCACCTTCCGCACCGCGACCGATCACAGGACGACGGCGGACCAGTATTTCGTCTGGTTCAAGTCGCTGATGACCCATCACGGGGTCGATGTGCCGATCACCGAAGTGATCGTGTCCTCGACCGTGCCGCGGGTGGTGTTCAACCTGCGCGTCCTGGCCGACCGCTATTTCGGCACGCGGCCGCTGGTGGTGGGCAGGCCCGACTGTCTGCTGCCCGCCCCACCGCGCGTCGACGAGGGTACGCAGGTCGGGCCGGACCGTCTGGTGAACGCCGCCGGGGCGCATGACCGGCATGGCGGCGACCTCATCGTGGTCGACTTCGGGACGGCGACCACCTTCGACGTGGTGGCGCCGGACGGCGCCTATGTCGGCGGGGTGATCGCCCCGGGCGTCAACCTCAGCCTCGAGGCGCTGCACCAGGCCGCGGCGGCGCTGCCGCATGTGGACGTGACCAAGCCCCAGCAGGTGATCGGCACGAACACGGTGGCCTGCATGCAGTCGGGGGTGTTCTGGGGCTATGTCGGGCTGGTCCGCGAGATCACGGCGCGGATCAAGGGCGAATGCGACCGGCCGATGATGGTGATCGGCACGGGGGGGCTTGCGCCCCTGTTCATGACGGGCGATGTGCTGTTCGACAAGGTCGAGGACGACCTGACGATGCACGGCCTGACCGTCATCCACAAATACAACAAGGACCAGGGAACCCCATGAGCAAAGCCAACAGGCTGATCTACCTTCCCCTCGGCGGCGCCGGGGAGATCGGGATGAACTGCTATGTCTACGGCTACGGGCCGCGCGACGCCGAGCGGCTGATCGTCGTCGACCTGGGCGTGACCTTCCCCGACATGGACACCACGCCCGGGGTGGACCTGATCCTGCCCGACATCACCTGGCTGGAAGAGCGGCGCGACCGGATCGAGGCCGTGTTCATCACCCACGGCCACGAGGACCATGTGGGTGCCGTGGGGCATCTGTGGTCGCGGCTCCGCGTGCCGGTCTATGCGCGCGCCTTCACCGCCAACCTCGCCCGGCGCAAGCTGGACGAACACGGACTCTCGGAAGACGAGGTCACGGTGGTCGGCGCCTGGCCCGACCAGGTGGTCGCGGGCCCCTTCACGGTGGGCTTCGTCCCGGTCAGCCATTCGATCCCGGAAACATCGTCGCTGGTGATCGACAGCCCCGAGGGGCGGATCCTGCACACCGGGGACTTCAAGCTCGACCCCAGTCCCATCGTGGGCGAACCCTGGGATCCCGATCTCTTTGCCGAGATCGGCAAGTCCGGGGTCAAGGCGCTGGTCTGCGATTCCACCAACGTCTTCTCGCCCGAGGCGGGGCGGTCGGAAAGCTCGATCGGGCTGGCGATCGAGGAGCTGGTGCTGGCCCATGACGGCATGGTCGTGGCCACCACCTTCGCCTCGAACGTGGCGCGGGTGAAGACGCTGGCCGAGGCCGGCGTGCGCGCGGGGCGGTCGGTCTGCCTTCTGGGCCGCGCGATGCGGCGGATGGTCGAGGCGGGGGTCGAAAGCGGGGTGCTGACGAACTTCCCCAGCACGATCGCGCCCGAGAACGCGGCCGACGTGCCGGCCGAGAACCTGATGCTGATCGTCACCGGCAGCCAGGGCGAACGCCGCGCGGCCTCGGCGCAACTGGCGCGCGGCAAGTACATGGGGCTTCAGATGAAGGAGGGGGATCTCTTCCTTTTCTCGTCCAAGACCATCCCCGGCAACGAGCGCGGCGTGATCCGCATCATGAACGCGTATTCCGAGATGGGCGTGGACGTGGTGGACGACAGCGCGGGGCGCTATCACGTCTCTGGCCATGCGAACCGGCCCGACCTGCAGATGATCCACAAGCTGGTCAAGCCGCAGATGGTCATCCCGATGCATGGCGAACACCGGCACCTGCGA
Organism: uncultured Alphaproteobacteria bacterium; assembly: GCA_963709395.1. Taxonomy (GTDB): domain Bacteria; phylum Pseudomonadota; class Alphaproteobacteria; order Rhodobacterales; family Rhodobacteraceae; genus CAVPWP01. The sequence continues at coordinate 165,483 of CAVPWP010000012.1, forward strand.
GAGCATGTGAAACTGGCCGAGGCGGCGGGGATCACCGGGGTTCTTGCGCCCAACGGCACGCTCGTCGAACTGCAGGGCAACGCCCCCCATGTCGCCGAATACGTCGAGACCGGGCGCACCTATTACGACGGCGCGGCCTATGTCGGCGCGCTGGACGGGGTGATCCGCGACCGGCTGCGCATGGCGATGAACGGCATGATCGTGGTGACGCTGGTCATCGACGAGGAAGGCGAGGTCCTGGGCGACCCGTGGTGCGAGGTGATCGGCCTGGCCGAGACCGGGCGGTCGAACGCGCCTCTGGTCGACATCCTCGAGGCTGACCTGTCACAGTTCCTTGGCCGTGCCAATGACCGGACGCTGAGCGACGATGACAAGCTGGAAGAGGCGATCAAGCGGACCGTGCGCCAGAGCGCGCAGAACGAGATCGGCAAGAAGCCCGAAGTGACCATCGTGGTCAGCCGGCTGGCGTGAGCGCCGGTTTGCCGGCGCGCGCGCCGATCGTCTTCGACCTCGACGGCACCCTGATCGACAGTCTGCCGGGCATCGCGGCCGCGGCGAACGCGCTGCTGGCCGAGAACGGGCTTGTCGCCCTGCCGCAGGGCCGGGTGGCCGGATACGTCGGGCTGGGCGAGCGCGTGTTCCTCGACAGGCTGATCGCGGCGACGGCACTTGATCCGCGCGCCTATGACGACCTGATGGCACGGTTTCTGGAGCTTTATGTCGCCCAGTCCCGTGACACGGTTCTTTTCCCGCATGTGTCGGATGTGCTGTCGGCTTTCAGGGACGGCGGAGTGTCGCTGGGGCTTTGCACCAACAAGCCATCGGGGCCGCTGCACGCGGTGATCGAGGCGACCGGGCTGGCTGGCGTTTTCGGCGCCGTTGTGGCGGGCGATAGCCTGGCGGTGCGCAAGCCGGACCCCGCGCCGCTGCTCCATGCCTTCGCGGGCCTGGGCGCGTCGGGAGGGCTTTATGTCGGCGACAGCCCGGTCGATTCCGAAACGGCGCGGCGGGCGGGCGTGCCCTTTGCGCTTTTCACCGAAGGGATCCGGGAGGTGCCGCTGGCGGAAATCCCGCACGACGCGGCGTTTTCGGACATGCGCGAGTTGCCCGATATCTACGCCGCTCTGACCGGGGACTGACCCCGGTCTCGCAAGGCGCAACGATGACGGGTCAGCCCGTCATCCGCTCTTCAAAGCTCTTCTCGATGAAGCTGGGCATGTGGTCGCCCATTCCGACGACCTTGCCGCCGGTGTCGCGGTCGCGGCGGTCGTTGCCGCGCCCGCGCCCGCCGCGATCACCACGCTGTTCGCGCTGTTCGCGCGGCTCATGCGTTTCGCTCCGTGCGGCGGCCTGCGGTGCGGGCGCTTCCTGCACGGTGTCTTCAGGCGTCTCGACGGGCGCGGAGGCCGGAGCCTCTGACATGCGCTGAGGTGCCGGTGCGGCATCCGAGCGCGGCTTGCGGCTGCGCGTGCGGGTCCGGCGCGGCTTCTCCGATGCGGCTCGTCCTCGCCAGCAATTGTGGCCGGTGGCGCCGTCGTCGGTTCGGCGGCGGCCGGCGAGGTCCCCAGCGGATTCACCCCGCGCGGGATCTCGCGGGCGATCAGACGTTCGATGCCGGCAAGGTTCTTCTCGTCGGCCGGCGCGCAGATCATCATCGCCTTGCCTTCGCGGCCCGCGCGACCGGTGCGGCCGATGCGGTGGACGTAATCCTCGGAATGCGAGGGCACATCGAAGTTGAAGACATGGCTGACGGCCGGGATGTCGAGGCCGCGCGCCGCGACGTCCGAGGCCACGAGAAAGCGCAACGACCCGTCCCGGAACCCGTCCAGCGTGCGCGTGCGCTGCGACTGTTCGAGGTCGCCGTGGATCGGCGCTGCGTCATAGCCGCTTTTCTTGAGCGATTTCGCAACGATGTCGACGTCGGTCTTGCGGTTGCAGAAGATGATCGCGTTGGTGCAGCGATCGCCTTCGGCGTCGATCAGCGCCCGCAGAAGGGCGCGCTTTTCCGAGGCCGCGTTCTCGCGGCGCGAGGGGCGGAACATCACGACCGACTGTTCGATCGTCTCGGACGCAGTGGCCTGGCGCGCCACCTCGACCTTCAGCGGATTCGACAGGAAGGTGTTGGTGATCCGCTCGATCTCGGGCGCCATGGTCGCCGAGAAGAACAGCGTCTGGCGCGTGAAGGGTGTCAGCGAGAAGATGCGTTCGATGTCGGGAATGAACCCCATGTCGAGCATCCGGTCGGCCTCGTCGACGACCATGATCTCGATGCCGGTGAGCAGCAGCTTGCCGCGCTCGAAATGGTCGAGAAGCCGGCCCGGCGTGGCGATCAGAACGTCGACACCCCGGTCGATCAGCACGTCCTGTTCCTTGAACGACACGCCGCCGATCAGCAGCGCCTTCGTCAGCTTCACATGCTTGGAATAGGTGTCGAAATTCTCGGCCACCTGGGCGGCCAGTTCGCGCGTGGGTGCCAGGACAAGGCTGCGTGGCATCCGCGCCCGGGCCCGGCCGCGCGCCAGCCGCGTGATCATCGGCAGCGTGAAGCTGGCGGTCTTGCCGGTGCCGGTCTGGGCGATGCCCAGAACGTCGCGCCCTTCGAGCGCCGCCGGAATCGCCTGTTCCTGGATCGGAGTGGGGGTGAGATACCCGGCCTCTTCGACGGCCTTCAATACCTTGGGTGACAGATTGAGATCTGCGAATGTGGTCATGTGCGTCCGTTCATGAATACGGACCGCTGTCATGGCCCGTGCGTCTTCTGGGGGCTGGGGCCCGGATGACCCCTACTTATCCACAAGCTGCCCCGATAAGTGTGGCGGGCGTATCCCAAAAGGCGGGTGGGGTCAATCTGATGCGCGTGCAGGGCGACACGGCGCAAACGCCGCACCTGCCCGGGGGCCTCTTCAGACCATCATCTCCTTCGTCGCGCTGAGGGTCAGATCGGGATAATCGCGCTCGATCCGGTCGATGTCCCATTGCAGCCGCGTCAGGAAGACCACGTCGCCGTCGTTGTCCTGCGCGATATGGCCTTTGTTCGCATTCACGAAACGGTCCATTTCCGCCTTCGGGCCGGTCACCCAGCGGGCCGAGGTGAATTGCGACGCCTCGAACCGGACGGGCAGGCCGTATTCCAGCTCGATCCGGCTGGCCAGCACGTCGAATTGCAGCGCGCCAACCACGCCGACGATGAAGCCCGAGCCGATCATCGGCTTGAAGATCTTGGCGGCCCCTTCCTCGGCGAACTGCATCAGCGCCTTGTCGAGGTGCTTGGCCTTCATCGGGTCGCCCGCGCGGACGTTCTGCAGAAGCTCGGGCGCGAAGGACGGGATGCCGGTCACCCGGATCGCCTCGCCCTCGGTCAGGGTGTCGCCGATGCGCAGCTGGCCGTGGTTCGGGATGCCGATGATGTCGCCCGCCCAGGCCTCTTCCGCGAGTTCGCGGTCGGCGGCGAGGAAGAGCACCGGGTTCGAGATCGCCATCGGCTTCTTCGTGCGCACATGGGTCAGCTTCATGCCACGCTCGAAATGCCCCGACGCGAGGCGGACGAAGGCCACCCGGTCGCGGTGCTTGGGGTCCATGTTGGCCTGCACCTTGAAGACGAACCCCGCCACGGTGTCCTCGTCCGGGCTGACCTGGCGCGGGATGGCGGCCTGCGGCTGCGGTTCGGGGCCGTAGGCGCCGATGCCGTCCATCAACTCCTTCACGCCGAACGAATTGATCGCCGAGCCGAACCAGATCGGCGTCATCGTCCCGTCAAGGAAGGCCTGCCGGTCGAAGGCGGGCAAGAGCGCCTGCGCCATCTCGAGATCCTCGCGCAGCTTTGCCAGCAGGGCGGCGGGCACGTGGTCGGCCAGCTTGGGGTCATCGAGGCCCGCGATCTTGATCGATTCGGCGACCTTGTTGCGGTCGGCGCGGTCCATCAGTTCCAGCCGGTCGTGGAGCACGTCGTAGCAGCCCAGGAACTCGCGCCCGACGCCGATGGGCCAGGAGGCAGGGGTCACGTCGATGGCCAGGTTTTCCTGGATCTCGTCGATGATCTCGAACGTGTCGCGGCTTTCGCGGTCCATCTTGTTGCAGAAGGTCAGGATCGGAAGGTCGCGCAGGCGGCAGACCTCGAAAAGCTTGCGGGTCTGGCTTTCCACGCCCTTGGCGCCGTCGATCACCATGATCGCGGCGTCCACGGCCGTGAGCGTGCGATAGGTGTCCTCGGAGAAATCCGAGTGGCCGGGCGTGTCGACGAGGTTGAAGCGGAAGCGCCCATAGTCGAACGACATGGCCGAGGCCGAGACCGAGATGCCCCGGTCCTTTTCCATCTGCATGAAGTCCGACCGCGTGCGCCGTGCCTCGCCCTTGGCCCGCACCTGTCCGGCCATCTGGATCGCGCCGCCGTAGAGCAGGAACTTCTCGGTCAGCGTCGTCTTGCCCGCATCGGGGTGCGAGATGATGGCGAAGGTGCGCCGCCGGGCGATCTCGGGCGGAAGCGGTGCGGTGTTGTGGGTGCGGTCGAGCATGGGCGCGATATAGACGCGCCGGGGGGCAAGGGGAAGGGCGTCGCCGATTGTGCCGATTGCGCCCCCGACCTGTCGCGAACGGAAAAGACTGCCGCGAATCAGCAGCGCAGGATGTCGGCCGGATCCGATAGGTGTGACCCCGATGAACGACATTCAGGACATGACCGTCTTCGCCACGTTCCTTCGGGCGTTCGCGGTCAACATGGCCGATCTCGAGGACGAGGGCTGGGCCGAAGGCGCCCGGGGCACGGTCACCTGGCGCACCCTGATCTGTGCCGACCGCACGCCCTCGGCCGGGATGGTCGCGGGCGTCGCCGCCTTCGCGCCCGGCGGCACGCTGAATGCCCATCGCCACGGTCCGCACGAGGTCTATTTCGGGCTGGCCGGTGCCGGGATCGTCACCATCGATGGGGCACCCTTTCCGATCGCGCCGGGTGTGGCCCTCTTCGTTCCGGGCGGCAGCGAGCATTCGGTCACGGCCGGGTCCGAGGGGCTGCAGTTTCTCTATACTTTCGCCGTCGATCGCTTTGCCGAGGTCGACTACAGCTTCGCGACCTTCCCGCCGCCTGCGCGGGATTGATCGGGGACGGCTTTCGTGGCAGGCTTGGAACATTCCATGAACGTGCCCCGGAGGTTGTCATGACGCTTGAAGAGATCGCCAAGGAGCTTGTGAAGAACTGCCGCGAAGGGCGCGAGCGCGAGGGGCTTTCCGAGCTCTACGACCCGAACTGCGAATCCGTCGAGGCCACCGATCCGCCCGAGGGCAGCCGGATCTCGAAAGGGGTGGCGGCGATCGAGGGCAAGCACGAGTGGTGGGGCCAGGCCTTCGAGCTCCACAGCAGTGCGGCCGACGGCCCCTATCTTCACGAGCCGCACCAGTTCGCGGTGATCTTCACGATGGACGTCACGGAGAAGGCCAGCGGGCAGCGCTGGCAAGGCAAGGAGGTCGGGCTATACACGGTGGCCGAGGGCAAGATCGTGAAGGAAGAGTTCTTCCAGGCGCCGATGTAACGCGACCCCGGTGCTGGCCATTCCCGGCGTTTCCGTCTACCCCGCTGGGGCAAAGCACAGCGACGGGAGAACATCATGGAACTGGGGATCAAGGGCAAGACAGCCATCGTCTGCGCCTCGTCGAAGGGGCTTGGGCGCGGTTGCGCCGAGGCGCTGGCCGCCGAGGGCGTGAACCTTGTCATGAACGCGCGCGGGGCCGAGGCGCTGGAAGCCGCGGCCGCGGCGATCCGCGAGGCCTATGGCGTCGAGGTTGTGACGGTGGTCGGCGATGTCACGAATGACGAGGTGCGCGCCAAACTCCTGGCCGCGGCCCCCGAGGCGGACATCCTTGTGACCAACGCCGGCGGCCCGCCCCCAGGCAAGTGGATCGACTGGGAGCGTGAGGATTTCATCAAGGCGCTCGACGCCAACATGCTGACGCCGATCGCGCTGATGAAGGCCGTGCTTCCCGGCATGATGGAGCGCGGCTGGGGCCGGATCGTCAACATCACGTCGCAGGCGGTCAAGTCGCCGAACCCGGTTCTTGGCCTGTCGAACGCCGCGCGCACCGGCCTCACGGGCTATGTCGCCGGAACCGCGCGGCAGGTGGCCGACAAGGGTGTCACCATCAACAACCTGCTGCCGGGCATCCACGCCACCGACCGTGCGGTCGCGCTGGACACCGGGGTGTCGAAGGCGCAGGGCATCACGATGGAAGAGGCCACGAAACAGCGTCAGGCGACGATTCCCGCGGCCCGCTACGGCACGTCCGAGGAATTCGGGGCGGCCTGCGCCTTCCTCTGCTCGCAGAAGGCCGGATTCATCGTGGGCCAGAACATCCTTCTGGATGGCGGCGCGACCAACGCCACGATCTGAGCCGGGTCAGCCCGTCGAAGGCTTCGCCACGAGGAGGTCAGCGGGCGGGTCGCGCATCAGCTGAAGGGCGAGACTGCCGAGCATCCGGTGGGTCAGGCTGAACCTGGCATGCGCGCCGACCGCCACCAGATTGGGCTTGAGGCGGGCGAACTCGGCGTCGAACACCGCCTCGAGCCCGCCGGCGCGGATCGCGGGAGGGGCCATGCCGGCGGGCAGGGCGGTCACGTCCATCCACCGGGCGCGGGCGTCTTCGGCGTCGCGCAGGTTGTGATCGGTCGTTGGCGGAGGATCGAACTGACCGCCCCGGGGGATTGCAACCGCAACGGCATGAAAGCCGTGGATCGTCGCGGCGGGGGCAAGCCTGTGTGCGGCACCGATCGCCGCCGAGGACGCGGGCGAGAAATCGACCGCCGCCAGCACCGTTGCATAGTCGTGATCGACCGGATCACGCACCAGAAGCACCGGCTGCGCGGTCACCCGAAGGGTGCGTTCAAGCGTCGTCTCGCGGACGGTGTCGAGAAAGCCGCGCGTGCGGTGCAGGCCCAGAACCACGAGGTCGGCCGCGATGCTGGTGGCGACCTCGGGAATGACATGGCTGGGGTCGCCCTGCGCCACGCGGGTGACATGGGCAATGCGACCGTCGTCCGACAGGCTGTCGCAGAAGGATTTCAGGTGCGCCTCGGTCTCGGGCCGCATGACCTTGGCCAGCCGGTCCGGCATGGCGTCGTCCATCACAGTCAGCACGGTCAGTCGCGCGCCGTGGGCGTCGGCAAGCCGGAAGGCGCGACCGACCGCACGGTCGGCACGGGGCGACAGATCGGTGGCGACAAGGATGTGTTTCATGGTCGTCCGGGTCCTTGCAGGATTTGCCGTTGGGGCGCGGCCGATCCTGTCACAGGGCACGCCCGCTTGGCCAGACGCGGACTTGCAGTGCAGAGACTGGATTGCTATCCCGCAGCGATATCCGAGCCAATCGGTCGGATTTGAGGCAGGGCCGGGTGAAGACAATCACGCCACGACTGGAGCTTGACCATGTCTCGCGCGCCTATGGCGGGCGGGACGTGGTGCATGACGTGTCGCTGACCGTGATGCCGGGGCAGGTGATCAGCCTTCTCGGCCCCTCGGGCTGCGGCAAGTCGACGACGCTGCGCATCATCGCGGGGGTCGAACGGCAGGACCGGGGGCGGGTGCTGGTCGACGGGCAGGTGATCGCGGACGAATTGGTGCACCTTCCGCCGGAACGGCGCGGCATCGGCCTCATGTTCCAGGACTTCGCGCTCTTTCCGCACCTCAGCGTGGCCGACAACGTGGCGTTCGGACTGCGCGGGACCAGGGCCGAAAAGCGCGCGCGTGTGGAGGAACTCCTGGATCGCGTCCACCTGCCGGGGTTCATCGACGCCTTCCCGCACGAGCTTTCAGGCGGCGAGCAGCAGCGCGTGGCCCTGGCGCGGGCGGTCGCGCCGCGCCCCCGCGTCATGCTGATGGACGAACCCTTCTCGGGGCTGGACAACCGCCTGCGCGACGGCATCCGGGACGAGACGCTGGCGATCCTGAAGGAAGAGGGCGCGGCGGTGGTGCTGGTGACGCATGAGCCCGAAGAGGCGATGCGCATGTCCGACCAGATCGCGCTGATGCGCGATGGGCGGATCGTGCAGGTGGGCGCGCCCTACAACGTCTACAACACGCCGGTCGACAAGGCGGCGGCCGCGTTTTTCAGCGATATCAACGTGATCCGGGGCACAGTTCGCGGCGCGCTGACCGATACGCCGTTCGGCCAGTTCCTGGCTCCCGGCGTGCCGGACGGCACAGAGGTCGAGATCGTGATCCGCCCCCAGCACCTGCGCATCGACTTCGACCGCGACGGCAGGGGGCCGCTGCCCACGCCCGAAGACGGCATTCCGGCGCGCGGCGTGGTCGAACGCGCGCGCTACATGGGGCACGAAAGCCTTGTCGAGTTCCGCATGGACCACGACGGGTCGATCCTCAAGGCATCGGTCCCGTCGGTGTTCCTGCCCAAACCGGGCACGCCGCTCTGGCTGATGATCCGCCGCGGCAAGTGTTTCGTGTTTCCACGAAAGGCTGCCTAGCCGCCTAGTGGGACTTGTCGTGGTACTTCCTGGCCTGTTTTGTCACTTGCGGCAGCAAGAAGGTCGCGGCCAGGCTTCCGATCCAGACCAGAACCGTCGCGGCGATCCAGTTGGTAAGGCCGCCCATGTCCATGCCGGCCATGATGAGGTTTGTCAGGAACAGGCAGACCGCGATCGACACGAGGGCGATGCCGCCCATAAGGGGCTTGGCGTTCGATCTCCGAGAACTTGCGGATCAACGGCGTCAGGACGGCGAGGATCGCCGAGAAGACCAGGACGACAAGGATGAACGACCAGAAGTCGATCTGGAAACCCGGAATGACCAGCCTGGCGACCAGAAGCCCGACGGCATTGGCGACAACGTAAAGCAGGGCGGAGATGATGGTCTGCATGGGCAGGATCCTCGCAGTTCTTGCATTTGCGGTCTTTTTAGCCTGATGTCGCCGCCGCTCATAGGGGGGTCAGGCCCTGTCGTCACGAGGCGACCCCATCACCACGTAGGAGGTGATCGAATGCACCTGCGGCAGGGTGCCCAGCGTCTCGGCGTGAAAGCGTTTGTAGGCCGCGATGTCGGCCACTTCGACGCGCAGAAGGTATTCGATGGCGCCGGTCACGTTATGGCATTCGCGCACTTCGGGCGCACGTGCCATCGCGCGCTCGAACGCCTCCTGCGCCGCCTTGGTATGCGCGTTGAGGCCCACCGCGACATAGGCCACGAACCCGCCGCCCAGGGCCGCGCGATTCAGCACGGCGCGGTAGCCGGTGATGATGCCTGCGCGCTCGAGGTCCTGCACGCGGCGCAGGCAGGCCGAGGGCGAGAGGCCGACCCGCTCGGCAAGTTCGGTGTTCGACACGCGGCCGTCGCGCGACAGCTCGCGCAATATCCGGTCGTTGATCTGATCAATCTTCGTCATATGTTGTGAAAAATTGCTCTCTTGCACCGAAGATTGCAACCAAGTTCCCCGATGGCTGCGCGATAATTGCGCCATGGACTTGGAGCTTCTTCCCGCGCTTGCCGCCTTCGCCTTCGTGACCTCGGTGACGCCGGGGCCGAACAACCTGATGCTGATGGCCTCGGGCGCCAATTTCGGTCTGCGCCGGACGCTCCCGCACATGCTGGGCGTGGCGCTGGGTTTCGTGGTGATGGCGGTGCTGGTCGGTCTGGGTCTGGTGCAGGTCTTCACCGTGCTGCCCGGCATCTACCTCGGGCTCAAGATCGCTTGCGTCGTCTATCTCATTTATCTTGCATGGAAAATCGCGAACGCCTCGGCGCCTCAGAGCGGGATGGGCGGAGGGCGGCCCATGACCTTTCTGCAGGCCGCCGCCTTTCAGTGGGTGAACCCCAAGGCCTGGGCGATGGCGCTGACCGCGGTCACCGTCTACGCGCCGGGGCAGGATGTGGCGGCGGTGCTGGTCGTGGCCCTTGTCTTCGGCGCGATCAACCTGCCCAGCGTCGGGTCCTGGGCCTGGGCGGGTCTGCAGATGCGGCGGGTGCTGACCAGCCCCGGACGCCTTCGCGCGTTCAACCTGACCATGGCCGCGCTGTTGCTGGCGTCGCTCTATCCGTTGCTGGGCAGTCCGGCCATGTAGTCGGCCAGCATACGGCCGGGTTCGTCGACGAAGAGCTCGGGCAGGATCTCGACCCTGTCGATCCGGTCGACGCGGAACACGCGGAAGGCGCTGCGCATCTCGCACCAGGCGGTCAGGGTCCAGACCCGCCCCCAGTATTCCAGTTGCAGCGGGCGCACCGTGCGGCGCGTCGTGTCGTCCCCGAGCGATCGGTAGGTCAGACGCAGTTTCTGACGCGACCGGATCGCGCCACGGATCGCCGGCATATGGGCAAAGCCCGCCGCCGCGTCCGCGAAGGGATAGACCGCAAAGCCCCAGCCCTCTCGCGGGGCGGCGCGGTCTTCGGGCAGCACGGCGTCGATCTTGGCCGACAGCGACCGCGCGGCCCGGCGCAGGTCGTCATCGGCGGCCTCGGCGACCACCGCCATGCCGAGGTGCAGCGCCTCAAGCTCGGCCATCGTCAGGTTGAGCGGCGGCAGGGTGATGGGCGCGGTCATCATGTAGCCCACGCCCCGTTCGCCCTCGACCGGCAGGCCCGAGGCCACCAGCGTATCCATGTCGCGGTAGATGGTGCGCACCGACACCTCGAGCCGCGCCGCCATGTCGGCGGCGCGGTGGAGCTTTCCGTCCCGCAGGATCTGGATCAGCTCGAAGAGGCGGTCGGTGCGGCGCAGGGGGTCACTCCATCTGCAAGAGGATCGTTTCGTGACGCATCGCGATGCTGTCGGGGTCGATTGCCTGAAGGAAAGGACCTGCGGCGGGGTTGGCCATGAGGCTTTCGGCGGCCGCCGTCGCCTGCGCCATCGACTCCCAGACAACGTGGTCGGTCCAGGTGCCGTCGCCGGTGCCGCTCAGGTGGCGCGTGCGAAAGCCGGGGGCGCGCGAGAGGATGCCCTTCCACGCCCCGGGCGGCCGCGAGGAAGTCAGCGTCGGACACGCCGGCGGCAAGGCGGAAGGTCACGATCTCGGCCACCGGGCGCGGATCGGTACCGCCGGCACGGGCGGCGTCGGCGGGAAGGGCGGGGGCGGTACGGTCGGCTACGGTCAGGGTCGGGTGTTTCATCGTATCTCTCCGATTCGGGTTGCGGTGCGCCCGGTCTAGAGCACCTCAACTGACACGAACCTGTCAGTTGAGATAGGCCTGAAGCCCCCTGCGGTCAATTGCGGGGGCGAAAGCGAGGCCGGCGCTTCCCTCTGCCACGGCGCAGGCCTAGAAGGCGCGTTGTAGTCGCAACGCAGGCGTCCCGCGGGGATTTGCCTGCCGCCAGGGAGAAAACCCCATGCTGAACAACATCGGCCTTCCCGGCCTTCTTCTGATCGCCGTCGTGGTCCTCGTCCTGTTCGGGCGCGGCAAGATCTCGTCGCTGATGGGCGAGGTCGGCAAGGGCATCACGGCCTTCAAGAAGGGCGTCGACGACGGCAAGAAGGAAATCGAGGATCAGGCCGCCGACGTCGCCCGCGACGTGACCCCCGAGACCGAAACCGACAAGGACAAGGTCTGACCGGCCGAAGCCAGGAAACACCGCCATGTTCGACATCGGCTGGACCGAGCTTCTGCTGATCGGCATCGTCGCGCTGATCGTCGTGGGGCCAAAAGATCTGCCCGGCATGTTCCGGACCCTCGGCAAGTTCACCGCGAAGGCGCGGCGGATGGCCCGCGACTTTCAGCGCGCGATGGAGGAAGCCGCCGACGAGTCGGGCGTGCGCGAGGCGGCCGCCGACCTCAAGGGCATGACCAATCCCAAGAACATGGGCCTCGATGCGCTGAAGGGGGCGGCCGACAGGTTCGACAAGTGGGAGCCGGGCAAGACTTCGAAAGACGCCCGGGCGAAAACGGCCACCGAAAAGGCGGCCACCGCAAAGGCTGACTCCGAGACGGCGGCCACCGGAACAGGCTGCAGCTGGAAAATGCGGCCCCGCAGAAGGCTGCGGTGGAGAAGCCCGCCGCCCCGTCCAAGCCGGGCAAACCCGCCGCGACCAAACCCGCCGCGAAGGCCACGGCAGGCAAGACGCCCGCAAAGCCGGCGCGAAAGGCCAAGAGCCCGTCCAAGTCGCCGGCCGCCAAGCCGTCCCGCCCCGAGCCCAAGGAATCCGGCGCATCATGAGCGACACCATCGACGACGAGATCGACGACAGCTCGGCCCCGCTGATCGAGCATCTGGCCGAGCTGCGCACCCGGCTGATCCGGGCGGTGATGGCCTTCATCGTGGGCATGGTGATCTGCTTCACGGTGGCCACGCCGATCTTCAACTTCCTGACCGGGCCGCTCTGCCAGGAACTGGCGCAGCGCGGCCAGGATTGCGACCTGATCTTCATCAGCCCGCAGGAAGGCTTCTTCGTCGCGATCCGCATCTCGCTTCTGGGCGGGTTCATGCTGTCTTTCCCGTTCATCGCCTACCAGCTTTGGCGGTTCGTGGCGCCGGGCCTCTACCGGACCGAGAAGAACGCGTTCCTGCCCTTCCTGATCGCGTCGCCCTTCATGTTCTTTGCGGGCGCATCCTTTGCCTTCTATGTCGTGACCCCCTTGGCCTATGACTTCTTCCTCGGCTTCCAGCAGTTCGGCGCCGGCGGCGAGGCTATGGCGGTCGACCCCGAGGCCGCACCACCGCTGAGCGTGGTGTTCCAGGGCTCGGCGCAGGCCTATCTGGCGCTGACCACGAAGTTCATCATCGCCTTCGGCCTGTGCTTCCAGTTGCCGGTCCTGCTGTCGCTCATGGGCAAGGCGGGGCTGGTCACCTCGCGCGGGCTTGCCGATGTGCGCAAATACGCCGTGGTCGCGCATTCTGCTGCTGGCCGCGCTTGTGACGCCGCCGGACGTGATCACGCAGCTGATCCTCTTCGTCGTCGTCTACGGGCTTTACGAAGTGTCGATCCAGCTTGTGAAGCGGATCGAGCGCAAGCGCGTGGAAGAGTTGCGGCGCGAGGGCGTGCTGGATGAGGACGAGGATCTCTACAGCTTCGACGGGGATGACGCATCCGACGATGACACGGGCGAGGGCGCCAAGTCGTGAGCGACGAAGCTCTCGACCGCATCGCCTCCGCGCTCGAGCGGATGGCGCCGGCGCCGCTGAAGCCCCCCGATTTCGTCGTCCGCCGACGCCTTCGTCTGGCATGTCTGCGCCCGACCGGCTTGATCCGGTGGGCCGGGTCAACCGGGTGGCGCTGCCGCTTCTTCTGGGGATCGACCGGGCGCGCGACACGCTGCTGGCCAACACGCTCCAGTTCGCACGCGGCCTGCCGGCGAACAACGCCCTTCTCTGGGGCTCGCGTGGGATGGGAAAGTCGAGCCTCGTCAAGGCGGTGCACGCGGAGGTTCTGGCTCAGGGCCTGGCGCTCAAGATCGTCGAGGTCCAGCGCGAGGACCTGCCGTCGATCGGGCGGCTTCTGAACCTTCTGCGCGGGTCCGACGCACGGTTCCTCCTCTTTTGCGACGACCTGTCGTTTTCCCATGACGACCAGCACTACAAGTCCCTGAAGGCCGTGCTCGACGGCGGGATCGAAGGGCGGCCCGAGAACGTGGTGTTCTACGCCACCTCGAACCGCCGCCACCTTATGCCGCGCGACATGATCGAGAACGAACGCTCGAGCGCGATCAACCCGTCGGAGGCGGTGGAGGAGAAGGTGTCGCTGTCTGACCGCTTCGGCCTGTGGCTCGGGTTCCATCCCTGCAGCCAGGACGAATACCTCGCCATGATCCGCGGCTACTGCGACGCCTACGGGGTGGCCATCGACGATGCCACGCTGCGCGCCGAGGCGATCGAATGGCAGGCGACGCGCGGCGCGCGATCGGGCCGTGTGGCCTGGCAATACTTCACCGACCTTGCGGGCCGAAGCGGTGCCCGGATCGACGGCTAAGTCCCTGCTGCCGGTGCAAGCCTACTGGAGATAGGGCAGCGGGTCGTAGGTGTCGCTGCCTTGCCGCACCTGGAAGAACAGCGACGCGGGGTCGCCCGCCTTGACCTCGGCCACCTTCTGGCCGCGCGTGACGCTGTCGCCGCGCTCGACCGTGATGGCGTCGATGCCCGAATAGACCGTCAGCAGATCGCCCGGGTGGCGGATCACCAGGATCGCGTTCTGGTTCGTGTCCCGGGTGATCAGCATGACCTCGCCGGCGTCGGCTGCCGAAACCGGCGCGCCGGCGCTCGGCCGAGATGCCGATGCCGGTGAAGTCGTCGGCGTCATAGTCGCGCACGATGCTTCCCGAGACCGGCATCTGGAACTGCGCGGTGTTCGACGCGGCGGTCCGGGTCTCTTCCAGCGCGGGGGGCGGGGGCGTCGGTGCCGGCGCGGGGCCGGGGCTGACCGCGGGCAGGGGCGTCGCCGCCGATGGCGGTTCAGGGGTGACCGAGCCGGTGCCGGGGGCGCTGGTCGCCTGCGGCATCGGCGCGCCGATGACGACGGGGATCAGCAGCCACTGGCCGTTGCGCACGGCATAGTCGTCGCCCAGCCCGTTCCAGTCGGCCAGCGCCTCGACCGAGACATTGTATTGCCGCGCGATGATGAAGGCGGTCTCGCCGGCCTGGACCTGGTGGCGCGTCGGCTCTTCGCCCGACGACAGGGTCGAGGTCGCGCGCGGGGTTCCGTCGGCGCGGTCGATGGCGCTTCCGGCCAGGGTGGTGATGTCGACCGATCCGGGGGTGATCGGCCCCGAGGTGATGGCGCCCGTCGCGGTCGACGGTTCGGCGACCCGTGTCGGCAGGGCGATTATTTCGCCTCCGCTCAGCGGCGCATCGAGGGGCAGCCCGTTGAAACGGGCCAGCTCGGCGGCCGGCAGGCCCACGCGATCGGCGACGGTGACGACCGTATCGCCGCGATTGGCCACCGCGACCTGGTAGTTCGGATAGGAAATCACGCCCCGGCTGTCGGGCGCGGGCCGCGCGGCGGTCTGGTTGCGCGCCGCCTCCGAGGTGTCGGCGGCCGACCCGCCGCTGCCGCGCATGTCGATGTCGAAATCGCTGAAGGTTTCGCCGCAGGCCGCAAGCGCCAGCATCGAGATGCCGGCGAAAAGGGTGTGCGAACGTCGGGCGGATGCCGCCATTGCTCTCAATCCTCGCGTCATGCGGCCCCTTGTCTTCGGGGCCTTTGATGAAATCCGGGTCAGTCCTGACCCAGCCCCTCGATCAGGGGCACGAAACGCACCGGGCGCAGTTCGTCGTAGTCGTAGCCTGTTTCGGTGCGCGTCACCTTTATGAGGTGCTGCACCGCGTCCGACTGCCCGACCGGCACGACCATGATACCGCCTGTACGCAGTTCTGCCAATAAGGGGCCTGGCGGGTCTTCGGCCGCGGCCGTGACGAGGATCCGGTCGAAGGGCGCCTGTTCGGGGAGGCCCCGGCTGCCATCGGCGGTCAGTGCGGTGATGTTGGTCAGCCCGAGGGCGGCGAAGACCTCTTTCGCCTCGGAGACAAGGCGGCGGTGTCGGTCGACGGTATAGACCCGGCGCGCGAGCTGGCTAAGAACGGCGGCCTGGTAGCCCGAGCCGGTGCCGACCTCGAGAACCTTGTCGCGCGGCTGGACGTTCAGCGCCTGCGTCATCAGCCCGACGACCGAGGGCTGGCTGATCGTCTGGCCGCAGGTGATCGGCAGCGGCGTGTCGTCATAGGCGCGGTCGGCGAACAGGCCACGCACGAAGGCGCGCCGGTCGATCCGTTCCATCGCCTCGAGCACGCGCTTGTCGGTCACCCCGTGCGAGCGCAGGGTGAAGAGGAACTGCATCTTGCGTTCCGCGTCGTTCATCCCTCCAGCCGGTCCCTCAGCCCTTCGAGCATGTCATGCGCCGTCAGGTCGGCGCGCAGCGGCGTGACCGAGATATAGCCCTCGAGGTTGGCGTGCGCGTCGGTGCCCGGCGCGGTCGGAAGGTGCTGCGGCCCGCCGGTGGCCCAGAGGAACATCCGGCCCGAGGGCGAGACATGCGGCTCGACGCCGAAGAATGTCTCTTCCCGGTAGCCCTGAGCCGCCACCTTCAGCCCTTTCACCGCGGCGGCGGGCATCGGCGGGAAATTCACGTTGTAAAACAGCCGGTAGCCCCCCTTGTCCCAGATCCCGTGGTCGAGAAGGCGGCGCACGACGTCAACGCCGTGCCGGGCCGCGGCCTCGAACGGATCGTCGAGGTCGACGTTTTCGGGGCCGTAGAACTGCGAGAGCGCGATCGCCGGCAGGTCCTGAAGGGCCGCCTCCATCGCACCGCCGATCGTGCCCGAGTAGAGCACGTTCTCGGCGGCGTTGTTGCCCCGGTTCACGCCGGAGAGCACAAGGTCCGGGCGGCCGTCCTTCATGACCTCGTAAAGCCCCGCGAGGACGCAATCGGCCGGTGAGCCTTCGGCGGCGAAGCGGCGCGGCGCGATCTCGGCCAGCATGGTGGGGTGGGTGTAGCTGATGCAGTGGCCGACGCCCGACTGTTCGAATGCGGGGGCGACGGTCCAGACCTCGCCCTCGGGGCCGGCGATCCGGGTGGCGATATCCTCGAGCACCTTCAGCCCGGGTGCATTGATTCCGTCGTCATTGGTGATGAGGATGCGCATGGTCTGCCCGGCCAGGTTGTTTCCCCCTGCTTATGCGAGGCGGGGCGCAGCGGCAAGGCGGCGGGCCGTCAGAGAAGCCCGGCGTCCGCCAGAAGCCGGCGCGCCTCGTCGCGGGGCGGGGTCAGGGCGCTGCGGTCCTCGCCCGGATAGAAGCGGGCGCGCAGGGCCGTTGCCATCGGGGCAGGATGCAGGATGTCGACGCGCGGGCCGGTGTTCACAGTCTCGGCCTGCCAGCTTGTCGCAAGTGCCATCTGCGCGGCCTTGCTGGCGCCGTAGGCCCCGAAGAACTTCTCCCCGGCGCGCGGATCGTCGAAGAACAGCGCCCGTCCCGCCTCGGCGGCGGTCAGCAGCGGCTCGACATAGCCGATCAGCCTGAGCGCCGCGGTGACGTTGATGTCGAGGCTCTTGGCCCAGTCCTTGGCGTCGACATGGACGGCGGGCGACAGCGGGGCGGCGTGGATGGCAGTGTGGGCCCAGAGATCCACATGCCCCCAGCGGTCGTGTATGCCCCGGCACAGCGTCGCCATCGCCTCGGGCACGGTGATGTCCATCGGCGCGAGGGTGGCGCTGCCGCCGGCGGCCTTGACCCGGTCGTCAAGCTCTTCCAGCGCGCCCGTGGTGCGGGCGACCGCGACGATGTGGTGGGTGGGTGCCAGCGCTTCGGCAAGGCCCGCGCCAAGCCCGCGCGAGGCCCCGGTGATAAGTGCGATCCGTGATGCGGTCTGTGTCATGGGCCGGGGTGATGGAACCGGCGCGGGGGAAGGTCAACCGAAATGTCGGGGACGCGGTCAGGGACGGGACCGATCCGGGGCGCCGCGCAGCGCCAGGGTGCAACACGCGCCCCGCGACTGCCCCGTCCGGTTGCCTCACGCCGTGATGCAACGCCAGTCCCTCGCGGCCTTGTCCAGCCACCTTCCGAAGATGGAAAGTCCGGTCCCGCGGTTTCATGTCCCGCAGGTGCGTGACACCCTGGCCGCGTTTTCTAGGTCAGATGGGTCTCGAAGAACGCGAGCGTCCGGTCCCAGGCCAGCGTGGCCGCCGCTTCATCGTAGCGCGGCGTCGTGTCGTTGTGGAAGCCGTGGTTCACGTCGGGATAGAAATGCTCGCTGAACGCCTTGCCGTTGTCGCGCAGCGCCTGAGCATAGGCGGCGGCCCCCGCGTTGATGCGGTCGTCGAGGGCTGCGTAGTGGATCAGCAGCGGCGCCTCGATCCGCGGCACGTCCTCGACGGCCGCCTGCCGACCGTAGAACGGGACCGACGCCGCGAGGTCGGGGTAGGCGACGGCCAGCGCGTTGCAGACCCCGCCGCCATAGCAGAAACCGACACAGCCGACCTGTCCGGTCGAGGCGTCACTGTCGCGCAGGAATTCGAAGGCGGCAAAGAAGTCGTCCATGAGCTTGGCACCATCAAGCTGGCTTTGCAGCGTCGCGGCCGTCCTCGTCATTGCCGGGATAGCCGCCTAGCGGCGTCAGCCCGTCTGGCCCGAAGGCAAGGTAGCCCGCCTTGGCGGTGCGGCGCACGACGTCTTCGATATAGGGGTTGAGGCCGCGGTTCTCGTGCACGACGAGCACGGCGGGCAGCGGCCCGGCCGCACCCGCGGGCCTCGCCATCAGGCCCCGGATTGTGCCGTGACCCTCGGGGCTTTCGTACTCGACGGTCATCGTCTCGATTGCGGGATCGTCCGGGGCGACCTGCTGGGCCAGCGCGTAGTTCGGTTCAAGCTGTTCGAGGATCATCGCCCCGGTCACACCCGCGGCGGCATACCGGCCGGCCTTCGACATGAACTCGCGCTTGGACATCTTGCCGTGGACGTATCCGTCGAAGATCTCGAGGATGCGGGGATCGAAGTCGCTGGCTTTCTTGCGGGGGTGTTGGGTCATGCGAGCCTCCTTGCCATTCGACGTGAAGGGTAGGGCCGCTTGGCGCTGGATCAGCGCACGTTCCCGTGATCAGTGCGGATGCGACGGCGGGTCTACTCTGCCGCTTTCAGGGCGAAGCCCTGTTCGATCATGTCCGACGGCGCCACCGGGTACTCGCCCGAAAAACAGGCATCGCAATACTGCGGCGCGTCGGGATTGCGCCCGCTGGCCTCGCCCACCGCGCGGTACAGACCGTCGAGTGAAATGAAGCGCAGCGAATCGACGCCCAGATGCTCGCGCATCTCGTCCTCGCTCATCGTCGCGGCCAGCAGCTTTTCGCGCTGAGGCGTGTCGACGCCGTAAAAGCAGGGCCAGGCCGTGGGCGGCGATGCGATGCGGAAATGGACCTCGGCCGCGCCGGCATCGAGGATCATTTCCTTGATCTTGCGGCTCGTGGTGCCGCGCACGACCGAGTCGTCGACCAGCACGACCCGCTTGCCCCGGATGAGCGCACGGTTGACGTTCAGCTTCAGCCGGACGCCCATGTTGCGGATCTGTTCGGTCGGTTCGATGAAGGTCCGCCCGACATACTGGTTGCGGATGATCCCCATGCCGTAGGGGATGCCGCTTTCGCGCGCAAAGCCGATCGCCGCCGGGGTGCCGCTGTCGGGCACCGGGCAGACGAGGTCGGCCTCGACCGGGGCCTCGCGCGCCAGTTCGATGCCGATCTGGGCGCGGGTCTCGTAGACCGACCGCCCGCCCAAAATCGAGTCGGGACGCGAGAAATAGACATGCTCGAAGATGCAAAAGCGCGGCTTCGCACGTTCGAACGGATGGTAGGAGGACAGCTTGCCGTGCTCGACCACCACCATCTCGCCCGGTTCGACATCGCGCTCGAACTCGGCACCGATGATGTCGAGCGCGCAGGTCTCGGACGACAGGACCCAGCCGTCGCCCAGCCGTCCCAGGACAAGCGGGCGCACCCCGAGCGGATCGCGCACGCCGATCAGCTTGGTGCGGGTCATCGCGACGATGGAATAGGCGCCCTCGACCCGGCGCAGCGCGTCCTTCATCCGTTCGGGCACGGTGCGCTGGAGCGAGCGCGCCATCAGGTGGATGATGCATTCGGTGTCCGACGAGGACTGGAAGATCGACCCGCGTTCGATCAGTTCGCGCCGCAGCGCCACGGCATTGGTGATGTTTCCGTTATGCGCGATCGCCGCCCCGCCCATCGAGAACTCGCCGAAGAAGGGCTGCACATCGCGGATCTGGGTGTTGCCCTTCGATCCCGTGGTCGAATAGCGCACATGCCCGATCGCCAAGGGGCCGGGCAGTGTCTCCATCAGCTTGGCCGAGGTGAAGTTGTCACGCACATAACCGAAGCGACGGGCGGACTGGAACCCGGTCAGGGGATCGTGGCTGACGATCCCGCCGGCTTCCTGCCCGCGATGCTGAAGCGCGTGCAGCCCAAGGGCCACGAAATTCGCCGCGTCCGCCACGCCGATGACGCCGAAGACGCCGCACTCCTCGCGCAGCTTGTCGTCGTCGAACGGGTGGGCAATCCAAGGTTGGGCGGGGGGCAGGTCGGCCATTCGCGCGGGCGCTCCGAATCCGTCAGCGGGCAGCGGCTCCTGCTTAGCGGGAACCGCCGCCCGTGTCACGAAAGGATCACATGTCGCGTCCGCACCAGGCTTAGCCCGTTTCCGCCAGTTCGAGCGCGATGGCGGTGCCGATCGGCCAAGGTGATCAGAACGCGGTCGCCGGGGACGCGCGACCGGGCGAAGTCGCGCAGTTCGGGCGCCACGTCGACGACGACGGTTTCACCGTCCGGGGTGATCAGCGTGGCCTTGTTGCTGCCCCGGTCGAAGGACACGACCTCGTAGACCGCCGAGGTGACCCCGCCCTCGACACGGCCGATCGTGCCGGCCTCGACGAATGTGCCGCCGCCCGTGGTTGTCTCGCGTTCGCCGGTATCGTCGGGCAGGGCCATGTCGACGGCGACGGCCTCGGTGTAGGTGACGCGCACGCGGTCGCCGACCTCGACGATGTCGAAGGCGGGGACGGCTTCGTTCGCGCGTAGGGTCAGCGTCCGCCCGTCGATGCGCAGCACGACCCGGCGGTTGATGCGGTCGACCTCACGTATGGTGCCGATCGAGGTGAAGGTCTCGACACGCTCGGCCGAGGTGACGTCGCCGGCCGGCATCATGTCGCAGGCGGCAATCAGCAGCGCCATGGCTGCGGCGGCAAGAATTCGAAGTGTCACGTCGTTTTCCCTTTTCGTCTCGATGGTTGCGGTCCGCCGCGGTTGGAACCCGTCCCGATCAGAACTCGCCCGCGCCCTGTTGCCAGGCCTTGGCCAGGTTGCCGAAGCGGGTGAACCGGCCCTCGAAGCTGAGTTCCACATGGCCGATCGGGCCGTGGCGCTGCTTTCCGATGATGACCTCGGCCCGTCCGTGAAGCCGTTCCATCTCTTCCTGCCACTTCGCCATGGCTTCGAGATCGTGGTCGCCCGGCTTTTCCCGTTCCTTGTAGTATTCCTCGCGGAAGACGAACATCACGACATCCGCATCCTGCTCGATCGACCCCGACTCCCGCAGGTCCGACAGCTGCGGGCGCTTGTCGTCGCGCGATTCCACCTGCCGCGAAAGCTGCGACAGCGCGACCACGGGAATGTCGAGTTCCTTGGCGATGGCCTTGAGGCCCTGGGTGATCTCGCTGACCTCGTTCACGCGGCTGTCCTTGGCCGTGGCCGGGCGCACGAGCTGCAGGTAGTCGACGATCAGCACGTCGAGCCCGTGCTCGCGCTTGAGCCGCCGGGCGCGGGCGGCAAGCTGGCTGATCGGCAGGGCAGGGGTGTCGTCTATGAAGAGCGGGCAGGCCTCGAGCGTCTTGGCGGCCTCGACGAAGCGGCGGAACTCGCCTTCGGTCATGTCGCCGCGGCGGATCTGTTCGCTGGGCACTTCGGCGGCTTCCGACAGGATCCGCGCGGCCAGCTGTTCGGCCGACATCTCGAGGCTGAAAAAGCCCACGACGCCGCCGCCCACCGACCCTTCCGAGCCGTCGGGCAGCGCGCCCCTTGCGATAGGTCCGGGCGATGTTGAAGGCGATGTTGGTCGCCAGCGAGGTCTTGCCCATCGACGGACGCCCGGCCAGGATCAGAAGGTCCGACTTGTGCAGCCCGCCGAGCTTCTTGTCGAGATCGGCAAGCCCGGTCGAGATGCCGGCAAGCCCGCCGTCGCGCTGGTAGGCCGCGTTGGCCATGTTCACCGCGTCGGTCACCGCCTTGAGGAACGACTGGAAGCCCTGGCCCGACTGGCCGGCCTCGCCCAGCTTGTAAAGCGCCTGTTCGGCCTCGACGATCTGTTCCTTGGGCTCGCTCTCCACCTCGACGCGGGCCGCCTTGGCCGAGATGTCGCGCCCAAGTCCGATCAGCGAACGCCGGATCGCAAGATCGTGGATCATCTGCGCATAGTCGCGCGCGGCGAAGGACGAGATCGCGGACCCCGCGAGCCGCGCGAGATACGCCGGACCGCCCAGCTCCTTCAGACCGGAATCGTCCTCGAGAAACGCCTTGAGCGTCACCGGCGAGGCCAGCGCGTTCTTGGCGATGCGCGCGGCCGCCACCTCGTAGATGCGTGCGTGCACCGGGTCGAAGAAATGGCTTTCGTTGATGACGGACGCGACCCTGTCGTAGATCTCGTTGTTCGTCAGGATCGCGCCCAGAAGCTGCTGCTCGGCCTCGATGTTGTGCGGCAGCGTGTCGACGCTGCCATCGTCCTCTCGGCTTTTGCCGATTGCCCGGATCTCGTTCATGCCTGTCCCTGCCTGTTGGTCGGCATCCCTACTCTCAGACGCGCCCGCGGGAAACAGGGAAATCTCGGTGGATCGTTGCCGGGATAACCCTGTAGACAACTGGCCCGGACGCAATGGGCGTCCATATATTGTGGCTCGAATGCTGTCTGCCACCTAATAAAGACGGAATGCGCGATTCGCTCAATGCTTATCCCCAAGCCGTCCACAGGCCGGTCAGCCGCCGGCGCGCGCCGCCTGCCAGCCTGCGGGATCGTTCAGAAAGGCCTCGACCTCGGAAAGCGTTGCGCCGTCAAAGGCTTCGCGCCGCCGGGCCTCGGCCAGCACGTCCCACCAGGTGCAGAGACGATGCAGCTTGACGCCATGGTCGCCCAGCACTTTCTCGGTCTCGGGGAAGATGTCGTAGTAGAAAATCACTGCCGTATGGCCGCAGCTGGCCCCGGTCTCGCGGATCGCGTCGACGAAGCTCAGCTTCGATCCGCCGTCGGTGGTCAGGTCCTCGACCAGCAGAACGCGGTCGCCTTCGCCCATCACGCCTTCGATCCGCGCGTTGCGGCCGTAACCCTTGGGCTTCTTGCGCACATAGGTCATCGGCAGCGCCAGCCGTTCGGCCACGAGGGCGGCAAAGGGAATGCCCGCGGTCTCGCCGCCCGCGACATTGGTGAAGGCCTCGAAGCCTGCGTCGCGCATCACGGTGACCGACAGGAAGTCCATCAGGGTCGCGCGCACGCGGGGAAAGCTGATCAGCTTGCGGCAGTCGATATAGGTCGGCGCCTGCTTGCCGCTGGCATGGGTGAAGGGGTCGGTCGGCGTTGAAATGCACCGCGCCCACCTCGAGCAGCATCGACGCGCTCAGCCGCGCGATCTCGTCCCGTTCGGGAAATCCGGATGGTATCATGTCGCCCCCAACTCTGCGCTTTTCTCTTTTGGAACATTGCCGCCGGAGGCGGAACTCCTCAGTCGGCCACCCGCCAGTGCAGCGGGAAGCCCGGGTCGAACACGGTGACGGGCCCGTCCGCGGTGTCGATCTTCGCAGGGTAGGCGACCGGCTGCGCCCTTCGTCAGCGTGATCGTGTCCTCGTTCACCGGCAGGCCGTAGAAGCCGGGGCCGTTGCAGCGAGGTGAAGGCCTCAAGCCGGTCGAGCGCGTCTTCCTCCTCGAACACCTGCGCCAGGATCGAGAGCGTGTTCGTCGCCGTGAAGCAGCCCGCGCAGCCGCAGGCGCTTTCCTTTGCCGCGTCGACATGCGGCGCGCTGTCGGTCCCGAGGAAGAACGAGGCATCGCCCGAGGTCGCGGCGGCGCGCAGCGCCTGCCGGTGCTCTTCGCGCTTGGCCACCGGCAGGCAGTAGTAATGCGGCCGGATCCCGCCCACCAGAAGGTGGTTGCGGTTGATGACAAGGTGATGGGTGGTGATCGTCCCGGCGATGTCCTCGCCGCCGTCCCGCACATAGTCCACGCCGTCGCGGGTCGTGATGTGTTCCATCACCACGCGCAGGCCGGGGGTGCTCCGGCGGATCGGGTCGAGCACGCGGTCGATGAACACCGCCTCGCGGTCGAAGATGTCGATGTCGGCGTCCGTGACCTCGCCGTGGACGCAGAGCGGCAGGCCGATCTCGGCCATCGCCTCGAGCACGGGGCGCACCTTGTCGAAGTCGCGCACGCCCGAGGCCGAGTTGGTGGTCGCCCCGGCGGGGTAGAGCTTGACCGCGGCGATGGTGCCGGCCTTCGCCGCCGCCTTCACGTCGGACGGGTCGGTCTTTTCCGTCAGGTAAAGCGTCATCAGCGGTGTGAAGTCCCGGCCCATGGGCAGGGCCGCGAGAATGCGCTGCCGATAGGCCGAGGCCTGCGCGCCGGTGACCACCGGGGGCACGAGGTTCGGCATCACGATGGCACGGGCGAAATGGCGCGCGGTTTCGGGCAGGACCGCCTTCAGCACCGCGCCGTCGCGCAGGTGCAGGTGCCAGTCGTCGGGGCGGCGCAGGGTGATCGTGTCGCTCATGCCGACCGCTTAGCGCAAGCGCGGGGTCTGGGGAAGGGGCCGGGCACCCCGGGTGGGTGTCGCGAATGCTGCCCAAAAATGAGGCAATGCCTTGCCGAAGGGCGGTCCGCGGGCCGCCCGACATTGCGCCCGGCCGTGCGGGCGGTAGTCTGCGCGACGAAGGGACCACTCAGCATGTTCGACACCGCCCCCGTCCGGATGCAGAGAAGCCGCGGCACGGCAGAGGTCGGCCTGTCGTCGGAAGGGCGCGTCAAACGGCTGTTCCAGCAGGGCTGCGCCAAGGTCTTCCTGCCGCGCTGCCATGGCCCCGAGCCCGAGGTCGTGTTCCTCAACACCGCAGGCGGGGTGACCGGGGGCGACCGCCTCGACTACCGCATCGACATCGCGCCGGGGGCGCGGGCGACCGCCACGACACAGACCGCCGAACGCGCCTATCGCGCTGCCGAGGCCAGTGCGGCGGGCGAGATCGGGGTGACCGCGCGGGTCGGCGCGGGGGCGGTCCTGCACTGGTTGCCGCAGGAAACGATCCTGTTCGAGGGCGCGATGATCGACCGGCGGACGGAGATCGCGCTCGAAGGCGACGCCGAGTGCCTCTTTTGCGAAACGCTGGTGCTGGGGCGCGCGGCGATGGGCGAGACGGTGACGCGCCTGCTGCTGTCGGACCGCCGCCGGATCACCCGCGACGGCGCCCCCGTGCTGTGGGAGCCGTTGGAGCTGACCTCGGCGCAGCTGGCGGCGTCCTGCGGCGGCGCGGGCCTTGACGGCGCGCGGGTGCTGGCCACGGTGGCGTGGGTAGCACCTTCCGCGCCCGATGCGCTTGCCACGGTGCGCGCGGTTCTGGGCGACACGCCCGGCGCGGCCGCGACCGCCTGGGACGGCCGGCTGATCGTGCGGATGGCCGGGCGCGACGCGCAGGCGATCCGCGGGCTGACCGCCCGTCTTCTGACCACGTTGCGCGGGCGTGCGCTGCCGCGCGTCTGGCAAGTCTGAAAGGCCAAGGATGAACCTCACCCCCCGCGAAAAGGACAAGCTTCTCGTCAGCCTCGCCGCGATGGTCGCCCGCGGGCGTCTCGCGCGCGGCGTCAAGCTGAACCACCCCGAGGCGATCGCGCTCATCACCGATTTCGTGGTCGAGGGTGCGCGCGACGGGCGCAGCGTCGCCGACCTGATGGAGGCCGGCGCCCATGTCGTCGCCCGCGACCAGTGCATGGAGGGCGTGGCCGAGATGATCCACGACGTGCAGGTCGAGGCGACCTTTCCGGACGGCACCAAGCTCGTGACCGTCCATCACCCGATCCGCTGACACGGGAAAAGGAGGAGAACCATGCTGGCAGACCTGATCCTTGGCATCGCCGCGGGCGCGGGCGCGCCCTATGCCGAGCCCTACATCAAGAATGCGCTCGAAAGCGTGCTGCTGGCCGACGCCCCGCTGACCGAGATGGAGTTGCGGCTGTTCGCCTTCGCCATCTGCCTTGTCGGGGCGGCGATCCTGGCCGCGATCTTCGGCGAAGGCACGGCCTTCGGGCTGGCCGCCGGCGGTGCCATCGGCGTCTTCGCCCCCCGCATTATCGACCGCGTGCAGAAACGCCGTGCCCCCGACTATGGTTCCGACCCCGATCAGGAGTGATCCCTTGAAACGACTTGCCGTCTTTGTCCCCGTCCTGTTCGCAGCGCCCGCCCTGGCCCATGAGGGCGCGCATCTGCATCCCCATGGCATCGACGCGGCCTGGTTGTTTCTGGCGCTGCCGGTGATCGGCGCGGCGGTCGCGCTGGCCATCGCGCGGTCGCGGAAATGATCCCGGGCGAGGTCCTGCCCGCGCCTGGCGAGATCGAGCTTAACGCCGGGCGCGCGGCCATCGTCCTGACGGTGTCGAATACCGGCGATCGCCCCGTGCAGGTGGGCAGCCACTATCATTTCGCCGAAACCAACGCCGCGCTCGACTTCGACCGGGCGGCGGCGCGGGGCATGCGGCTTGACATCGCGGCGGGGACCGCCGTGCGTTTCGAGCCGGGCCAGACGCGGGATGTGCAGCTGATCCCCTATGGCGGTGACCGGCGCGTTTTCGGCTTCAATCAGGCCGTTATGGGGGATCTGTGATGTTCGGACGCGGTTCGTCGGGGCCTCTCGACTGGTGGATGTTGGGCTGGAGCACGTCTGTCATGCTGGCCGAGGCGCAGGCGGTCATCGCCATGCGGACCATGGGAATGGCCGGGATGTGGTCGGTGACCCCCACCGAGACCTCGCGCATGATGGCCGAGAAGTCATCGGCATTTTCCAGCGCGATGCAGGCCGCCGGGCGCGCCGTTGTCGCAGGCAAGCACCCCCACCAGATCGCCGAGGCCGCGTTGCGCCCGATCCGCCGCAAGACCCGCGCCAATTCGCGCCGTCTGGCGCGGCGCGGGCCTGGAAAGCCCAAGTAGCCAGCGTCGCGGCCTGCCCCCCCATGCCCTGACCGACCGTCTGAAAGGACCCCGCCCATGCCGACCCGCATCTCCCGCGCCGCCTATGCCGACATGTACGGCCCCACCACCGGGGACCGGGTGCGGCTGGCCGATACCGACCTGATCATCGAGGTCGAGAAGGACCTCACGACCTACGGGGAAGAGGTCAAGTTCGGCGGGGGAAAGGTGATCCGCGACGGGATGGGGCAAAGCCAGGTCACGCGGGCCGGGGGCGCGGTCGACACGGTGATCACCAACGCGCTGATCGTCGACCACTCGGGCATCTACAAGGCCGACGTGGGTCTGAAGGACGGGCGGATCGCGGCGATCGGCAAGGCCGGGAACCCCGACACCCAGCCCGGCGTCGACATCATCATCGGCCCGGGGACCGAGGCGATCGCGGGCGAGGGGCGCATTGTGACCGCGGGCGGGTTCGACGCGCATATCCACTTCATCTGCCCCCAGCAGATCGACGACGCGCTGCATTCGGGCATCACGACGATGCTGGGCGGCGGCACCGGGCCCGCGCATGGGACGCTGGCCACCACCTGCACGCCGGGGCCCTGGCACATCGGGCGGATGCTTCAGGCGCTCGACGCCTTTCCGATGAACTTCGGCCTGTCCTCGAAGGGCAACGCCAGCCAGCCCGCGGCCCTGGTCGAGATGGTCGAGGCCGGCGCCTGCGCGATGAAGCTGCATGAGGACTGGGGCACCACCCCCGGCGCCATCGACTGCTGCCTGTCGGTCGCCGACGACATGGACGTGCAGGTGATGATCCACACCGACACGCTCAACGAATCCGGGTTCGTCGAGAACACGATCGCCGCGATGAAGGGCCGCACCATCCACGCCTTCCACACCGAAGGGGCAGGAGGCGGACACGCGCCCGACATCATGAAGGTCGTGGGCTACGAGAACGTGCTGCCGTCCTCGACCAACCCGACGATGCCCTACACCGTGAACACGCTGGAAGAGCATCTCGACATGCTGATGGTCTGTCACCACCTCGACAAGGCGATCCCCGAGGACGTGGCCTTCGCCGAAAGCCGCATCCGCAAGGAAACCATCGCCGCCGAGGATATCCTGCACGACATGGGCGCCTTCAGCGTGATGGCGTCCGACAGCCAGGCGATGGGGCGCGTGGGCGAGGTCATCATCCGCACCTGGCAGACGGCGCACAAGATGAAGGTCCAGCGCGGGCGGCTGGCGGACGAGACGGGCGACAACGACAACGTCCGGGTGAAACGCTATGTCGCCAAGTACACGATCAACCCGGCCATCGTGCACGGCATGTCGCGGCACATCGGGTCGGTCGAGGTGGGCAAGCGCGCCGATCTCGTCCTCTGGAATCCCGCTTTCTTCGGGGTGAAGCCGGAGATGGTCCTGATGGGCGGCACCATCGTCATGGCGCAGATGGGCGATCCCAACGCCAGCATCCCCACGCCGCAGCCGGTGCATTCGCGCCCGATGTTCGGCGCGTTCGGGCGGTCGGTGGAACGCTCGGCGGTGATCTTCGTCAGCGCCGCCGCGCAGGCGGCGGGCATCGGCGGCACGCTGGGACTGGCCAAGGACACGCTCGCCGTGTCCGGCACGCGGGGGATCGGCAAGTCCGACATGATCCACAACAACGCCAAGCCCAAGGTCGAAGTCCATCCCGAGACCTACGAGGTGCGGGCGGACGGCGAGCTTCTGACCTGCGAGCCCGCCGAGGTGTTGCCGATGGCGCAGCGATACTTCCTGTTCTGAGTTTTCAGAATGCCCGGTTTTCGGGCAGATGCGCGAAATCGGCGCTTATCTGTCATGCGGAATTTGCATGGCGGGCTTGCCGAATCACCCACTTGTGGCGGCGGCGGCGCCGGTCCACATGGGCTCCATGGGGGTAAACATGCCCGAACCGGAGCTATCAAATGTCTATGTTCAATCGTATCACGGCCCTGATCGAGGCCATCACCGCCGCGAATCCCTACACACGGCTTCTGTCCATGTCGGATCGTGAGCTGGCCATGCGCGGCCTGAGCCGCGAGGAACTGACCCGCAACTACATCGCAGGTCTCGGCGCGCGCTGAACGCCGGGCTGCGGTGGTGACGTTCGGTCTCGCCGCAGCGCAGAAAGCCTGCTAGACCTCTGTCATGGGAGGAAACCCGACCGCAAGGAGCGAGGTTTCCACATGACCGGGCAGACCGACCTGCAGATTGCCTTCACGCCGCCACTGGCCGACCGGATCGACCGCTATTTCGTCGAACTGGGGCTGGGGGTGAACGCCTGGCGCCTTGCGCACGAGCGTCGTGACATCCTTCTCTGGCTCAACGCACAGACCGACGCCGATCTGGCCGGGATGGGGACTGACGCGCGCCGATATTCCGGCGCATGTCTTCCGCGACCTCTTTTCCTGAGCACGATCCTTGTGCAGCGCCTGTCCCGGGGGATGGTTCCTTCGGGCGGGCGCTTGCATGTCGCGCGCCCTGCGGGTTTGATCGCCCTGATCCGAACCGAGGACGCGCGATGACCCTTCCCCGAGCAACCGCTGTGACCCGTGCTACCGCCGTGGCCCCTGGCCGCGCCGACGACAGCCTTCGTCTGACCTATGACGCCCGCCTGTTGCGCCGCAAACGGCTGGTGACGGAGGCGGGACGCGAGATCCTCGTCGATCTGGCCGAGACCGTGTCGCTGAACGACGGCGATTGCCTTCTGCTTGACGATGGCGGTCGGGTGGCTGTCTGCGCTGCCCCCGAGGACCTGCTCGAGATCACTGGAGACCTGCCAAGGCTGGCCTGGCACATCGGCAACCGCCACACGCCCTGCCGGATCGAGGCCGCGCGGCTTCTGATCCAGCGCGACCATGTGCTGAAGGCGATGCTCGAACAGCTTGGCGCCACCGTGCGCGAGGTGGTCGAGCCCTTCACGCCCGAGGGCGGCGCCTATGGGCATGGGCGCACCTTCGGTCACAGCCACGGGCACGACCAAAGCCATGATCACGGACACGACCATGCGCACGGACACGACCACGATCACCCGCATCCGCATGGCTGACGGACCGCCCGAGGCCGATCTGCTGAGGCTTGTACAATGGCTGTCACCGGCCTTTCCGGTCGGCGGCTACGCCTATTCCCACGGGCTCGAAACGGCGATCGCCGAGGGGCGTGTGACGGATGCCGAAGGCCTGCGGTTGTGGCTGGAGACGGTGCTTTGTACCGGGTCGGGGCGGGCGGATGCGGTCCTGCTCGCGGCCGCCATGGCGCCGGGCGCCGATCACGCGGCGCTTTGCGAGATCGCGGGCGCGCTTGCCGCGTCCTCCGAACGCTGGACCGAGACGACCGAGCAGGGGCGCGCCTTCACCGAGACCCACAACGCGCTGAGCGGCGCCACACATCCCGCGGCACCGCTGCCGATCGCGGTGGGCCGGGCCGCCGCGTCTCTGGCGCTCCCGGTCGACCGGGTGGCCGCACTTTACCTTCACGCCTTCGCCTCGACGCTGGTGTCGGCCGCCGTGCGCTTTGTCCCCCTGGGCCAGACCGAGGGGCAGAGGGTGCTCGCCGATTTGCACCCGGCGATCACGGCCGTGGCGGCCGAGGCCGCCCGGACCCCGCCCGAACGCATCGCAAGTTCGGCCTTCGGCGCCGATCTGGCGGCGATGCGGCACGAAACTCTCGAGGTGCGGATCTTCCGCACCTGACCGAACCGGAGAGATCGACATGCCCAGCCCCCACGGCCCCCTGCGCGTCGGCATCGGCGGCCCTGTCGGCGCGGGAAAGACCACGCTGACCGAGAAACTGTGCCGCGCCATGGCACGGGACCATTCCCTCGCAGTCATTACAAATGACATCTACACGCGCGAGGACGCGGAGTTCCTGCTGCGTGCCCAGGCGCTGCCCGCCGACCGCATCCGGGGGGTCGAGACCGGGGGCTGCCCCCACACCGCGATCCGAGAGGATGCCTCGATCAACCTGGCCGCCGTGGCCGACCTGCGGGCAAAGTTGCCCGATCTCGACCTGATCCTGATCGAAAGCGGCGGTGACAACCTTGCCGCCACCTTCAGCCCCGAGCTTGCCGACCTGACGATCTATGTGATCGACACGGCGGCGGGGCAGGACATCCCGCGCAAGAAGGGGCCGGGCCTTGCGCGGTCGGACCTTCTGGTGGTCAACAAGACCGATCTTGCGCCCCATGTCGGCGTCGATCTTGACCTGCTGCGCTCCGACGCCGAGGCGGCGCGCGGCGGGCGGCCCTTCGTCATGGCGAACCTGCGCGACGGTGTGGGGGTCGACGGAGGTCGTGGCCTTCATCCGCCGCGAGGGCGGGTTGGGACAGGGGCGGGCCGTGGCGGGGTAGGGTGGCTGGACAGATGGCAGGGCCGGGGAGTTGGTACGCCCGAACATGCAGAGGTCCGAGTGTGCTTGCCGGATGTTCGCTTTGAGCCCAAGGTGGGCACCCACTCTGCTAAGACGCTAGGCTCATTTGTGTCGTTAAGCCAAGACCTCGAACACATCCTGCACGTTGTGAAACATACCGATCCGAGCTTCGCGACGGTCGATGCAAGAGAAATCGATTCTCTTATCGAGGACACCCAAAGGCACGCGTCTCAGAATGCAAGAGAGCTGTTCTTGCTTTCTGCAATGCGTCTCTTGGCCCTTTCTGGCAACGGCCACACGCGCCTGATCCCGAATGATGCAATTTCAGTCCTGCCGCTTCGATTTGTGACGATGGGGACTTCGGTCTTTCTGACCAAGACCGCGGGGTCATTTGCTGAATTAGCGCCCTGCAAGCTGATCGCCGTGAATGATGTGGTGGTAGAAAAGATCGAACGAGCAGCGGCAGGCCTCTTGTCGGGAACACGGCAAAGAAAGCGGGTGATTGGACCTCTTGTTTTTGCCTGGCCTGCGGCGTTGGCCCATTTGGGTCTTGCGTCAATCGGACAGGAGACCCGGTATCACCTTCAAGATGCCGATGGGCGAACAATCAAGATAGGCGTGGCGAACGACGACACTGTTCCGGCGTCAGAGCTGTATCCAAGGAACGAGCACGGCCAGGTTGATCCGGCCTGGACTTACAATGGCTTTGTGGAAATCCACAATACTTCTGAGAATGGCCTCGCGTTGAAATTGCCAAGCTTTTTTGATCCCGACGAAAGCGCATTTCCCGAAGCAATTGATGAAGCCGCCGCTTGGGTTCGAAACCGCCGCGACAGTTTTCTGGTGATCGATGTTCGAGGCAACACCGGGGGCGACTTTCTGGTGACGATGCCGTTGATCGATGCGATAACCGAAAAAGCTCGGCGGCGCGGCTGCGCTGTGCTCGTGGATAAATTCACCTTCTCCGCAGCAATCGTCTTTGTGGCGATCCTCAAGTATCGGCTTGGACGAAAGCTGAAAATCGTCGGCGAAGAAATGGGCGACGGGCTCAAGTTCTTTGCGGAAGGTGGCTTGATCGAATTGGCCACCAGCGGCGCCGTTGTTCGATACTCATCCGCGCTCCATGATTGGGAAACAGGAACCGTGGATGAAAAGACCCCGCCCGAAATCGCGCGGCAAATCGTGCCAGCTCGTAGACTGAAGATCGACCGAGACTGGTTCTTGACAGCCTTCGACACAACGCCTCCAGACATCATGTATGGAAGGCTGGTTGACGAATTGTCTTAGCGCCTGGCGGCCGCTTTCTCCGCATGAACGGACTTCACCATTCATCGGCTCAGGGTCCAAGTCCCCGCCAGCCTCGCCCCAACCCGACCGCCCCTAGATCGACGGAATGATATCCCCGCCGGGCACGCGGCGGCCCTGGGCCTGGAGCTGGTGCGCGGCCTGTTCGAGGAAATGCCGGAAGCGCGGGGTGCGGTGGGTCTTGAGCACGGCGCGGCACAGAAGCACGGTCAGCCAGGGCCGGTCCTCGGCCTGGACGCGCGAGAGAAGCGCACGCAGGTAGGGCAGGTGGCGCCGGCGTTCGCGGAGCGCGCGCAGGAAGGTCATGCGGTCCAGCGTGCCTTCGGCGGCGGCGTCCATCACCGTCTCGAACACCCCCATGGCGCGCAGGTCGGCGTCGATCGCGCCGGGACCGCCCCGGCGATAGCGGATGCGGTCGACATTCGGGCGCGCGAAAAGCGTGGCGTGCATCGCGTCAAGCTCTTCGCCCGGGTCGTAGACGACGAAGGCGCGGTCCGCGGCCTCGATCATGTCGGGGGCATAGCCGTAGCGGCGCGTGAAATCGGTCCGGCGCATGTGGGTGAAGCGGTCGTCCCATTCGGTCAGACCGGGTTCGAGCGTGGCCTGCGGCGCGATCACGATCACCGTCGCACCGGGGGCGGCAACCGAATAGGCCGCGGCGGCATAGCCGCACATGCCCGCGCCGTAAAAGATCACGCGGTCGAAATCCTCGAAGAAGCCGTCGTCGACAAGGCGGTCGACATAGCCCCAGACGTGGCGGCTGCGAAACCAGGTGTCGCCGGTCGACACCAGCGACAGATGCGACCAGCCGCGCGCATCGGCCAGCCCGAAGCCAAGCGGCAGGCCATTGCCATTGAACGACCGGATGCCGCCGCGGGTTTCGAAACTGACGAAGAGGACCGAGGCGTCGCCATCGACGAAGACGACCGAGTGATCGTCGCCGAGGGGGGCGAAATATCCCCGGTCACGACCGATTTCCTCAAGCTCGCAGAGCCATTCGGTATCGGTCAGGTCTTCAGACAGGGTGACGCCGCCCACCATTGGTTACTCGTTCAAACCGCGATTGTTACACCCAAGGCATAGGGTGCACGGGGCTTCGATGCAAACGCCATTGCATATTGGAACCGACTGTTTCCGTTAGGGGATCAGTGGCGGTCTACACGCAAAATATGGATTCTTCTGGGAAAAACGCGCCAAGCCCGGTTTCCGGCCGCCCGAGCGTCATCGTGCGATTGTCATCGAGTCCCGAAGAGGCGGTCACCGTTTCGCCGGGGATCCCGGAGCGGATCACCGGCAGTTTGCAGGGGATTCTCTGGAACGGACCGCCTGCTGCCGCCGATGACCCGCCCGTGAGGCGGCACGACCGGCGACGGAAAGGCCGGCGCGGGACGCCGGCCCGTTCGTCCTATTTCGTGGGTCCGATCATCATGACCATCTGGCGGCCTTCCATGCGGGGCATGTTCTCGACCTTGCCGATCTCCTCGACGTCCGCGGCCACCCGTTCCAGAAGATTGCGGCCCAGGTCCTGGTGCGCCATCTCGCGACCGCGGAAGCGCAGGGTGACCTTCACCTTGTCGCCGTTCTCGAGAAACCGCATCACGTTGCGCATCTTGACGTCGTAGTCGTGGATGTCGGTGTTCGGGCGGAACTTGACCTCCTTGACCTCGATGATCTTCTGCTTCTTGCGGGCTTCGGCCTCTTTCTTCTGCGTCTCGTACTTGAACTTTCCGAAGTCCATGATCTTGCAGACCGGGGGCGTGGCGTTGGGCGAAATCTCGACGAGATCGAGCCCGGCTTCCTCTGCCATCTCCATGGCGCGGGCAGGCGTGACGACGCCTACGTTCTCTCCGTCCGCGCCAATAAGGCGAATCTCGGTGGCCCGGATGCGGTCATTGATGCGGGGGCCTGTCTCACGCACCGGGGGTGCGTTGTGCGGTCTGCGAGCGATGGTGTGGTTCCTTCGGTTGCTTCTGTAATCGAGCCGGCAAAATAAAGGCAGCGGGCGGGGCTTTCAAGCCGGAATAGCGGTTTGGGGTCGGCTGTCCTTTGCCAAGAAGATTTGCTGCGATCACAAACCCCTTTCAGTCCGCGCGCATTATCCCCACATAGGCGTCAGGGACAACCAAGGAGGGTATTATGACCCGAGGAATACTGATCGCCGTGGCCGTGATCGTCGTTGTGGCCGTAGGCTATCTGATGCTGCCGCAATCGGAGCCTGAGCCGCAGACGACCGCCGCGCCGGAGACCGCAGCGCCCGAGACGGCTGTCGAGTCCGCAGCCGAGGCGGTTGAGGAAACCGCGACCGAGGCGGCCGGTGAGGCCGAAGCGGCTGCCGAGGAAGCCGCCGGAGCCGTGGAAGAAGCCGTGGACGAGGCTGTCAGCGCAACGGAAGAGGCGGCCGAAGATGCGGCGACGATGGTGGAAGACGCCGCCGATACCGCCGTCGAAGCCGCGGAAGACGCAGCCGAAGCCGTGGGCGACGCCCTTCAGGAAGCCGGCGAAGCGGCAAGCGAGGCCGCAAGCGATGCGGTGGACGCCGTGACGGACACGATTGACGGGACCGCTGACGACACCACCACGACCGGCAACTGACGGTTCCCGCGCGGGGGCGCCAGCCTACCCGACGAAGGCCTTCTCGACCACGTATTCGGCCGGTTCGGAATTGGCGCCCTCGCGCAACCCGCGGCCCTCGAGGATCTCCTTGAGGTCGATGTTGAAGCCAAGGCTTCCACAGATCATCGCGCGGTCGGTCGCCGGGTCGATCCCGTCGATGTCGAGGTCGCGAAAGACCGTTCCATCCTTAAGCAGATCGGTGATGCGGCCCGTCCGGGGGCTCTCTTCCCGCGTGGTCGTGGGATAGTAGCGCAGCTTGGCCAGGTTCTCGGCGCCGATCAGCTCCACAAGAAGCTCGTCGGCGCCGATCGCCTCGATCAGCTCGCGGCTGTAGGTCAGCTCGGCCACTTCGCGGCAGGTATGGGTGACGATGACCTCGTCGAAGCGCTCGTAGGTCTCGGGGTCGCGCAGGAGCGAGGCGAAGGGCGCGAATCCCGTGCCGGTCGCGAAAAGCCAGAGCCGCTTGCCGGGCAGAAGCGCGTCATGGACCAGCGTTCCCACGGGCTTGGGGCGCAGGATGATCTCGTCACCCGGCTGAATATGCTGCAGCTTCGAGGTCAGCGGACCGTCGGGCACCTTGATCGAATAGAACTCGAGCTCGTCGTCCCAGGACGGCGAAGCGATGGAATAGGCGCGCAGGAGCGGTTTTGCGTTGTCGCCCATCAGCCCGATCATCACGAACTCGCCCGAGCGGAAGCGCAGCGACTGCGGCCGCGTGCAGCGGAACGAAAACAGTCGGTCGGTGTAGTGGCGCACGGCGGTCACGGTCTGGGCGTCGGGCAGGGTGGGCGCCTTGGTGGCGGTGATCTCGGTTCACGGGGCGTTGCTCGGTCATTGTCCTGTCACGGGCCTAGGGCCCCATGCCTTGTTATGCGTTGATCTGGGTCAGATAAAGGAAAACTCAGCCGCGCAGGCGGGACTGGTGGTCATGCGCGCGCCAGTCGGCCCGCGCACGCCACTGCTCCTCGGGCTGGCGGCGGGCGAGGTCGGCGTCGATTTCGACCGCGTCGAAGCCCGACCGTCGCGCCATGGCGTACTGATCGGCGATGAGGTGGCCCACGGCGTGAAGCCGCCCGGCATAGCCCATGCGGCGCAGCGTGCGGGCATGGGTGAAGCCGCGCCCGTCCGAGAACGTCGGGAAGGCCACGCGGATAAGGTCGAGGTCGGGCAAGCGGTCGGCCAGCGCCGCGGGGTCGTCTTCGGGGCCCAGCATCGCCGCGGCATTGTCCGCAGGCGTCAGCCGGCGCAAAGCCATCGTCCGTCACGAGGATCGTGGTCTCATGCGTCATTGGCGTCTTCCTCAAAGCGGCATGCGCGGGTGCGGGGCCGCGCACCGCGCGCCCGTTCGCGAAATGGATCCCGCATTCGTCCTTGGCCTGCCCGCGCCAGCGGCCCGCACGCGCGTCTTCGCCCGGTTTCACCGGGCTCGTGCAGGGGGCGCAGCCGATCGAGGGATAGCCCTTCGCCACAAGCGGGTGCCGCGGCAGGCGGTTGTTGATCATGTAGTCGGCCACGTCGTCCTTCGTCCAATGCGCCAGCGGGTTGACCTTGATCCGCCGGTCGTCCTCGGCCTCGAAGAACCGGAGCGCGGCGCGCCGGCCGCCCTGGAACCTCTTGCGCCCCGTCACCCAGCCGTCGAACGGGGCGATGGCGGCGGCCAGCGGCGCCACCTTGCGCAGCGCGCAGCAGGCGTCCGGGTCGCGGCGGTGCAGATCGTTCGCCGGGTCGGCGAGGAAGGTCTGCGTCCGGTCGGGCGTGATGACACGCACATCGGTCAGGCCCAGCCGCTCGGCCACCTCGCGCTGGTAGTCGAGCGTTTCGGGAAACAGCATCTCGGTGTCGATGAAGATCACCGGCACGCTGCGGTCGATCACCGACATCATGTGCAGGAGGGCCACGGACTCTGCACCGAACGACGACACCATCGCCACCCGGCCCACCTGCGGGTCGGTGAGCGCGCGTTCCAGCACCGAGGTGGCGGAATGCGCGGCGTAGCGGGCGTTGAGATGCGCCACCCGCTCGGCCACGGGGGAAAGGGGGGCCTCAAGCGGCATCGGCGCGGGCCTCCGGCGGGTAGAGCGCGGCCTTGAACGGTGCGGCCCCGAGGCGGCGGTAGGCCTGAAGGAAGGTTTCCCCGGCGTCGTGGCGCAGGTCGAGATAGGCGCGGACCAGCCGTTCGACCGCCGGAACGATCTCGTCTGCCGAGAAGCCGGGCCCCGCGCGTTCGCCGATGACCGCCGTCTCGGTGCCGTCGCCGCCCAGCGTGATCTGATAGTTCTCGACCCCCGCGCGGTCGAGGCCGAGGATGCCGATGTGCCCGACATGGTGATGGCCGCAGGCGTTGATGCAGCCCGAGATCTTGATCTTGAGCGGCCCGATCTCGTGCTCGAGCTTCAGGGCGTCGAAATGCGTGGCGATCTCCTGCGCGATGGGGATCGACCGGGCCGTGGCCAGCGCGCAGTAGTCCATCCCCGGGCAGGCGATGATGTCCGAGACCAGGCCGATATTGGCGGTCGCCAGCCCTGCCTCGCGCAGGGCGACGTAGATCTCGGGCAGCGCGTCGCGGGGAACATGCGGGAGGATCACGTTCTGCTCGTGGCTGATGCGCAACTCGTCATAGGCGTAGCGCTCGGCGAGGTCGGCCATGACGCGCATCTGGTCGGATGTGGCGTCGCCCGGCGTCGCGCCATGGGCCTTGAGGCTGATCGAAACGATGGCGTGGTCGGCCCGGCGATGCGGGGCGATGTTGGTGTCGAGCCAGGACCGGAAGCCCGCGCCGAGATCGGTCGCCGGCAGCGCGCCCGAGGCGCGGAAAGCGGGTGGGGCGAATTGCGCCTCGATGCCTTTCAGGATCTCCTGGTCCACGCCCGAGAACGCCGGGCGAAGCTCGGCGAACCGGGTCTCGACCAGTCTGGAAATCTCTTCGATACCATGTTCGTGCACGGTGATCTTGATGCGCGCCTTGTACTTGTTGTCGCGCCGGCCCAGCGTGTTGTAGACGCTCACGATGGCCTCGGCATAGGGAAGAAGGTCCGCCTTCGGCAGGAAGTCGCGGATGACCTTTCCGATCATCGGCGTGCGGCCCAGTCCGCCGCCCACCAGCACCTCGAACCCCGGCTCGCCCGCCGCGTTGCGCACCATGCGCAGCCCGATGTCATGGGCGCGGGTGACAGCGCGGTCGTTCGGGCTGCCGGTCACGGCGATCTTGAACTTGCGCGGCAGGAACTGGAACTCCGGGTGATCGGTCGACCATTGCCGCAGAAGCTCGGCCACCGGGCGCGGATCCTCGATCTCGTCCGCGGCCGCGCCGGCGAAATGGTCGGCGGTCACGTTGCGGATCGTGTTCCCGCTGGTCTGGATCGCGTGCATGCCGACATCGGCCAGCGCGTCGAGCATGTCGGGCACGTCGCGCAGCTTCGGCCAGTTGAACTGGATGTTCTGGCGCGTGGTGAAATGGCCATAGCCCTTGTCCCAGCGGTCCGCGATCATGGCGAGCTGCCGCATCTGCGCGGAGTTCAGCGTGCCATAGGGGATCGCCACGCGCAGCATGTAGGCGTGAAGCTGGAGGTAGAGACCGTTCATCAGGCGCAGCGGCTTGAACTCGTCCTCGGTGAGCGACCCGTCGACGCGGCGCTCGACCTGAGCACGAAACTGCGCCACGCGTTCTCGGACGAAGGCCTCGTCGAAGTCGGAATACCTATACATTGGACTGCTCGTTCTGCTTGCCGTGGGCGTAGTTCGACGGGCCGCGGGCGCGGAAAGTCTCGCGGAAGTGGACCGGGGCAGGGCCGCTCGCCGCAGGTGTGGCGTCTGCCAGATAGGCCCCGACCGTCACGTCGGGCTGACTTTCGGCAAACAGGAGCCGAAGCTGCGCGTGCGCCTCGTCCTCGATCAGTTCCGCCTCGCGCATGTCGCGGGTCCAGCGATCATCCTCGGTCAGCCAGATCGTGTCGCCATCGAGGAGGTGATTTGCGGTGACGACCTTGGGGGTGAAGCCGCGTTTCATCGTGCGATCTCCGTCAGCAGGGGGGTGGTTGCGGCGGCCTCGGCGGCGCGGGGCGCGAGGCCGTAAAGGGTGAGGGCCGGCCCGGTCAGGTTGGCGTCCGACAGCGCGGGTTCCAGATCGGCAAGACGCGTGTGCAGGATGCGCTGGTCCGGGCGCGAGGCGTTCTCGACCACGCTGACCGGCGTGTCGGGATCGGCGCCGTGCATCAGGAGCCGGCCCTGCAGGAAGCGGGCCGACTTCTTGCCCATGTAGATCGCCGCGACCTCGCCCGGACGCGCCAGCGCGCGCCAGTCGTGTTCGGCAAAGCCCGTCACGTCATGGCCGGTGATCAGGCGCACCGCGGAATTGCGGCCGCGCCGGGTCAGGCTTTGGCCAAGGGCGGCCACGGCGGCCGAGGCCGAGGTGATGCCCGGCACGATCGTGTAGCCGATGCCGTGGGCGATGCAGGTGTCGATCTCCTCGTCCAGGCGCCCGAAGACGGTGGCGTCACCCGATTTCAGCCGCACGACCTGCGCGCCGTCCCGCGCATGGGAGGCGATCAGCGCGTTGATGTCGGCCTGCGGGGTCGAGGGGCCGAAGCCCTCCTTCCCGGCATCGACCAGCACCGCCTCGCGCCGGGCAAGTTCGAGGATCTCGGGTGTGATCAGGCGGTCGTGGATGACCACGTCGGCCTCGTCGAGCGCGCGGCGGGCCTTCAGCGTCAGAAGCTCGGGGTCGCCGGGGCCGGCGCCGACGAAGGTGACATGGGCCTCGCCGGGCGCGCGCGGTCGTGTGGGCGTCGAGCAGCGCGTCGAGCGATGCTTCGACCCCGGCCTCGCCGCGCTTCGTCATGGGCGCGCGGGCCGGCGCGGAAGTAGAAGTCCGACCAGAAGTCACGCCGTGCGCGGCCGTGGGGCAGGGTCTCGGCCCTTGGGCGGAACGCCTTGCCGATGCGAGCCAGTGTGCCGAGCGCCCGGGGCAGGCGGGCCTCGAGGTCGGCCTTGATGGCGCGGGCCAGGACCGGGGCCGCCCCTTCGGTGCCGATCGCTACGGTCACCGGGTCGCGGTCGACGATGGCGGGTGTGATGAAGGCGCTGTCGGCGAGGTTGTCGACGATGTTGACAAGCGCGCCCTCGGCGGCGGCGATGCGCGCGGTGCGCCGGTCTTCGGCGGCGTCCTCGTCGGCGGCATAGTGCAGACGCGCGCAGATCGCGTCACCGGCCTGCATGGGGCGGCGGATCAGCGTCAGGCGCCGGTCGTCCGCCCAGCGGACGATGTCGGGCGAAGGGTCCGATGCGAAGACCGTGATCCGCGCCTCGGTCTTCATGAGGAGGCGGAGCTTGGCCAGGGCCGTCTCTCCGCCGCCCGAAAGGGTGACGCGATGACCGGCGAGGGCAAGGAAGATCGGGAAATGCTGCATCGGGTCCCACCTGAGATTTGTGGGAATATAGGATAATGTTCTGATCAGGGGCTATATATGCTTGATAACAAGAACGTAGTCCTGCATTCGATGGGATCTGTGGGCCGCTATGCCCTGCAAGCCGGAGGAAACGGAATGTCGGTCCGACTGGACGATCTGGACAGGAAAATCCTTGTCGAACTGCAGCGCGACGCGGGGCAGTCCCTGGATGAAATCGCGAAGACCGTGGGCTCGTCGAAGACGCCCGTGTGGAACCGGATTCGCAAGATGCGCGAGGCGGGCGTGATCCGCCGGCAGACGGTGATCGTCGATCCCGACGCGCTGGGTCTCGAGGCGTGCTTCTTC
Source organism: uncultured Alphaproteobacteria bacterium (assembly GCA_963709395.1). Taxonomy (GTDB): domain Bacteria; phylum Pseudomonadota; class Alphaproteobacteria; order Rhodobacterales; family Rhodobacteraceae; genus CAVPWP01. The sequence continues at coordinate 206,165 of CAVPWP010000012.1, forward strand.
GTCCTGATCCGCACGAGCGAGCATGAGGCCGAGTGGCAGAAGGCCTTTCTGGCCGCCCTGCGCGCACGTCCCGAAGTGCTCGAGGCACACCGGCTGGCGGGCGAGATCGACTATATCCTGAAGGTGCGGGTGGCGAATGCGCGCGCCTATGACGCCTTCTACCAGGCGCTGATTTCGGAAGTGCGGATCTTCAACGTCACCGCCCTTCTGTCGATGGAAGAGATCAAGGCGACGACGATTCTGCCGGTCTGACTTCGCAGCATTCCACCATCAGCCGTTCCAGCCCGTGGAAGTGGTAGAGGTTGGCGTAGCGAGGCTGTTCGGCCAGCGTCAGATCGGGGCAGCGCGCGAAAAGCAGGGGCAGAACGATCTGCAGTTCGAGGCGCGCAAGCGGCGCGCCGACGCAGAAATGCGTCCCGGCGCCCAGCGACAGGTGCGGGTTTGCCGGTCGGGTCGGGTCGAAGATATCGGCGTCGGGCCAGACAGCGGGATCGCGGTTGGCGGAGGCCAGAAGGCAGCCGATCCGGTCGCCGCGCTGAAAGGTTTGGCCGAAAAGCTCCACGTCTTCATAGATATAGCGGGTGAAGAGGTGCAGTGGCGGGTCGAAGCGCAGAAGTTCCTCGACCGTCGCCTCGATGAAGGCGGGACGCAGCGCGTCGCGGTCCATGCCTGACTGAAGGATGGTGCACACCGAGTTGCCGATGGTATGCACGGTCGCCTCGTGGCCTGCGTTCAGAAGCAGGATGCAGGTGGCGATCAACTCGTCCCGGGACAGCGTCTGCCCATCCTCCTCGGCGGCGATGAGCGCGGTGATCAGGCCCTTGCCGGGACGCTTTCGGCGCAGATCGATGTAGTCGCCGATGAAGGCTGCGAAGTCTGCGGCGGCCGTGTTCGCGGCACGCTCGATCTCGTCGGTGCGGCGCGCCTGGTACATGGCGACCATGGCATTCGACCAACCCAGAAGCTGGTCCGACATCGAGACGGGCACGCCCAGCAGCCGGGCGATCACCTCGACCGGAAGCTCCTGCGCCAGGACGGGCAAGAAGGTCGAAAGGGCCCTTTTCGGGAAACCTGTCGATGCAGGCGTCGCAGAGCCGCGAGATCTCGGGCGCCAAGCCCTGTATGCTGCGCGAGGTGAAGGCGCGCAGCACCAGCGACCGGAGCCGCCTGTGATCGGCGCCTTCGCGTTCGAGCATCGAGTGGTCGTCGATCGCATGGAAGGCCGCAAGATGATCCGGCACCGGCCCGCGCAGCTCGGGTGGCACCTCGCGCCCCATGCGCCGGTCGCGCAGCACGGCGTTCACCGCCGCATGGGTGGTGGCGACTGGCAGATCGTAGTCTTCCCACAGGACGATATCGCCCAGCGCACGGGCCCTGGCGTAGAACGGATAGGGGTCCTGGACGAAGGCCGGATCTGTCGGTGACTGGCGGATCGCTTCCAAGATCTAGTCTGCACCTCGCACGGGGATCGGCGCGTTCGGGTCGGGGCGGAAAACCTTCTGAACGAGGAAGGCCGCACCGGCCATTGCAATGCCGATGAGATCGGTCAACAGGCCGCCCTCGATCATGAAGAGCGCCGCGACGATTGTGGCCAGCCGGATGAACCAGGCCGAGGCCTGGCCAAGGAACCAGCCCTGGACGCCCGAGGACAGCAGGAAGACACCGACGGTCGCGGTGACGGCTGCGCGCGTGATCTCCATCGCCGTGCCGTCCATCAGCAAGGCCGAGTTGTAGAAGAACATGAAGGGCACGATGAAGGCGGCGATCCCGATCTTGAACGACGCGACCGAGGTTTCCATCGGGTTGGCCCCGGATATGCCCGCCGCGGCGTAACTCGCGAGGGCCACCGGTGGCGTGATCGCCGACAGGACCGCGAAGTAGAAGACGAAGAAATGCGCCGTCAGTTGCGGAATCCCGAGTTGCACAAGGCCCGGGGCCACCACCGAGGCGGCCACGGCATAGGCCGCGGTGGTCGGCATGCCCATGCCAAGCAGGATCGCGATGCACATCGCGAAGAAAAGCGCCAGAAGCTGCGAGGTTTCGGCCAGCCCGAGCAGCAGCGACGAAAACCGCGCGCCGACGCCCGTCAGGCTGATCACGCCCACGATGATGCCCGCACAGGCGCAGACCGCGATGATCTGGATCGACATGATCCCGGCAAGCTCGAACGCGCTGAACGATCGACCGCGGCCCCATGCGCACTGGGGTCAGCCAACTGACGACGGCGGCCGACACGGTGGCCAGCGTGCCCGCGCGGATCACCGAATAGCCCATGAACAGGGCGGCGATCAGGATGAGGATGGGCAGGAACAGGTAGACTTGCCGCGCCATCTCGCGCAGCTTGGGCAGTTCGTCCTCGCGCATCCCGCGCATGCCGAGCTTGGCCGCCTCGAAGTCGACCATGAAGTAGACCGACACGAAGTAGAGGATCGCGGGGATGATCGCGGCGATGGCGATGTCCTGGTAGGGGATGCCCGTGATCTCGGCCATGATGAAGGCGCCGGCCCCCATGATCGGCGGCATGATCTGCCCACCGGTCGAGGCCGCGGCCTCGACCGCACCGGCGGTTTTCCGGTGATAGCCGACCTTCTTCATCAGCGGGATGGTCAGCGAGCCCGTCGCGACCACGTTGCCCGCCGAGGTGCCGTTGATCATGCCCATCAGGCCGCTGGCGAAGATCGCCACCTTGGCCGGGCCGCCGCGCGCGCGTCCGGCGGCGGCGAAGGCGAAGTTGACGAAGTAGTCGCCCACTTTCGAGGCCTGCAGGAAGGCCGCGAAGATGATGAAGAGGATGATGTAGGTCGATGACACCGCCGCGGTCGGACCAAGGATGCCAGCGTCGGAATAGACATGGCCGAAGAAGCGCTGCCAGGTATAGGGGGTCTGCACCGCCAGGATGCCGGGCAGAAGATGCGCGGTGAAGGTGTAGACGAGAAAGACGCCGGTGATCACCACGAGGGCAAGGCCCGCGACGCGGCGCGTCAGTTCGAGGATCATCGCCGATCCCGGCGGTCGCCGCGAAGGCCACGCCGATCGGGACGAAGGGCGTGCCGACCGCGTTGCGTGCCGCCGTGCCATAGATCGCGATGAGATAGACCGCGACCACCACCGCGCAGAGCGCCAGCACGATGTCCGACGATGCGAAGAGGGCGCGGTCGCGCCGTTCGAACCAGCCGATGACGATGGCGCCGCCGGTCGCGATCAGAAGCGGAATCCCGAAGCGGTAGATCTCCTGCGCATAGACCTCGGTGCCGGGGAAGGAGGCCCAGGTCGTGAGCCCGCCCATCTGTGGCAATTCGCCCGAATTGATCAGCGCGGCGAAGCCCAGGGCGGTGTAGCCCGCAAGAAGCGCCGGGGCGAGAAGGGCGATCGACAGAAACGACAGGATCCGGGTTTCACGTCTGGGCTTGCCGTCGAGGGAAAACGCATAGGCAGCGAAGAGCAGGAAGCCCAGGACCAGTGCGCCCGCGATGTGGACGATGCGGAAGTTCCAGGTTTCCATCGGGAATTGCGGCAGGAAGGGTATCCGGACCCCGGTCCATTCGTAGATCGACACGCCGTTCAGCGCCGCCATGTGGAAGGCTGCGTAGATCGTCGCCGAGCGCTGCGATCAGGGCAAGGCGCCAGCCGGTGAAGAGCCTGCGATTGCCTTCAATCGGCTCTTCGTCGACGCCTTCAGCGACAATCACTTCGGCCGGTGTGCTCACCTTGTCCGTCATCCCCATCCCCCCGGTTCCGGTTTTTCCCTACCCTAAGTCGGTAGTTGCCATTGGCGCAAGTTGCGCAATCAGGGCGACATGCCCCAAGATCGAACCTGCCAAAAGAAACGGGCCACGCCCGACGGCGTGGCCCGGTCCCTTCATCAGGGTTTGATCACATGCCGTGGATCATGTCGTCGGGGATATCGGCCCCGGCGTTTTCCTTGAACCAGCGCGCGGCACCGGGGTGCCACATCATGACGGTGTTCTTGTCCCAGTTCTCGGGCAGGGTCTCGGCCGCGGCATTGTGGATGCCCATCATGCGGGCGTTGTCGGACATCACCACGTCCGTCGCCGCATAGACGAAGCTTTCGGGCAGGTCGCAGTTGGCGATGGCGAAGTTCCACATCGCGACCGAGCGCGCCGGCGCCTCGAGCGTGGTGTAGGTGTCGGCGGGGATCTCGAACGCCGCCACCGGGAAGGCCTCGATGATCGCTGCCTGCTCTTCCGGCGGTGAACTCGATGATGTTCACGTCGGTCTGGACCTCGAGCTGGCTGACCGCGGGGATCGGGATCGCCGGCGGCAAAGGCGATGACGTCGAGAAGGCCGTCCTGCAGCTGGCTGCCAAGATCGGACCAGCCGCCGTTGCGCCGGTCATACTCGATCCCGAGCGCCTCGATCATCTGCGGGAAATAGGTGTCCGAGGTCGACCCGGCAGGGCCGAAGCCGATGCGCGCGCCAGCCGGGATTTCGGAGATCGACGTGATGCCCGACGACGACAGCGCCGTGATCGAGAACGGCGTCTGGTACATCGGGAACATCGCGCAGGCGTTGGTCATCTGCAGGCCGGGGGCGATCGGGTTGGTACCGGCAATCGATTCCGCGGCCGGGCCCATCGTGGTCATGCCGAACTGCGCGTCGCCGGTATGCACCAGCGCCATGTTCTGCATCGGGCCGCCAGTCACTTCGCGCGCCGCCCGAGATGCCAAGCTCTTCTGCCACGAGGTTGGCCCAGCCCGAGCCATAGACGAAGAACGTGCCGCCCTGGCTGGCGGTGCCCACGGTAAAGCTTTCGGGCCAGCCGGTGCGGTCTTCTTGCGCGTTGACTGCGGTTGCCATGAGGGCAATGGCGGCCACGCCGGTGAAAAGGGTGTGTTTCATGTGTACTCCTCCATGTCGGCCCCGGGCTGAGTGCCGGGATTGGTCAGGTTCTTAGTCCAAAACTCCTGATCTGCAAGTGAAACCCGAAGTTTCCCCCAGGTCCGCTTGCCTGTCGTTGGTCAAACCGGACCGGTGCGGGCCGGGTCAGCCGCCTCGACCGCGCCGCTCAAAGCGCAAGAGCATCGCCGAGAAGTCGCGGCCGCGCCCGTCTTCATCCTCGACGAAGGCGGCGTAGAGGGCCGCTGCGCGTGCGCCCATGGGCGTGTCGGCATCCGCGGCCTCGGCCGCCTGTTGCGACAGGCGCAGGTCCTTCAGCATGAGATCGGCGGCGAAACCGGGGGCATATCCATTGTCTGCGGGGCTTTTCGGTCCGATGCCCGGTGCGGGGCAATAGGTGTTCATCGACCAGCTTTGCCCCGACGAGGTCGAGACCACGTCGAACATCGCCTGCCGGTCGAGGCCCAGCTTGTCGGCCAGCGCGAAGGCTTCGCAGGTGGCGATCATGGTGACGCCAAGGATCATGTTGTTGCAGATCTTCGCGGCCTGCCCGTTGCCCGACGGGCCGCAATGGACGGCCTTCGCGCCCATGACGTCGAAAAGCGGCGCAGCCGTCGCAAAGGCGTCGGCGCTGCCGCCCGCCATGAAGGTCAGCGTGCCGGCCACCGCACCGCCGACCCCGCCCGACACCGGGGCGTCGACCGGCAGCAGACCCGCCGCCTCGGCCTGTGCCGCCACCGCCCGCGCGCTCTCGACGTCGACCGTCGAGCAGTCGACGAAGGCGGTCCCCGGCGCCATCGCGGGGATGACCTCGGCGGCCACGGAGCGCAGGATGGCGCCGTTCGGCAACATGGTGATCACCGCATCCGCCCCGCGTGCGGCATCAGCTGCACTGGAGGCTGGTGTGACGCCTTCGGGGCAGGGCGCGGTGGGGTCGAAGCCGGTCACGTCATGACCGGCCTTGGCGAGGTTGGCCGCCATGGGCGCCCCCATGTTGCCCAAGTCCGATGAAACCGATTTTCATGATGGCTCTCCCTCCTCAAGCGGTGCCGTTCCCGGCGGCAGCGGCGCAAGCATCGCCGCGACCTCGGCCGGGGTCACGGCGTCAGGTGTGGCGTGACGCCAGCGCGGCGCGTTGTCCTTGTCGATGATGAGGGCGCGGATGCCCTCGACCAGATCGCCGTCCTCGGCCGCCCGCCAGGTGGCGCGGCGTTCGAGCCTCAGCGCGTTGGCCATCGTCGGCTCTGCGCGCACGCGGCGCACGAGGTCAAGCGTCACGGCGGCGGAAAGCGGGCTGACGCGGCCACAGTGCCGTGCAGCGCCGTCGCGGCGAAATCCGAGCCGTCCGGTCAGGGAGCCGCCAGACCTCGGCAAGGGTCGCCGCGCCGAAGTGCCGGCCGATCGCGTCCTGCTGGGCGGCAAGCGGGGCCTCGGGCACGGGTCGCCGCGGCGTCGGCGATGGACGTCTGCGTCGCCCGTCCGTTCCAGCGTGGCGATCAGGTCGGGCCAGTCCGCTCTCGGGGATGAAGCTGTCGGCGAAGCCCGCGAAGATCGCGTCGCCCGGTCCCATCCGGGCGGTCGTCAGGCCAAGGTATTCACCGGTCCGCCCCGGCGCGCGCGCCAGAAGGAGCGAACCGCCCACATCCGGCACAAGGCCGATGCCGCATTCGGGCATGGCGATGCGCGAGGTGTCGCCCACGATCCGGTGCGAGCCGTGGCAGGACACGCCGACGCCGCCGCCCATGGTGTAGCCCTGCATGAAGGCGACGTAGGGCTTGGGATAGCCCGCGATCTTCGCGTTCAGCCGGTATTCGTCGGCCCAGAAGCGGCGGCCATAGTCGAAATCGCCCGCCGAGCGCGGTGCGGTAGATGTCGGCGATGTCGCCGCCGGCGCAGAAGGCCCGGTCGCCCGCGCCGTCGATGATGACGAGCGCGACGGCAGGGTCGTCGCGCCAGGCGTCGAGCGCGGCTTCGATCGCGAGGCACATCTCCCAGGTCAGCGCGTTGAGCGCCCCGGGCCGGTTCAGCGTGATCCGCCCGGCACGTCCTTCGGTCCGGATCAGGACATCGCTCATCCGCCGATCATCCGGCGCGCCACGATCAGGCGCATGATCTCGTTCGTGCCTTCGAGGATCTGGTGGACGCGCAGGTCGCGCACGATCTTCTCGATCCCGTAGTCGGCCAGATAGCCGTAGCCGCCGTGCAGCTGCAGGCACTGGTCGGCGACGCGGCTTCCGGCCTCGGTCACGAATTTCTTGGCCATGGCGCAGAAGGCGGTCGCGTCCGCCGCGCCGGTGTCGAGCTTCCAGGCGGCCTGCCGCAGGAAGGTGCGGGCGGCCTGAAGCTCGATCTCCATGTCGGCCAGGCGGAACTGCAGCGCCTGGAACTGGTCGATGGGGCGGCCGAAGGCCGTGCGGTCGGCCATGTAGGCCAGCGTGGCGTCAAGCGCGGACTGCGCCGCCCCCAGCGAACAGGCGGCGATGTTCAGGCGCCCGCCATCGAGGCCGGCCATCGCATATGTGAAACCCTTGCCCTCTTCTCCGAGCAGATTGCCGGCGGGGATGTCGCAATCGTCCAACTGGACCTGCCGCGTCGGCTGGCTGCGCCAGCCCATCTTGTCCTCGAGCGCCCCGAAGCCGAGGCCGGCCGTGCCGTCCTCGACAAGGAAGGCCGAGATGCCCCGGGGGCCCTCGCCGCCCGAGCGCGCCATCACGATGTAGGCGTCCGAATAGCCGCCGCCCGAGATGAAGGCCTTGGTGCCGTTCAGCCGCCAGCCGGCGTTCGTGCGTTCTGCGCGGGTCTTGAGGGCGGCGGCGTCCGAGCCTGATCCCGGCTCGGTCAGGCAGTAGGACAGCACCGTCTCCATCGTCAGCGCCTTGGGCAGAACGCGCGCCTTCATTTCGTCCGAGGCGTGGCGGTCGATCATGGCCGCGCACATGTTGTGGATCGACAGGAAGGCCGCGACCGAGGGGCAGGACATCGACAGCGCCTCGAACACCAGCGTCGCGTCGAGGCGGGAAAGGCCCGATCCGCCCGAGTCTTCCGAGACGTAGAGACCGCCGAAGCCAAGCTCGGCCAGGGTCGGCCAGAGGTCTTTCGGGATGGTGCCGGCCGCGTCCCATGCGCGGGCATGGGGGGCGATGTGGTCGGCGCCGAAGGCGCGCGCCATGTCGAAGATCGCCGCCTGTTCGTCGCTGAGCGCGAAATCCATGGCCCTCTCTCCGGGTAGACTTGAACGGTTGTCCCACTATCGCCGGGCGCGGGCGCGTTGCAAGCGGGGGAACGGCCGGGGCGCTGCCCCGGACCCCGAGGTATTTACCGCCAGAAGACGGGCAGGGGTGCCAGGTGGTCAGAGGTCGGCGTGGAATTCGTCGATCAGGTGGCGCACCACGGCGCGCATGGCGGTGTCGTGGTCGTCGCCGGCCTCGCAGCGGTCGGCGTAGACGCCGCGCTGGCGGTCGGCGGCGGTGCCGTGGGCGAGGATGTCGCTGGCGTGCAGGATTTCCTGCTGGCACCAGAGCGCCTCGGCGTCTTCGGCCAGAACCTCCTGCCATTCCTGCAGCAGTTCGGGGAAGGGCACGATGGCGCGGCGGCCGAAGTCGATCAGGCCTTCGGTGGTGCCGTAGCGCTGCGCGCGCCAGCGGTTCTCGGCCACGAGGAAGCGTTCGTAGATGCGCCAGCGCTGGTTCTTCTTCGACAGCCGCCAGAGCATCCGCATCGTGGCCTGCGTGAGCGCCGCCAGCGACAGCGTGTGCTCGAGCCGAGGGGCCACGTCGCAGATCCGGGATTCGACCGTGGGAAAGCGCGACGAGGGGCGCAGGTCCCACCAGATCTTCGAGGTGTCCTCGATCAGCCCCAGCTCGATCAGGATGTCGACCGAGCGCCGGTATTCCGCCCAGCTTTCGAAGCGCGGCGGCAGGCCGGTGCGCGGCAGGTTGTCGAAGATCGTCAGCCGGTAGGACGCCAGCCCCGTGTCCTGCCCCTGCCAGTAGGGCGAGGAGGAGGAGAGCGCCAGCAGGTGCGGCAGGAAGTAGGGGAACTGGGCCAGAAGATCGGTGCGCAGTTCGTCGTTCTCGATGCCGACATGGACATGCATGCCGCAGATCAGCATCCGCCGCGCCACCCCGGCCAGGTCGCGGCGCAGGGTGTTGTAGCGGTCCTTGTTGGTGTGGTGCTGGGCCTTCCAGTCGGCGAACGGGTGGCAGGAGGCCGCGATGGGGGCAAGCCCATGATTTTTCGCGTGTTTCGAGACGCAGGCGCGCAGGCGGCGCAGGTCGTCGCGGGCTTCGCCGATGGTGCCGCAGACCTTGGTGCCGACCTCGATCTGGCATTGCAGGAACTCGGGGCTGACCTGGCCCTGCATGTCGGCCAGGCACTCCTCGATCAGGCTTTCCGAGGCGGTGGCGAGGTCGAGCGTTTCGAGATCGACGAGGAGGTATTCCTCTTCGATCCCGATCGTGAAGGTCGGGTCGTCGGCCAAGGTCCCCTCCGTCGTCGTGCCGGGGGAGTTTGGCCGGGTCGGGGGGCAGGGGGCAAGGGGGATTCGCGGGGGGTGTTTCGGGGTGGATAATTCGCGGATGACAGTTGGCAAGCCCTTAGTTTGTCGAGCGAGTCGTGCTTGAGCCCGAGTTTTCCATTGAGACATGAGGTTCCTGCTGGAATTGCGATCGTTCTCAAGAGGGCAACAGTCTGTTCCCCCGATCGGTCCGGCGCGATGGGTTGGCGAAGGCGTCCGGCGCGATCCCGAGCAGACACTTGCAAAACCACGCTTTTCCGGAGCGGTGCAGGAGACCAGATTGCGCGGGTTTCGAACCGCGTTCGGGTCCTGAGCGCGCCGTGGTCGAACAGTCCCGCCATCGCCCAGAATTTCGCTTCGGAATCGTTCGCGCTGTGTTAACGTTTCCGTGTGGTGGAAACCCCGCGTTGTGCGGGAGTGCCTTACATAGTGAAAAGGAGTGGGGGCAAATGAAGTTTTCAACTAGTGTGGCTGCGGCCGCGTTTGTGTTCAGTGCGCGGTGGCGTCGGCGACGACAATCATGCGACGTTCGATCGACGGCCATGCCGGCGTCCAAGCATTCGACTGCAGATCGGCAGACGATCTGTCGCTGAGCGTGACCGGTCAGCTTCGGACTCGACGGAATCGTCGGCGCCAGGATAGCGATCAGCCAGTACTTCGCGAACGGACTCGGCGTGACGAACGACTGATACATCACGATACTCGGCATGCCAAATACACTCGACGCACACTTCGTCGACGGCTGGGGTTCACGATGAGATCGTCGCAGTTCGACTTCGATGAGGTCGCGCAGTCGAGGAAGATCTGGTCTCAGCTACGCCGACAGCATACGACGACTTCGCCTTCGACGGTGCTCGATGTGCGTCAGCGGAGGCACCTGACTATCCGACGGTCGATATCTGGAGGTGACTCGTATACCTTTACGACCGAGTGCTGGCGCGATATGTTCGGGATCGGCGCGACTGGCTGCGAATGATCGAGTACAAGATCAAGAAGATCAAGGTTTACTACGAGCGACCACCCAACGTCATCCCGCTTCCCGCAGCCGGCTGGCTTCTGATCGCCGGTCTCGGCGGTCTTGCCGCCGTCGGGCGCAAGAAGCGCTGGGCCTGATCGGGGCGGTTCGCTCCTACGCGGAACAGGAAAAGGGCGGCCTCTCGGGGCCGCCCTTCTGTCGTTCCGGCAGGGCGGTGGGGTCAGTCCATCGCCTTGAAGTGGAACTCGCCGCCTTCCTTCAGCCCGCTCGGCCAGCGCGCCGTCACCGTCTTGGTGCGGGTGTAGAAGCGGAAGGCGTCGGGGCCGTGCTGGTTGAGGTCGCCGAAGCCCGATTTCTTCCAGCCGCCGAAGGTGTGATAGGCCAGCGGCACCGGGATCGGCACGTTGATGCCCACCATGCCGATGTTGATGCGGCTGGCGAAGTCGCGCGCGGCGTCGCCGTCGCGGGTGAAGATCGCGGTGCCGTTGCCGTATTCGTGGTCCATCGCAAGGCTGAGCGCCTCGTCATAGCTTTGGGCGCGGACGGTCGACAGGACGGGGCCGAAGATCTCCTGCTTGTAGATGTCCATGTCCTTGGTGACGCGGTCGAAAAGGTGCGGGCCGACGAAGAAGCCGTCCTCGTAGCCCTGAAGGCTGAAGTCGCGCCCGTCGACGACCAGTTCGGCGCCCTGCTCGATGCCCGAATTCACAAGGCCAAGCACGCGGTCCTTCGCGGCGGCGGTGACCAGCGGGCCGTAATCCACGTCGTTGCCGGCGGTGTAGGGGCCGACCTTCAGCTTCTCGATCCGGGGGACCAGTTTCTCGATCAGGCGGTCGGCGGTCTCGTCGCCCACGGGCACGGCGACCGAGATCGCCATGCAGCGTTCGCCGGCCGCGCCATAGCCCGCGCCGATCAGCGCGTCGGCGGCCTGGTCCATGTCGGCATCCGGCATGATGATCATGTGGTTCTTGGCGCCGCCGAAGCACTGCACGCGCTTGCCGTTCGAACAGCCGCGGCCATAGATGTATTCGGCGATCGGGGTCGAGCCGACAAAGCCGATGGCCTGGATCTCGGGGTTGTCGAGGATGGCGTCGACCGCCTCCTTGTCGCCGTTGACGACCTGGAGGATGCCGTCGGGCAGGCCCGCCTCGGTCATCAGTTCCGCGAGCATCAGCGGCACCGAGGGGTCGCGTTCGCTGGGCTTGAGGATGAAGGCGTTGCCGCAGGCGATGGCCGGGCCGAACTTCCACATCGGGATCATGGCGGGGAAGTTGAACGGCGTGATGCCGGCCACGACGCCAAGCGCCTGGCGCATCGAATACATGTCGATGCCGGGGCCGGCGCTGTCGGTGAATTCGCCCTTCAGGAGATGCGGCGCGCCGATGCAGAACTCGATCACCTCGAGCCCGCGCTGCACGTCGCCCTTGGCGTCGGGGATGGTCTTGCCGTGTTCGCGGCTCAGCGCCTCGGCCAGCTTGTCCATGTCGCGGTTGAGAAGGCGCACGAACTCCATCATCACCCGCGCGCGGCGCTGCGGGTTGGTGGCGGCCCAGGCGGGCTGGGCCGCGGCGGCCTTGGCGACGACGGCGTCAAGCTCGGCCTTCGAGGCGAGCGGGACCCTGGCCTGCACCTCGCCGGTGGCGGGGTTGAAGACATCGGCGAAGCGGCCCGAGGTGCCGGCCACGCGCGCGCCGTTGATCCAGTGCGACAGCTCTTCCATGAGATCCTCCCTTGATCGGTTGGCCTGCAGGATAGACTTGCGGCCGCGCCGCGAAAAGCGGCAGTTTGGCAAAAGGGTTTTGCAGGGATAGGGGTATGAGGCCGGAGATAAACTGGGATGATCTGCGGATTTTCCTGTTCGTGGCCCGGGCCGAAAGCCTGTCGGGCGCGGCGCGGCGGCTGGGCTGCGACCCCGCCACGGTCGGCCGGCGGATCGACCGGCTGGAACGGGCGCTGGGGGCGGCGCTGTTCCTGAAATCGCCGCAGGGCTATGTTCTGACCGCCGAGGGGCAGCGGTTCATGGCGCCGGCCGAGGCGGCCGAACAGGCGGCGGGCGGGGCGGTGGATGCCATCGGGACCGGGGGCGTGGGCCTCGAGGGGCCAGATCCGCATCGGGGCGCCGGATGGCTGCGCGAACTTCCTTCTGCCGCAGGTCACCGCCCGGATCGCCGCCGAGAACCCCGGCCTCGACATCCAGATCATCGCGCTGCCGCGTATCGTCGACCTCTCGAAGCGCGAGGCCGACATGGCGATCGCGGTCAGCCGCCCGACGACGGGGCGGCTGACGGCGCAGAAGATCGCCGACTACCGGCTGTGCATGGCGGCGTCCGGGGCGTACCTGGCCAAGGCGCCCCCCATCCGCGAGCCCGCCGATCTGCGTGACCACCCGGTCGTGGGCTATATTCCCGACATGGTCTTCGACAAGGAACTGGACTACCTGGCCGAGATCGGCGTGCCCGCGCCCCGCTTCGGGTCGAACTCGGTCGCGGTGCAGCTCAACTGGCTGCGGCAGGGGGCCGGCGTGGGGGTCATGCACGAATTCGCGATGCCGGCGGCGCCCGGGCTGCGGAAGATCCTGCCCGACCGGATCGCGCTGACCCGCACCTTCTGGCTTCTTGCGTCACGCCGACGATCGGCGCGTCGCGCGGCTTCAGCGCTTTGCCGATCAGCTGATCACGGGCCTGCGCCGCGAGATCGCGACGCTTGAGGCTGCGACTTGACAGACCGCATGTGAAGGCGTCACGCTTGGCCACCCACGGAAACAGGAGGAGACTTCCGTGACAGTCGCCAAGATATTGATGTCCAAGGGCACATCCGACGTGATGACCGTGCCGCCGGGAACGCTTGTGTCAGAGGTTACCAAGATCCTGTCCGAAAAGCGGATCGGCGGTCTGGTTGTGTCGGCGGATGGCAAGACCGCGCTTGGCATATTGTCGGAACGGGACATCGTGCGCGAAATCGGTCGCCGGGGGCAGAGCTGCCTTGGCGACCGGGTCGAGGACATGATGACCGCCGAACTCGTCACCTGCAGCCGGTCGGACCGTGCCGATGCGGTGCTGACGACCATGACCAACGGCCGCTTCCGCCACATGCCCGTGGTCGAGGAGGGCGAGATGGTGGGGCTGATCACCATCGGGGACGTGGTGAAATACCGTCTCTCCGAACTGGCGATGGAAAAGGATGCCCTCGAGGGCATGATCATGGGGTATTGAGGCCCGCGGCAGGCACGGCGCTTGATTTCAGCGGCGCAATATAGTTGCGTCACTCCAAAATTGGGGGACAGTCATGCGCGTCGGACTCTACCCGGGCACCTTCGACCCGGTGACCCTGGGCCATATCGACATCATCACCCGGGCCACCGTGCTGGTCGATCGTCTTGTGATCGGCATCGCGATCAACCGTGACAAGGGGCCGCTCTTTTCCCTCGAGGAACGGGTGGCGATGATCGAGACGGAATGCGCCGGGATCGCCGCACGGACGGGCGTCGAGATCGTGGCCCATCCGTTCGAGAACCTTCTGATAGACTGCGCCCGGGACGTTGGCGCCGGCGTCATCATTCGCGGCCTGCGCGCGGTCGCCGATTTCGAATACGAATTCCAGATGGTCGGCATGAACCGGCGTCTCGACCCGGGGATCGAGACCGTGTTCCTCATGGCCGGGGCCGAGCACCAGGCGATCGCCTCCAAGCTGGTCAAGGAAATCGCGCGACTGGGCGGGGACGTGTCGAAATTCGTCCCGCCCGCAGTGCGCGATGCGCTGAAAGACCGCTACCGCTGACCGCCGTGCACCCTGCGCCATCGCCGAAACGCGTGCGGGGCGGACCATGCGGTCCGCCCCGGTGCTGTCGTTCTGATCTCTTGCCGCGCCGTGATCAGGCGCCGTAGACCGCCTTGCGGGCGATCTTGCGGACGTCGCCCTGGTAGATGCCCAGGTCGAGCGCCACGTCGAGCGGCATGCTCTGCAGTTCGGCGACGGTCCGCGAGTAGGCCGCACGCTTCTGGGCGGCGGATTTCAGGGTCGAGATGAAGGTCATCATGATGCCGGTCCTTTCGTCTGGTGTGGCTGTTGATGTCTCATGTCCCTGATATGGCCGACTGTTAGCGCTAAACAACTGACGATGCGGTCAAGCCGTCATGCGTCTTGCGCATGGCGCTCTGGCAACCTATTGGCACGGTGACAAAAAAGGGCGCCCGATCGGGCGCCCCTTCACTTTCCCCGGCTTTTGCCGGGATCAGAGAAACTTGCCCATCGCGACTGCCGTGTCCGACATGCGGTTCGAGAAGCCCCATTCGTTGTCGTACCAGGTCAGGATGCGGCACATCGTGCCTTCCATCACCTTGGTCTGGTCGCAATGGAAGATCGACGAATGCGGGTCATGGTTGAAGTCCATCGACACCAGCGGTTCGTCGGTAAAGCCCAGGATCCCCTTGAGCGGACCGTTCGCCGCGCTGCGGATCGCGTCGTTGATCTCGTCCACGCTGGTGGCACGCGCGGCCTCGAAGGTGAGGTCCACCACCGAGACGTTCGGCGTCGGCACCCGGATCGCCACGCCGTCGAGCTTGCCCGCAAGCTCGGGTAGCACCAGCCCCACGGCCTTGGCCGCGCCGGTCGAGGTGGGGATCATGTTCATCGCCGCGGCGCGCGCGCGATAGAGATCCTTGTGGTAGGTATCGAGCGTCGGCTGATCGCCGGTATAGCTGTGGATCGTTGTCATGAAGCCGCGCTTGATGCCGATCGCGTCGTTCAGCACCTTGGCGACCGGTGCCAGGCAGTTCGTCGTGCACGAGGCGTTCGAGACGATCCTGTCATCGGCCGACAGGGTGTCCTGGTTGACGCCATAGACGATGGTCTTGTCGGCCCCCGCGGAGGGCGCCGAGACCAGCACGCGGCTCGCGCCGTTCTCGAGGTGAACGGCGGCCTTGTCGCCGGTGAAGATCCCGGTGCATTCCATCACGATGTCGACGTGCTTCCACGGCAGCTCCTTGGGGTCGCGGATCGCCGTGACCTTGATCGGGCCACGGCCGACGTCGATGGTGTCGTCGGTGGTCGTGACCGTGGCGGGGAAACGGCCATGCACGCTGTCATAGCGCAGCAGGTGGGCGTTGGTTTCCACCGGGCCCAGATCGTTGATGGCCACGACCTCGATATCGGTGCGGCCGGATTCGATGATCGCGCGCAGCACGTTGCGGCCGATCCGGCCAAATCCGTTGATAGCAACTTTGACGGCCATTAGCAGGTCCTCCGGCAGGTCAGTCGATGCCCGGCGCGCAAGGACGCGCGCCCGGTGATCGGCCCTGTGCTAGCCTCTCTGCCCGTTTCCTTCAAGCACTCAGCGCCAGAAGGCCAGCCATTCGACAAGGTCGGCGAACCGGCGCGCCAGGAACAGCGTTCCGCCCCAGTCGAACGCAAGATCGGCGACGACAAGGGCAAGGATCAGCGCGGCAAGGACAAGGGCGATGCGGTTCGTCATGTGTGCGGCAACCCTATACCGTTCCCGTGCGCCGCGGAAAGCCATGGCATCGAGCGGGCAGGGCGCTATGCTGCGCAACGATGTGCGGACAACGGCGGCAGGCGGCGACATGAGCGGACTCTTGGCCCTTCTCGACGATGTGGCGGCCATCGCCAAGGTGGCGGCGGCTTCGGTCGATGACGTGATCGGGCAGGCGGCGAAGGCCGGGTCCAAGGCAGCGGGCGCGGTGATCGACGACGCCGCCGTCACCCCGAAATACGTCCATGGCTTTTCCGCCGACCGCGAACTGCCCATTGTCTGGCGCATCGCGCGGGGCTCGATCTTCAACAAGATCATCATCCTGTCTGCCGGTGGCGCTTCTCCTGTCGCAATTCGCGCCCTGGGCGATTTCGCCGCTTCTGATGCTGGGCGGGGCCTATCTCTGTTTCGAGGGGGCGGAAAAGATCTGGCATGTCCTGAACCCGCAGGACCATCACGCCGAAGAGCTCGTCGCAAAGAAGATGGCCGATGCGCATCTCGAAGAGACCAAGGTGCGCGGCGCGATCAAGACCGACTTCATCCTGTCGGCGGAGATCATGACGATCATTCTGTCGGCGCTGCCCGAACTGTCGCTGGTCATGACCGCCGCCACGCTCGCGGCGGCCGGACTGATGATCACGTTTGCCGTCTATGGCGGCGTGGCGTTGATCGTGAAGGCTGACGATGTGGGGCTTCACATGGCCGCGGAAGGGACGGTTCGCTCTGACGCGCCGCCTTGGCACGGGCATCGTCAACGCCATGCCCGACGGTGCTGAAGCTTCTCACCACCGTCGGCACGGCCGCGATGCTGTGGGTCGGCGGGTCGATCATCGTCCACGGGCTCGAGGAGATGGGCGTGCACCAGCCCGGCCACGCGATCGAGGGCATCGCCCATGCCGCCGGCGCAGCCCTTGCCGCGGTCGAGGGCACGGTGACATGGACGGTCACCGCGCTGCTCGACGGGATCTTCGGCCTTGTTATCGGCCTGATCCTCATCCCGGTCGCGAACTGGGTTATCGCCCCGGTCGCGCGTCTGTTCACGCGCGACGCCTGAGGGTTCTTCCAGATCGACGGTCTTCGGCGGGGCGGGGGGCAGGCCACCCGTCTCCCGCCCAGGTGGGGTCAGGCGCGTTCGTCCGGCGACCAGCGGCCTTCCAGAAGATCGCGCACCTTCTGCGCCACGGCCTCGGGCGTGATCCCGAACTCGCGGTAAAGGTCGTCGATGGGCGCCGAGGCGCCGAAGCCGTGCATCCCGACGAACCCCGACTTCTCGCGCTTGCCGCGCTCGCCGAAGAGCCAGCGGTCCCAGCCGAAGCGCAGCGCGGCCTCGACCGCGACCCGCACCGGGCCCGCCGGCAGGACGCGGCGCCGGTAGGCTTCGTCCTGCGCCTCGAACAGCTCCCAGCAGGGCATCGACACGACGCGGGTGCCGATCCCCTCGGCCTGCAGGATGTCGCGCGCGGCCAGCGCGATCTCGACCTCCGACCCGGTGGCTATCAGGATCGCCTGCCGTTTGCCGTCGGCGTCGCGCAGGACATAGGCGCCCTGCGCTGTCAGGTTCTTGACCTTGTGCTCGGTCCGCACCGTGGGCAGGTTCTGCCGCGTCAGCGCCAGAACCGAGGGTGTCGTGGCCGAGGTCAGCGCGATCTCCCAGGCTTCTGCCGTTTCCACCGTGTCGGCGGGGCGGAAGACGTTCAGGTTCGGCGAGGCGCGCAGCATCGCCAGATGTTCGACCGGCTGGTGTGTCGGGCCATCCTCGCCCAGACCGATCGAATCGTGCGTCATGACATAGGTCACCGGCACGCCCATCAGCGACGACAGCCGCATGGCGCCGCGGGCGTAGTCGGCAAAGCACAGGAAGGTTCCGCCATAGGGCTTGATGCCGCCATGCAGGGCCATCCCGTTCATCGCCGCCGCCATACCGTGTTCGCGGATGCCGTAGTGGACATAGCGCCCCTTGCGGTTCTCGGGCGAGAAGATCCCCAGATCCGCCGTCAGCGTGTTGTTCGACCCGGTGAGGTCCGCCGAGCCGCCGATGGTTTCGGGGGCGATGGGGTTCACCACCTCGAGGACCATCTCCGAGCTCTTGCGTGTCGCGACCTTGGGCCGGTTCTCGGAAATCTGCTTTTTCAGGGCGCGGATCATGCCGGAAAGCTTCTTGGGGGTGCCACCGGAGAGCACGCGGTCGATCTCGGCCCGGCGCGACGGCGACAGCTCGGACATCCGCGTCTCCCAGGCGGCGCGGTCGGCGCTGCCGCGCCGGCCAATGCCTTCCCACGCGGACTTGACGGGGCCCGGGATCTCGAACGGGCCATACGGCCAGCCGTAGATTTCGCGCGTGGCCTGGATCTCGTCGGCGCCAAGCGGGGAGCCGTGGGCCTTGGCCGTGTCCTGCTTGGTCGGCGCGCCAAAGCCGATATGGGTCTTGCAGGCGATCATGGTGGGCTTGTTGGCCTCACGGGCAAGCGTCAGCGCGCGGTCGATCTCTTCGGGATCGTGGCCGTTGCAGTCGAGCACCTTCCAGCCCGCTGCCTTGAAGCGGAGTTTCTGGTCGGTCACGTCCGAGAGCGCGACCTTGCCGTCGATCGTGATCGCGTTGTCGTCCCAGAGCACGATCAGCTTCGACAGCTTCTGCATGCCCGCAAGGCCGATCGCCTCGTGGCTGATGCCTTCCATCAGGCATCCGTCACCGGCGATGACATAGGTGTGGTGGTCGAAGACCTTCTTGCCGAAGCGGGCGCGCAATGCCTCTTCGGCCATCGCGAAGCCGACCGCATTGGCAAGGCCCTGGCCCAGGGGGCCGGTCGTGGTCTCGATCCCCTTGGCATGGCCGTATTCGGGGTGGCCCGCGGTCTTCGAGCCCCACTGGCGGAAATTCTTCACCTCTTCCAGCGTCATGTCGGCATAGCCGGTCAGGTGCAGGAGCGCGTAAAGCAGCATCGAGCCGTGGCCGGCCGACAGGATGAAGCGGTCTCGATCGGCCCAGTCGGGGGCCGAGGCGTCGAACTTGAGGTGTTTTTCGAAAAGCACCGTGGCGACATCGGCCATGCCCATCGGCATGCCGGGATGTCCGGACTTGGCGGCCTCGACCGCGTCCATGGCCAGCACGCGGATCGCGGCGGCTTTCTGCCAGTGGTCGGGGTGCAGGTCTTTGAGGGTGGCGATGTCCACGGCAACGGTCCCTTCGTGCGGTCGATGTGCCGCGGTTGATAGCAGCACCGCCCCCGAGCGCAAGGAGCGCATGGGCCGATCGGACCGAAAGCGGCGCCAAAGCCAGCTTCGAATGGCCCGAAAGGGGGTGAAATGCCCCGTCAAAGCGGTAAGACTCCCCTCAACCGCAGGGCAGGCAATTCGTGGGCCAGGCGGGGCGCAGGCGGGCAGAAAGGCGGGATGGCACCATGAGCGACGGAAGCGAACTCGAACGGCGGATCCATGCGGCCCTCGACCGGGTCGCGGCGGCGGCCGAAGGGCTGGCGGCACCGGCCCCCGATGACGGCAGCGCGGCCGACCTTCAGGCCGCTCTCGAGGCCGAACAGGCCGCCAATGCGCAGCTTGAGGACCGGGTGCGGGCGATCAAGGAAAAGCAGGAGACCGTGGTTGGCCGGCTAGAGCGCGAAGTGGCCGATCTCAAGACCGCGCTGGCCGTGCGGGACGCCACCGTGCAGAAGGTGCGGCGGATGAACGGGCTTCTGCGCAAGACCAACCGCGCGCTGCGCGCCGCAAACGCCCAGCATCTTGCCGATCCCGAATTGCTGAACGCCGCGACCCAGGCCGAGCTTGACGCGCTTCGGGCGCTGCAGGAGGGCGACCGTGCGGAGCTGGACGAAATTCTCGCCACGCTTGAACCCGTCGTGAAGGAGGTGCGTCATGCCTGAGGTCAGGATCACGATCGGCGGACGCGATTTCGATGTCGCCTGCCAGGAAGGCGAGGAACATTTCCTGCGGTCGGCCGCCCAGATGCTTGATGGCGAGGCGCGGCTTCTGGTCGATCAGATCGGACGGATGCCCGATGCGCGGATGCTTCTGATGGCGGGGCTGATGCTGGCCGACAAGACAGCCGGTCTCGACGAGCAGATGCGTGCGCTGGAAGAAAAGGTCGCAAGCCAGGATGCCTGGATCGAGGCGCTTCAGAACCGTCCGGAGACTTCGGGCTCTGACGCCCCAACGAACGCGGTCGAGGATCTGACGCCGATCCTGGAAGGGTTGGCCGAGCGGACCGAGCGTCTTGCGGCGGCGCTGGAGGCGAAGACCGCCGCCGCGTCGTGACTCTGTGCTGCGCCGTCGCGCGCTAGAGGAGGCGGGGTGGCGCGTCTGGCGCTGAAACGATCAGGCAATCGGACTGCGTGACGCGGGAGTAACCCCGCGCTGCAGAGTTCAGGCGTTGGCCTGCCGGATCTTCTCGGCCGCGTCCTTGTCGTAGGTCACGCCCTTGTCCTCGAAAAGCTGGTCGAGCTCGCCCGACAGCGTCATCTCGGTGATGATGTCGCAGCCGCCGACGAATTCGCCCTTCACGTAAAGCTGGGGGATCGTCGGCCAGTCGGAAAAGTCCTTGATGCCCTGGCGGATCCCGTCGTCGGCCAGGACGTTCACGTCCATGAACTCGACGCCCATGTAGTTCAGCACACCGGCCACGCGGCTGGAAAAGCCGCATTGGGGCATCGACTTGGTGCCCTTCATGAACAGCACGACATCGTTGCCGGTGACGGTTTCGCGGATCTGGTCTTCTGCGCTCATGTCTCGCGCCCCCTTGCGCGGTGAATCTGGTCTTGCACAGACATATGGAACCGTCCGCCCGGCGTAAAGGGCGGGGGACCGGTCAGTCCGGTGCCTTGGTGGTCAGCGCCAGCGCGTGAAGCTCGCCGTGGTTGCCATCCATCCGGCCCTTGAGGGCGGCGTAGACGGCGCGTTGCTGCTGGACACGGTTCATCCCGCGGAAGCTCTCGTCGATCACCTCGGCGGCGTAGTGATTTCCGTCTCCGGCAAGGTCGGTGATGGTGATCGTGGCCGCGGGGAAGGTCTCGCGGATCAGATCCTCGATATCCTTGGCTTGCATCGGCATGGGCGGGCTCCGTGGTTACACGAAGAATCTAGGCGGGCCGGTGTCGCGGGGCAAGGGCGCCTGCGCAGACGGCGCCGGTTGGGGCGCCGGGACAACCCGTTGAATGCTTTCATGATCGCGCGAAAAGGATCGGCTCAGCCCATCCAGGCCGAGAACACGGACCCGTGGATCTCGCGCAGGACCTCGAGCCGGCCCACGCTGTCGCCAAAGCGCACCTCGTCGCCGCCGAACCGGCCGACCATCGCCACCGGAACGCCGGCCTGACCGGCCTTGATCATCAGCGACTCGGCCCAGTCGAAGGGACAGGCGACAAGATACCGGGCCTGATCCTCGCCAAAGAGCCGGGCCGTGTCGACCGCGTCGAGCGTGACGCCCATGTCGCCGGCAAGCGCCATCTCGAACGCGGCAAGGGCAAGCCCGCCATCCGACAGGTCGGTCGCCGCGCGAATGCAGTCGCGGTTGTCGAGGATGAACCGCCCGTTGCGCCGTTCGGCGTCAAGATCGACGGGCGGGGCATCGCCCTCTTCGATCCCGAAGGCTTCCGCCAGAAGTGCGCTCTGCCCCAGATGTCCCTCGGTCGCCCCGATGAGCAGGGCAAGGTCGCCCGCGACCGGGGCCGTGCCGATCAGGCCTTCGGCCGAGGCGATCAGGCCCACGGCCCCGATGGTGGGGGTGGGCAGGATGCCCTGGCCGTCGGTCTCGTTGTAGAGGCTGACGTTGCCCGACACGATCGGCATGTCGAGCGCGGCGCAGGCCACGCCGATGCCCCGGATCGCACCCACGAGCTGGCCCATGATCTCGGGCTTTTCCGGGTTGCCGAAGTTGAGGTTGTCGGTGCTGGCCAGCGGCGTGGCGCCGACCGCGACGAGGTTGCGGAACGCCTCGGCCACGGCCTGCTTGCCGCCTTCCTCGGGGTTGGCCTTCACATAGCGCGGGGTGACGTCCGAGGTGAAGGCAAGAAACTTTCCGGTGCCGTGGACCCGCACGATGCCGGCCCCCTGACCCGGCGCGCGCAGCGTGTCGGCCATGACCTGGCTGTCGTATTGCTCGTAGATCCACGCCCTGGACGCATAGTTGGGCGATCCGATCAGCGCACGCAGACCTTCGATCGGGTCGATCTCGGGCAACTCGCCCAGCGGGGCAGGAGCGTCCGTCGCGACCCATGGCCGGTCGTACTCGGGGGCCTGTCCGGAGAGGGGCGACAACGGCAGGTCGGCCTTCACCTCGTTGCCGTGCAGGATGACGAAGCGGTCTTCGGGGATGGTTTCACCGACGATGGCGAAATCGAGGTCCCACTTGTCGAAGACGGCGCGTGCCTCGGCCTCCTTTTCGGGGCGCAGGACCATGAGCATGCGTTCCTGGCTTTCGGACAGCATCATCTCGTATGCGGTCATGCCCCGCTCGCGCTGCGGCACGCGGTCGAGGTTGAGCCGGATGCCCAGCCCGCCCTTGTCGCCCATTTCCACCGCCGAACAGGTCAGACCCGCCGCCCCCATGTCCTGGATCGAGATGACGGCACCGGTCTGCATCAGTTCAAGACAGGCCTCGAGCAGGCGTTTCTCGGTGAAGGGATCGCCGACCTGAACGGTGGGGCGCTTTTCCTCGATCGTGTCATCGAACTCGGCCGAGGCCATCGTCGCGCCACCGACACCGTCGCGACCCGTCTTGGCGCCAAGGTAGACCACGGGCATGCCGACGCCCGAAGCGGCGGAATAGAAGATCTGGTCAGCCTCGGCCAGGCCGGCGGCGAAGGCATTGACGAGGCAGTTGCCGTCATAGGCCCGGTGAAAGCGCAGCTCGCCGCCCACGGTTGGCACCCCGAAGGCATTGCCGTAGCCGCCGATCCCCTCGACGACCCCGGACAGAAGGCGTTTGGTCTTCGGATGGTCGGGC
Organism: uncultured Alphaproteobacteria bacterium; assembly: GCA_963709395.1. Lineage (GTDB taxonomy): Bacteria > Pseudomonadota > Alphaproteobacteria > Rhodobacterales > Rhodobacteraceae > CAVPWP01. Next base: position 228,954 of record CAVPWP010000012.1, read on the forward strand.
CGGCCGAAGCTGAGCGCGTTCATCGCCGCGATGGGCCGCGCGCCCATGGTGAAGACATCCCGCAGGATGCCGCCCACGCCGGTCGCCGCCCCCTGGTAGGGTTCGATGTAGCTGGGGTGGTTGTGGCTTTCCATCTTGAAGATGACGGCAAGCCCATCACCGATATCGACGACGCCCGCATTCTCGCCCGGGCCGCAGATGACCTGCGGGCCGGTGGTCGGCAGGGTGCGCAGCCATTTCTTCGAGGACTTGTAGGAACAGTGCTCGTTCCACATCGCCGAGAAGATGCCCAGCTCGGTGAAGGTCGGTTCGCGCCCGATGATGTCGAGGATGCGCTGGTATTCGTCGGGTTTCAGCCCGTGGGCGTCGATCAGCTCGGGCGTGAGTTCCGGTTCCTGCATGCGCAATTTGTCCCCCGACTGGCAGCGTCGGGGCTGTCTTTATTGCATGCAGCCGGTCGGGGGAAGGGGCCGAGGGCGGTCGGCCCACTGCGCAGTCCCCGGCGTCGACGCTGCATGGCGCTTTCCGACGAGGATGGATAGAAAGATGGATATGCGTGACATGCGATCCCATGCCCTGATCCGCCGCGGTCTTTTGGCGGGGTTCATCCTTGCGGCGGCGCTTGCGGTGTTCTTCGGCATCCGGCTTTTTCACGGCGCAGCGCTCTGGAGCGAGGCAACGCCGCAAGATCCCCCGATCGCGAGCTGGATGACCCCGCGCTACGTGATGCGTGCATGGGACGTCCCTCCCGAGGTGATCGCCGAGGCTCTGAATCTCGATCAGGACGGCATCGGCCGGCGTGTGACACTGGCCGAACTCGCCGCCGACCGGGGCGACACGCCCGAGGCGTTGGCTGTCCGCCTCGAGGACGCGATTGCGGCGTTCAGGTCCGCGCGATGACCGATACGCTGTTCGGACTTATCCCGGTCTACGGTGCTTGGATCCTTCTGATTGGCACGTTCCTGTCCTGCCTTGCGATCCCGGTTCCCACCTCGCTCATGATGTTGGCTGGCGGCGCGTTTGTTGCGAGCGGGGATCTGAACCTCGTCGCGGTGGTGCTGGCGGCCTGGACTGGTGCGCTTCTCGGCGATCAGGCAGGGTACTTCATCGGCCGGCGCGGTGGCGCCCTCCTTCTGGCACGAGCAGGGCGCTCTTCCCATGCAGCCGAGCCGATGGCGCGCGCCACGTCCTATCTTCAAAGGCGTGGCGGGTCGGCCGTGTTCTTCAGCCGGTGGCTGCTCAGTCCGCTGGGGCCATATGTCAATTTCATCGGCGGGGCGGGGAGGCTGAACTGGCCGGTCTTCACATTGTGGAGCGGGCTGGGCGAGGCTGTCTGGGTCATGATTTACGTGACGCTCGGCTTTGCCTTCGCATCGAGGATCGACGCTGTGGCCTCGGTCACAGGCAACCTTGCGGGATTGCTCGCCGCAGGGGCCGTGGCGGTACTGCTTGGGCGGGTCTTGTGGGACAGACAGCGTCGCATCTTGGGTCCCTCGGACGACACGTGACCGGCCTGCTTGGGCCCGGTGGCCCAAGTGCCAGGTCGGGACCGCACGGCCTTGGGCTGAGATTCTGATGATGCAATCTATTGAAGCGCTCGGTTCGGCAATGTTAGTATACCAGCGTCGACAAGAAAGGGCGCTGTGATGCATTCAGTCCTGCGAAGCACGTTCCGACCGATTGAGGTCGCAAGCCGCAATGCCGCGGCGCTTCTGATTTCGGGCGTTGCGCGTCGCTTTGGTGTCGACGATGTCCGCGACCGGATCGAAGCGCGGCCACCGCGCGAACAAGCCGTCATCGTCGGTGGAACGCTGGGTTTCCTGTTTCTTCTCAGTCTTCTGGCGGCCCAGTTCGGGTGGGTCGGTATGCTGATATTCTTTCTCGCGGTGATCGTCGTCGCGCGGTGATCGCATGGCATACAAATGTATGCCGTTGATATTTCAGCTTTTATTTCTTCGTGAGTGATCCGTCCCGGGCAAGACGGCGTATCCCTTTCATCTTAGATTGAAAGGATCATCCCATGGACTTCGGACTTGGAATACTGACCTTCGGAACCTTCGGCTTCGTTCTGGCCTTTGCCTATCTGAACATTCGCGCCACGGAAAAGCTGCGCAAGGGCGATGCGCCCAAATCCTCGCTGTCGAGGGACGGCATCGAGGAACGGCTGGCCCGCAGTCGGAATGCGCAGACGCAATAGGTCCTGCACCCTATGGCACTTCCAGACGGCGGCGTTCGCGCCGCCGTTTTTCGTCTGGGCAAAAAAAAGCCGGGCACGAGGCCCGGCCTAAGTCCAACAGGGAGGTAGAAAAACACGCGGCTCAGCCAACGCATCCTTCTGATCCCGAATTATGCCTCGGATGGCATCAGTTCAAGCTTTTTTGCCCGCATAGGATGCAAAGCGGCCATGCGGGTGTTGCATAACTGCACGAGTTTTCAGCTTCGACTCTCGGCTTTCTGCCGTTTTCTATGCGAAATGATTTCTTCGGTCACGAAGTCGCGGAAGGCGGCTATGCGCTTGGATTGCCTCAGTTCTTCGGGGTAGGCAAGGAAGACGGGGACCTCGCTCGAACTCGGTGTCGGGCAGGACGCGGACGAGGTTCGGGAAATCCTCGATCACATAGTCGGGCAGCACGCCGATGCCGAGGTTCGACAGAACCGCCTGAAGCACGCCGAAGTAATTGTTCACGGTCAGCGTCGAGGCGATGTCGAAGGTCATCAACTCGCGCACCAGCGTGGCGCCGGCACTGACCTGGAAGGAATTGACGTTCTGGCAGATCAGCCGGAGTTTCGACAGGTCCTCGAGCCGTTCGGGCGTGCCGGACCGCGCAAGGTAGTCGGGGGTCGCGTAAAGCCGCATCCGCACGCTCATCAGCCGCCGCCGGATCAGGTCGGCCTGGCTGGGTTCCTTCATCCGGATCGCCACGTCGGCCTCGCGCATCGGCAGGTCGAGCACGCGTTCCTCGAGCATGAGGTCGATGTTGAGATTGGGATACTGATCGTAGAGCTTGGGCAGGCGCGGGGCCAGCCAGAGAGAGCCGAACCCGGTCGTGGTGGTGACGCGAAGGGCGCCAAAGACCTCTTCCTCGCTGTCGCGGATGCGGGCCTCCGCGATGTCGAGGCGGCGGGTCATCGCGGCGGTGGCGTCGAACAGCAACTCTCCCTGTTCGGTGAGAATCAGGCCGCGCGCATGGCGGTGAAAGAGCGTCGTGTTGAGCGATTCCTCAAGCGCGCGGATCTGGCGCGACACGGCCGACTGGCTCAGATGCAGCACGTCGCCGGCATGGGTCAGGCTGCCCGCGTCCGCGACCGCGTGAAATATTCTGAGCTTGTCCCAATCCATCGCGATGCGATCCTGTCGATGTTAGCGCCCGAAGCTTGGGCAGGATTACCCGCCAAGCCCCTGCGATTGCAAACACTGTCGTGAACAGGAATTCATTTTGTAGGTCAGTTTTTTTGACCTATATTTGAACATACGGCCACAAGTCTGGGAGGACGGGATGAGCCTGCGCGACGTCACGCTTCACGACCGCTACGATCTTGCGACCGGCGAGGTTCTTCTGAACGGCACCCAGGCGCTGGTGCGTCTCATGCTGATGCAGAAAGCCCGCGACCGGGCGGCGGGGCTGAACACCGGCGGGTATGTCACCGGCTATCGCGGATCGCCGCTGGGCGCGGTGGATCAGCAGATGGCGCGGGCGAAAGCCGATCTCGAGGCCGCCGACATCCGGTTCCAGCCCGGGCTGAACGAGGATCTGGCTGCAACTGCACTTTGGGGCACGCAGCAGGCCGAGCTGCGCGGCGAAGGGCGCTTCGACGGTGTCTTCGGGCTCTGGTACGGCAAGGGCCCGGGGGTGGATCGGTCCGGCGACGTGATGCGCCACGCCAACATGGCCGGCACCTCGCGCCACGGCGGTGTCCTGATGGCGATGGGGGACGACCACACCGGCGAATCCTCGACCACCTGCCACCAGTCCGACTGGGCGATGATGGACGTCTACATGCCGGTGCTGTCGCCGGCAGGGGTGCAGGAAATTCTCGATTTCGGTCTCTACGGCTTTGCCCTGAGCCGGTTCGCGGGTGTCTGGGCCGGGCTCAAGCTGATGAAGGACACGGTGGAGGTGACATCGGTGGTCGATGGACGCCCGGACCGGATGTCGTTCGTCGTGCCCGAGTTCGACATGCCCGAGGGCGGTCTGAACATCCGTCTGGGCGATCACTGGATCGCGCAGGAAGCGCGGATGATCGACCACAAGCGCTTCGCCGCAGAGGCGTTTTCGCGCGCCAATCGCCTTGACCGGCGGGTCTGGGGCAAGCCGGGGGCGAAGATCGGCTTTGTCGCGGCCGGCAAGAACTGGCTCGACCTTCTTCACGCCATGAGCCTTCTGGGCATCGACGCGGCCGAGGCGGAACGGCTTGGCATCACGACCTACAAGGTCGGCCAGACCTTCCCGATGGACATGAAGAGCTTCCACGACTGGGCCGAGGGGCTGGATCTGATCGTCGTCGTCGAGGAAAAGCGAAAGCTGATCGAGATCCAGATCAAGGAGGCGATTTTCGACGACCGGCGCGGGCGCCGGGTCTATGGCTGGTACAAGGGCGGGGCCGGGGCGCTGCACCGCGACGAGCTGTTTCCGACGCGCATGTCGCTGGACCCGGTGATGATCGCCGAGAAGATCGGCGGCATCCTGATCGAGGAGGGGCGCGGAACGGATTCGGTCAAGTCCGGGCTGCAAGCCATTGAGGATGCGAAGAAAGCTGACAACGCGGAAGAGATCGCGTCGCGTCTGCCGTATTTCTGCTCGGGCTGTCCGCACAACACTTCGACGAAGGTGCCCGACGGGTCGCGCGCCTATGCCGGGATCGGCTGCCACATCATGGCGCTCTGGATGGACCGCGAGACCAGCGGCTATACCCATATGGGCGGCGAAGGCGCCAACTGGATCGGCGAGGCGCCGTTCTCGACAACCGGGCATGTCTTCCAGAACCTCGGCGACGGCACCTACAACCATTCGGGCCTGATGGCGATCCGCGCGGCGGTCGCGGCGGGCGTGAACATCACCTACAAGATCCTCTACAACGACGCCGTCGCGATGACCGGGGGGCAGCACAACGACGGCGATCTCACGGCCGACCAGATCGCGCGCGAGCTGCAGGCAATGGGGGTGAAGGACATCGCGCTTGTCTTTGACCCGAAGGAGGAAATCGATCGCAGTGTCTTTCCGAAAGGACTTCAGTGGCACGAGCGGGATGCGCTGCCTCAGGTTCAGGAGAGGTTTCGTGACATCAAGGGCGTGTCGGCGATCATCTTCGTCCAGACCTGCGCGGCGGAGAAACGGCGGCGCAGAAAGCGCGGCCAGTTTCCCGACCCCGATCGCCGCGTCTTCATCAACACCGATGTCTGCGAGGGCTGCGGCGATTGCGGGGTGCAGTCGAACTGCGTCTCGATCGTGCCGGTCGAAACCGAACTTGGACGCAAGCGCGCCATCGACCAGTCGTCCTGCAACAAGGATTTCTCCTGCCTCAAGGGGTTCTGCCCGTCTTTCGTGACCGTCGAGGGTGCGAAGATCCGCAAGGAGGCAACGGCGACGGTGGATATCGGGCATCTGCCCGCGCCGGCCCTGCCGGCGATCGACGGCACCTGGAACGTCGTCATCACCGGGCGTTGGCGGCACCGGCGTCGTGACCATCGGGGCGATCCTGGCCATGGCTGCCCATCTCGACGGCAAGGGGGCGGGAATGATGGAGATGGCGGGCCTGGCGCAAAAGGGCGGGGCCGTGCACATCCATTGCCGGCTGGCCGAGACGCCCGGGGACATCAGCGCGATCCGGGTCGCCACGGGCGAGGCCGACGCGCTGATCGGCGGCGACCTGGTGGTCAGCGCGGGCGCCAAGACGCTGGGACTGACGCGGCGCGGGCGCACGGGGGCCGTGGTCAACAGCCACGAGATCATCACCGGCGCCTTCACCCGGGACACCGAATTCCGGATTCCGGGCGAACGGCTGGCGCTTCAGCTTCAGGGCCGGCTGGGCGACGCGGTGGCGCTTTTCGATGCCTCGGAACTGGCGCGCGCCCTGATGGGCGATTCGATCTTCTCCAACATGATGGTCTTCGGCGCGGCCTGGCAGCGCGGTCTGATCCCGCTGTCGGAAGAGGCGATCCTGAAGGCGATCGAGTTGAACGGGGCGGCCGCCGAGAAGAACCAGCGCGCCTTCGAGATCGGGCGCTGGGCCGCGCTGAACCCCGATGAGGCGGCGCGGATCGCGACTCCCAACGTGGTGGAAAAGCCCAAGACGCTCGACGAGGTGATCGCCTTCCGCGAGGCGCATCTGCGCGACTATCAGGGGGCGCGGCTGGCCAAACGCTATCGCAGGCTGGTCGACCGGGCCTCCGACCCGGTGCTGAAGGAAGCGGTGGCCAAAGGCTATCACAAGCTTCTGGCCTACAAGGACGAATACGAGGTGGCCCGGCTGCTGCAATCCTCGCGCGCGAAGGCCGAGGCCGAGTTCGAAGGGGACCTCAAGCTCACCTTCCATCTTGCCCCGCCGCTGCTGGCCCGGACCGGGCCGGACGGGCGGCCCGCGAAGCGTGAATTCGGCGGCGGGATGGCCCGGGTCTGGCCCTGGCTGGCGCGGCTGAAGGTGCTGCGGGGCACCCCGTTCGATCCCTTCGGATACAGCGCGGAGCGGCGGATGGAGCGGCGGCTGATCCGGGACTACGAGGCCGACATGGCCCGTGTGCTGGCCGAACCGGACCGGAACAGGGAGGCGGCGGAAGCGCTGGCCGCGCTGCCGCTGACGATCCGCGGATTCGGGCCGGTCAAGGAGGCGAATGCGGCAAAGGCCGCCCACCGCCGCGCAGAGTTGATTGCGGCCTGGGAGGCCGGGCAGGCGGGGATGGCGGCCGCGGCGGAATAGAGGGCTCTGCCCCCGGCGCCGCTGCCGCGGCGCCTCCCCCGAGGTATTTGCCGCCAGAAGAAGCAGGGCGGGGGCGTCACAGCAATGTCATGATTGCTGTCGATGCTGCCGGCCCACAGCGGGAGTGCGTGTCTTGGCAAAAGGCCGACAAAGATGATCGTCGGGACAGACCGGGAACGCCGGGGAGCGCAGGAGATCAGCTATGCCCATGCCGCGCGGACGCGGGGTGGGCGTGCGCTGATCCGGGTGCTCGAGAACGCCACCGGGCGGCGTCGGCTGCTCAGGCAGGCGCGCGGATACGAGGACGAGGTCGCGGCGGGACGCGATTTCTGGCGGGTGATGGTCGAGCGCTACGGACTGAGCCTGCGGCTCGATGGCGGTGCCATCGCCAACATCCCGCGCGAGGGGCCGCTGGTCGTGGTGGCCAACCATCCCTACGGCATCCTCGACGGGCTGATGCTGGGCCACATTCTGAGCGAGGCGCGGGGCGGCGATTTCCGCATCCTGGCGCACCATGTGTTTCGCAAGGCGCAGGATCTCGAGCGGGTGATCCTGCCCATTTCCTTCGACGAGACCCCCGAGGCGATGGCGCTGAATATCGAGACGCGCAAGGCCGCCCTGCGCCACCTGTCGGAGGGAGGCGCGATCGGCGTGTTTCCCGGCGGCACGGTGTCGACGGCGATCCGGCCCTTCGGCCGGGCGATGGACCCCGGCTGGCGGTCGTTCACCGCGCGGATGATCGCGAAAAGCGGGGCCACGGTCGTGCCGGTTCATTTCGAGGGCGCCAACTCGCGGCTCTTTCAGGTGGCCAGCCATGTGCACACCACGCTGCGCGTGGCGCTTCTGATCAAGGAGTTCCGCCGCCGGACCGGGGCGCCGGTGGGCGTTGTGATCGGAGAGCCGATCGATCCCGCGGCCCTGGCCGAGCGGCGCGGCGACACCAAAGCGATGATGGACTTTCTTCGACGGGAGACCTATGCCCTGTCTCCAGTTCGGCTCGGTTCCTACGACTACGGATTCGAGTTCGAGGAGAAGCACAGGGCGTGAGGTCATGGCCGTTGGCATATTCGATTCCGGGCTGGGTGGCCTGACCGTCCTCGAGGCAGTGACCAAGCGGCTTCCCGAGGTTCCGTTCGTCTACTACGGCGACAACGCGCATGCGCCCTACGGGGTGCGTGATTCCGACGACGTCTACGCGCTGACCACCGCCGGTGTCGCGCGGCTCTTCGAGGCAGGCTGCGACCTGGTGATCCTGGCCTGCAACACCGCGTCTGCGGCGGCGCTGCGGCGGATGCAGGAGCATTGGGTGCCCAAGGACAAGCGGGTGCTTGGTGTCTTCGTGCCGCTGATCGAGGCGCTGACCGAACGGCGCTGGGGCGACAACTCGCCCCCGCGCGAGGTGGCGGTCAAGCATGTGGCACTCTTCGCCACGCCCGCGACGGTGTCCAGCCGCGCCTTCCAGCGCGAACTGGCCTTCCGCGCGATCGGGGTGGATGTCGAGGCGCAGTCCTGCGGCGGTGTGGTGGACGCCATCGAGGAGGGCGACCTGATCCTGGCCGAGGCGCTGGTGCGGTCCCATGTCGATGCGCTGAAGCGCAAGATGCCCAAGCCCGAGGCGGCGATCCTGGGCTGCACCCATTATCCGCTGATGCAGGATGTCTTTCAGGATGCGCTGGGTCCCGACGTGCAGGTTTACAGCCAGGCGAACCTCGTGGCCGAAAGCCTCGCCGACTACCTCGAGCGGCATCCCGGCATGGTCGGGCCGGGGACTGACTCCGCCTTCCTGACCACGGGCGATCCGCGCCGGGTGTCGGACAAGGCCACGCAGTTCCTGCGACGACGGATCGTTTTCGAGGCCGCGTGATTGCGGCCCGGCCTGAACGCCTCTACATCATCGGTGAACGAAAGAAGGGCAGACCATGTCCAACAAGGTCGTCATACTTGGGGCGTCCGGGTATACCGGCGCCGAGCTTGTCCGGCTGATCGCCACCCATCCGACGATGGAGATCGTCGCACTGTCGGCCGACCGCAAGGCCGGGCAGCAGATGGCCGAGGTCTTTCCGCATCTCGGGCACTTGGGCCTGCCGCGGCTGAGGAAGATCGAGGAGATCGACTTTTCGGGGGTAGCGCTGACATTCTGCGCGTTGCCGCACGCCACCAGCCAGGAAGTGATCGCGGCCCTTCCCCGCGATCTGAAGATCGTGGACCTGTCGGCGGACTTCCGGCTGCGCGATCCCGCCGAGTACGAGAAGTGGTATGGCAAGCCCCATGCCGCGCCTGATCTGCAAGCCGAGGCGGTCTATGGCCTGACCGAGTTCTACCGCGACGAGATCTGCGCGGCGCGCCTTGTCGCCGGCACCGGCTGCAACGCGGCGACCGGGCAATATGCGTTGCGCCCGCTGATCGCCGCAGGCGTTATCGACCCTGACGAGATCATCATCGACCTCAAGGCGGCCGTGTCGGGCGCAGGGCGGTCGTTGAAAGAGAACCTTCTGCACGCGGAACTCTCCGAGGGGTTCCATGCCTATGCCGCGGGCGGGCAGCACCGGCATCTGGGCGAGTTCGACCAGGAATTCTCGAAGGTCGCCGGGCGGCCCGTGCGGGTGCAGTTCACGCCGCACCTGATGCCCGCCAACCGCGGTATCCTGGCCACCGTCTATGTCCGGGGGGACCCGGCCGAGGTGCACGAGACGCTGGCCGCCGCCTATGCCGACGAGAGCTTCGTCCTTGTGCGGCCGTTTGGCGCGCTCCCCTCGACGCGGGATGTGCGAGGGTCCAATTTCGTGCATATTGGTGTGGTGGGTGACCGGATGCCGGGACGGGCGATCGTCGTGGCGGTTCTGGACAACCTGACCAAGGGATCTTCGGGGCAGGCGATCCAGAACGCCAACCTGATGCTGGGAGAGGAAGAGACCGCCGGGCTGATGCTTGCCCCGCTGTTTCCGTGAGACAATGAAAACGCTGAAGAAGAAACGTCGAATTCAGGTGATCTTGCTGGCCACGGTGGCGCTTGCGCTGTCGACGGCCATCATCGGCTATGCGATGCGCGACGGGATCAACTTCTTCCGGTCGCCGAGCCAGGTCGCCGAGATGCCGCCGCCGCCGAACGAGGTGTTCCGGATCGGCGGGCTTGTCGAGGACGGGACGCTGATGCGTGGCCAGGGCGAAACGATCAGCTTTCATGTGACCGATGGGGGCGCGTCGATTCCCGTGAGCTACACCGGCGTGCTTCCCGATCTTTTCGGCGAGGGCGAGGGGATGGTGGGCACCGGCAGCCTTGTAAACGGTGTCTTCCACGCCACCGAGATCCTTGCCCGCCACGACGAGACCTACATGCCCGCCGAGGTCATCGACGCGCTGAAGGAACAGGGCGTCTATGTCGACCCCGAAGAACGGGCGAACGCAGAGTTACCGACGAATTAACCGTCCCCGACCAGTCTGGTCCGCGTTTTCACCATGAAGGCGCGCTCAGGCCATGCGGTCGGTTTCCCAGATTGCTGACGAGATCATCGCCCGCGAGGGCGGCTATGTGAACGACCCCGACGATCCCGGCGGGGCGACGAAATTCGGCGTGACGATCCATACCCTGCGGCGGCTTGGCCTTGACCTTGACGGCGACGGGGAGGTGACGGACGCCGATGTGCGGCGGCTGAGCCGGGACCGGGCGCGCGAAATCTTCGTGACGCATTACTTCGAGGCGCCGGGGATCGCGCGCCTGCCCGGGACCGATCCAGGCGTCTGTCTTCGATATGTATGTGAACGCCGGCGCGCAGGCGGTGCGCATCCTTCAGCGGCTTCTCAACGACATGGGACACGGGCTTGAGGTCGACGGGCTGATCGGGCCGCTGACGGCCGGGGCCGCGCACCAGGCGCACAGGCTGGCGCCCGGGCATCTGGCAGATGCCTATGGCATCGCGCGGCGCAACCACTACTACGCGCTGGCCGACCGACGCCCGGCCTCTCGCAAGTTCGCGCGGCGGCGCGATGGCGGGAAGGGCGGCTGGATCGTCCGGGCCGAGGAGTTCATTCATCCGCGCTTTCACCTGACGGAGGCCGAGCATCGCGCCCGGGTGGCCGCATGGGCATGATCGAGCGGTTGCTGACCCTGATCTTCGGCGGTGGCGCGCTGAAGGAGACGGTCGAGATCTTCCGCGAGAACGCCGAGGCGCGGGCGGTGCGCGAGGCGACGATGAGCGATGCCGCGCTGCGCCAGTTCGCGGCCGAGTTCGCGTTGCAGCGCACCGGGCTTTTCGACCGGGTGATCGACGGGTTGAACCGGGTGCCGCGTCCGGCGCTGGCGCTGGGAACTCTGGGGCTGTTCGTGGCGGCGATGGTCGACCCGATCTGGTTCGCCGAACGCATGCAGGGCATCGCGCTGGTGCCCGAGCCATTGTGGTGGCTGATGGGGGCCATCGTGTCGTTCTATTTCGGCGCGCGGCACCAGGCGAAGGGGCAGGAGTTCCAGCGCTCGATCGCGGCGGCGGTTCTGCGCGCGCCCGAGGTCACGCGCAACATCGCCGCGCTGCGCGCGCTGGATGCGGGCGCCGTGGCCGGGATCGATACGGGGACCGATGCGGGCAGACCCGCGGACGACGGCGCCGGGCCGAACCCTGCGCTCGACGAATGGAGGCGCGGTCATGCCAGCTGATATCGCACTGCGGCTCGTCACCGATCACGGGCCCTGGGTGCTGCTGGTCTTCTACCTGCTCTACCGCGATTTCCAGAAGGACCAGGCCACGCGCGAGGTCCTGAGCAAGAACACATCGGTGCTGGTCGAGATGACGACACTGGTGCGCGAACGCCTGCCGCGGGGATAGGGGCATGAAACTCTTTCAGAAACTCAAGGCTTTGTGCGAGGCGGCGATGGGACAGGAATTGAAGCGGGAGATCGCCCGCAACCGGTCGGCGGCGGACGCGCTGGACGCCGCGGTGCGCGAGATGCTTCAGCGATGAGACAGGCGCTCGGGATGTTCGCGGCCATCGCCGCCGTGCTCTTCGCGGTCGACCGCCGGATCGGCTATGAGGCGGCCTACGAGATCGGATATGGCGCGCTGTCGCTGATGGGCGCCATGATCGCGGCGACATTTCTGTGGCTCTGGTACGAGCGCGCCACGCCGCTGGCGCTGGGAATGGCCTTCAGTTGGGCGGGGGCCACCTGCGTGATGGGCTGGTGGTGGACGTACAACCTGTTCGACCGGCCTACGGCGATGGTGGGAAGCGAGGTTCTTTTCGCCTTCCTGTCGCTCTATTTCGTGGGCGCGATCCTGCATTTCGCAGTGATGCAGCGGTCGCTGGGCCTGCACGGTTGGCTGTTCGCGCTTCCGCTTCTGGGCGCGACGATGGTGTCGGTCCTGATCCACGCCGCGTTCTGACGAAAATGTCAGCCGGCGGGGTGCGACATGCTTGCCGGGGACCTTCCCCCGGGGCCGCGACCCCGCTATCATCATCCGCATGATAGTAGAGCTTGGCCATTTCGCCCTGATCCTCGCCTTTGTCGTGGCCATCGTGCAGATGGTCGTTCCGCTCGTCGGCGCGCAGCGCGGCTGGCAGGGCTGGATGGCGGTGGGGGAACCGGCGGCCACGACCCAGTTCCTGCTTCTGCTGTTTTCCTTCGCGGCGCTGACCTGGGCCTTCGTGACCTCGGACTTCTCGCTGCGGCTGGTCATGCTGAACTCGCACACCGACAAGCCGATGCTCTACAAGGTCACGGGGGTCTGGGGGAACCACGAGGGGTCGATGCTGCTCTGGGTGGTGATCCTGGCGCTGTTCGGGGCGCTTGCGGCGTGGTTCGGCGGACAGCTGCCCGAGCGTCTGCGCGCCCGGGTGCTGGCGGTGCAGGCGTCGATCGGTGTGGCCTTCATCGCCTTCATCCTCTTCACCTCGAACCCTTTCCTGCGCCTCGAAGTGCCGCCGATGAACGGTCAGGACCTGAACCCGCTATTGCAGGATCCGGGCCTCGCCTTCCATCCGCCCTTCCTCTACGTCGGCTACGTGGGCCTTTCGATGGCCTTTTCCTTCGCCGTGGCCGCCCTGATCGAAGGCCGGGTGGACGCCGCCTGGGGCCGCTGGGTGCGGCCCTGGACGCTGCTGGCCTGGCTGAACCTGACCGTGGGGATCGCGCTGGGATCCTGGTGGGCCTATTACGAGCTGGGTTGGGGCGGATTCTGGTTCTGGGACCCGGTCGAGAATGCAAGCTTCATGCCCTGGCTGATCTCGGCCGCGCTCCTGCACTCCGCCATCGTGGTGGAAAAGCGCGAGGCCCTGAAAAGCTGGACGATCCTTCTGGCGATCCTTGCCTTCGGCTTCTCGCTGATCGGGGCGTTCATCGTGCGCTCGGGCGTGCTGACCAGCGTGCACGCCTTCGCCAACGACCCCGAGCGGGGGGTCTATCTTCTGATGATCACGGCGATCTTCATGGGTGGGGCGCTGACGCTTTTCGCTGCGCGCGCGCAGACCATGGAGGCCAAGGGGGTCTTTGCCGTCGTCAGCCGCGAGGGCGCGCTGGTCGCCAACAACATCCTTCTGGCGGTCGCCTGTTTCGTCGTCTTCGTCGGCACGATCTGGCCGCTGGTGGCCGAGATGATCTGGGACCGCAAGCTGAGCGTCGGCCCGCCGTTCTTCGACGCCGCGTTCACACCCTTCATGGTCGTGCTGGCGATGATCCTGCCGATTGGCGCGATGCTCCCCTGGAAGCGGGCGAAGATCGCCAAGGCGGTGAAGCCGCTCCGGGGGGCGATGCTGCTGGCCGTGGCACTCGGGCTTCTGGCCTTCACCTTCCAGACCGGACGGTCGCTGCTGGCGCCGGTCGGCATCGCGCTCGGCGTCTGGCTGGTCCTCGGGGCGGGCGTCGATCTCTGGACCCGCGGTGGCCGGGGGGACGTCATCTCGCGCCTTGGCCGCATCTGGCGGTTGCCACGGGCGGACTGGGGCAAGTCGGTTTCGCACGCGGGGCTGGGCGTGACCTTCATCGGGATCGCCATCATGCTGGCCTGGAAGATCGAGGATATTCGCGTGGCCCAGATCGGTGACACCTATCAGGTCGGGGCCTACCAGGTCACCCTGGCCGATGTGCGCGAAGTGCAGGGTCCGAACTACATCTCGACCATGGCCGAGATCCGGATGGTGCGCGAGGGCGGCCCGGTGGCGACGCTGTTCCCCGAAAAGCGCTTCTATCCCGTGGCGCAGATGCCCACGACCGAGGCGGCGATCGACAACGGGATCTTCCGCGACCTCTACGTCGTGATCGGCGACCCGCAGGAGGGCGGCGGCTGGGCCGTGCGCACCTATATCGAGCCCTTCGCGAACTGGATCTGGGCTGGGTGCATCTTCATGGCGCTGGGCGGTGTCCTGAGCCTGACCGACCGCCGCTACCGGGTCGCGGCCGGAACGCGGAAGCAACAGACGCCCGCAGTCGGGGTGCCGGCGGAATGAAGCGCCTTGCGCTCTGCCTGATGCTGCTGGCCGCACCGGCCCTTGCGGTGCAACCGGACGAGATCCTCGACGACCCTGCCTTGGAAGAGAGGGCGCGTGAGCTCTCTGCGGGGCTGCGCTGTCTTGTCTGCCGCAACGAGAGCATCGACGAATCGAACGCCGATCTGGCCCGTGACCTGCGGCTTCTGGTGCGCGAACGGCTGGTGGCGGGCGACAGCAACACCGAGGTGATCGACTTCATCGTCGACCGCTATGGCGAGTATGTGCTGCTGCGGCCCACCGCGACGGGATCGAACCTGATCCTGTGGATCGCCGGGCCGGCGATGCTGGTCGCGGGTCTTGGGATCGCGGGGGTCTACCTGCGGCGGCGCGAACGCGCGGCCCCTGACGGCGGATGCCCTGAGCGACGCCGAGAAGGCCCGGCTGGCCGAAATTATGAATGACTGACGCGCCGTTTCCCCTTTCCTGAACGGAACGGTTCACTATTGTCCCGGTCAGGCGCAAGGCGAGGACCGGACATGAACTATCAGACCATTCGGCTGCGGCATCAGGACGGGGTGGCGGTGATCACGCTGAACCGGCCCGAAGTGATGAACGCGCTCAACACCCAGATGCGGGCCGAGATCCTGCATGCGGTGCGTGATGCCGAGCGGTCGGCGCGCGTGATCGTCCTGACGGGCGAGGGGCGCGCCTTCTGTTCGGGACAGGACCTTGGCGACCGCGCCACCGCGGCCACGACCGATCTCGAACGGACGCTGCGCGACGAATACATGCCGATGCTGCGGGCGATCTATGATTGCACGGTGCCGACGATCGCGGCGGTGAACGGTGCCGCGGCGGGGGCAGGGGCGAACCTCGCGCTGGCCGCGGACGTGGTGATCGCGACCGAAAGCGCCGTCTTCCTGCAGGCCTTCACCCGGATCGGGCTGATCCCGGATGCCGGCGGCACCTATTGGCTGCCGCGGCAGGTGGGCTTCGCCAAGGCGATGGGGGCGGCGCTTTTCGCAGAACCGGTGACGGCGCGCGAGGCCAGTGACTGGGGCATGATCTGGGAATGCGTGCCCGACGATGGATTCGAAGCGCATTGGCGGGCGCGGGCGGACAAGCTCGCGTCGGGGCCGACGCAGGCGTATGCGAACCTCAAGACGGCGCTACGCAAGACCTTCGAGAACGACCTCGAAGAACAGTTGCTGCTGGAAGCGCGTCTGCAGGGGGCCTGCGGCCAGACCCGCGACTTCAAGGAGGGGGTCATTGCCTTTCTCGAAAAGCGGGCGGCGGTGTACGAAGGGCGCTGAACCCCGGCTTCGGCATCCGGGCGGGAACACGGGCGGCCATCGAGAAGCCATGCACAGCGACCACCGGGCCGCCTCCGACCTCGGGGCCTTGCGCGCCCCGTGCCGCGCTGAGGGGCCGGTCGGCCGGGGCCCTGCCTGCGGCGCTGCAAGGGCCGTGTTCAGGGGAGCGGGACCGCAAGGTCAGTGACATGCAGGCGGCGAGGCTGCCCACGAGTGATGTCGTGACGAAAAGGCCCAGGGCGCCGAGAATGCCGGGGTCCCTGGAAAGAAGCGCGACCGTGACGCTGACCGCGCCGACAAGCCAACCGACGATGACGATTTCAATGACCATGGCCACACTCTCCCCGAACTCACATGCCCGGTATGAAGGTGAGACCTGAACGGGACGTGAATGTGCCACTGCCAGATCGGCGAATTGGCCATCGTTCTGGCGACTTGGGGAGAAAGACCCGGGGGCAGTTGCCCGCCCCCGGTGTCCTGTTCCGCGCCGGGGTCAGCGGTTCTCGACGTCGACGTAGTCGCGCCGGGTGGCACCAACATAAAGCTGACGCGGCCGGCCGATCTTCATCTGCGGATCGGCGATCATCTCTTTCCACTGGGAAATCCAGCCCACGGTTCGTGCGACCGCGAAGATCGGCGTGAACATCGACGTCGGGAAACCGATCGCGTCGAGGATGATGCCCGAGTAGAAGTCGACGTTCGGGTAGAGCTTCTTGTCGCGGAAATAGGGGTCTTCCAGCGCGATCTTTTCAAGCTCCTTGGCGACCTGAAGCGTCGGGTTGTTCTCGACCCCCAGCAGGTCCAGAACCTCGTCGGCCGACTGTTTCATCACCTTCGCGCGCGGGTCGAAGTTCTTGTAGACCCGGTGACCGAAGCCCATGAGGCGGAACGGGTCGTTCTTGTCCTTGGCGCGCGCGATGAATTCGGGGATGCGATCCACCGTGCCGATCTCGCGCAGCATCTCGAGGCAGGCCTGGTTGGCGCCCCCATGCGCCGGGCCCCAGAGGCAGGCGATGCCGGCCGCGATGCAGGCGAAGGGGTTGGCGCCCGAGGATGACGCAAGCCGCACCGTCGAGGTCGAGGCGTTCTGCTCGTGATCGGCATGGAGCGTCAGGATCCTGTCCATCGCGCGGCTGATGATCGGGTTGACCACGAAGTCCTCGGCCGGGACGGCAAAGCACATGTTCAGGAAGTTCGACGCATAGTCGAGGTCGTTGCGCGGATAGATGAACGGCTGGCCGATCGAATACTTGTAGGCCCAGGCGGCGATCGTCGGCATCTTGGCGATCAGGCGGATCGAGGCGACCTCGCGCTGCCAGGGGTCATGCACATCGGTCGAGTCGTGGTAGAAGGCCGACATGGCGCCGACGACACCCACCATCGTGGCCATCGGATGCGCGTCGCGGCGGAACCCGCGGAAGAAATACTGCATCTGTTCGTGCAGCATGGTGTGCTTGGTGACCCGGCCCTCGAAATCCTCGAGCTGGTCGGCCGAGGGCAGTTCGCCGTAAAGCAGCAGGTAGCAGACCTCGAGGAAATGCGATTTCTCGGCCAGCTGGTCGATCGGGTAGCCGCGGTGCAGAAGCTCGCCCTTGTCGCCATCGATGAAGGTGATGGTCGAGTCGCAGGACGCGGTCGAGGTGAAGCCCGGATCGTAGGTGAAGACATCGCCCTGGGCGTAAAGCTTGCGGATGTCGATCACGTCGGGTCCCGCGGTGGGCGACAGGATCGGCAGTTCGATCGTCTTGTCGTTGAAGGACAACATCGCGGTCTTCTGGGTCTGTTGGGTATCGGGCATCGTGTTCGTCCTTCTTCGGGCGGTCTTGCGCGGCCGCGACAGCGCGGTCCGCGTATATCGTCGGCCACACGCCCGACCCGGGCGAAGCCACAATTCAGATCCGGTCAGCCCCGGCCGGCATCCTCGAGGCGGGCGACGGTTTCGTCCTGTCCCAGCACAAGCATCATGTCATAGACGCTCGGGGTTGCAGCGCGGCCGGCAAGTGCGGCCCTGAGGGGGGCGGCGAGCGCCCCGAACTTCAGTCCCCGCACCTCGGCCTCACGCGTCAGAATGCCTTCGAGCGCCTCGCGCGTCCAGCTAGCATTTTGCAGGTGCGGCGTCAATTCCATCAGTATACGACGGGATACCGAATCGAGTTTCGCCTCTGCCTCGGCATCCGGCGCGACGGGGCGTTCGGTCAGCACGAAATGGGCCTTCGCGAGAAGGTCGTGGAAGGTCTTTGCGCGGTCCTTCAGGCAATACATCGCCCGCAGGAGCCCGTCTTTCTGCGGTTGCGAAAGCGACGATTGTGCAGTCGCAGCAAGGAACCCCTCGATTTCGGAGACAAGGGTGGCGTCATCCATCGCCGAGATGTGTTGGGACGACAGGTTGTCGAGCTTCTTGCGATCGAGCCGCGCGGGCGCCTTCTTGATGCCCGTGATGTCGAACCAGGCCAGCGCCTGCTCATCGGTGAAGAACTCGTCGTCGCCGTGGCCCCAGCCAAGGCGCGCAAGGTAGTTGCGCAGCGCGGCCGCCGGATAGCCCATGGCGCGCCATTCCTCGACCCCCAGCGCGCCGTGGCGCTTGGAGAGCTTCTTGCCGTCCTCACCGTGGATCAGCGGGATATGCGCCCAGACCGGCACCTCCCAGCCCATCGCGTTGTAGACGAGCATCTGGCGTGCGGCGTTGTTGAGGTGATCGTCGCCCCGGATCACATGGGTCACGCCCATGTCGTGGTCGTCGACAACGACGGCCAGCATGTAGACCGGGGTGCCGTCCGAGCGCAGCACGATCATGTCGTCAAGCTGATCGTTGCGGATGGTCACGCGGCCCTGCACCGCGTCGTCGATCACCGTCTCGCCCTCGCGCGGGGCCTTCACGCGGATGGCATAGGGCGCATCGGGGTGGTCGGCCTCGGGCACATCGCGCCAGGGCGACCGGAACAGGGTCGACCGGCCCTCGGCGCGGGCGGCCTCGCGGAAGGCCTCGATTTCTTCCTGGGTCGAAAAGCACTTGTAGGCAGCACCACTGGCCAGCATCTGGCGCGCGACCTCGGCGTGGCGGCCATGGCGTTCGGCCTGGCTGACCGCGTCGCCGTCCCAGTCGAGTCCCAGCCAGGTCAGCCCATCCAGGATCGCCTGCGTCGCCTCGGGGGTCGAGCGCGCCCGGTCGGTATCCTCGATCCGCAAAAGGAAGGTGCCGTCGCGCCCGCGCGCATATAGCCAGTTGAAGAGCGCCGTGCGGGCCCCGCCGATATGCAGGTATCCCGTGGGCGAGGGGGCGAAACGGGTGACCGGGGGACGCGTCGTCATCGGGAGTTAACCTTTCAGCAACCATGTGCCGGACATCTTGCGCTTCGTGTATCCAAGCGGTCACGAGAGGACAAGGGTGGCGCCCGGCGCAAGGATTTCGGCGGTGTTCGACGACCAGCGCGGGCATCTCTTCCCGTGGCTGCCGGTGTTCTTCGGGGCGGGCATCGGGATCTACTTCGCGCTCGGGTCCGAACCCTCGGCGGCGGTCTGGGGCGGCCTGACCCTGGCAGCGGGTGCGTTGGTGGTCCTGACAGCCGTGAGCCGGGCGACCGCGCCGCTTGTCATCGCGCCGCTGGCGCTGGTCCTCGGTCTCCTCGCTGCCGGCGTGCGCACGCATCTTGTGGCCGAGACCGTGCTGACCTTCCGCTACTATGGCCCGGTCGAGGGGCGGATCGTCGGCGTGGACCGCTCCGCCTCGGACGCGGTGCGGCTGACGCTGGACCGGGTGGTGCTGCGCGATGTGCGGCCCGCGCGCACGCCGGCCCGGGTGCGGGTGTCGCTCCATGGCGACCAGCGCTGGATCACGCCCGAGCCCGGACTGACGGTCATCCTGACCGGACACCTGTCGCCGCCGCAGGGACCGGTGGAGCCCGGCGGATTCGACTTCCGTCGGCAGGCCTGGTTTCAGGGGTTGGGGGCGGTGGGCTATACCCGCACGCCCGTCCTTGCCCTGCGCGCGGCCGACGAGGGGCGCGCGGGCCTGTCGGTGTTCCGGCTGCGCATGGCGATCTCGGGCTACGTTCAGGCCGCACTGCCGGGGCAGGCGGGGGCCTTCGCCGCGGCGATCACCACGGGCGACCGGTCGGGCATCGACGGGGCGGTGATGGAGGATCTGCGGATCTCGAACCTTGCGCATCTTCTGGCCATCTCGGGGCTGCACATGGGGCTTCTGACGGGCTTCGTCTTCGCGGCCCTGCGCTATGGCATGGCGCTGGTGCCGGGCGTCGCGCTGCGCTGGCCGACCAAGAAGATCGCCGCGATAGGCGCGCTGGCGGCCGGGGCGGTCTATCTGGCGCTTTCGGGCGGGAACGTGGCGACGGAGCGCGCCTTCATCATGGTCGCGGTGATGCTGGTCGCCGTGCTTCTCGACCGGCGCGCGCTGACGCTGCGCGCGGTGGCGCTGGCCGCGCTGATCGTGCTGGCGCTGCGGCCCGAGGCGCTGACCGGGCCGGGGTTCCAGATGTCCTTCGCCGCCACCACGGCGCTGGTCGCGGTCTTCGGCTGGCTGCGCGACCGACGCGCGCCGGGTGAAGGGCGGCGCCTGCCACGCTGGGCGGTGCCGGTGGCGGCTGTGGTGATCTCGTCGGCGGTGGCCGGGCTGGCCACGGCGCCCATCGCGGCGGCGCATTTCAACCGGGTGCCGCATTACGGGCTTGTCGCCAACCTTGTCTCGGTCCCGCTGATGGGGACGGTGATCATCCCCGCCGCGGTGCTGGCGGCGCTTCTGGCGCCGTTCGGCGGGGCCTGGCTGGGGCTGGCGATCATGGAACCCGCGATCCTGTGGATCCTTGCCGTCGCCAGGCGGGTGGCGTCCTGGGAGGGGGCGGTCAGCCATGTGGTGACCCCGCAGCCCTGGATCCTGCCGATGCTGGTGCTGGGGCTCTTGTGGCTGATCCTGTGGCAGGGACGGGCACGGGCCTTGGGGCTTGCCCCTGCGGCGCTGGCGCTTGCGCTCTGGCCCATGACCGAACGTCCAGCGCTTCTGATCGCGGACACCGGCGGGCTGGTGGGCCTGCTGACCGAGGAGGGGCGGGCAGTCTCCAAGGCGCGCGGCGACGGGTTCGCGGCGTCGTCCTGGCTCGAGAACGACGGGGACGGCGCCGATCAGGAGGCCGCCGCCGCGCGCGCGGGATTCGGCGGGGATCGGGGCCAGGTCACCTTCCGGCTTGCCGAGGTGCGGGCGGTGCATCTGACCGGGCGCGGTGCAACCGATCGCCTGGCCGAGGCCTGCGCCGGGGCCGATCTTGTTATCCTTGCGGGCCGTGCGGAGGGTTCGGACGCGGGTCGGCGGGTGCAGGGTCATCGACCGCGACACGCTGGCCAAAACCGGCGCGGTGGCGGTCCATGCGGACGCAGAGGGTCTGCGGCTGGTCAGCGTGGCAGACAGCACCGGGCGTCGGCGCTGGAACGCGGCGCTTCAGGCCTCCCGGAACTAGGCGTCAACAGCCTTCAATAGCTGCGGATGAGACCCACGAGCCGGCCCTGCACCTTGACCTGATCGTCGCGGTAGACCCGCGTTTCATAGGCCGGGTTCGCGGCTTCGAGCGCGATCATGCTGCCGTTCTGGCGGAACCGCTTGAGCGTGGCTTCCTGGTCCTCGACCAGCGCCACGACGATGTCGCCGTTGTGGGCGGTCGCGGTTTCCAGCACCACGACGATGTCGCCATCGTTGATGCCGGCGTCGATCATCGAATCGCCCTTCACCTCGAGCGCGTAGTGATGGCCCTTGCCCGACAGCATCTGGCCGGGCACGGCGACGTTGTGGCTGACTTCCGAAATCGCCTCGATCGGGACACCGGCGGCGATGCGGCCCATGACCGGTACCTCGATCGCGTGCACCTCGACCGAGACTGCGGCAGGCGGCGGCGGGGCGGAGGGTCGGTCGCCCTCGATCACCCTTGGTCTGAAGCCGGTCGCGGAGCCGGACTCGAGCGCCTCGGGCAGCTTGACGATTTCCAGCGCGCGGGCGCGGTGCGGCAGGCGGCGGACGAAGCCGCGTTCTTCCAGTGCGGTGATCAGACGGTGGATGCCGGACTTCGACCGCAGGTCAAGCGCATCCTTCATCTCGTCGAACGACGGGGGCACACCGTCGCGCGCGACCCGCTTGTTGATGAAATCGAGAAGTTCCAGTTGCTTGCGCGTCAACACTGCCGAAGCCTCCGCCAAAGGGCGCCCTGTTGTCGTTACGGGCGTTCGGGGGATGTTCTACGCGCGTTCCCGTTTTGTGTCAACTTTTACGTTCAAAGGGGCAGATAGTCCACGACCTCACCCGCGGCGCGCGGGCCGTCGCCGATGGGGCGCACCAGTAGCGCGTTCGCCTCGGACAGCACCGACAGGAGCGAGCTGTCCTGACGGTCGAAGGCGCGAATGCCGGTGTCGTCGACAGTGGCGCGCATGTAGTGTTCACGCGGACCGTTCGGGGCCAGCGGGGCGGTCAGGCGGGCCTGGCGGCGCGGGGCCGGCCGGGCGGGCAACCCCTGCATCGCCTCGAGCAGCGGCAGAACGAATAGCCGCGCACAGACGATGGCCGAGACCGGGTTGCCCGGCAGGCCCAGCATGACCGCTGACCCCATCCGCCCGGCCATGAGCGGCTTGCCGGGGCGCATGGCGATCCGGTGGAAGGCAAGTGCCAGGCCAAGCTCCTGCGCCACCGGCCCCACGAGGTCGTGGTCCCCGACCGACGCGCCGCCGATCGTGACGACAACGTCGGCGCCCTCGGCGGCGCGGAACGCCGCGCGCAGGGACCACTCGGTGTCGCGGGCGATGGGCAGCATGCGCGCGATGCCGCCCGCATCCTCGACCATGGCGGCCAGGGCAAAGGCGTTCGACGCGACGATCTGGTCGTCGCGCGGCACCTCGCCGGGCATCACCAGTTCGTCGCCGGTGGCGATCAGCGCCACCTCGGGGCGGCGCGCGACCGTCACCTCGCCGAGGTTCATCGCGGCGAGGCGCGCCAGGTCCACGGCGCGCAGCCGGCGCGGACCGGGCAGCGTGTCGCCGGCGCGGAAGTCGGCCCCGGCGGGGCGGATGTTGGTCTGGCCGCCCGCATCTGGTCCCAGGGTGATCTGGCCGTCCGTGGCCGTGACATCTCTCCTGAATGACGACCCGCGTTGCGCCCTCGGGCACCGGGGCGCCGGTGAAGATGCGCACGGCCTCTCCCGCGCCGACCCGCCCGGAGTGGCCCGCCCCGGCGGCGGCGGTGCCGATCACGCGGAAAGACGCGCCCGGAACGGCGGTTTCGGCGGCGATGGCATAACCGTCCATCGCCGAGGCGGCGAAGGGAGGCTGGTCGCGCCCGGCGCGCGCGTCGCCTAGCAGCACACGATGCGCGGCGGCCCGCAGCGGGACGGTTTCAGGAGTCGGCGCCGGAGCGAGCGCGAAGACCTGCGCCAGCGCCTCGTCGACGGAAATCACTTGCTGCCCCCGGGGCCGCTTTCCGCGCCGTTCTCGGAGTCAGCCTCGTAGATGCCGGATTTGCCGCCTGTCTTGCGCAGAAGGCGGATGCCGCCGATCTCCATGCCCTTGCCCGCCGATTTCACCATGTCGTAGACGGTCAGGCAGGCGGTCGACACGGCGGTCAGCGCCTCCATCTCGACGCCGGTCGGGCCAGTCGTGCGCACGGTGGCGGTGACGCGCAGGCCGGGCAGGGCAGGGTCGGGGGCGATGTCCACGGCGACCTTCGCGAGCGCCAGCGGGTGGCAGAGCGGGATCAGCTCGGCCGTCTTCTTGGCGCCCATGATCCCCGCAAGGCGGGCCACGCCGATGACGTCGCCCTTCTCGGCCGCAGCCCCGGTGATGAGGTCCAGCGTAGCCGCGGGCATCCGGACGAAGCCCTCGGCCACGGCTTCGCGCGCCGTGTCGGCCTTTCCCGAGACATCGACCATATGGGCCGCGCCGCCCGCGTCGAAATGCGTGAGCTTCGGCATCATTCGCCCCGCAGCGGAACGTAGGGCCGGGCCAGAAGAGTGCGGGTTGCCGCCTCGACATCGGGCTGGCGCATCAGACTTTCGCCGATCAGGAACCGCCGCACGCCGAAGCGCGCAAGATCGGCCAGGTCCTCGGGGGTCGATAGGCCGGATTCGGAGATCAGGGCCTTGTCGAGAGGCGCACGGCGCGCGAGGCGCCGGGTCGTGCCGACATCGGTCTCGAAGGTGCGCAGGTCACGATTGTTGATGCCCAGCAGCGGCGAGGACAGCCGCGCCGCGCGCTCGAGTTCGGATTCGTCATGGACCTCGACAAGGACATCCATGCGCCAGTGCCGCGCGGCGGCCTCAAGCTCGGCGGCCAGCGCGTCGTCGACCGAGGCCAGGATGATCAGGATGCAGTCGGCCCCCCAGGCGCGGGCTTCGGCCACCTGGTAGGTGTCGTACATGAAATCCTTGCGCAGCACCGGCAGGCTGGTCGCCGCGCGGGCCTGGCCCAGAAATTCGGGCGCGCCCTGGAAGGACGGGGTGTCGGTCAGCACCGACAGACAGGCGGCCCCCCCGGCCTGATAGGCGGCGGCGATGGCAGCGGGGTCGAAGTCGGCGCGGATCAGGCCCTTCGAGGGGCTGGCCTTCTTCACCTCGGCGATGAGGCCGTAGCCCGATTGCGACGCGGTCTCGAGCGCGCGGGCGAAGCCGCGGACGGGCGGGGCGGAGCGGGCCGCGGACTCGACCTGCGAGAGCGGCCGCGCGGTCTTGGCGGCGGCGATCTCGTCGAGCTTGTAGGCCTTGATACGGTCGAGTGCGCTGGTCATGCGCTTGGATTACCGCGCAGCACGCGCGAGGGGAAGGGGCAAGGGGCCTGCGTGGCTTGGGGACGGGTCAGGGGGCTCTGCCCGCCGGGCCGCAGGTGGCCCGTTCCCCCGAGTGTTTTCGAAAGAGAAGAGCGCGCGGCAAGCTTGGGGCGGGCTTCTTGACAGCAGCGGGCGGGACCGTCACGGGGGAAGACGAAGGAGAGGCGACGATGCCGGAACGCCGAGAGATGGATGCCGCGGGCGCGGTGATGCTTGTGGGGTTCGCGGCTCTTCTGGGCTTCAACCAGGTCGTCATCAAGGTGGTGAACGAAGGGTTGCAGCCCGTGTTCTTCGCGGCATTGCGCTCGTTCGGGGCGACTGCCTGCCTCTGGCTCTGGATGTCGGTGCGCGGACGGCGGCCGCGGATCGCGCCGGGAACGGCGCCTGCCGGGGTGCTGGCCGGGGTGATCTTCGCCACCGAGTTCGTCTTTCTCTTTCTCGCGCTCGACCTGACCACGGTCACGCGGACCAGCGTGATCTTCTACTCGATGCCGGTCTGGCTGGCGCTGGGGGCGCATCTGCTCTTGCCGGGCGAACGCATCACGCCGGGCAAGGCGCTGGGGCTGGCGGTAGCGTTCTCGGGCGTGGCCTGGGCGATTCTCGACCGGCCGGCGGGCGGCGAGGCGTCGCTTGCGGGCGATCTCTGCGCGCTGGGGGCGGCGCTGGGATGGGCGTCGATCGTGCTGGCCGCGCGGGGCACGCGGCTGCGCGAGCTGTCACCCGACATGCAGATGTTCTGGCAGGTGTCGGTCTCGGGGCCGATCCTGCTGGCGCTGTCGCTGGCCTTCGGCCCCTTCATCCGTGATCTCGCGCCGATCCACCTCTGGGGGCTGGGGTTCCAGATCGTCGTGATGGTGTCCTTCGGTTTCGTCTTCTGGTTCTGGCTTTTGTCGATCTATCCGGCGGCGGGGGTGGCGTCCTTCAGCTTTCTCGCGCCGATCTTCGGCTTTTCCTTCGGCTGGCTGATCCTTGGTGAAGAGGTGGGGTGGTCGCTGGCCGGTGCGCTGGCGCTGGTCTCGGTGGGGCTGGTGCTGATCAACCGGCCGGCAAAGGCCCGGCCGGTCGATCGGTCCCAGGCTCAGGTGCCGCAGAACGTCTGAGTGACTTCCTCGTCGCGGGTTGGCGGGGCGGTGAGATCCGCCTGATCGGGCTGGTCGTCGAACGGCCGGGCCAGCACCGTCAGAAGCCGCTCGAAGGGCGCGTGATCCCCGGACAGCGCCGCGGCGATCGCCTCTTCCACACGGTGGTTGCGGGGGATGAAGGCGGGGTTCGCGGCCTTGAGGGTAGCGGCGCGGTCTTCGGGCGTCGCCCCCTCGCGGTCGAGACGGGCGACCCAGCGCGCGTGCCAGTCGTAATAGGGGGCCGGGTCGGCGAAAGCCGCCGCCGCGCTGCCGTCGCCAAGGCCGCGGAAAGCGTTGGTGAAGTCGGCGCGGCCGGCGGCCATGGCATCGAGGAGGGCGTGGGCAAGTTGCGCGTCGTCCTCGTCGGCGGTGGTCAGGCCGAGCTTGGCGCGGAACACCTCCGTCCACGCCGACTGGAACTGCGGCGCGAAGTCGTGGACGGCGGCGGTCGCGGCCTCGATCGCCGCGTTTCGGTCGCCCGCCATCAGCGGCAGCAGGCAGGTGGCGAACTGCGCGAGGTTCCAGACCAGGATGTCGGGCTGGTTGTTGTAGGCGTACCGACCGTGGTGGTCGATCGAGGAATAAACCGTCTCGGGGTGGTAGCTGTCCATGAAGGCGCAGGGGCCGTAGTCGATGGTCTCGCCCGAGATCGCCGTGTTGTCGGTGTTCATCACCCCGTGGATGAAGCCCACGCCCATCCATTGCGCCACAAGCCGCGCCTGCCGCGCGATGACGGCGTTCAGCAGGTCGAGCGGGGTTTCGGCCTGAGGGTAGTGGCGTGCGATGACGTGAGCGGTCAGCGTGCGCAAACCCTCCTCGTCCTGGCGCGAGGCGAAGAACTGGAAGGTGCCGACACGGATGTGGCTTTGCGCCACGCGGGCCAGAACCGCGCCGGGCAGCGGGCGTTCGCGCAGCACGATCTCGCCCGTGGTCACGGCGGCCAAAGCGCGGGTGGTGGGGATGCCAAGCGCGTGCATCGCCTCGGAGACGATGTATTCCCGCAAGACAGGGCCAAGCCACGCGCGCCCGTCGCCCATGCGGCTGTAGGGCGTGCGCCCCGCGCCCTTGAGCTGGATGTCGCGGCGGAGGCCGTCGCGGCCCACGACCTCGCCCAGCAGGATCGCGCGGCCGTCGCCAAGCTGCGGCGACCAGCCGCCGAACTGGTGCCCGGCATAGGCCTGCGCCAGCGGATCGGCGCCGGGCGGCACGGCGTTCCCGGCCAGCACCGCCACGCCCTCCGGCGCGGCCAGCGCGGCGGGGTCGATGCCCAGATCGCGGGCCAGCGCATCGTTCACACGGATCAGCGCGGGCGCGCGCACCGGCGTCGGCGCAAGCCGCGTGTAGAAACGGTCGGGCAGCCGCGCGTAGCTGTTGTCGAAGGGAATGTGGATCGTCATGGGGCCTCCGTCTGGACCCATAGGTGGGGCCGCGATTGGGCCACGTCCAGTCTCAACCCGCGCCTTGGGCGACCCAGGACATCAGGTGGTAGCGGTCGCGCGGGCTGAACCCGAGCCGGGCGTAGAAACGGTGGGCGACGGCGTTGTCCTCATCCACCTCGAGATGCAGCGCGCGCAGGCCGCTGCCCTCCAGCGTCGCGATCAGCGCGCGCAGAGCCTCCGACCCCATGCCGCGGCCGCGTACGGCCTCGCGGATGAAGAGCTCGTCGATGAACCCGTCGAGGCCGCCGAATTCGACCGACCAGCCGAAGGTCACGACCACATAGCCCACCGGGGCGCGGCGCGGACCGATGAACCAGACCGCGCCATGCGGGCTTCCGGCCAGAAGCGGCGACAGGGCGGCACGGCGGTGATCCGCCGTCGTGTCGATGCGCTCGAAGGCGTGGTAGGCCGCGACCATGGGCAGAAGCCGGTCGATGTCGTCGGGCCCGGCAAGGTGAAGATGGGCGGTCATTCGTCCGGCGGGGATGCGGGCTGCATCTCCTTGGAGGGTGTCCCGGCGGGCGGGGTTTCGGCGGCCGGTGTCTCGTCGACCGGGGTCTCGGCGGGCGGCAGCGGCCCCTCGAACCGGCCAGTGATCTGCTGGCCCACCGCTCCGGCCAGCGGGGTGTAGCCGCCGTCGGGGGTGGGCGCCATCACCATCAACTCGGCCTCGAAGCCGAAGCTGAGTATGCCGTCCGCCGACAGGCTGATGTCGGTGAGCACCGCGTCGGTTTCGCTGTGTTCGTTCGCCATCATCACCCCTTCGGCATCGCGCAGGTCGATGGTGACGGTCTCGGGCAGCGCGGCGGTGAACGGGCCGAGCTTCAGGCTGAGGATCGGAAGACCGGGTTCGCCCTGGTCATCGACGGTCATGGCGCCGATGCTGATGACCTCTCCGTCCTTCTCGGTCCGGCGCATCACCGTGGCTTCCCCGGTGTCGAGGCGACGGGCCGAGACCATGCTTGCCGGGGTGTCGCCGATCACCGCCTCGACGGTGCCGATCACCTCCCAGGCGTCCGACAGGGTCTGGGCCACCGCCGTGGCGCCGCTCAGGAGGGCCGGCAAGAGGACGCCCATCGCCGCGGCGATACGCAGGGTGCGAGGGGTCATAGCCGAGCGATCCGTTCGGTCAGGAGTGCGAAAAAGCCTTCGGCGTCGATATCGCCCATGAAGGTGGCGTTGGCAGGTCGGTCGGTCACGCGCCACCAGTCGGCGACGGTCATCCCCCGCGTCAGGTCCGACTGCGTTTCGATCTCGACATTGATGTGCCGGCCCGAGAACAGGTCGGGCCGGATCAGGTAGGCGATCACGCAGGGGTCGTGCAGAGGTGCACCTTTCGAGCCGTATTTCTCCATGTCGAAGCGCTCGAAGAAGTCGGTCCAGGCCGCGACCGTGTCGCCCACCCTCGTCCCCATGGCGCGAAAGCCCGCGATGTGCGGTTCGGTCGTCAGCGCCTTGTGCGTGACGTCAAGCGGCATCACGACAGTGTCGCAGCCCGATCCGAACACGATTTCAGCGGCTTCTGGGTCGACGTAGATGTTGAACTCGGCGGCGGGGGTGATGTTGCCGACCTCGAAATAGGCCCCGCCCATCAGGACGATCTGCTGCACGCGCGACACGATGTCGGGCGCTTCGCGGAAGGCGCGTGCGATGTTTGTCAGCGGCCCCAGCGGGCAAAGCGTGACTGTTCCCGGTGCTTCGCGGCGCAGGGTGTGAATGATGAACTCGACGGCATGCAGCGACTGAAGCGGCATCGTCGGTTCGACGATCTCGGTCCCGTCGAGGCCGGTCTTGCCGTGCACATGCTCGGCGGTGACAAGCGGGCGCTCGAGGGGCCGGTCGCACCCGGCGAAGACCGGCACATCGGGCCGGCCGGCCAGTTCGCACACGATGCGCGCATTGCGCTGGGTCAGCGCCAGCGGCACGTTGCCGGCGACGGCGGTGATGCCCAGCACCTCGATCTCGTCGGGGCTGGCCAGTGCCAGAAGGATCGCGACGGCGTCGTCCTGTCCGGGATCGGTGTCGATGATGATCTTGCGGCGTTCCATCGCGCATGGCCTCGCATGGGGCGCAGACGCGTTCAAGCGGATTCACCGGCCCTTTGGCGCCCATCGCGCCGGTGTGATTGCCGGCCTCCGTTGGGCGTCAGATGCGGATTGGCCATGGGTTGAGGCCAGCTTTGCGGCCCGCCCTCTCGACAGGCTGTCCGCGACCGGGTAGCACCGAAGCGTTCAACCTGAGCTTCGGGGCCGCACGACGTGACACGATTCCGGACCATCGCCTGCGCCGCACCGCTTGTGGCGATCCTGCTGGGCGGCTGCGCGGCCACCACGCCTGGCAGCGGCGCGGTCCCCGGCCAGCCCGCCGACCGGCGCGATGTCACTGTCCCCTCGACGCTGGGCGAGCCTGCGGCCATCGGGCGCGAGGCCGAGGTCGCGGCGCTTGAACAGGCGATCCTGGCGCTGGGGCCGGGTGTCGATCCCGAGGAGGCAGCGCGCGCGGCCCGCATCGCCTTCGACTATACCGACGTCCTTGTGCAGCAATACCGGATCACCGATCCGCCGCTGATCCACAACATGAAGGTCAATGCGGGCCTCAGGCCGCGCGGCCTGTGCTGGCACTGGGCCGAGGACATCGAGAATCGCCTTGCGGCCGAGAACTTCTCCACGCTGGAGATGCATCGCGCGATCGCCAATGCCGACGTTGCCTTCCGGATCGACCACAGCACCGCGATCATCAGCCGCAAGGGCGATACTATGTACGACGGCCTTGTCCTCGATCCCTGGCGGACGGGGGGCGATCTGGTCTGGGCGAGCACGCGCAAGGACAAGTATCGCTGGAAACCGCAGCAGCAGGTGCTCGCGGCCAAGGCCGAGCGGTTGATGCGCGCGAACTAGGCAGCGCCTTCCGTCGGGTGCGCCATCAGCGGCCCGGGGCCGGGCGGGGCCGGCGCTCCGGCCAGACTTCGATCAGGCCGGCACCAAGCACGAGAGCGCCGCCCAGGATCTCGATCGGGGAAAGGTGCTCTCCGGCCAGTATCGCCGCCGATGCAGCGCCCACCAGCACCTCGATCATCAGCAGGATGCCGACCCTCGCCGGTTCCAGCCGGACCGCCGCCCACATCAGGCCGGCGACCGACAGGACCCACCAGAGTGTTCCGGTGGCCAGTGCCACGGCAATGACGCGACCCTCGCGCCAGGCGGCAAGGCTGTCCGGCCGGTTTTCGAGAAACGGCGCGAGCGCCAGGGCCGCGGCGGTCGCACCCACGGCAAAGACGAACGCGGCCTCGGGTGGCCCAAGGTCCGATTTCGCGCGGATGCCCGTGGTCGAGACCGACCAGAGAACGCCCGCGATCAGACCCATCCATTCACCTGTGCCCTGCGGAAGCGGCGCCTCGCCGCCCGCACCCAGCATCGTCGCGAGGCCTGCAAGCCCGACCGCGATCGCCAGAAGCCGCAGGCGCGGCGTGTGCCATCCCATCACGTAGCGGCCGATCAGCGTGCTCCAGACCGGCGTCAGAAAGTAGAGCAGGATGATGATCGCCACTCGGCCATAGACAAAGCCGACCGAGTAGAGAGCGAAGGCCACCCCGCCAAGGGCGACCGCGACAAGGGCAACCGGGTCCGCGCTGCGCAGGCGCCGCCACCGGGCAAGCGCGACGGGTGACAGGATCAATGCCGCCGCAAGCGTGATCGCGACCGTTCCCCATGCGCCGGGCAGCCCCATCCCGGTCAGCGCACGGACCGGCAGCCAGTAAAAGCCCCAGAGCACGCCGGTCGCGACGACGATCGCGGTGGCCAGAAGCGTGGTGCGGGCATCCCGCTCGGCATCGATGCTGGTTCGCATTTGCGCCCGGCCTCAGCCCTTCTCGGCCGCCTTGGCCGCGTTCCAGAGCCCGTCCATCTCGGCCAGGTCGGAGTCGCCCGGTGTCTTGCCGCGCTTGGCCAGCTCGGCCTCGATGAAGCGGAACCGCCGGGTGAACTTGGCATTGGTGGCGCGCAGGGCCTCCTCGGGGTCGATGTCGAGATGGCGGGCGAGGTTCGCCATGACGAACAGCAGATCGCCCATCTCCTCGGCCAGCGCGGCGTGGTCGCCGCTGTCCTTCGCCTCGACCAGTTCCTGGGCTTCCTCGATGATCTTTGCCAGCACCTCATCCGTCGAGGGCCAGTCAAAGCCGACCCGCGCCGCGCGCTTTTGCAGCTTGAGCGCGCGCAGAAGGGCGGGCAGGCCCAGGGCCACGTCGTCCAGCACGCCGCCCTTCGCGCGGGCGGTGCGTTCGCGGGCCTTCTGCGCCTCCCAGTCGCGGGTCTGCTGTTCGGCAGACTTGTCGCGGCTTTCGTCGCCGAAGACATGGGGGTGGCGGGCCACCATCTTGTCGGCGATGTCGCGCACCACCGCGTCGAAGTCGAAATGCCCCGCCTCGTCGGCCATCTGCGCGTGATAGACCGCCTGGAACAGCAGATCGCCCAGCTCGCCCCGCAACTCGCCCCAGGCCTGCCGGTCGATGGCGTCGGCCACCTCGTAGGCTTCCTCGATCGTGTAGGGGGCGATGGTGGCGAAATCCTGTTCGATGTCCCAGGGGCAGCCAGCGGCCGGGTCGCGCAGGCGGCGCATGATCTCGAGAAGCCGGGGCATCCCGCCATCGGGGTCATGGACAAGGGCGTCTGACGCAAAGGGTGGCAGGGGGTGGTCGCTCATGGCGGGGTTATCGGGCAGGTGTGACGCCAAGTCCACCTCATGCTCTCTTGACCGCGCTGAGGCGGCGGGGTTCTAAGGGGCATGACCCATATTCATCACAACCTTCTCGCCGATCTCGATCGGGCGCATGTCCTTCATCCCTGGACCCACTTCGACAGCTTCGACCGCGACGGCGCGACCGTCATCACGCGGGGCGAGGGGTGTCACCTCTGGGATTCCGAGGGGCGCCAGTATTTCGACGCCGTGGGCGGGCTCTGGTGCACAAACATCGGCCTGGGCCGCGAAGAGATGGCCGACGCCATCGCCGAGCAGGTCCGGACGCTGGCCTTTTCGAACACCTTCGTCGACCTGACGAATCCGCCCACCGCACGACTGGCGGCGACGCTCGCGGAACTGGCCCCGGGTGACCTGAACCGCGTGATGTTCACGACCGGCGGTTCGACCGCGATCGACAGCGCCTATCGGCTTGTGCAGTTCGCACAGGCCGCGATGGGATTCGAGGGGCGCACCCATGTGATCGCCCGGGAGGACGGCTATCACGGCTCGACCCATGCGGCGATTTCGATCGGCAAGCGCAAGGGCGATCAGCGACCCGAGTTCACCTATATCACCGGCACGATCCACCATATCAGCGCGCCCTATGTCTTCCGGCCTGAAACCGGTGAGGCGGACGAGGATGCCGCGACCGAGAAATACGTGGCCGAGTTCGAGGCGAAGATCGCCGAAGTGGGTCCCGAGAAGATCGCGGCCTTCTTCGCCGAGCCGATCCAGGCCTCGGGCGGGGTGATCGTGCCGCCGAAGGGCTATCTGCGCCGGATGTGGGAGGTGTGCCAGCGCCACGGTATCCTGTTCGTGGCCGACGAGGTCGTGACGGGCTTCGGGCGTCTGGGCCACTGGTTCGCAAGCCAGGACGAATACGGCATCATCCCCGACGTGATCTGCTGCGCAAAGGGCCTGAGCTCTGGCTACCAACCCATTGGCGCGATGATCTTTTCCGACCGCATATGGGAGGCGATGGCGCAGGATGACGAGCGCTGGTTCACCCATGGCTTCACCTATTCGGGCCATCCGGTGGCCTGTGCCGCGGCACTCAAGAACATCGAGATCCTCGAGCGCGAGGACCTTCTGGACAATGCCGCCCGCGTCGGGGCCTATTTCCAGTCGCGCCTGCACGGGCTGCGCCGCCTGCCCACGGTCGGCGAAACCCGCGGTCAGGCACTGATCGCCTGCGTGGAAAGCGTGGCCGACAAGGCGACGATGCGCCATTTCGCGCCAGGCATCGACATCGGAAAGCGGATCTCGGATGTCTGCGAGGCGAAGGGGCTGATGGTGCGCCCGATGGAGCACAACAACGTCATGTCGCCGCCGCTGATCGTGACGGAAAGCGACGTGGATTTCATCGTCGACACGCTCGAGGCCGGGATCCGCGACGTCACAGACGCGCTTGTGCGGGAAGGCGTGAAGATCGGCTGACGCGGTTTGCCCATTGCGGGGCGCCCGCGTCTTTGCGACGGTGCGCGGGCCGTACGGGCCTTGCCGAGGAACGCCCATGCCAGTGATCAATCGCATCGCCGGATATGCCGGGGAGATGACCGAATGGCGGCGCTGGATGCACCGCAATCCGGAGCTGTCCTTCGATTGCTACAAGACGGCCGCCTATGTCGCCGAGCGGCTGCGCGACTTCGGCGTGGACGAGATCCACGAAGGCATCGCCAAGACGGGCATCGTCGCCATCGTGAACGGGCAGGGCGACGGGCCGACGATCGGTCTGCGCGCCGACATGGACGCGCTGCCCATCACCGAGGAAACCGGCGCGGCCTGGGCCAGCGAGGTGCCCGGCAAGATGCACGCCTGCGGCCATGACGGGCACACCACGATGCTTCTGGGGGCCGCGCGCTACCTGGCCGAGACGCGGAATTTCCGGGGGCGGGTGGCGCTGATCTTCCAGCCCGCCGAAGAGGACGGCGGCGGCGGCGGGGTCATGGTGCGCGAGGGCATCATGGACCGTTTCGGAATCGGGCAGGTCTATGGCATGCACAACTCGCCCGACATGCCCGTGGGCCGGATCGGGACGCGGCCGGGTCCGCTCATGGCGGCGGTCGACGAGTTTGTGTTCGATCTGCGGGGCAAGGGCGGTCATGCAGCCCATCCGCACAAGGCGATCGACCCGATCCCCGCGGCCCTGGCGCTGGCGCAGGCGCTGGACACCCTTGTTTCGCGCAACCGGCCGCCGACGGAACCGCTTGTCGTGTCGGTCACGCAGATCCATGCCGGGACCGCGAAGAACGTGATCCCCGGCACCGCGATGGTCGGCGGCACGGTGCGCAGTTTTTCCGAATCCATGCGTGATCTCTGCGAGACGCGGATGCGCGAGGTTGCAGGCGGGATCGCCTCGGCCTTCGGGGTCGAGGTGGCGCTGGACTACCGTCGCGACTATCCCGCGACGGTGACCCATGCCGAGGAAACCGCCTTCGCCGCTGCGGTCGCGCGCGAGGTCGTCGGCCCCGAGAACGTGAGCGACGACCTGCCCGCCCGGATGGGGGCCGAGGATTTCGCCTACATGCTGCAGGCGCGGCCGGGGTCCTATCTTTTCATCGGGCAGGGCGACGGGCCGTCCTGTCATCACCCGGCATACGACTTCAACGACGAGATCGCGCCCATCGGCGCGTCCTTCTTCGCCAGGCTGGTCGAACGGGCGCAGCCGATCCGCGAATGAAGTTCATCAGACAAGGCAATGAAAAGGTATATCAATGTCACTTGAAGATGCAAAAAATCAGGTCGATGTGGCATTCACCCGGGACGACCTGCGCGGGCCTGCCTTCGAAAACGCCTTCGGCGGTGCCACGTCCTTCCTGCGTCGGCGCTACACCAAGGATCTGAGCGGCGTCGACCTTGCCGTGACCGGCGTGCCTTTCGATCAGGCGGTGACGCACCGGCCCGGCACGCGCTTCGGCCCCCGCGCGATCCGCGAGGCGTCGAGCCTTCAGCCCTATGATCCACCCTACGGCTGGGGTTTCGATCCGCTCAGCGAGTTCGCCATCGTCGACTACGGCGACGTGGCCTTCGACTATGCCAAGGTCGCGGACACACCCGACCGCGTGACCGAGCATATCCGCGGCATCCTCGCCGCCGGGGCGGGAAGCATCACGCTGGGCGGCGATCACTACATCACCTTCCCGATCCTCAAGGCCTATGCCGAGAAGTACGGACCGATATCGCTGATCCAGTTCGATGCGCATTCCGACCTCTGGCCGGACGACGACCTTTCGCGCATCGACCATGGCACCATGACCTACAAGGCGGTGAAGACCGGCGTGGTCGACGCCGCGTCAAGCATCCAGGTCGGCATCCGGACCGAGTGCGAGGATTACTGCGGGGTCGAGTTCATCGATGCGCGGACGGTGCATGAGAAGGGCGTGGGCTGGGTGGTCGAGCAGGTCAAGGCTCGCGTCGGCGACCGGCCCTGCTACGTGAGCTTCGACATCGACTGCCTCGATCCGGCCTTCGCGCCGGGTACGGGCACCCCGGTCTGGGGCGGGCTCGCCTCGTGGCAGGCGGCGGCGATCCTGCGCGATCTTGCGGGGATCAACCTTGTCGGCGGCGATGTCGTCGAGGTCTCGCCGCCCTATGACACCACAGGGGCGACGGCCGTGGCGGGCGCGCATGTGGCGATGGAACTGATCTGCCTCTGGGGCTGGACGCGCCGGAAGGGGTAGGGCGCGGCGCCCTTTTTTCGGAAAATCCACGGCGCCGATCCCGCCCAGGGTCAACCCGCCGATCGCGGAGGTTCCCACAACTCGACCGGATTGCCCTCGGGGTCATGGATCCGGGCGAACCGTCCCGCCTCCGAGTTCCACTCGTCCCGCGTGAGGACGTCGATTCCCTCCGATTGCAGGGCAGCAATGGCCGCATCGAGGTCGTCGACGCGGAAGTTGAGCATGAATTGCTGCCCCTCCCTGTCGAAATAGTCGGTGTCTGCCGGAAACGGCGCGAAGACGGTCGGACCGGCCTCCTGTGCCCAGACCGGATTGCTCTCCACCCCGAGGTGGCGGGCGTACCATTCGGTCAGGGCCTCGGGGTCCCTGGCCCGAAAGAACACGCCTCCCAGACCTGTGATGCGAAACATGTCTCCCTCCATCGCTGACGCCACAGCATAGCAGATGCGTGGGTGGGAGCGCGCCAGCTTTCGTCCCAATCAGAAACCCGGTCCGAGTCCGGCGCAGTCATTGACTTCTGGCTGGTCGGCCCGGAGACTGACACAAGATCCCTATCTTCATGCCTTCGGGCACCCAGCCGGAGTGAATTCTTGACTGATCGCGATGCGTTCCATCATCACCCCGAGCTGCGCGGGAAGATCAAACCGGCGGCAGAAGTCGTTCTTCCGTGAACTGGACCTCAGCGTTATCGACGCCCATGCAGCCGAAGCCGGATTCCCTCCGGATTGGCGCACTCCCTGCGAAGAGCGCGACGCCGACCGGCGCCGTAGGCTGGAGGGCCGCCGCGACCGCGACCTCTGGGTCTTCGCCTACGGTTCGCTGATGTGGGATCCGTCTGTCGAGTTCGACGAGGTCCGCCATGCCAATTGCCAAGGTTACGAACGCAGCTTTTGCCTGTGGGATGACGGAGGTCGAGGGTCTAGGGAAGAGCCCGGATTGATGCTGGCAATCGACGAAGGCGGCAGGTGTGAAGGACTCGCCTTTCGTATTCCGCAAGAGAAGCTTGAGCATGAGACGTTTGTCCTGTTCCGGCGTGAAATGCTTGTTCCTGTCTATCGTCCCGTCTGGCTCGAGCTCGACACCGCAGCCGGGCCGGTTGAGGCGATGGGTTTCGTGGCCAACCGCGAGCGCGAGGATATCAGGCCTGGAATTCCTATTGGCCAACAGGCCAGCATGATCGCGCGCGCGACGGGAGTCTTCGGCGACAATTTCGACTACCTGTCGCTGTTGCACGAGCGCCT
The DNA here is from genome assembly GCA_963709395.1 of uncultured Alphaproteobacteria bacterium. Lineage (GTDB taxonomy): Bacteria > Pseudomonadota > Alphaproteobacteria > Rhodobacterales > Rhodobacteraceae > CAVPWP01. Next base: position 265,616 of record CAVPWP010000012.1, read on the forward strand.
AGAATTCCTTGGTGTCGAAGAACTCCTACATCGCGGAACTCTACACCGCCACGGAGGCTCTGCGCAGGAAACCCGCGTGACCGTGACGGCATCCAGCGAGCACTGCCGACGGTCGGGAGTGCCTGCAAACCGAACCTCGACCGCGACCCGGCCAATCGCCGTTCTTATGGAAATCCTCCGGGTTGCATCCCGGTGCCGGCGACCCTGCGTCGCTGCCGCTTGCGCAGGCCCGCGTTCCCGCTATCTCGTAAGCCATGCGCACCGTTCTCCTCCTCCTCGCCCTCGTCGTCGCCAGCTTTGCCCTTTACGTCCGGCTTGCCCCGTCGGACCCCGCGCGATGGCATGTCGATCCCCTCGCTGCGGCCGACCCGGGGGCGGGCGGCGTCAAAGTCGTCCCGCCCGAGGCGCCGGTTTTCGCCGCGTCCCCCGAGGCGGTGATGGAGGCGCTGGACGCGGTCGCGATGGCCACGCCCCGCGTCACCCGCCTGGCCGGCAACGTGGCCGAGAGGCATGTGACCTATGTCGCGCGCAGCCGGCTCTGGGGCTTCCCCGACTATGTGACGGTGCAGGTCCTGCCCGAGGCCGAGACCGGGGGCGCGACCGTCGCCATCCTGTCGCGGCTGCGCTTCGGCGGATCGGACATGGGCGTGAACCGCGCACGGGTCGAGGCCTGGCTTGGCGCCCTCGAGGACCGTCTGGGCGGCTAGGCCCCTCTTGACGCCCCAGCGCCCGTGGGCGAGAGGACGCGCATGGTTCCCGCCGAAAAACTCGACCAGATCAAGGGACGGTTCCAGTTCCTCGAAGCCCGCCTGTCGGCCGGGGCGGACGCGGGCGACATCGCGGCGCTGAGCCGCGAGTATTCCGAGCTCAAACCCGTGGTGGCGCAGATCGACGCCTATCGGGCGATCCTGAAGGACACCGCCGAGGCCGAGGCGATGCTGGCCGACCCCGAGATGCGTGCACTGGCCGAAGAGGAACTGCCGGCTCTGAAAGAGCGTTTGCCCGAGGTCGAACAGGCGCTGCGGCTGGCGCTGCTGCCGAAGGACGCGGCCGATGCGCGCCCCGCCATCCTCGAGATCCGGCCGGGCACGGGGGGCGAGGAGGCGGCGCTCTTCGCCGCCGACCTCTTGCGGATGTACCAGCGCTATGCCGAGGGCAAGGGCTGGCGCTTCGAGATCGTCGAGTTGCAGGAAAGCGAGTTGGGCGGCATCCGGGAAGTCGTGGCCAATGTCCGGGGCGAGGGGGTCTTCGCGCGGCTGAAGTACGAATCCGGCGTGCACCGCGTCCAGCGTGTGCCCGAAACGGAATCCGGCGGGCGCATCCACACCTCGGCGGCCACCGTGGCCGTCCTGCCCGAGGCCGAGGAGGTCGATATCGACATCCCCGCCACCGACATCCGCATCGACACGATGCGGGCGTCGGGCGCGGGCGGACAGCATGTGAACACCACCGATTCCGCCGTGCGGATCACCCATATCCCGACCGGGCTTGTCGTCACCTCGTCCGAGAAGTCCCAGCACCAGAACCGCGCCATCGCCATGCAGGTGCTGCGCGCGCGGCTCTACGACATGGAACGCCAGCGCGCCGATGCCGAACGCGCGGCCAGCCGGAAAAGCCAGGTCGGATCGGGCGACCGCAGCGAACGCATCCGCACCTACAACTTTCCGCAGGGCCGCATGACCGACCACCGGATCGGGCTCACGCTCTACCGGCTCGACCAGATCCTGCAGGGCGATCTCGACGAGATCATCGACGCGCTGACCCAGGACGATCAGGCCGCGCGGCTGGCGGACAGCGGGCTGTGACGGCGGGTGAGGCGCTGGCCGGGGCCACACGCCGGCTGGCCGACGCCGGGATCGACGGGGCGGCGCGCGATGCCCGGCGGCTTCTGGCCTGGGCGCTTGGGGTGGCGAAGGATCGCCTGACGCTGGCACTGGGCGAGCCGATGACCTCCGAGGTGGCGGCGCGGTTCGACATGGCCATCGCCAGGCGCGCGGCGCGCGAACCGGTCAGCCACATCACCGGGCGGCGGATGTTCTGGGGGCGCGAGTTCGCGCTGGACCGCGATGTGCTCGACCCCCGCCCCGAGACCGAAGTGCTGGTGGCCCTGGCGCTGGAAGACCCGTTCGAACGGGTGCTCGACCTTGGCACCGGGACCGGCTGCATCCTTGTCACGCTTCTGGCCGAGCGCCCCGAGGCGATCGGGACGGGCACGGACATCTCCGCCGCCGCGCGCAGCCATGCCTGGGGCAACGCGGTGCGCCACAAGGTCAGCGACCGGGCCGAGATCCTGGCGTCGGACTGGTTCCGGCCGCTGGATGCGCGCGGGATCAGCGGGCGCTTCGACCTGATCGTGTCGAACCCGCCCTACATCGCCGCGGGCGAAATGGCGGCCCTGGACGACGAGGTGCGACTGCACGAACCCGCGCTTGCGCTGACCGACGGGGCCGACGGGCTGTCGGCCTATCGCGCCATCGCCTCTGGGGTCGGGAAGTACCTGACCCCCGGCGGGCGGGTGCTGGTCGAGATCGGGCCCACGCAGGGCGCGGCGGTCGCGGCGCTCTTCGCGCAAGCGGGTCTTGAGCGGATCGCGGTGCATCCCGACATGGATGGCCGGGACAGGGTAGTCTCGGCGCGCGGCTGATCCGCTTGGGTGAGGCTTTTGCGCTGCATGAGGGCATTTGAGGCAGAATCCCCTTGCCCTGACCCCGCCGTCGTGCTTACTGGGACCCGAGCGGGCGGTGGGATATAGTTGGTCCCCCTCGCCATTTGCCAGAAAACCGCTGCGAACCGTGCCGGGAGTAACCGGCCCGAAGGTTCAACTGGACACAGCGGCGCCTAATGCAAGGCCGGATCAGGGTTCATATGAGAAGTTCCAAGTCACGTTCGCGGTCGAAGTCGAACCGCAGCCGCCCGTCGGGCAATATCATCAACCGAGTCTTCGAAAGCTCCGGCCCCGAAGGCAAGGTGCGCGGTACGCCGCAGCAGATCATCGAGAAATACAATCAGCTTGCCCGCGATGCGCAGCTTTCGAACGACCGCGTGGCGTTCGAGAACTTCCAGCAGCACGCCGAGCATTACACCCGCCTTCTGAACGAGGCGATGCGTGAGATGGAAACCCGCCGCGACGGACAGGACCGCGATGGCCAGGACCGCGATGGCCAGGACCGAGACGGGCAGGATCGGGGTCAGCAGGATCGGGGCCAGCAGGATCGGGGCCAGCAGGATCGGGGCCAGCAGGACCGGGGCCAGCAGGGACGGGACCGACAGGACCGGGGCCAGCAGGATCGCGATCAGCAGGGCCGCGATTATCAGGACCGGGATCAGCCGGGCGGAGACCGGTCGAACCAGGGTCAGCAGCGGCGCGAGGATCGTGGCGAGCGCCCCGAACGGACCGAGCGCCCAGAGCGCAGCGAACGCAGTGATGGCGACCGCAGGGATCGGCCCGAGACGGGTCGGTCCGTGGACGAGGTGATCGACACCGGGACGGGGTCCGGCGCGGACGACGGTCCGGGTCTGGTCGAGACGCCGGAAAACGCCGAAGCCCCGCGCCCCAAGCGCCAGCGGCGCCCGCGAGCGAAGGCAGGCGAGGCACAGGTGCCCGCCGCCTCCGATGCCACCTCCGGCCCCGGTTCCGACGACACCCCCGACAACCGGGAAGCCGCCGAGTAGCGGCCACTCAGGCGACCCGAAACACTGATTGTCCGACCTCTTGCGATGCGTCGGGAACAGCCTTCCGCACGCTGATTTCCGATGCGGGCCGAACGGCCACGATCACCGACCCTTTCCGGTGCCGGTGCTCGACATGGACGTGGGCGGCGGCGATGTCGTCCAGCGGGAAGGTCCGGTCGATCACTGGGCGCAGGGCGCCCTTCGTGACCAGCCCTGAGAGGATGTCGAGGTCGGCGCGGCTGTCGCCGCTGACCGCGATCTTCATCTTCGGCCCCTTGCGCCATGACGACACGAGGGCGCGCAGCACATCCCCGACCCCGAAGTTGAGCGGCACGAAGACCCCGTCTTGTGCCAGAAGCGGACGTGCGGCGTTGAAATCCATCGCGCCCACGGTGTCGAAGATCACGTCGAAGCCTGCCGCAGGGGCGGTCGGTTCTTCGGTGCGGTAGTCGACGAAGGCCTCGGCCCCCAGTCCAAGAACCAGATCGCGGTTGTCCCCGCTGGCCACGCCGGTGACGCGGGCGCCGAGATGCCGCGCGATCTGCACCGCGTAGACCCCGACACCGCCCGAAGCGCCGATGACCAGAACGGATTGTCCCGGGCGCACCTTCGCGATGTCGCGCAGAAAGACCAGCGCCGAGATCGCGCCGAAGGGAAGGGCGGCGGCTTCGGCATGGTCGATCCCCGCGGGCAGGGGCGCGATGGGGCCGTCGGCGGGCATCGACAAGGTATTCGGCATTGCTGCCGTGGCCCGAGAAGCCGAAGACGGCGTCGCCCGGGCGGAAGGCGGTCACGCCGTCACCGACTTGCACGATGCAGCCCGAGAATTCGGATCCCAGGATCGGGCGGCGCGGGCGGAAAAGCCCCGTCATCAACCGCCCCGGCAGCCACAGCCCGCCCGGAAAGGCCGAGGCGCGCAGGCGCCAGTCGGCGGTCGTGACCGAACTGGCGTGGACCTCGACGAGGACCTCGCCGGCTTTCGGGGCGGGCATCGGGACGTCGGTGACGGTCAGGACATCGGCAGGGCCATAGCGGTGGTAGGTCGCGGCTTTCATGAGAGGACTCCTTTGCTGGACTGGTTTGTTTCGACGCCATTTTACCGTCAGTCACAAATGCATGGAATTGACCAATCTGGCCTATCTGATATGCGTAATCGCATGGATTGGAAGGCCATCACCTTCGACTGGAACCGCGCCCGTGCGTTTCTGGTCACCGCCGAGGAAGGCTCGCTGTCGGCGGCGGCGCGCGCCCTCGGCATGGCGCAGCCCACCCTTGGCCGGCAGGTCGCCGCGCTTGAAGACGAACTGGGGGTGGCGCTGTTCGAACGGGCCGGCAAGGGTCTTGAACTGACGCCCGCGGGACTTGAACTTCTGGGTCATGTCCGGGCTATGGCAGAGGCGGCGCAGGAGTTTTCACTTGGCGCCTCGGGCCGGTCGCAGGCCATCGCGGGCGAGATCGCGATCAGCGCCAGCGACGTCTATGCCGCCCACCTGCTGCCGCCCGTGCTGCGCCGCCTGCGCGCCGAACACCCCGGCATCACGGTCGATGTGGTGGCCTCGAACGCGATGAGCGATCTCAGGCGCCGCGAGGCGGATATCGCCATTCGCAACGTCCGGCCGGTGCAGAACGATCTCGTGGCGCAGCGCCTTGCCGATGACGAGGCGTTCTTTTTCGCCGCGCCGTCCTGTCTGGAGCGGCTTGGCCCGTCCGCCGACCTGACGAAGGCCGACTTCATCGGCTTCGACCGCAGCGATACGCTGATCGGGGAATTGCGCGAGCGCGGGTTGTCGCTGTCGCACGCCAATTTCCCGATCGTGACGTCGAACCAGCTTGTGCAGTGGGAAATGGTGAAGGCGGGCCTGGGGATCGGCATCTTCCCGCGCTGGATCGGCGATGCCGAACCGGCGGTGCGGCGGGTCGAGACCGGAACCGGCCCGATCGTCTTTCCGGTCTGGCTGGTGGCGCATCGCGAACTGCGCACCTCGCGCCGGGTGCGGATCGTGTTCGACATCCTGGCCGAAGAGATCGGGCGGCGCTAGGGGGCGAGTTCGCGGGCCAGGGCGCAGAACGCCTCGATCGGCAGTTCCTCGGCACGCCGGGTCGGCTCGATCCCCGCGGCGCGCAGCCGGGCCTCGATGTCCGGGGCAAGCCCCTTCAGCGCGGCCCGCAGCATCTTGCGCCGCTGCCCGAAGGCCGCCGCGGTCAGCCGGGTCAGCATGCCGGGATCGGCGGGATAGCGCGGGGCGGGCAGGGCGGTCAGATGCACCACGGCCGACCGCACCTTGGGCGCGGGCGTGAATGCCTCGGGCGGCAGGTCCATCACGATGCGCGCATCGCAGCGCCATTGCGCAAGGATCGACAGCCGGCCATAGGCCTTCGAGCCGGGTTTCGCCACGATGCGCTCGGCCACCTCGCGCTGGAACATCAGGGTCAGGCTTTGCCAGAAGGGCGGCCAGTCGGGCACGTCGAGCCAGCGGGTCAGAAGCTCGGTCCCGACATTGTAGGGCAGGTTCGATACGATCCGCACCGGCGGGGTCAGAAGGGCCGCGTGGTCGATCGCCAGCGCGTCGCCTTCGACCACCACCAGCCGTCCGGGATAGGCCGCGGCGATCTCGGCCAGCGCGGGCAGGCAGCGCGTGTCTTTTTCCACCGCCACCACCCGGCGCGCGCCCTCGGCCAGAAGCCCGCGCGTAAGGCCGCCCGGACCCGGACCGACCTCGAGCACGTCGCAGTCCGAAAGGTCACCCGCCGAGCGCGCGATCTTGGCGGTGAGATTCAGGTCGAGAAGGAAGTTCTGCCCCAGCGCCTTGCGCGCGGAAAGCTCGTGGCGCGCGATCACCTCGCGCAGCGGCGGCAGGTCGTCGATGGCGGCCATGTCCCGGTTCAGTCGCCGAAATAGTGGGTGAAGCCGATCGAGACCGTCACCTGCTCCCACTCGTTCGAATACCCGAAACCCGGCAGGATCGTCGGCGCCGTGAAATCGTCGCTGTCGCGCCGCAGGTAGTCGAGGCCGAAGCGCAGGGCGTCCTGCTCGCCGATGCGTTGTTCGATCCCGACGCCGAGGGTGAAGCCCTGGCTCCAGACCCGTCCGGACTCGGGTACGCCCGCGGTGGTCCAGTCGTATTCGAGATTGCCCATCGTGAGGCCTGCCTTGGCGAAGAGAAGCGTCTCGGGCCTCACGACATAGCCGACCCGCCCCTGCAGCGCGAGCATGAGGCCCGCGTCATAGAAATAGGTGTTTCCGGGGCTGTTGATCGCCGCCGAGGCCGTGGGGCCGGTCGAGACCCCGATCTCGAACCCGTAGGCCAGGGTGTCGCGCTGCCACAGCCGGCCGACAAGAAGGCCGAAGCCCACCCCATCGCCGCTGTAGTCGTACTGGTCGCTGAAGGCGCCGTCGGGCAGGGTCACCTCGGTCTCGCCCAGGGTCACCGCGTAGCTGTCGAGCGTGGCACCCAGATACCAGCCCGACCAGTCGGCGGCCTCTTCGGCGAGCGGCGCCGGTGGCGAGCGTGGCCCCCGCCAGAAGCGCGGTCCCGATCCGGTGCCGTCCGAACCCACCAACATATCGGTGCATGTCTGCTCCCCCACGCAACCTGTGGATCCTTTTAGCGCGGTTTTCCACGGTCTGCCATCTTTTGTGCGAGTCGAAGGGCGGCGATCATGCTGTCGGGCCTGGCCTGGCCCGTTCCCGCGATATCGAGGGCGGTGCCGTGGTCCGGCGAGGTGCGCACGAAGGGCAGGCCCAGCGTGACGTTCACGCCCTCGTCGAAGGCCAGCGTCTTGATCGGGATCAGCGCCTGGTCATGGTACATCGCGATGGCCACGTCATAGCCGGCGCGGGCGGAGGCGTGGAACATGGTATCGGCGGACAGCGGCCCGGTGATATCGAAGCCTTCGGCCCGCAGACGATCGAGGACGGGGACGATCAGGTCGATCTCCTCGCGCCCGATGGCGCCGCCTTCGCCGGCGTGGGGGTTGAGCCCGGCAACCGCGATGCGCGGGGCGGAGAGGCCGAACCAGCGTCCGAGGTCCTGCGCGGTGATGCGGATCGTGGCCTCGATCAGGTCGGGGGTCAGGGCGCGGGGCACCTCGGCCAGCGGGATATGTATGGTGGCCGGGACGACCCGCAGCGTGTCCGAAGCCAGCATCATCACCACCCTCTCCACCCCGGCAAGCGCCGCCAGAAACTCGGTATGGCCGGGAAAGGCGAACCCCGCGCCGTCGATCAGCGCCTTCTTGTGGATCGGGGCCGTGCACAGCCCCGATACCTCGCCCGCCCGTGCCAGGGTCACACCCCGCTCGATCGCGGCGATCACGCCGGGGGCGTTCGCGGGGTCGAGACGGCCCGGCGTCGCCCGCGCGGGAAACGCAAGCGGCAGCACCGGAAGCGCCTCTGCCACGACGCCGGCGGCCGCCGAGGGCGCATCGATCAGGGCCATGGGCGTGCCGGGGGGCAGATGCCGGGGATCGCCGATCCAGACGAAGGGGAGCCGGTCGCGCAGAGTCTCCCAGGCCCGCACGGCGATTTCGGGGCCGATGCCGGAAGGTTCGCCGCAGCTGACCGCCAGCGGCGCGGTCATTGCAACTCTTCGATATCGGCGGCAAGGCGCAGTTCGTTGAGGAACCCCGCGGCGAATACTTCGAGCCGCTGGGCGGTCAGAAGCTGGCGCACCTGGGCACGATCGACCGCAGTCGATTCGCGCACCGTGCGCTCGCAGAGCATCAGAAGCACGAGGTTGCCGCCGCGAGTCAGGTTGATCGACACCTCGTTGGTGTCGAGAAGGGCGATTTCACGGGCGACATCGGTGGGCAGTTCGCTCAGCCGAACGGTCTGGCGGCGCAACCGGTCGGGCGGCTGGCCCTGCGCGACGCCGTAAAGGTCGTCGCAGACCCTGACCTGGCCCGCGATGCGCCCGGCTTCTGCCAGGGCTTCGGGACTGCGGCCACCGGGGATGAGGTATTCGGCGTAATCGGCGGACACGATCTCGATCGATCCCTGCCGCACTTCTTCGCGGTCGCGCAGCCGGAACAGGGCGATGGCCAAGGGCAGGCGGATCGGGCGCGTGACCTGACCGGGTGCGATGCCGCGCAGCGCCTCCTGCGCCTCGGGCGGCAGATCGTCGAGCGCGCGCCAGTCGATTTCGCCGCCCCGGATCCCGGAGGGCGCGACCGAGAACTGCCGCGCCGCGGCGGCGAACTCTGCCTCGTCGGTGAGTTGCCGGAGACGCTCGGCCCGGGCCATCGATGCGGCCTCCGTGTCGGGGTCTGCGGCAGGCAGGATGATCTCGCTCAACAGGACGCGGACCCCGCCGCGCGACGGAACCTGCGCGAGGGCGCGATCGATATCGTCCTCGGTGACCTCGGAGCGCGAACCGAAGCGGGCTGCGACGACTTCCCGCCACAAAAGCCCCGAGCTCACGAAAGCCCGGAAGGTGCCTTCTTCGACGCCCTGTTCGCCAAGGGCGAGAATGAAGGTTTCGCGGTCGAACTCCCCTTGCGACGCGAAGGCCGCCTGGGCGTTCTGGATCGCTTCTTCGGGAAGGCTGATGCCCGCGCGCTCGGCCGCCTGCAACTGGATACGCTCGTTGATCAGCTGTTCGCGGGCGATGCGGGGCGCGTCGGGTCCGGCATTCAAAAGCGTCAGGAACAGCGTGCGTTGTTGCAGGTCATAGCGGGTGATCGGGACGCCGTTGACCGTGATGACCGCCTCGAACGGGTTCTGCGCCCGGGCGGGGGCAGCGGCTCCGGTCACAACTGCGGCAGCGATGCACAATGCAGCGACCACCGGGGCAAGAACCGACCTGATCCCCTGGTTCACCATGTCCCTGATCCGACTCGTCATTGGCGCGTTATCCTGTGCACGATCGGCGGTATTCCCGACCATCGTTCCCCGTGCCAAAGCCGCTGAGCGAAACGCGCAGACTGAGATTGGTCACCGGCGTTGCGGGTTCGGTCGATGTAAAGCTCCGCGAGACCGAAAGATCAACAGCGATGCATTCGTTGCGGTAAACGAGGCCAAGACCCGCCCGGGGCGCCACATCGTTGACGAAGTCATAGCGCCAGTCGACCCGGCCGACGAAATTGCGGTTGATCTCATAGCTGGCGGCAAGGGCCCATTCGGAAATCGTCTGCGTCGCGTCCTCTTCCGGCACTTCGACGTTCCAGATGTACGAGGTCGACAGCGCACCCCGGTCGCCGATCCAGGCAAGGCGCGTCTCGCTTTGGGTGAAGTCGAGGCTGTCGTCGAAGAGCGAGCGGCTGGTGATCCAGAAATCGTCGCTCATGCGCAGGCGGATCGCGGCCAGCCAGTCTGACGGGTTGCCGGAGAGGCCGGTTCCTTCTGGGAATTGGTCCTTGTCGCTGAACCGCACGATACGGCCGGCCGTAACCCCCACGACCGGCCCTCCGGGAATGCTGCGGGTCCAGCTGACGCCGAGATTGGCCCTGAGCCCTTGTTCGTAGACGTCGACGCCGGGGTAGCGGGAGGGTGCGAAGAGATTGCCTTCGTCGAACTCGATGACGGTGCTGTCTTCGTTCGGGGGCGTGCCGCCATAGGATTGCGACCAGGCGATCTGCACCCTCGGTTCAAGGATCTGGCGCGCGCCGCCGGCCTCGACACGTTCGAGTGGCCATCGCAGGCCGACCGCCGCCGCGGGGGTGGCACGTGCGAGGCTTGGGGGAAACTCGGTGTCGTTGCGGATCGCATAGGCGCCAAGGGCCAGGCCGGTGCTGGCCTCGAAGACAAGGCCTGCGGGACCGACCCACTCGCGCCACCAGTCCACCGCCGCGCCGACGCGTGCGTCGTCAAGGCCCGTGATGTTCTCGTCCGAGGTGCGATAGATGATCCGTCCATCCAGGGTGAGCCAGGCATCGCCGCCGAGCGTCCCGGTGGGCAGACGGCGGCTGGTGCTGGCCACGGCCACGTAGCGCGGCAACGAGCTCTTGTCCGCCTGATCCGCCGCGCGAAGCGACTCGTAGCCGAGCACCCCGGCGAAGGTGAGTTCGTCCGCGTTGACGCGCTGCGCGAAGACCGAACTCGTCAGCCGGTCCAGATCGGAATAGTCGTAGTCGAGCAGATATGTCGGATCGCTGACCGTCTGGATCTGGAAGGTCAGCGAATAGTCGCCCGGCAGGTCGAAGGCGCCGTTCCCGAAAAGATAGGCGCGGGTCTGGCCGTCGAGGATGGTGTCACTGAAGGTGATCGCCCCGTTGAATACCATGGCCCCGTTGGCGAAGGCCTGGCGGTAGCGCCCTTCGAGTGTGGCCGTGTCGGGCGACACATACGGGGTCAGCGTGACATCGGCGCTGTCCCCGATCGCAATGAAATAGGGCAGCTTGAGGCCGAGTCCGAGCTCGCTGCTGCTTTGCAGATCGGGGATGAGAAACCCGTTCGCGCGGTCCAGCGTGGGATCGGGAAGGCGCAGGCGGGGCAGGTAGAAGACAGGGATGCCAACGATCCGGACCTGCGCGTTTTCGAAATAGAGCTGCCGTTCGAGCTGGTCATGAACAACGCCCGAGGCGCGGATCTCCCACAGCGGTGTGGGACTGTCGGCGCAGACCTGGCAGCTTGAGGCTATGACCCGGCGCAGGCGCGTGTAGCGCGCGCTGTCGCGGACGATCTCGGCGGCGGCCAGCTGAAGCTGCTGGTCGAGGACGAGACGGGCCGAGCGCAGGATGCCGTCGCTCAGGTCGCTGTCGAGTTCGGCCGCGTCGGCGAAAAGGACATCGCCGGAGGGTTCGACGAGGCGGATCGGTCCCTCGATCGTGATGCGGTCGCCGGTGCGGTCGTAGGTGATGCGCGACGCGTTCAGGCGGACGCCGTCGTAGAACACCTCGACATTGCCTTCGGCCACCAGGACCCGGTCGGCCTCGATCCGCAGGGCATCGGCCACGAGCGTGGCAATCGGCACATCGCCGCTCTGGGCCGATCCGGCCGATGCCCCAGCCAGGGTGCACGCCAGCCAGAGGGCGAGGGACAGGAGCCGGCGTCTCATCCGTCCTCGAGATGCAGCAGCAGACCCAGCGGCAGAAGCATCGCCGCTATGGGAGGCCCCCAGGCCGCCAGGAGGATGGGGATCTGCCCGTTCTCGCCCAGAACCTGTGCGAAGTTGCGGATGAAGAAGAGGGCAAAGCCAAGCCCAAGCGCCATCAGCACCATCAGACCGGTGCGCCCGGATCGGGTGTGACGCATCGTGAAGCCCGCGCCGACCAGAACCATCGCCACCAGAAGAAGGGGCATCGCCAGTTCCATGTGGAGGAACATCCGATGCGCCCGCGCCGAGAACCCCGCGCGTTCCAGCTGCGCGATGAACTGGGGCAAGTCCCAGATCGGAATGGCCGAAGGCGTACCGAAACTGTCGAGGATCTGGCTGCGCGTCAGGTTCGAGGGCAGGGTGGTTTCGGCCATTTCGACCGCGGCCTGCTCGATGTTGCCGCCGCTATCGAAGCGCCATTTCTTCGCATCCGTGATGGCCCAGGCGCCGGGGATGAGTTCGGCCTGCGCCGCTTCGATCCGGTATTCGGCCCGCGCTTCCGTGGAAAAGCCAAGGAAGGTCACGTCGAAAAGCTCGGTGCCGTCGAGATTGGCGCGGCTGGCACGGATGACCGTCTGCCCGGCCTCACCGCCCTGCCGGAGCCACAGGCCCTCGCGGCTGATCGACAGGGTGCTCGGATCGCCGCCCAGGTAGCGCCCCGAGACCTGTTCGTAGCGTTTCGAGGTGGCCGCAACCAGCGGGTTCACAAGGGCGACGCCCAGGGCACCGATCAGGGCCGCCACGATGCAGGGCGCAACCAGGCTGCGGATGGCCGAACGTCCCGAGGCGCGGGTCACCACGAGTTCGGACGACCGGGCAAGCCCCAGAAACAGCGCCAGCGTGGCGAGGATCACGATCAGCGGCAGGATCTGGTAAAGGCTTTCGGGCACGCGAAGCAGCGTGAGGCGGACGATCGCGCCGAAGCTGGCGTCGGTGCTGCCGAAGCGGCGGAGCTGCTCCACAAGGTCGAAGAGCGCCAGCATCAGGAGGAACACGCCCAGGACGCCCAGAAAGCTCAGAATGAAGCGCCGGGCGATATAGCGGTGCAGGATCATGCCGCCGCCCCGACCTGACCGGTCGCAGCGAGCGGGCTGCGCCGCGTCCGGCCCGCAAAGCGCAGGATCAGCCAGGCCGCGAGAAACCCCGACACTGGGGCCAGATAGACCAGTGGAAGAAACGCCGCGTCCGTCCGAGCCGGACCCGACGCGGCGTTATCGATCAGCTGGATCACAACCAGCGCCAGGATCGCACCGAAGATCTGGCGCCACATGCCGAAGCGGCTGAACCCGCCGATCATGAGAACCGCGAAGCCCAGAAGCGGGGCCTGGGCCGCAATCAGGGCCTGGGTGATGCGCTCGTGGCCTTCGAAGCGCATCGCTTCGGCGGTCCGACCGGTTTCCTCGACCAGTGCTTCGGTCGGAGACAGAAGCTCGACCGTCGACAGCTCTTCCACCCGGCGACGGTCGGCCGAGGGCAGCGGCACCAGCGCGCCGATGTCGTAGACGAAGTCGTCGAACCGCGTCATGGCAAGCTGGCGCGTTTCGGTGTTCAACGTCTGCGCCATGCCGTTGAACAGCAGGATCTTGGGAGAGCCGGCATCGCGCACGATGAGGGCGGCGCGCGCGGTGTAGGTGATTTGCCGCGCCGGGTTGCGGCTGTCGTCGATGAAGATGTTGCGCAACTCGCCTTCGGGCGAGATCTCGCGGATGTAGAAGGTCAACCCGGCCACCGGATGCACGAACGTGCCCTCGGTCAGCAGCCGGGCGGTCACGTTCTCGCTGATCTCGACGCTCTTGTCGGCCAGCCTCCCAAGGCTTGCCGGGACCAGCACATGGGTCAGGATCGAAACGCAGAGAGCGACGAAGAGGCCGAAATAAAGCGCGGGCCGGGCCAGGCGGGACGGGCTGTAACCGGTCGCCCGAACGACGACGAGTTCGCTGTCCGATTGCAGCCGGTTGGTGACGTAGAGCACCGAGGCGAAGGCCGCCACCGGCAGTACGATGCGGATCACGTTGGGCAGGGTCAGTGTGGTGAATTCCAGGAACACCATCGCCGACTGGCCGCTGGCGATGAGCTGGTCGAACAGCGCCACCGCGCGGTTCACCCAGTAGACCAGCACCAGCACCAGGGCGAAAAAGCCGAAATGCGTGAGGAACTGCGACAGGAGATATCTGTCGAATCTGGCCACGCTGCTCTTTGCCCCTGCTCGCCGTTTCTGATCGCGGTTTCCTGTTCCGGACCCTAGCCCAAGGCGCGAACGGCGGAAACTCCCTTCTGGTCAAGGCGGGGACTGGGGGCTAGGTATTGCCGAAACATCCTGACATCACGAGGCCCCCCATGACGACACCCCCCGCACCCCTCCGGTTCGAGCCGATCGACCCCGAGGCGATCGAAGGTTTCGAGGGCAGGGTGGTGGTCACCCTGCCGCCGTCGGGCAAGCTCGACCAGATCGCGCGGCGGCTGAACCGGGTCACGCGCGGGGCGCTGGAACGCCTGGCCGAAAGCGATGGCTTCGCGCGGATGAAGGCCGGCGAGGCGCGCGATCTGGCCTATCCCGCGGGGATGCGCGCCGAGGCGCTGCAGGTCGTCAAGCTCGATGCCCGCCCCTCGGTGGAGGAGGCGCGCAAGGCCGGCGGGGCGATCGGCAGGGCCGGCCGGGGCAAGCCGGTTCTCGTGGCGATCCGCAGCAACCGCGCCATTGCCGATGTTGCGCTGGGTGCCGTGCTGCGCGCCTATGACTATACCGACATGAAATCCTCGGCGGACGAGGGCGGCGAGGAATCCGCCGCGGGCGAGACCAGTTTCACCTTCATGACGCTCAAGCCCGAAGAGGACGCGGCCCTCGCGCAGGACGTGGCGGCGCTGGCCGAAGGGGTGTTTTTCACCCGCGATCTTGTGAATGCGCCGGCGAACGTGCTCACGACGACCGCCTTCGCCGATCAGCTCGAGGCGCTGTCGTCGCTGGGTGTGCGGGTGCAGGTGCTCGACGAGCCCGAGCTTGAGAAGCTGGGCATGCGGGCGCTTCTGGGTGTGGGGCAGGGATCGGAAAGCCCCTCGAAAGTGGTGGTGATGGAATGGTCGGGCGCAGAAGCCGCCGAACGGCCCTTTGCGCTGATCGGCAAGGGCGTGGTGTTCGACACCGGCGGCATCAGCATAAAGCCTGCGGCCGGCATGGAAGACATGACCATGGACATGGGCGGCGCGGGCGTGGTGGCCGGCGTGATGAAGGCTCTGGCGCTGCGCAAGGCGCGCGCCAACGTGGTCGCCCTGGTCGGTCTGGTCGAGAACATGCCCGACGGCCGCGCGCAGCGGCCCGGCGACGTGGTGAAGACCATGAAGGGGGACACGGTCGAGGTGATCAACACCGACGCCGAGGGGCGGCTCGTTCTGGCCGACGTGATGTGGTACGCGCAGGACCGCTTCAAGCCGCGCGGGATGGTCGATCTGGCGACGCTGACCGGGGCGATCATCATCGGTCTCGGGCACGACAATGCCGGGGTCTTTTCCAACGACGACGCGCTTTGCGACGCCTTCCTTGCCGCCGCCAAGGCCGAGGGCGAGGGCGCCTGGCGGATGCCTCTGGGGGCGTCCTATGACAAGCAGCTGAAATCGCGGGTGGCGGACATGAAGAACGTCGGCGGACGGCCGGCGGGCTCGATCACCGCCGCACAGTTCCTGCAGCGCTTCGTCAAGGACGGCACGCCCTGGGTGCATCTCGACATCGCCGGTGTCGCCAGCCTGAGCGCGGACAGCACGCTTGCGCCGAAGGGCGCGACCGGCTGGGGCGTGCTCAGCCTCAACCGGATGATCGACGGGATGTTCAAGGGCTGATCCGGGAAGCGGGTCGAGGGGCGGTTCGAGGGGCGGTTCGGGGCCGATGGGGGCTGCATATTTCTATCACCTGACGCGCTCGACGCTGGAGGAGACGCTTCCGACGCTTCTGGAAAAGGCGCGCGGCGCAGGCTGGCGGGTGGCCGTCCGGGGCACGGACGCAGCAAGGCTCGACTGGCTCGACGGACGGCTCTGGATGGGCGACGGGTTCCTGCCGCACGGGCGTGCGGGCGGGCCGCACGATGCCGATCAGCCGGTTCTGCTGACCACCACAGCGCAAGCCGCCAACGCCCCGGCTTGCGTCATGTCCATCGACGGGGCCGAGGTGACGCCGGACGAGGTGACCGCGCTTGAACGGGTCTGCATCCTCTTCGATGGCGGCGACGAGGCGGCGCTTGCAGTGGCGCGCGGCCAGTGGAAGGCGCTGACCGCGGCGGGCTGCACCGCGGTCTACTGGAGCCAGGAAAGCGGATCCTGGGCGAAGAAGTCGGAAAGCGGCGGCGCCTGAGGCGCGGGTTTCGCGCTGCCGCGCGAGGATATTTGACCCAAGAAGAATGGGCTATCGTTCGAGGATCAGCGTCCCGTCCGCGATCTCGATCCGGCTGAAACGCTGAAGATAGGTCATTCCCAGCAGCGAGCCGGGCATTTCGCCCTCGTTGACCGACACGGGCACGTCGCGGTCGGTGACCGGGCCGAGCGAGACCTCGTTCACCCGGGCGCGGGCGGTGCGGACCTGGCCGTTGGCGGTCATGGCGATGCCGCTGTAGGCCAGTGCCGACGGGTCTAGACCGGCGCGGGCGGCATCCTCGCGCGTCAGCACGATGTCGCTGGCGCCGGTGTCGACGACAAAACGCACAGGCGCGCCGTTCAGACCCAGGGTCAGGTAGTAATGCCCGTCGAAGGCGCGCGGCACCTCGATCCGGCCGCCATCGGCCACGACCAGCTGGCGCGGCACGAGGTCGGTGCGCACATCGTTCCAAAGGCCGTATCCGGCGATCACACCAAGGAAGATCAGCCCCCAGGCCAGCGCCGTGCGAAGCGTACGTCCAAGCGAGCCGCGGCCCTCGGCGATCAGCCATCCGCCCACGGCGACGCCGAGCAGCACGAGGTAGGCGAGACGCGGGATATCGTTGCTGTCCATGACCTTCAGATAAGGGCAGGGGCGGTGCGGGAAAAGGGTCAGCCGGCGGCCAGCCCGAAGTCGCGCAGCCCATCAAGGACGAATTGCACCGAGAGTGCGGCCAGAAGCATCCCCAGAAGCCGGGTGACGACGTTGATGCCGGTGGGGCCAAGCGCGCGTTCGATCACGCCGGCGGCCAGGAAGAAGACGAAGGTCACGACCAGCACCGCCGCCATCACGCCGTGCACGGCGGCGATCCAGCCCCAGTCCCCCGGCGATTGCCCGGTCAGAAGGATCATCGTGGCCAGCGCACCGGGCCCTGCGATCAGCGGCGTGGCCAGCGGAAAGACCGACGGGTCATCGACATGGGCGGCCTGGTCGCCGCGCCGCTTGGTGCGGCGTTCGAAGAGCATGTCGAGCGCGGTGAGAAACAGAAGGATGCCGCCCGCGATGCGGAACGCCGGCATCGAGATGCCGACGAAACCCAGAAGCGCCTCGCCCAGAAGCCCGAAGAGCGTCAGGAGCACGGCCCCGATCAGCGTGGCGCGGATCGCGATGCCGCGCCGGTGCTCCGGCGTCATGCCCTGCGTCAGCGCCACGAAGAGCGGCGCAAGGCCGATCGGGTCGATGATCACGAAGAGCGTGACGAAGGCGGTGATGTAGGGGGCGAGATCGGCAGCCATGAAGGCCAGAATGCAGGTTTGCGGAGGTCGGGCAAGACGTCAGTGCGAGGCCCGGCCCAGGATCGTCGACTGACGGCTCCATTTCGCACCACCGGGTGTCCCCAAGGCTCTGTGCGGGTGGCCGCTCCGGCCCGTCATGCCGCCGTTTCCACCCGGTCGAGCCGCTCGACGGCGGCCATCCACAGCGCCTCGGCGCGGTCGAGCCCTTCCATCACCTCGGCGTATTTCTTTTGCCAGACCTCGGTCTCGCCGATGCGCTCGGGCTCGTACATGGCGGGATCGGCGAGCTTTTTCGCCAGTTTCTCGCGCATCGCCTCGATCTTGGCGACCCGCGCCTCGCAGACGGCGACCTCGGCGCGCAGCGCCTTGATCTGGTCGCGGCTGACGGGTTTCGCCTTGGGTTTCTCGCCGCGTCCCGTGCCGTTCTCGGCCGTCTGCACGGGCGGGTCGAGCAGCATGCGCCGGTAATCCTCGAGATCGCCCTCGTAGGGCGTCACCCTTCCGTCCTTGACCAGCCACAGCCGGTCGGCCACCAGCGACAGAAGGTGCATGTCGTGGCTGACGATCACGACCGCGCCGGAATAGGCGGTCAGCGCCTCGACCAGCGCCTCGCGGCTTTCCATGTCGAGGTGGTTGGTCGGCTCGTCGAGGATCAGCAGATGCGGCGCGTCGAGCGTGGCCAGCAGAAGCGACAGCCGCGCCTTCTGCCCGCCCGAGAGCCGCCCGGCCACGGTGTCGGCCTGCGCCGCCCCGATGCCGAAGCCCGCAAGCCGTGCGCGCAGCTTGGCCGGCGTCTCGTCCGGCCGCATCCGCCGGATGTGGTCAAGCGGGGTCTCGTCGGCGTGCAACTCGTCCAGCTGGTGCTGGGCGAAATAGCCGATGCGCAGCTTCGAGGCCCGGGTGACGCGCCCGCCCATGGCATGAAGCTTGGCCGATATCAGCTTGGAAAGCGTTGATTTTCCTTCGCCGTTCCGTCCCAGAAGGGCGATCCGGTCGTCCTGGTCGATGCGCAGGTCGAGCTTTTTCAGAACGGGCGTGTCGCCATAGCCGACGCTGGCGCTTTCCATCGCGACGATGGGGGGCGACAGTTCCTCGGGCTGGGGAAAGGAAAACGCGCGCAGCGCGGCCTCGGCCGGGGTCGAGATCGGCTTGAGCTTGGCGATCATCTTGAGCCGCGATTGCGCCTGCACGGCCTTCGAGGCCTTGGCGCGGAAGCGGTCGACGAAGCTTTGCAGATGCTCGCGGCGCATGTCCTGCTTGCGGCGTTCGGACTCGGCCACGGCAAGGCGCGCGGCGCGGGTTTCCGCGAAGCGGTCATAGGGGCCCTGGTAGAGGGTCAGCTTGCGGTCCTCGAGGTGCAGGATCGAGGTGACCGCGCGGTTCAGCAGCCCACGGTCGTGGCTGATGATCAGCACGGTGTGCGGATAGCGCGTGAGGTAGCTTTCGAGCCAGAGAGCGCCTTCGAGATCGAGGTAGTTCGTCGGCTCGTCGAGCAGCAGAAGGTCGGGCTGGGCGAAAAGGACGCCGGCCAGCGCCACGCGCATCCGCCAGCCGCCCGAGAAGGCGCTGCAGGGCATCTGCTGTTCGGCCTCGGTGAAGCCCAGGCCCTTGAGGATCGTCGCGGCGCGGCCCTCGGCCGACCAGGCGTCGATATCGGCCAGGCGCGTCTGCACGTCGGCGATGCGGCCGGGGTCGGTCGCGGTCTCGGCCTCGGCCAGAAGGGCCGCGCGTTCGGTGTCGGCGGCGAGCACCGTGTCGAGGAGCGAGGTCTCCGAGGCCGGCACTTCCTGTGCCACGCCGCCGATCCGCGCGCGCGAGGGCAGCGAGATGCTGCCGCCCTCCAGCACCAGTTCGCCCCGGATCAGCCGGAAGAGGGTGGTCTTGCCGGTGCCGTTGCGGCCGACAAGGCCGACCTTGTGGCCGGTCGGAATCGTGGCCGAGGCGCCGTCGAACAACGGGCGGCCTTCGACCGAATAGCGGATGTCATCGACGCGCAGCATGGGCGGTGGCTTAGCCCATTGGCGGGGGCTGCGGAAGGGGGGCGGCAAAGGTGTTCTTCGCAGGCTTTCCATCGCCTTTGACCCGTGTTAGGCGAAGCCCGGACAGCGGCGGCGGGCATCGTGCGCGCCGCCTTCGCATGAAGAGGCACGACGACATGGCGACCGAACGCACGCTTTCGATCATCAAACCCGACGCGACGACGCGCAACCTGACCGGCAAGATCAACGCCAAGTTCGAGGAGGCGGGTCTGCGCATCGTGGCGCAAAAGCGCGTCCACCTGACCAAGGCGCAGGCGGGCAAGTTCTACGAGGTGCACAAGGACCGTCCGTTCTATGACGAGCTGTGCGACTTCATGGCCTCGGCCCCGGTCGTGGTGCAGGTTCTCGAGGGCGAGGGCGCCATCGCGAAGAACCGCGAAGTGATGGGGGCGACCAACCCCGCAGATGCCGCCCCCGGGACGATCCGCGCCGAATTCGCCGAAAGCGTCGGCGAGAACTCGGTCCACGGCTCGGACGCCCCCGAGACGGCAGCGCAGGAAATCGCCTACTTCTTCGCGGGTCTCGAAATCGTCGGCTAACGCCTTCGTTGCAGACAACGTGTTCAGCGGCGCGCCGGTCCACTGGGCCGGCGTTTTGCGTTTCACCACGGGCTTTCGCCGCGCCCGCCGATCGGTTCGCGCGGATCGACTACGACCGGCGGATCTGGTTTCCGGACCTGTAACGGCTCAGTGCGCCAATGGCTGCTTCGAACGCGATCCAACACTGGCGCAAAACGAAGCAATGACCGGGATGCGAACTTTCCTGGCATTGCCCAAAGCAGCATCAATCCGCGTTGCGGGCCCAGATCCCACCTTTGCCGTAGCTTCGGCCGAGGTCCCGGCCCCCTGGCCAGCGAAGAGACGTTCCTTTCTGTGGCGGCACCGTCCGCTCAGTCCGAGTAGCCGGGCTCAATGCATGGAGCCCGGCTACTCGCCGAATTGACCTCCGACTACTGCCGAACCAGCTCGATTTCGCCGGGCCGCCAGGTCTGGTTGAACCAGGGCTCAAGCGGGCCATAGAGACGCAGGATCATGAACCAGCCCTTATCGGGGATGGTCTGCACCCAGTTGTTCTCCATGCCCTCCGGGGCTTCTGGTCCGAAGTACACATCGACGGACCCGTCGTCGTTCACCTTGACGTCCTTGTCCTGGCTGCTGACGCTCGGGAACTGCTGGTCAGTCTGAAGCATCGAGCGCGTTTGCGTGTCGTAGACGATGGCCGACCAGAACCGTTTGGCCGGAATGTCCTTGGGCAGCGTCAGCTTGTAGGTCTTGCCGCCGTCAAACGGGTTGCCGTCCGCGTCGAGCGCCGTCCAGGGGTATTGCGACCCTTCGCCGACCATCTCCTCGGCCATCGCCGGCGTCACGCCGGTCGCGAGGAAATAGAAGAAGGTCGCGCCGTCGAGGTTGGCCACGCCCGGCGAGACCTCGAACTTGTAGCCGCCGAAGAAGGGCTTGCGCCAGTAGCCGTCCGGATAGATGTAGCCGTCCCGCTGGCGCATCCGGTAGCCGAGCGTGCGGGCCGTGGTCGCCCCGATGTTCGCGGCGTCGGTCAGGATCTTCTTCATACGCTCATCCGGCGCGAAGGGCTTGCCCTTCTCGATACCGATGGAGGCGAAGAGTCCCAGTGTCGTCGGATCGGAGCCCGTGGGCGGCTCCTCCTGGATCGCCTGGTTCAGAAGCTCCCAGAAGGAATAGTCCTGCGGCGCCACGAAGTTCGAAGGCTTGCCCGAGAGATCGACATAGGTCATCTCGGCCGTGCTCGGGTCAGAGCCGAGCGGGTAGATCTTCAGCGTCTCCTTGACCTTGTCCACCCCGGGCTTGGGGTCGCCCTCGGCGTCCAGGAACGACCGGAAGGGAAACCAGTTGCCGTAGGTCGTCGGGCGAACCACGAAATAGCCGTCCGGGATGTCGCCTGTGTAGTCCGGGGGAAGGATCAGGTACTTGCCGCCCTTGCCCTTGTCCGGCCCCGTAATCCCGACATCTTCGACCCAGCGATACCACATGTCGTCGATCAGCCCGAGGATGTCGGGCGGGCTTTCCAGCACCAGCGGCCCGTCGGTCGTGTCCAGCCAGATGAAGCTGTAAACGACGTTGTCGTTCGCGGTCAGCTCGACGGTCTTCGAATCCACCAGGTTTTCCCAGATCACGTTGGTGGTGTTGACCGGGCCGTATGTCTTGAGCGTGTTTCGCATCGACACCTGGTTCACGATCGGAATGCCAAGCAGATACGCCTGCAGCGCCCGCGACCGGTCGAGGTTGTCGTAGATCTTGTCGGCCGACCACTCTGACGGAACGCCGTCATCGAGCTTCAGCAATCCGATCGAGGTCTCGAGCAACTCGGGGCTCGCGACGCCCGGAGCGATCTCCGTCGTCATCTTGTAGTCGTCGGCGGCCAACGGCGTGACCGCCGTTGCCGCGATCAGAATGGTGGTTGCACAGAGAAAATGTCTGGTCCGTCGCATCTCTGGTCTCCTGGTTGCATTACTGGTGGTGTCGGAGAGGCCCCGAAGGGACGATTTCGCCGCCCGTCGCCGAACAAATTCCGAGGCGCGGACGTTGCTCCCTGGAGAACTGGAGCGCCTTGATATGGCTCAAGGACGAGCGCCCAACATAGATCGCGCGCCAGAAGTGTTGCTAGATGGATGAATCCGGTTTTCGATTGCGTCTGGCGAAGGCGGTCGGCGTCAGACCCGTCCAGCTGCGGAGCGCGTGGGTGAAGGCTTGAGAAGCGGCTGACCGGGGCCGCCTGATCCCGCAGGGGCACCGGATCCGGCGTCAGCGCGGGTCCGGACGGGCGGGCCGCACGCCGATCTGGTCGAGGATGCGTTCAAGTGCTGCGCGGTCAGTGTCGTGATGCGTGGCCACCAGTCGGTCGAACCGGGCGCGCAGGGCAGCCTTCTCGGGGCCCTTGCAGTCGTTCCACGGACGGCCCTGCAACCCCATCTCGATCACGTAGTAGGCGATGAAATGCGGGCGTGTGCCGGTTTCGAGCAGGCGCGCATAGGCCGCGTCGGTGCCGAGGGCCCGCAACTCCTGCGCCGTGCCGATCCCGGCGCGCGCAAGCTCGGCGGCCATGGCCGGACCGATGTTGCGGATCGCGGTGACAGGATCCGCAGACTCTGGGATCGCAGACTCTGGGTCCGCAGGGTCGGAAGCATGCGCGTTCATGTGCGCAGTCTAACCTTGGCGCCCGGCGGCGGAAAGGCGGATCAGGGGCGCGCCGCGCAGATCAGATGCTGGCCCAGATCAGATGCTGGCCCAGTCGCGGTAGCGCATCTGGCCGTCGGTCGTGTCGTCCTCTGCGTCGCGCTGCGCGGCGGGCAGGTCCCGCGGTGGCTGACGTTCGGCGTCAGGGCGCTGCGGCGCCTCTTTGCGGATGTCGTCCTTGCCGTCCATTTCGTGTGTCCTTTCCGTGGGTGATGCCCCCGGGGAGTGAGGTCGGATGGCTTCGACCCCTGTGAAAGAGAGGATCACGCAACCGTGGTACGGACGTGGCGTCAGCGGCACGGTGACGTGACCATTTCGGGACGCGGCGGATAGCGAAACGGGCAGGGGTGGCGGATCGTCCCGTCAGGCTTTGCGCCTGGCCGGGCGGGGGTGGGACCCCGGCGCCCCTGCCGCGTCGCCGCTGCGGTCGCCGCCCCAATCCTGACAAGGTTCCCTGCGATAACGCGGGCTTATCAAACAGGAAGGGCCTGCACATGACCGCTTCGACACTTATCGGCATCGCCGCGCTGCTTTGCGGCGTCGCGCTGTTCTATCTTGTGGTATCCCGCACCCTGAAGAAACGCTCGGACGACAACTGACCGCGCGGCAGGGACGCAACGCGCCCGGGGCCATCGTGCCCCGGGCGCGATCCCCGCTGTCCCGCACGTCCCGCAGGGAGGTGACGGATGATGACCGAAAGCAATTCCCCAACGTGCCCCGCCACGCCGGCACCTGACCAGCCCGGGCACCATGCCGCGTCACTTCCCGCCCAGGACGGGCGATGCAGACAGCGCGCACAGCCCGTGTCGAGACTTCATGCTTTCTTGAGGAATTTGGCTCCGGCGGTAGGGCCCGGAGATCACTGCCTAAGCCGTTGAAATCGCAGCACGGATTGTCGCCGACTCCCGCACGACTCCCGGGTTTGCCACGCCACGTGACACGATCCGTGCCCGGAAGGCAAGTGCCGTCTCACCTGTTCCTGGCAGGATGCCGCGCCCGCTCCGGGCATCGCAACGGCGGCTTCCGTCGGGCGCTGCGCGATCCTCAGGTGACCTGATGAAGCGCCGTTGCGTTCAGGTGTCCCCGCGCTCGAGTCGGACGCGATAGGACCTCGCTCCAGTTTGCTCGATGACCACTGTATCGCCGATGCAAGCCCCGGTCTTTTCGACGAAATCGCGGATCCAGCCGCGGCTCCGGAAGATCCGCTTCGTGCCGTCGATGTCGGTGACCGCGGTGTAGGATGCCGCGAAGCGTTGCGCACGGCTCCTTGATTTCTATGGAGAAATCGGCCACTTGAGGCTCAAAGCATTTCGTTTCGGTTGCCCAAAGTCTTTCGCAACCGCCGAGAACTTCTTCGCATTGACCGTTGCGGCCGGGCGCTTTGGTTCCGAGCCGAAAGGCCAATATCCTTGCCTTTTTCCTACCAGAGATCGGACTTACCTGAAAATGGGAAACGTCTCCGGAAACGAGACGACCTGTTCCCGTTTTCAGATCGGTAGGCACATGACGAGAAAGTGGCCCGCTCATCGGCATCAAGGCCCGGTCACCCCGAACCCAAACCAATCGACCGCGACCGCCCCGAGGCGGCGCTCGATCGCGTAGCGCGCGTCGCCGGATGGCGCGTTTCAGGAGAATGCCGTTGGGCCGGGAGGACGCGATGTTCAGGGCGGCAGCGGTCACTCGATTTCGACGTTCAATCCGCGATCGGCCTGCGGCGTCTCGACACGGGTTGTCCCGTGCCGATCGCGATGGAAGCGCAGGGTCGCACTTTTCGTGCCGATCCTGATGTCCCTAAGATCGAGGTGATGGATGGACGCCGGCAGTACCGGGTTCGACACGCGTAGCGTCGCCGCGGGCGCGTCGATGGAAAGCCCGAGACAGGCCTGAAGGCACAAAAACGGGCTCCCGGCCGCCCAGGCTTGTGGCGAACACGCGGATGGAAACGCGACTGGGCGCGGGCTTTGCTCGCGCGACAGGCCACACCAAAGCTCCGGCAGCCGATGATCAGGGAAATGGCAGCTTGCATCGAACAGTTCTTCTGTCAGCTCGGCGCTCAGGTCCGGCCGCCCCGCCTGCGCCAGTCCGGCCGCGATCAGGCTGGTATCGTGGGGCCAGACGCTTCCGTTGTGATATCCCATCGGATTGTAGCGCGCGGCGTCGTCGGAGACGGTCCGGATGCCCCAGCCCGAGCGAAGGCCGGGGGAATGCAGGGTTTCGATCAAGCGCCCGCGGCGTTCCGGCAGGACGGCGTCACAGAAAAGAAGGTGTCCCGCGTTCGAGGTCGAGACGCGCACCGGTCGGTTGTCGCCGTCGAGCGCGATGCAGAAGGTGCCCAGATCGTCGTCCCAAAAGGCCGTGTCGATGGCCTGCACGAGATCGTCCGCCCGCTTGCGAAGGCCGTTGCCTTCGGCACCGGCACCAAGGGTGTCGAAGATCTCGGCCGCGGCACGCAAGGCGGCGACCAGGTAGCCCTGAACCTCAACCAGCGCCACGGGACTTGCGCTGAGGGTGCCGTCGGCGTGAAAGACCGAGTCCTCGGAATCCTTCCATCCCTGGTTTCTCAGCCCGGTCTCGGCCGAACGCGCGTATTCGATGAAGCCATCGTCGTCGCGGTCTCCGTAAACGGTCGCCCAGTCAAGCGCGGCGCGGACCGACGGTTCGAGACGCTCCAGCCGTTCCCGGTCGGCCGTCCGCAGCCAGTAGCGGTGGACGAGCAGGACGAAAAGCAAAGTCTGGTCGATCCCGCCATAGTAGTGATGGAAGGGGACAGCGCGGATGCGTGCCATCTCACCATTGCGGTGTTCGTGCAGGATCTTTCCAGGTTCGGCGTCGCAGAAGGCGTCGCTTCCGCTGGCCTGCGTGGCCGCGAGAAAGTCGATCACGCCCGCGGCCAGTTCGGCGTCAAGCCACAGCGTCTGTAGCGCGGCGATCAGGCCGTCGCGTCCGAAGGGGGCCGAGAACCATGGCACCCCAGCGTAAGGGTAAGGACCGGTGGCAAGCTCGGCAGTCAGCATGGCGAGATCCGCCGATGACCGGGCCAGCCAGGAATCGAAGGCCGGCCGCGACGTTGCAATGTGGGACGTGCGGGCGACGCGGTGGGCGACCCGGTCCGACATGGCCTGGTGTGCCGTGCGACGGGGTTCGGGCGCGGTGTCGAGGTCAGCGGCCCCGTGGCGGGCGCCGTGGACCGATCCCGCCTCGCCGTCCCCGCCGGGGCCTTCGGCGACACGGACAATGCAGGCAACCTCGCGATGCGCCTTGGGCGGGATCGACAGCGAAATCCGGGCGCGGCCCGACTCGAACGTGGGCGACGGGTCCAGCGACACGCGTGTGCGAAGGTGCCTGCCATCGGCGGCCAGATAGGAAAACCCGATCGTGCCGTCACCGTAGACCGGCGGCTGTAGTTCGCCACGTCGCGGCGCGGTCTTGCCGCGCACCTCGAACACGTCGCGGAAATCGGCCCAGATGTCGAACACCAGCTCGAGTTCGGCGGTGGCGAGGCCATAGTTGGTGAGGACCAGGCGGTCATAAAGCCCGTCGGAGAGGAAACGATCGCGCTGAAGAAGAATGGCGAAGTCGGGGAATTCCGTCCCGTGCCGATCGACCAGCCGCGAGTTCGCAAGATCGGCGCGAAAGCTCGCGTCGTCGTGGCTGGCGTGGTGGCCAAGTTCGGTCAGCGGCGTCCCGTTCAGAGACACCACCATGCGCGAAAGATACCGGGTGTCGCGAAAGAACAATCCATCTTTTGAAAGCGCCTCTCCCGGGCCTGCGTTCGGGGGGTTCAGATCGCCCGAGGCGCTGAAGACCGCGAAGAGATCCCCATCCTTGAGGACATGGAAATCGTGGCGGGTGTCCGGCCCGAAGCTGTTCGGACGGAATGCCCCCTCGGCCGGATCGGTGTTCTCCGCCCGCGGCATGCCGGCCCGGTCAGCTGTCATGGCCAGACGCGAGCGGACGACCGCCTGTCCCGGGACGTGACCTGCCGGCAGGATCGAAGGCCCGGGCGAGGATGCCGCTGGTGCCCCGCCGGGCCAAACCGGAGGAGGGATGCGCCGCCGGCCGTCCCGCCAGCAGGTGCCGGTAGACCTGGACGTAGCGTTGCGCCATGAGGCGGCTCGAGAAGCGATCCTCGAACCTTTTTCGAATGCGACTTCGGTCATAGTTGGCGAGTTCGGCTACCGCATCGACCGCAGCATCGATTTCGTCGACGATCCGGCCGGTCAGACGGTCGTCGATGACCTCGGGGACCGCGCCGAAAGGAAAGGCGATCACCGGCGTGCCGCAGGCCATGGCCTCGATCATTACGAGGCCGAAGGGCTCGGGCCATCGGATCGGAAAGACAAGGGCGTGGGCACGGCCCAGGAACTCGGTCTTCTGATCATCGCGGATCTCACCCACGTAGACGATCCGGTGGCCGTCGACCTGCGGCTTGATCGTTTCTTCCCAATAAGGCCGGTCGAAGCTGTTGATCCGCGCGGCGATCTTCAGGCGGATCCCCGCCCGTCGGGCGATCTCGATCGCCGTGTCTATCCCCTTGTCGGGTGCAATGCGGCCAAGAAACGCGAGATAGGGCTCGCACGTGTCCCCGTCCTGTCGGGGAAGAACGCGGTAGTTTCCGGGCGGGACCCCGTGCGGAACGGTGGCGATCCAGGACGCGTCTGCAAGCGGTCGTCGCTGGGCTCCGGATATCGACACGAGCGGAAAGCGGCGGTAGCGACGAAAGAACGCCCGGTGCCCGATGAAATCGAGGCGGGAATGGCAGGTAGTCAGCGTCCGCTCCGCGATGTCCTCGAACATCGGAAAATGCAGAAACTCGGTGTGAAAATGGAGCACGTCGAATCGATCGGCCACCTGTCTCAACCGGTCCAGCATCAGGATGTGATCGGGGATTTGCGATGTCAGCCGTTCGTCCGTCAGGATCGCCCGGTCCCGGCAAACCACAAGATCGGCGTTCACCCTGCTTTGTCCGTTGGCAAAGACCGTCACATGGTGGCCTTCGGTGGTCAGCGCGTCGGCCAGATTGGCCACAACCCGCTCGGTCCCGCCATAGGCGCGGGGCGGCACGGCCTCCATCAGAGGAGAAACAAGGGCAATACGCATGGACCGAACTCCTCCTGCCGCGATGGCGTTGATGGAAAGTCTCGAGGCGAGATGTCGATTAACACGGAAGTTTATCGTCATGGCGGGATCGGATCATTAACGACGGTCAACGCCGTGGCCTTAAGTGGCGGGAGGGAGCCGGCAGCCCGTCCACAACGACGCCCAACGGGCCGGTGATCACGCCGGGTGATTCATTGAGGCAGGTCAATGCGACCGCGCGGTCCGCGAGGCTTGCGGACATCCAAGAGATTGGCAGGAGTCCGTCTGAAGGTCGGTAAGGCAGAGGGCACGCGACATGCCTGTGCACAACAGCGCGATCGCGACAGTTTCGGATCGACGTGGCCGAGGGTTTCGCCGAACCGCTGCTGGACTGGATCAGGAAATCAAAGGCGTCGGCTCGAAGGATGCAATTAGGTCTTTCTCTCAGTTGAGCGCTGTGTCGGGGGAAGCGGACGTGATCCGGAGATCGCCATAGGTCCCGTGCGCGGACTTTTCGGGCTTCCCCCGAAGCGGCATCAACCGTCGTGACCGGCCCTTCTCGGACCTTCACCACCGTCACGACCGAGGTCTGAACCTTGCGGAAAGCATGAGTAATTGGGCTAACCCTGCTCTTGGGTCGAGCTCCCGATAAGGTCACGGCTATGCTGTGAATACTGGGTAAACCGCGGCCGACATCTGCTGTGGGGATAGAACAAGCTCAATTGTACTCGCGGCCGGACATCCCTCAACTTCAGCCTTTGCGGGAGCCACCACGACTGCGACCAGAGGGCACCGGCCTCGTGCTGGTGGTTAAGGATGGGCACCATGGGAAGCCCGCATGACAAGGGGGCATTTCAAGCGGAGTTGGCCGACCTCCGGTTTCACGTCGGAAAGCAATGTTCGGGCGCACCACTGACCCATCTCCCGATGCGGCAGCAGGACAGTCGAAAGTGCAGGCGAAAGATGCTGCGCGACCTCCTGATCGTCGTATCCCATGACCGCGACGCTTTCGCCGATGCGCTCGCCCAGTTCCTTGAGCGCTTCGTAGCACCCGATCGCCATGAGATCGTTCGCGCAGAAGATGGCCTCGGGTCGCACCCGCCCTGACATCAACCGCAATGTCGCCTCGCGCCCGCCGCTTGGAAGGAAGTTCCCCTCCACGATCAGCGCGGGATCGATCGAGATGCCGGCGGCACGCAAGGCGCGCTCGTATCCCTCCATCCGCTGATCGGACGCTTCCATCCATTGTTCGCCAGAGATGAAGGCAATTCGTCGGTAGCCTTCAGCCAGAAGCGCCTCGGTCGCCGCTTGGCCACCCCGCCGTTCCGCGGGCACCACCGACGGAAAGCGTGGGGCCTCCTCATAACAATTGAGAAGGACCGCGCGGTGCTTCGACAGCCCATCGGGAGGTGACACCCGGCGCGTCAGGATCGAGCCGTAGATGACGCCACTCACACGGTCCCGCGACCATTTCTTGAGGACTTCGGTTTCGTAGTCACGGTTTCCACCCGTCATGACGATCTCGACGACTATGTTGTGTTTCCAGGCCTCTTCCTGGATCCCTTCGATCGAGATGGCCGCAAACGGGCTGGTCGCGATTTCGTCGAACATCACCCCGATGACGCCGAGGCCCACGGATTTGGGCGGACGCCCGGCGGCGCGAGGGCGGTAATCAAGCGCGGCGACGGCTTCGAGAACCCGCCTGCGCGTCTCAAGGCTTATCCGCATGTCCTCGAGCCCGTTCAGGACGAAGGACACCGTGGATTGCGAGACGCCGGCGCGCACGGCGACGTCCTTCATCGTGACCCGGCTGGCGTCGCTGCCCTTCTGTCCGTCCATCTGGCTTCAAATCCCTTGCCTTCTGCTAATAAATATTGCTAATAATTTTAGCACAAGGGGAATCGCCATCGGATCGGGGAGGGATCTATGCGCGGCAACGGTAAGCGGGCCATGGGCCAGACGCAGGCCGCATTGATATTGTTGGCGCCGTTCCTTGCCACCTACGTCCTTTTCCTCGTCTATCCGTTCTTCAGCGGCGTCTGGATCAGCCTGCACGACTGGAACCTTCTGGCGGTGGCGTTCAACCCCGATGCAAAGGTGTTCGTGGGGCTGCGCAACTACGAACGCGTGATGTGGGGCCGAAACATCGAATGGGGGCTCTTCGCGGCACCCTTCTGGCAGGCCCTCGGTCTCATTGGAATTGCACTTTCCGTGGTCCTTCATCGGGTCGGCCGGATGAGTCGCTTCACCGCCATAGCACTTGGCGTAGCTTCGACACTTCTTGTTGTCATTTCCGGTTTTCATCCCGGTGAAGGAGGCCGGTGGTACGACCGTCGCTTTTGGCCGACTGTCGGGAACACGATCCTGTTCGTCGGTCTCACAGTCCCGGGGGTGACGATCAGCGCGCTTGTCCTGGCTGCGGCGCTGAACCGTGAGACCCGTGCGATGGGTGTGCTGCGGACACTGTTCTTTCTCAGCCAGGTCCTGTCAGTCACTGTCGTCACGCTGATCTGGCAGATCATGTTCTCGCCCCGCCAGGGCCTGCTCGCCAACATCACCGAGGTTTTCGGCGGTACGCCGATCAACTGGCTGACGGACGAACAGTTCGCCATGGCGGCCATCGTGATCGCGACCGTCTGGTGGTCGCTCGGAATCGCGATGATCCTGTTCCTCGCGGGTCTTCAGGACATCTCCAAGGACATCTACGAGGCAGCCGCTCTCGACAACGCCCGCGGGGTACGCGCGTTCTGGTACGTGACCCTACCGAACCTCAAGCGCACCATCACGCTGGTCGTCGTCTTGCAGATCATCCTGCAGTTCCAGGTCTTCGGGCAGTCGCATTTGATGACACAGGGCGGTCCGAACGACACGACGCAGGTTCTTGTCCGCTATATCTACCAGACCGGCTTCCGCGACAGCGAACTCGGTCGGGCTTCGGCCATGGCGGTGTTCCTCTTCCTCATCATGGGCACGTTCTCGGTGATCCAGTTCATCGTCGGACGGGAGAAGGACTGATGGCCCGCAGCTATTACTGGCTTGTCATCGCGCTTTCGATTCCGGCCTTCGTCTGGCTGGTGCCGACGCTTTGGATGGTGTCGCTGTCGTTCCAGCCGAACGAGGTGCTGGCACGCACGACATCGACCACAGCGTTCGGACTGGTTCCCATCCCCTTCACAGCCGAAAACTATGCCGCGCTCTTCGCCTTCGGCCAGACGCCCTGGTGGTTCCTGAATTCTCTCATCGTGTCGCTCGGCATGACGCTTGGTGTGCTCGCAGTATCGACGACGGCGGGCTATGCGCTGGCGCGGCTCGATTTTCCGTTCAAGACGGCGGTCACGTTGCTCTGTCTGATCGGCCTGATGGTGCCGGAACAGGCCGTCTTCATCCCGCTCTACACGATGTTCGCCGACTTCCGCTGGCACAATTCCTACCATGCGTTGATCCTGCCGCGCATGGCGGTGCCGATCGGCGTTTTCCTGATGATGCAGTTCTTTCGGGGCATCCCGAAAGACATCGAGGAAGCGGCACGGCTCGACGGCGTCGGCTGGCTGAAGATCTTCTGGTACGTCATGCTGCCGCTCGCGCGGCCCGCGATGATGACGCTGGCGATCCTGACGTTCCTCTACGCCTGGAACGACTATCTCTGGCCGCTCGTCTCGGCGCAGCAGCGGGAATACTTCACCATCACGCTGGGGCTTGCGAGCATCCAGTCGAACTTCGCGCAATCGGAAGGTCTGGGCCGGGTGATGGCCTCGGGCGTCATCGCCTCTCTTCCGGTCGTTCTCTTGTTCCTGATCTTCCAGCGGTACGTGGTGCAGGCCATGACTGCAGGCGGATCGAAGGGCTGACACGCACATCAAAGGGAGGAAACCTATGAGACATGTGCTCTTGACCGCGGCAGCCGCCGCAACCATCGCCACCGGTGCGCTTGCGCAGGAGGTAACACTCGGGCGCTTCTTCGGTGCTTGCGAGGATGCCGGAACCGACACGAAGGCCAGCGTCGGCGAGGCCTGCATCATCCAGTCGATCATCAATGCCGCGGACGCGGAACTCGACGGGATCAGTATCAACACCCTGCCGACCGACTGGGGCAACTACTACGACCAGATCAAGGCGGCCTATGCCGGCGGCACCCCGCCCGACGTCCACGTCATGCACCGCCACCGGGTGCCGGAATTCGCGGGCCTTGGCGCCATCGCCGAGATCTCGGGCGATCTCGAAGCCGCGGGTATCGACCCGAACGACTGGACCGAGAATGCCTTGGCCGCGGTCAGCTACAACGGCGGCATCTACGGCGTTCCGATGGATTTCCATGCCAACCTCTGGCACGTGAACATGGACATCATGGAGGAGGCGGGGCTTGTCGAGGACGGGGTCCCCGTCCTGCCGTCGTCGCCCGAAGAACTGCTCGAACATGCGCAGAGGGTGAAGGACGCGACCGGGAAGGATTACCTCGCCGCGGACTTCGCGCAATTCCCCATCGGTGTCCGGCTCGTGCTGGCGCTCATGTGGCAGCAGGATGCCAACATCTTCACCGAAGACGGGACGGCGACGATCAACACCGAGGCCGCGAAGAATGCCGTGACGGCGATCACGCAGCTTTTCGACGCGGGCCTTGCCAATCCGCAGCTCAACTACGCCGACAGCCAGCAGGCCTTCCTGAACGGTGAGGCCGCGATCCTCGTCAACGGCACCTGGGTGGTCGATTTCTACACCGCAGAGGCGGCAAAGCCCGAGGTCGGTCTGAACAGCTACTACGCCGCGGATTTCCCGACCCTCTTCGACACCGGGGCAACGTGGGCCGACAGCCACATGTGGGCGATCCCCTCGACGCTGGAGGGCGACCAGAGGGCAGCGGCGATGCAGGTTTTGGCCTTCATCAACGACCACAACATCGACTGGGCGCGGACGGGCCATATGGCGGTCCGCAATTCGGTCCTCGAAAGCGACGAATACGCGGGGCTGCCGCACCGGTCTGAATACGCCGGCACTGCCGCCATCGCCCGCGACACACCGCCGTCGGACCGCTACGGAGCCATTCAGGACGTCCTGAACCGCGAGCTTCAGGCGATCTGGCTGACCGGCAAGTCGGTCGACGATGCGCTGGCCGACGCAGAGATCGAGGTTCAGGACCTGCTCGACCGCTGACGCGAGACCCTGCCATGGCTCCGCCCGATCTCGGGCGGAGCACCTTTCCGACACCCAACAGAATGCGGACACGCCAATGGATCGTTGGACCACAGAAGACGCGAACGCCTGGTGGGCGGCGCGCCCCTGGGTTTGCGGCTTCAACTTCCTGCCGTCGACCGCCGTCAACTTCCTCGAGATGTGGCAAGCCGACAGCTTCGATCTGCCCACAATCGAGCGCGAGCTTCGCTGGGCCGGCGAGATCGGCTTCAATGCGATCCGCATCAATCTGCACACGCTGGTCTGGCAAAATGACCGTGACGGGTTTTTCGACCGCCTCGACACGGTGATGGCCATCGCCGCGAAGGCCGGCCTCGACACAGTCCCCTGCCTTTTCGATGATTGCGGCTTCGGCCAGGCCGAGCCCGTCTATGGTGCACAAGCCGACCCGGTGCCCGGCGTCCACAACAGCCGCGCCGTGGCCAGCCCGGGCCGCGCCGTCGTGATGGACCCCGACGCCCGCGCCGGTCTTCTCGCCTATGTCGGCGATATCGTTCGGTCTTTCCGGGCCGACCCGCGCATCCTGTTCTGGGATATCTACAACGAACCGGGCAACCGCATGGTCTTCACTGCGGACGGCTTCGCGCGCTTCCCCGAGGATCTTGACACCCACGCCTTGAGCCTGATGGAGGGTGCTTTCGACCGCGCACGTGCCGAACTCCCCGAGCAGCCCCTGACGGTCGCGGCCTGGACGACGCCGCTCCCGGATGAGGACGTCCACCCCTATCAGACGGAGATCGACCGAAGCGCACTGCTGCATTCCGACATCGTGACCTTCCATGCCTACTGGAAGGCCGGCAAGGTTTCGCAATTCATCGATTACCTCTCCGTCCTCGACCGCCCGATGCTTTGCACGGAATGGATGGCACGGGCCGTCGACAGCCGGATCGAGGATCAGCTCCGCATGTTTCACGATCGCGATGTCGGCTGCTTCCAGTGGGGCTTTGTCCGTGGACGCACGCAGACCCATCTTCCCTGGCCGGCCGACCTCGTGCGCGCACATGGCGGCCGTGCAGACCGCGACGTCTGGTTTCACGACCTCCTGGACGAGGATGGAACCCCCTACGACCCGCAGGAGATCGAGACGATAAGGTCGCTCACCTCGTCGGCGGACACGAAGAAACGGAAAGGCGCGTGACATGACCGGAGTGACCCTTGAGGGCGTGATCAAGCGCTATGGCGACGTTCAGGTGATCCACGGGGTGGATCTGGGGATCGAGGACGGCGAGTTCTGCGTCTTCGTCGGGCCCTCGGGCTGCGGCAAGTCCACGCTTCTGCGGATGGTCGCGGGGCTGGAGGAGACCACCGGCGGGCGCATCGCCATCGGCGCGCGCGACGTCACCCGCACCGACCCGGCGGAACGCGGCGTGGCCATGGTGTTCCAGACCTACGCGCTCTACCCGCACATGACGGTCGAGGAGAACATGGGCTTCGGCCTGCGGATGAACGGCCATCCCAAGGCCGAGATCGCGAGGAAGGTGGCCGAGGCCAGCCGCATCCTGAAGCTCGACGACTATCTCAAGCGCAAGCCCAAGGCGCTGTCGGGCGGGCAGCGCCAGCGCGTCGCAATCGGCCGTGCCATCGTGCGCGGACCCGAGGTCTTCCTGTTCGACGAGCCGCTGTCGAACCTCGACGCCGAGCTGCGCGTCGAGATGCGGGTCGAGATCGCGCGGCTCCACCAGGAGATCGGCGCGACGATGATCTACGTCACCCACGATCAGGTCGAGGCGATGACGCTGGCCGACAAGATCGTGGTGCTGCGCGCCGGCCGGATCGAGCAGGTGGGCGCGCCGCTCGATCTCTACCGCGATCCCGACAACCGCTTCGTCGCCGGCTTCATCGGCTCGCCCGCGATGAACTTCCTGAAAGGCAGCGCCGGCGACGGTGCGGTCGAGGTGCCGGGGCTGAAGCGGTCGGTCCCGACCGGCGTCGCCCTGCCGGCGGCGGGACAGGCCGTGTCGGTCGGCCTGCGCCCCGAGCACCTGACGATCGACCCGGACGGTGACACCCACAGCGTCGAACTGACCGAGGCGCTTGGCGGCGTCTCCTACGCCTACCTGGTGTCGGACACCGGCGAGAAGCTCATCGTCGAGGAACGCGGCGACGTCCGCAGCCGCACCGGCGACCGCGTCGGCCTTTCCTTCGACCCCGCCCGCGCCTTCCTCTTCGACGCCGAAACCGAAGCGCGGCTGAGGTAGAATATTACCCCGTCTGGGGCTCAAACGTCGCCCAAGTTATCGAGCAGCTGACGAGAGATAGCAGATCCGGTTCCCTTAAGCCGAAAGGCAACATTCCCGGTGTGCCTGCAGATGACTTCTGAACAATTTGGTCAAACGACAGTCTTGTCGGTCACAACGGACCTTGCCTTGGTGGCTGCAAACGTCTGTCTTTCGCCTTTCACCTTCGAAAGAAAGACAGCTGCCAGTGGCTGAACTGCGCTCCTCGCCGACATTTGACCAAAATACTCAGATGACCGCTGTGTCGGGCAGTGCGGACCTCGGCGCTGGTCGCGGCGAAGGTCCGGTTTCCGCCCTCTTTACCGAATGCTGCGCATGCGAGGGCTGAGGTGATGCTATTGGGTGAATGACCGGAAGGTGCGCAATACAGACCCCCGGCCAGAACACCCGTCGGTCCGCAAACCGCAGGAAGTTGCCTTGGTCGCGGCGGTCTGACATGCGTCCGCTTGGACAGTCCTTGAGCGGCAGCTTCGCCCGACACAGCGGTCATCTGAGAAAAACGCTCAGATGTCTCGAAGGAGCTCGAGCGACCACGGAACCGGCGATCCATAGATCAAACTTTCGGCGAAAAGTCTGGTCAGTAGACACAGGTTCTCAGTACTGTCGGTCGATGAGTGCATTCCCAATAACTTGGCTGGTCAGCGTACTGATGACCATCGCGGCCTACGTGCTTGCCTGGAATACGCGCATTCCTGGCCGCTCCAGAGTTTTCCTCTGTGCCTTTCTTCTCAGTCTGGCATCCGTTTCTGTTCTGCTCGGGATGCGGGTCTCATTGGACTGGCCGTGGCCCGGCCGCGTGCAGCCCTTTGTCGCTATTTTGGCGGCTCCTTCGGCCTATCTCGGTTTTGCCGCCCTGACGCAGGACAACAACGAGCGCTGGACCAGTATGCTACTCCGCAATGGGGGGCTTGTCGCTGTCGCGATGCTGGGGCTGGCCGCACCGGTGCAGGTTTCTGCAGATGTGTTCATCCTGGCCATCAACTGCATCTACATTGTCCGCCTGGGGACCTTGTTGAGCTATGGCCCTGATGATTTCCTTTCCGTCCCGCCGCATGCCACGGGGCTGTGGCGTGCGGCGATATACGCAACGATTGCCTTGATCGGTCTGATGGTCGCGGCTGATGGGGTGGTCTTCGCAATCAGTCTTGTGGCGAGCGAACCACATCTCGTGACTCTTCTTACCGGGGTCTCGGGTCTGTTCGCCGGATTCATCTTTGTGGTCGCATTGATCGGCGTACCGCTTGTCTTGCGTGCGTCGCAGCGAGACACCCCCGACCGAGTGACGCCGTCTGAGGCGGACTACGCATTGATGCAGACCCTCAATGGGATCATGAAGGACAAAGAGCTGTTTCGAGATAGCAACCTGACCTTGGCACGGGTTGCGAAACGCCTTTCGGTCTCATCCCGCGATCTCTCCGGCGCGATCAACCGCGTCACCGCAGAGAATTTTTCGCGGTTCATCAATGGGTATCGTGTCGCTTATGCGAAAGCTGCGCTGCTGGAAACCGATCTACCAGTGACGGAAGTCATGTTCGAGGCGGGTTTCCTGTCAAAATCCAGTTTTAACTCGGAGTTTCGACGCGTGACGGGGCTGACGCCCTCGCAATTCAGGACCAAGGGCGCAGACGGATAGTATTCGTCTGCGCCCCATTTTTCCCCAGCTAAACATCCTGGCAGGAAACGGGCGTTGCCCTTACCCCAAAGATATCTCCAAGGATGTTGCGACCGGGATTGATGACAAAACCAAAGCTCTCGTCCAGTCCCGATCGGAGAACAATGTCCGCATCCGCATCCATCTGATCACTGACGATGTACATGTCGCTGACGACATCCCGGCCATTCGCCAATGCTCTGGCGACCTGCCTGCTTCTGATAACAAAGTGAATCGGGTCAGCCATGTGTCCGGCAATGGCGTCCCCCCCGAGATCCCCTGCGACAAACCGGATGGGGATGGTCAGGCACAATCCCGGTTCATCGGTGCGCAGGATAGCTTTCCCACTTCCAGCGATGCCGCGCAGTGCAAGAAGGGTGACTTCGCGGGGCCGATCGAGCACCAGAAATCCGAAGGCTCCTGCCGGAATACTCTGCCCGGCGCTGGTTTGCACTTCGTCGCGGGTGGCGACGGCATCTGTATCGCGTGGGGGGTCGGCCTGCGCTGCGCCGACGGCGAGTACGCTGAAAAGAACAACTGCCAGGCGCAGCTGAAGAGAGAATGGCTTCGACATCGTCGTGTCCTTTGATGAGTTTCGTATGAGCCGCAATAGCGACCATGACGCTCATCAACGCCGGTATTGCCCGGGGACGCGCCCGAAAACATGATCCAGAACGTTCCAGATCGCGATTCAATACCATGAAGCTGAAATGCGAATGACCGCTTCGGCGGCACGTCGGACGCCGCGCGCAAGGCGTTGCGGGCGACCCTCGGGAGGGCAATGTCGAAGAACTACGCGGGGAACGGTACCCTCGCGCTCACGCTGGCCGACACTATCGCCCGGAAGACCGTCGCGTCGCGGTCGGGACCCGAAAAGAGGCCGAACCTCCCGCCCTACGCGTGATACTTGCCGATCGGCGGCGGCAGGAGGCCGCTCGCAGCAACCTCCACGGTGTCGTGGAGGCGGTCGAGCCGACGGAGATTGTTCGCGAAGGTGCTGGCGAGATCGGCCCGCCCGTACGGAGGGTGGAGCACGGTGCTCCGCAGGTTTCGATCCGTATTCCTCGCCCAGGACGCGTCGAGCTGGGACGGCTCGAGTCCCCCGGCATAGGGAAGCAGCCTTGGGACGGGATTCTCGGCCATGGGCACGCCCGCACCTACGATCTTCCGCTGCAGCGCGCTCCAGCTGTCGGACCAGGGAAGGTTCCGGAACTCGCGCATCCGGGTGAGCACGAGGATGTAGTGCTTCCCGCGATCGCCGAACGGGCTCCAGTCGAAGGCGTCGAAGCGCTGCCGGAGCAACCTGTCGAGCTTCGGACACGTCGGCCAGCAGTTTGAGCGCCGAGCTGTACCCCGTATCCGTAGGGGATCCGCCCGGTGGAACAGCTCAGCGGGCGGCTTCAGCCAATTCTGCAGTGAGACCGCTCCAGAAATACCAAAAGGTCCAAGAAGACGTTCGGCCAGCTTGCGCATGAACTGGGCTTCGCCTTGCCGTCGTTCGCTTCTCGAATGGGTAGCAAAATGCTGAAATGGCCCGTCAGGTATAGCTGCGGGTGCGGCGTCAGATAAATCGGCAATCGGCAGTTCTGGGCCGCGCGCGTTGAACCGCCCCGAAGAACCGGGTCACCACCGAGGGGTCTCTCAGAGATGTTTCGGTCTGGGCCGCCTGATTGGCCGCGATTGGTGTTCCGGGAACCGGACCGCGGACGCTTGTCGAATTGCAATGCCGTTATATTCTTCGGATCAACGGGGGAGAGAAGTTGGGACAGCAGCACGCGACCATTGACGCCCAGGTCTTTGTGCGGACGGCATCTCTGTTTGCCGCCAAGCGTGGCGCGCTTGAGCCGCAAGCCGTCGAGAATCTCGCGGGTGATATCGTCCGTCGGCTTGCCTCTGCCGCAGCGAAAGCTCCGCGTTTTGAAGAAGAGCCTGTCATCAGCGCGGAGAGCGTGGCCGACTTCTGTGACGCCCTGGTTCAGCCCGAGCCCTCAGCCGCCCTTCAATTCATAGAAGCGCGCCGGGCGGAGGGTCTGACGCGCCACGGTGTTTATCTCGGCTACATCGGCGCGTCGGCGCGACGCCTTGGCGAAGGGTGGGACGAGAACCGTCTGTCCTTCGCAGAAGTCACGATCGGTACCGGCCACCTCTACGCGCTGATGCGCGCCCTGAGAGCCGAGGCAGACTCCGCCCGCCTCCCGTTTGACATGCGCCGGTGTGCGCTCTTCGCCACTGTTCCCGGCGAGGATCACGGGATCGGCATCACCATCGCCGCGGATCTGTTCCGGGATGCGGGCTGGGAGATCGACTTGCAGACCGGGATGGATCACGAAGGCCTCATTGCCCATGTCGAGGACACAGAACCGCAGATAATCGGGCTGTCGCTCAGTACCGAAGGCCGACTTAACGAGTTGATGCGGCTCGTGGTGGCGATGCGCATCGTCGTGCCACATGCGATCATCGGGGTCGCCCCGGCTGCGACGCTCGACGCGGACAAGGTCGCCAGCCTTGTCGACATCGATCTCCTCTTCGAGGATGCCCGAGCTGCCTGCTCGGACCTGGAGCGACTGGTCCGGCTGCGCGGCTGAGCGCAGGTTCACTACGCGCTCAAAAAGGCTCAGTACCGGGTTGTCGCCCATGCCCTTTTTCGCAGGGCACGGTCAAGAAGATCACTGCCGCAGTTCGGGCTTCGCTGCGGATGCATTCGGCCCATTCGTCCGCATCACGGGCCTTGCATGTCATGGGCAAAAGTCTGTTGGCCGCAGCAAGCCGCCGAAGTGTTGGGCGGCCTCGAAGTGCCTTTACCAATTCCTCGGTCGTCTGGGTGCCCGTTTTCGCTTAGCCTCAGAAGCGGGGAGGAAACCAGCATGGCGCGTGACGACGAGGTGAGGTTCTTCGAAAGCCACGACGGCACGCGGTTGGCCTACGCCGTTGCAGGGAACGGTCCGCCCGTGATCTTGCTCCCGAGTTGGCTGACGCATCTGGAGTTCCAGAGAAGAAGCGTGGCGTGGCAGCCCTTCCTTGCGGCGCTCGGCAGTCGCTACCGCTTGATCCGCTACGATCCGCGCGGTTGCGGGCTTTCGGATCGCAACGTGGCTGGACCTGCGGTTCGACACGTGGGTGCGCGATCTGGACGCCCTGGTCAGCCATCTGCGGCTTCGCAGCTTTGCCCTGGTCGGGGTCTGCCAGGGCGGGGCCGTCGCACTGGAGTATGCCGCGCGGGCCCCCGGTCGCGTCAGCCATCTTGTGCTGTACGGGACCTATGCCCGAGGGCGCGACAAGCGTTCAGACATCCCTCTCGAGCCGGAGAAGGCCCGTTTGATGCTGGACATGATCCGCATTGGCTGGGGCAGCGAAGATCACGCTTTCGCAACCGCATTTGCACAGCAGTTCCAGCCCGAGGGCGCCGAGGATCACCTCAGAAGCTGGTGCGAACTTCAGCGTCGCGCTGCCACACCAGAGGCCGCCGTCGCCTTGACGCGCATCATGTTCAACATTGACATCCGCACGGCTCTTGGGGTGATCGGCTGCCCGACGCTCGTGGCGCATGCAAATCGCGATGCCGTCGTTCCGCTGGAGGAAGGCCGGCTACTCGCGCAGTCCATCCCCGGCGCACGGTTCCTCGAACTTGACAGTCCCAACCACTTCATGCGCTCCGACGAGGCGGCGTGGTCGCAGTTCGTCGACGCGCTGCACGCATTCCTGCCCAAGCCTGTCGGGGAAGCCGGCGCCTGGGGCGAGCTGACAGTGCGGGAACGGGAGGTGCTCGACCTGGTCGCGAAAGGGCTCGACAACCGCCAGATCTCCGCGAGGTTCGGGATCAGCGAAAAGACCGTGCGCAACCACGTCTCGCATGTGCTCGCGTCACTTGGCATGAGGAATCGGTCCCAGTTGATCGTCGCAGCGCGTGAAGCCGGTTTCGGGCGCGGGGCAGCCAGACCCTGAATGTGACATCGGCCCCACGAGACCCGCCCCTTCAGCAATCAGATCAGCGTTCTCCGGGACAAGTGCCACATGCGGTATTCCGACCGCCCTCCTACGCTTGATCGATGCCGTAGGAGGGCAATTCAATGTTCGAACGCATCCCACACAAAAGCCTATCCGCCATCGCACTCGGCGCAACCGCTTGCGTATTTGCGGCTGCTGCGTCTGCAGAATTGGCAACCCAACGCCAGGAAACCTGCCAGACGATCCAGGAGCTGAAGCTTTCCTATTTGCGCTGCGAACACGCAGCCCAGACGGGCCAGCTTCAATCAAGAGCGATCGCCCATTGCTCCGGAATTTACTACGAACTGAAGGAACGGGCCTTCGACAACAATTTCGGCAGGTTTCGTGCGTGGTACATGCCCATAGTCGCCAGCCAGGGTCTTGGGGGATCTTCAATGGTTGTATCGCGCGATCTGACGGTGCGGCCTGCCTGTGACTGATGTGGCCGCGAATTTGGCCGGAGGAATCCACAGTGCGAAGAGAGACAAGGTTCGGGAAAGTCGGGCAAAGCGGACCTGATCGAAACCACGTCTCATGTCTGGATTGCGGACTTAGCGGTCGCCTGCAAGCCCAACGGACTTAGCGTCGATGTCACTCGGTCCCGCCGAGGCACTACTGCCCCAAGACCTCCAGTAAGACTTCTCCCGCCGCACCGGACGGAGGCCGCGTTTCTGCGACGGAAGCCAGAGTCATAGCCACATCAACGGTGTGAACACGCCGCGATACTCGTTGTGGTTCCACCCCATAGCCAGCAAACAGGATCGGCACGAACGTGTCGTAGCGCCAGGGCGATCCATGGGTAACCGTCACCGATAATCCGTCCATGTCGTTGATGAACCATTCCGGCTGGAACACGAGGTAGATGTCCCCGGAGCGATCCGGATGGTAGTTGTTCAAGACCGCGCGCATCAGCGCATTGTCGGGGAGCGAGCCTTCGCGAAGACGAGAACTGGGCACAGCATAGGCCACCCCCTCGAAGGCGACCAACTCATCGCGCGATTGCCGTCTCAAGTGCGACCCTGTCGATATCAGGATCGTTGCGAATAGCCTCGGACAGGGTCAGATAGGGGTGGTCGTAGCCCTCGAACAACGGACCGCTGATGCCAAAACGCTCCTTGATGCGAGCGACGGCAGGGGCGGTGTCCCATTCGTCGGGTGTCACGTAGCCCCCGGGCATTCCGATGGACTCGAGGTACCCGGGCGCTTCGGGCGCGCCATGATCCGACGAAAGCACGATCAGAGTGTTCTCCAGACCGATCTCGGCATCGACATAGGCGAACAGGTCGGCAAGCGTGCGATCGAGTTGCAGCAGGTTGTCCTCGGCCTCGAGGCTCGACGGGCCGAAGAAATGTCCGACGTAGTCCGTGACCGAGAAGCTGACCGCAAGGAAATCGGTCACGTCGTCGTCACCAAGGTCTTCGGCATCGATGAGGGTTTTGGCAAAATCGGCCGTCATCCGGTCCCCGAACGGGCTGAGCGTGAGGAGCGTTGTGAAATACTTATCCT
The DNA here is from genome assembly GCA_963709395.1 of uncultured Alphaproteobacteria bacterium. GTDB lineage: Bacteria > Pseudomonadota > Alphaproteobacteria > Rhodobacterales > Rhodobacteraceae > CAVPWP01. The sequence continues at coordinate 307,847 of CAVPWP010000012.1, forward strand.
CAACCGTTCCAAGCGGGTGCGGGAAGATGCGCCCGAAACCCGCAAAATCCGGCTCCCAGGGTTGGTCGTCCCGATCGCCGAACAGGTAGGTGTCGATGGGGTTGAGCAATTTCCATGACTGTCCGCTGAAGCTTTGCGGCAGCCCCTTGGCGTTCCAATCCTCGACCCAAGTCGGATAGGCATCGTAGTAGTAGCTGCTCGTCACGAACTGTCCGGCGGATTTCGAGAACCAGAACGCCTTGCCGACGTGTCCTGCCATCGCGACCGCCCCGCGATCCTTGATCGAGACACCGAACACTTTCGCGCGTCCGGCAGTGGCGAGAGCCAACTCGTCTCCAAAGGTCGATGTGAGGATTGTGCGAGGCGATCGACCGTCACTGGTCGCAGCCCGCTGGGTAGGGTCGATTTCGGTGGAGTCGTCAACGTCCGCACCGCTCGTGAGGATCGAATACTCGGGGTCCTCGATGTTGTAGACGGTCCGCCCTTGCGACCGGTCATACCAGAGATTGCCGATCATCCCATGGGCCGACGGGTTCGCACCGGTCGCCAGCGTCGTATGCCCGACGATCGTTTCGGTGTTCGCGTGGGTATGGTGAGCGTTGTCGTAGTGAATCCCTTCTTCAAGAAGGTATCTGAACCCGCCTTCCCCAAGTTGATCATGGTGTCGGTTCAGAAGGTCCCCTCGCAACTGGTCGACCGTTATCTGAAGGATCAATCGCGGGTTGTCCTGAGCGTTCGAGGCAATGGGGAATACACCCATAGCGATCACAATAAGACCTGCGGTCTTTGTCAAAGCAGCCATAAAAATCTCCAATCGTCTCAAAGATATTATGTGTCGCTCCTTCAGGGCAAACAACCGCCAAACGAGGGAGCAGTGGCTGCATTGGGCTCGTTCGGGACATCTGACTCAAAGACTCCGATGACCGCTTCGTCGGGCGAAGCGGACATGGTTGAGATTGGACCCTGAGCCGGCAGTGCGGACTTTACAGGCCTTGGCCCTGACCGGTCCAACTGGCGGTTCCGGCCGCGATCGGACTCTTCGAGGAGACGGCCGAATGGCCGGTTCCACCTGGTTGCGACAGGGAGAGAACGTTCACCCTGGAGCCATGCATGTAAACCGCAACCCTGGGCCTATCCGACCGTCACGCCGAAGAGCGCTCCGACAGCAGCGGTGGCGGCCATGGCGAGGGCGCCCCAGAATGTGACCCTTGCCGCCCCGCGGAGGACCCCCGCACCGCCCGCCGATGCGCCCAGCCCGCCAAGGACGGCAAGGCCGACGATTGTCGACACGGCCACCACCGGAACGATCCGGGATTCGGGCGAAACAAGGACCACGATTAGCGGAACGACGGCACCGAGCGCAAAGGTCAGGGCGGACACAAGTGCCGCCTGGATCGGGCGCGCCGTCACCGTGTCGGAGATGCCCAATTCGTCGCGGGAATGCGCGCCAAGGGCGTCACGTTCCGTCAATTGGATGGCCACCTGCGCCGCGAGGTCTCGGTTAAGACCCCGGTCCACGTAGATCCGCGTCAGTTCCTCGAGCTCGGCATCGGGCATCTGGTCAAGTTCGCGGGTTTCGCGGGCGAGGTCAGCCTGTTCGGCGTCGGTCTGGGAACTGACCGAGACGTATTCTCCGGCCGCCATCGACATCGACCCGGCAACAAGTCCGGCAAGTCCAGCGACGAGCACGTCGGGCCGTCCCGAGCCGGCCGCCGCGACGCCCACGATGAGACTCGAGGTGGAAACAAGCCCGTCGTTGGCCCCGAGCACCGCAGCGCGAAGCCAGCCTATGCGATGCACCATGTGGACTTCGGAGTGTGACAGGCGGCTCATGAGATGGTTCCTTCAAAGGAGACGGTGCGACGGGACGATAGTCGTGGAAGGCGAAAGTCGGCCGAACCCGCTCTGTAGCGGCGGATGTGCCCCGTGCGGCTCATCCCGACACGGCGGGCATTGCCGCGGTCGCCCTGGAGAACAGCGGGCCGATGCCCAAACTCCGCACCGCCCCATCATCCTCGCGCATTAGGAAGAGGGCGTCGAGCCCCCTTTCGCGAGCGAGCGACGCGCCGTCCTCCGGTCCGCCTACCATCAGGGCGGTCGCCCAGGCGTCGGCCTCTGCACAGGTTCGGGCGACAACGGTCACCGATGCAGGGGAGGCGAGGAGCGGCGCGCCGCGGACCGGGTCCATCGTGTGCGACAGGCGACTGTCTTGCACCTCGACCCAGTGGCGATAGTCGCCCGAGGTCGCGATGGCAGCGTCGTGAAGCGCGAGGAGGGAATGGGGCGTCCGGTGGGCAGGGTCCGGCGCCTCCACCGCGACTGTCCAGGCTTCTCCGTCTGGGCGAAGACCGAGCGCGCGCATCTCGCCGTCGATCCCGACGAGACCGGCGTCGATCCCGTGGGCGAGGAGCGTTTCGGCCAGCCGGTCGACCCCGTAGCCCTTGGCGATGCCGTTGAGGTCGAGCGTGATCGGGGCACGCTTGCGCGCCGCCGCCCCCTCGAGCTCGATCGCTTCGTGCGCCGGCAGGTGCTGTCGCGTCATCGCCACACGAATGCCGGCCGGATCGGCCACTTTGGGTCCGAAGCCCCAGGCCGAAACCGCGTCGCCCATGCCGATGTCGAACGCGCCGCCCGAAGCGCGCCCGATCCCGAGCCCGAGCCGCAACACCTCGGCCAGTCGACCGGGCACCTTCACCCAGAGGCCGACCGGGGACGCGTTGAGGCCCATGAGGTCGCTCGCAGGGTTCCATGTGGACATCTGCGCGTCCACCTCGTCGACGGCGGTCTGCAGCGCGGCGCGCAGGGGCGCGGGGTCGAAGCCCTGGTCCGTGAAGAAAAGCGCCGACCAGCGGGTGCCCATCGTCGGCCCGTTCAGCGCATGGCGCACCGGGTCAGTAGACGTCCTCGACATAGCGTCCCTCCGCCTTGAGCGCTGCAGGTGTAAGGCCCGAGGGCCCCAGGATATCGGACAGCGCCTCCGACACGCCGGCGGCCATCTCGCGCCCGCCACAGACCATCACGCGCGCCCCGCGGCCGATCAGTCGCGCGACCTCAGCCGCCTCCGCGCGCAGGGCGTCCTGCACGTAATGCGGCCGCGCGCCTCGGGAGACGGCGGTGACGAGCCGGGCGAGCCGACCCTCAGCCTGCCAGCCGTGCAGTTCCTCGCCGTAGAGAAAGTCGCTGTCCTTGTGACGCATCCCGAAGAAGAGGTGGATCGGCCTCCGACCCGCGTTTTCGCGCACGAAGCCCGCGAGCGGCCCCACTCCGGTTCCGGCGCCGATCAGGATGAGTGGCGCGCGGTCCTTGCCCAAGTGGAAGCCGGGATTTCGGCGCAGGAAGGCGGTTACCGTGTTGCCAGGTTCGAGCGCCGTGAGCTGGCCGGAGCAGAGCCCGCCCGGCTGCCGCTTGACCACGAACTCGACGAAGCCGTCGCGCTGTCCGGAGGCGAGCGAGTAGAGGCGCGGGACGGGGCTGCCTTCCGGCAGGATCCCGACGAGGTCGCCGGCTTCAAAGCGGGCGAAACCGGTCCGCGTGAGCCGCTGCCAGAACGTCGAGGGGGGCAAGGCGAAGCGCAGGATCGCGGTCGCGGCCTGCACCTCGGCTCCGTAGTCGCGGCGGGAGAGGAGGGTGAGGGTCTGGGTTGCCGGGTGCACCGGCTGGTGCACGAGGTCGAGGTCGATCCCCAGCGCCTCGCCCAGTGCCCGGCCCCAGCGCGCGAAGTCCTGCGGTGACTGTCGGTCGACGGTATCGAGGGGGAGGAGTTCCGCCCAACCCTTCGCCCGGGCCGCGTCGGCCACCTCGTTGGCGTAGGCGCAATAGGCGGGGAAGCCGCGGTCGCCGAAGCCGAGCACGGCAACAGGCGCATCGGGCGACCGGTCGAGCGCCACCAGCCGGTCGAGGAAGCCCTTTGCCGAAGCCGGTGCCGCGCCGTCGCCGTAGGTCGCTGCAAGGACGATGATGCGCCGGGCAGCGGCGTAGCGGTCGGGAGCGAAGGCCGACATTGGGGCGGTATGGACGCTTTGCCCCGCGTCGGTCAGCGCGGCGTGGAGCGTGGCGGCGAAACCCCAGGTGCTCCCTCCCTCGCTTCCGACAAGGAGGACGGTCTCCGCGCGCGCGGCGGGACGGTTCGCCCGGATGCGCGGCCGGCCGCGGCGTCCGGCGAGCCATGTGAGCGCACCAGTGACGCCGAGCGCGGGCGCGCCGAGCGCCATGATCCCGAGGACGAGCGCGAGTGGCGCGGCGCCCTGCCCGGTGTGCAGCATGTAGACGGTTTCCGACACGCGCTCCCACCCCGTCAGGTCGGCCCACACGAGGAGGGCGCCGGTGCCCTGGTCGAGATAGCCGCGCCCCGTGTCCGTCTTCAGCGTGAAGACGTCGGTCGCGTCGCCGGGATAGGGGAAGGTCAGCTCCCGCAGGCCCGCCACGGGCGTTTCGCCGAGACGCGCGAGGTCGAAGAGCGCTACACCAGTCCCGCCGCTCACATCCGCGGGGATGGTCATCGTCGCACCCCCATCGGGCAAAAGCTCGAAGGTCGAGGCGGTCATCCAGAGGGCCGTCGCCGACGAGAGCACCAACCCCGCCACCGCAATCCGTGCGATCTCGACGTGGAGGCGCCCGGCGAGGGGGCCACGCGCGCGGGCGAACCAGTGCCGCCAGCCGCCCGACCGCCTTGCGACAAGCGCTGCGCCTGAAAGCGCGAGGATCAGCATCGCCGCCGCGCCCGCGGCCATGACCATGCGCCCGGAGTCGCCGAGAAACAAGGAGCGGTGGAGGTTGGTGAGCCAACGCTCGGTCTGGTTGGGATCCGCCGAAGCCACGCCCTGCCCGGTGGCGGGGTCGATGACGGCGGCGCCCGGCGCGCCTTCGTCGAACCAGTAGGCCGTGATCCGCCCGGAAGGCGCGCGGCGGATCTGCTCGACGCCCGGATAGACCGCCTGGATGCGTTTGGCGAGCGTGGCGACGGTCAGCCCTGCCTCAGCCTGCGGCGCAGCGAGTCGCTCGGCGGAGGGGAAGACCGACAGCGCCGCGCCGCTGAGCGACAGGACGGTGACGACTGCGAGGGCCAGAAGACCCGGCCAGCGGTGGAATGCGCGGATCATGACCCTCGGCTCCTCACATGTCGTAGGCGAAGCTCGCGACGTAGCGGCGGCCGCTCACCGGCGTGCCCGCGCCTGCGGTCGTCAGGGGCACCGCCACCTCGTTCGGGCTGTCGCGCATGTCCTCGACAGCGGCGTCGATGTGGAGCGTGTAGCCCGCGTCGAAGAGCGCGTCGGCAAGGTCGAGCGTGATCTCGAGCGTGCGTCCTGCACCGACGCTCGCACCGGTGATGCCGTTGATCTGCGCTGGATCGCCGCCCGTGGCGCGATACCAGTCGGTCAGGTGCTCGTAGTACTTCGACTTGCCCCCGGCCATCCAGAGACTGCCGGCATAGGCGCCCGCGTAGTCGGTGACGTAGAGCGCGAGGTAGGCACCGTCGCCCCCGTAGCTGTTGAGCGTGGTGGTGAGCGTGACGGGGCGGGCCATGGCGAGACCGGGCGCGGTCAGCGCCGTGGTCAGCGCGAGGGCGGCAAGAAGCGATTTCATGGGAGGGTTCCTTCGAGGGGAAAGACAAGGGTTGAACGCGGAGCGCCGGGAGTTCCGCCGCTCGGCGTGGCTCAGTTCACCTGGACCTGCGGCGGGGCGCCGTTCCCGAAGAGCCCGTTCTGCGGCGGCGCGACCGTGCCGGCGGGCGCCGGGTTCCGAGCACCATTGCGGCAGCCCCCGTCATCGTCGTCGTCATCGCAATCCTCGTCCTCGTCATCATCGTCGTCGTCGTCGTCGTCATCATCATCGTCGTCATCGCGCCGGCCGTGGTCATCATCGTCATTATCATCGTCGTCGCTGGCGAGGATCAGCGGCATCGGCTCCGCCCCGTCGCCCGCAAGCGTGAGGCCAGGGCGGGAAGCGGCGTCCTGCGATACAGGCAGGGCGCTGAACGCCGGCACGCCGAGCACGCCCGTCAAGGCGGTCGAGGCAACAAGAAGCGTGAGAACATTCTTCATGGCAGGGTCTCCTTTCGTCTGCTGCGACCGATCTGGGCGGCCTACCTGAGCGTTTCCTGACGGCGCGCCCGATCCCGCTTCAGCTTGCCGTCAGGAGGAAAAAGGCCCCGCCCGGGGGAGGGGCGGGGCCAAGCGCAGCCGACGGGACGATCGGCTGCGGGAGACTCGAAGAATGCTTGCCGGGCTGCCCGGGCGTCGAGGTTGATCTCAGTCGTCGTCCGCGCCGTCGCGGTCGTGATCCCGGTCTCGGTTGCCGCGGTCGTCGTCATCCTCGTACTCGACCTCGATCACTTCGAGCGTGCCGGGATGGATCGTCACCTCGATCCGCCGTCCTTCTGTGTCGCTGCCGTCGATCTCGTAGCAGCCGTCGTCGATCTTGATCCGGCGAACCGTCCAGCCGTTCTCCTCGGCCAGTCGGGCCACGGCGTCGCGGGGCTGCCAGTCGGCCATCGGCACGAAGCAGTCGTCATCCGCCAGCGCCGCGGCTGGGAAGACGACGAGAAAGCCAAGGATTGTCAGTGTGTTCTTCATGGGCCAGACTCCTCATCACGGCCAGCGTCCTGTGATCCATGCGCCACCAAGCTGACGGCAGCCTGAAGCAACCCCGGGCGTCGTGTCAGCCTCGCGTCAGGCGGATGGATCAAGGGTGGCCCAAGGACAAGGACAATGGACAGGCCATGCGCATCCTGCTGATCGAGGACGACACGACTCTCGGGGCGGCGGTGCGCGACCAGATCGCTGCCGACGGCCAGTCGGTGGACTGGGTCCTGCGGCTCGATGCCGCCGGCGACGCAGTGCGGGGCACGGCCTACGACCTCATCCTCCTCGACCTGATGTTGCCCGACGGTCGGGGCATTGGTTTCCTGCGTGGCCTGCGCGCGCGCGGCGACGTGACGCCCGTCATCGTCCTGACCGCGCTCGACCAGGTGTCCGACCGGATCGAGGGGCTGAACGCCGGCGCCGACGACTACCTCGTGAAGCCCTTCGACCTCGCCGAGCTGTCGGCGCGGATCGGGTCGGTCGCGCGGCGCTACAGTGGAAACCCCAATCCGATCATTACCCACGGCCCGCTCGAGATCGACCTCGCCGCGCGCAGCATCCGCCGCGCCGGAGCGCCCGTTCAGCTGACGGCGCGCGAGTGGGCGCTCTTCGAGGCGTTCCTGTCCCGGCCCAGCCAGCTCCTCTCCAAGGCGCAGCTCGAGGAGAAGCTTTACGCCTTCGACTCAGAGGTGGAGAGCAACACGATCGAGGTCCACGTGAGCCGCCTGCGCAAGAAGCTCGGGTCCGCGATCATCCAGACGGAACGCGGCCTCGGCTACCGACTGGGACGACCGTGAGGATGTCGGGCAGCCTTCAGGGGCGGCTTGGGCTGTCGCTCGGCCTCCTTTTCACGGCGATGTGGATCGCCGCGGCCTGGGCGACCGCGGTGATCCTGAGCCACGAGATGGACGAAGTTTTCGACTCCGCCCTGCAGGAGACTGCGCAGCGCCTCCTGCCGCTTGCCGTCGTCGATATCGTGGGGCGCGAGGAAGAGGGCGTCACCCAGCGCCTTGCCGTCATCCGCGAGCACGAGGAGTTCTTCACCTACATCGTCCGCGACGAGGAGAGCCGAATCCTCCTCCAGTCCCACGCGGCCGATCCGGCGGACTTCCCGGCTTGGGACGGGATCGGATTTCGACAGACGGCGACCCATAGGCTCTTCGCCGACGAGGCGCTTCAGGGAACCATCCGCATCACGGTCGCCGAGCCGCTCGACCACCGGGCGGCCGTCGCGCGCGGGATCCAGATGGGCCTCGGCCTGCCGCTTGTCGTTCTCATCCCCCTCACGCTCCTTGCCGTCGCACTTGCCACGCGGGCGAGCCTCGCCCCGGTCCTGCGCTTCCGCGAGAGGCTGGCCGCCCGGACCGCGCGCGATTTGTCCCCGGTTCCGGCCGGCGACCTCCCGTCCGAGATCGCACCCGTCGCCGAAACGCTGAACGGGCTTCTTGCCCGCCTTCAGGCGGCGTTCGAGGCCGAGCGCAGCTTCGCCGCGAATGCGGCCCATGAACTGCGTACGCCGCTCGCAGGCGCCATCGCGCAGGTCCAGCGCCTGCGGTCCGAGACGAACGACGAGAAGGCGCTCGCCCGGGCCACAGAGATCGAGGCCACGCTGAAGCGGCTCACGCGCTTCTCTGAACGGCTGATGCAACTTGCCCGCGCCGAAGGCGCTCGGCTTCGGGTGGACGCCGTCTCCGATCTCCGCGCGATCGTCCGCGTCGTGGTCGAAGAGATCGCCCGGCAGGCACCGCCCGGACGGATCACGCTCGACCTTCCCGATCAGGCGGTGATGTCGGACCTCGATCCCGACGCGCTCGGGATCGTCTGCCGGAACCTCGTGGAGAACGCGCTGCGCCACGGCTCGGACGCAGAACCAGTCGAGGTGTCGCTTGAAGCAGACGGCACCTTCCGCATAGCGAACGCCGGCCCGGTCGTGCCGCCGGAAACGCTGTCGCGCCTTACGGCGCGGTTCGAGCGCGGTGGAGCGAACATGGAAGGCAGCGGCCTCGGCCTCGCCATCGTCGCGGCCATCGCCGAGCGGATCGGGAGCCGGCTCGTGCTCCTATCCCCGAGATCGGGCCACGTGGAGGGGTTCGAGGTTAGCGTCCTGCTTCCAACACGTGACGCCGCACTCGTCTATGGACTGCGAGACCCTTGACCGAGCTACCGCGCTGGGTTTCAGCGCGGCACCATGGGG
>CAVPWP010000013.1:0-253296 GCA_963709395.1 uncultured Alphaproteobacteria bacterium
AACGGGCGATGCAGCGATTTCGGCGAATGCGAAGTTTGAAGAAAATCGCCGCTGTCCACGCCTCCGTCTCCAACCATCTCAATCAGGAACGCAGCCTCTCCAGACGAGACATTCTCAAGGCCAACTTGCCGCCACTCTCGCCGAGTGGCGCGGTCTCTGCGCAGGGTAAGGGACAGCGAAACTGTCCTATCAGAGATGGGTTCGAACATGTCTGACACCACCGGCAGTCGTACTGTCCTGGCGGAGACCGGTTCGAATTGGTCTGACACCACCTTCAGGCAGCGCACCAGGCATCGATCGCACCGCCATCGCAAGATCAGCCCGGCTGTGGGACCCCGCAGGCACCGCGGAATTGACCGCAACGACATTTAATCAAATTCGTGACGATTTCAGAGAGGTCGGCTAGGGTTCGGCAAAATGCCGAGTGGCGTGTAGGCGAGGTTGAGGTGTCATGGCAGACGGAGCAGGAACAATCGGGACGGATTCCGCGGGCGGGGTCACGACGGGCGAGGTCACGAAAGCCGACCTCGAAGACCTGCTGTCTGGCGCAGTTCCTCCCGGCGACGGCGATCCTGTCTCCATCTTCGACACAACCGATCTGAGCCAGTTCCTGCTTCCACTCGACAAGACCCTCGACCGGCCGCTCGTGCTCGAGGAGCATCTGCTGCTCGTGCAGGAGGATGGAAGCGTCGTCGTACTTCTCGGGGCGGGCGCGCGATCCCTGCTGATCCAGTCGGGCGAGCTGGTTCTTTCCTCGCAGGAGCTCTCATCGGTCGCAAAGCCCGAGGACGACTGGTCGCTGCTGTCGGATGCCGACCGGATCGATCTTTCGCCCTTCCTATCCGAGACTCTCGCTGCGCCAAGCAGTTCGGTCGAGGCGGTCGATACGATCATCAACGTGCCGCTCGTCGGGTTGGCGATCAGCCCCCTGTTGCCTCCGACCGAATTCTTCTTTCCCGAGTTCCCCGAGGATCCGGTCGCCGGCGGCCCGCCGGCCGACGTCGGGATCGCGCAGATCGCCCCCATGCTCGATTTCGAGACGGATGGCCCGGTCACGCTCCGATTTGCGGACTTCTTCGAGGTCACCGCCGGGAATTCCGCGTTCGGCGAGGAAATCACCGAGATCGGCGTCACGATCGGCAACCTCCCCACGGGCACCATCGCATCGGCGGGGACGATCACGGGTACGACGTTCAGCTTTCGCGGCTCACCCGAAGCCTTCGCCGCGCTCACACTGACCTTGCCCACCGACTTCTCGACACAAAGCCGGCTCGACGCGACGCCGGGACCTCTGACCGGAGAAATCTTCGCGAATTCGAACTTCGGGGAAGGCCCTGTGCAGAGCTTTCCCATCCGCATCCTCGAGGAAGACGATCTCGACATGACCGGCCCCGGTGGGGTGGTCGAGGTCGAAACGGATGCTCCGGTCGATTTCCGGCCTGCCGATGCGGTCCTGCCCGTAGCCACCGACATCGACGGTTCCGAGGAAGTCACCGGGGTTGATCTGCGTCTGACGGGTCTGCCCCCGGGGGCGCTCGTCTCCTACGACGGGGGAACGACCTTTTCGTCCGTGGGACCGGATCTCGCGTTTGCGGGCAGCCTTGCCGAGTATGTCGATATCGTGCTGCGGGTTCCGCAGGACTTCTCGACGACGAATCCCGCGACCACGATCTCGGGCAACGTGGTCGCGCGGACCAACGAAGGTGGTTTCGAGACACGACCGCTCGACGTGACGATCGTGGCGACACCGGATATCACGCTGACCGCACCGCCGACCCTCACCGCCGACGAGGACGGGGACGGAAGCGACGGCGGCGGCGTGACCGTCGATCTCGGGATCGACGTGTTCGTCACCGACGTCGATGGGTCGGAGGACGGCACCCTTGTCACGCTGCGGTTTTCGGGGCTGCCGCCGGGCACGCTGGCGAATGGCGGGGGCCTCGCCGGTCAGATCTGGACCGGGACGATGGCCGAGGCGAACGCGCTGGCACTGACCTTTCCCGGCGATTTCTCGGGCAGGGTGCAGGTCGCCATCGAAGCGTCCAACCCCGAAGGCGCCGAAACCGCCGTTCAGACCATCGAGATCGTCCCGACCGGGGATGTGGATCTCGATGTGCGCCCCATCATCGACGCGGAAACCGACGCGCCGGTCGCCATCACGCCATCCGATTTCTGGCAGGCGAGCGTCAGCGACGGCGACCCGGGCCTGCCGCCCGAGGTGCTGACCGCGGTCACCCTCACTCTGGACGACCTGCCGCCGGGGATGACGTTCCTGGGCGTGCCGCCTTCGACCATCACCTACGACGCCGGTACGGGAGGCGCGTTCGCCTTTTCCGGGACCGCGGCCGAGTATCTGGCGCTGCAGCTCGTATTCCCGGCGGATTTCTCGACCAAATCCGTCGCGGGAGGCGGCACGGCGACGCTTTCAGGGACCTTTTCCGCGGTATCGACGGAAGGGGCGAACGGCCCCGTTGCGGTCGAACTCACCATCACGCCCGAAGGCGATGCCCAGATCGACGACACGCTGACCGACACCGTGCCGGATGAGACCGACGCTCCGATCGTGTTCGCGCCCGCCGACCTTCTGCTGCCATCGGCGACCGATATCGACGGATCCGAGGCGATCGAGGCGCTGACGCTGGTCGTGGAAGGGCTGCCGAACGACGGGGTGTTCTCGCTGGCCGACGTGTCGGGCGTTCCGGCCGGGGCGGCGGCGACCCTGTCGGTTTCAGCGGACGGCTCCACCACGCTGACCGTGACGATCGATGCCGCGACCGTCGGCATCGGCAACGTCGAGGCGGCCTATGGCGGGCTGACCATCACGCTGCCTGCCGACTTCTCGACCGCGAACCGGACAGACGTAGGCGGCGCGACCTCGCGGCCGCTCGACCTGACCCTGTCGGTCGCCACCGACGAGGCACAGGGCGCCGGCGACGGAGAGGCGACGGCAACCCGGCAGGTCGATATCGGCTTTTCGCCGGACATCGCGCTCGATGCGCCGGCCACGCTCACCGTGGCCGAGGACGATGGCCAGCCCGGCGCACCGGGCGTGTCGGCGGCATTGGGTATCGCGATCACCGTCGACGATGCCGATGGCTCGGAAACCGAGGACCCGTCCGATCCGCGTTTCGCCGCGGGCGTGACGATCGGCTTCGCCGGCCTTCCATCCGGCGCCTCGGTCAACGGCGGCGTATTGGCGGGCGACCTCTGGACCGGCACAGTGGCCGAGGCCGAGGCGCTTGTCCTGACCCTTCCCGGCGATTTCTCGGGCAGCGTCACGAACACGATCACGGTGACGACGCCCGAGGGTGCCGAGACGACGGTCCAGACGCTCGACGTGACGCCGACACCGGACATCGAGATCTCCGGCACGATCCAGACGGATGAAACCGACGCGCCTGTCACCATTCTCCTGTCCGATTTCGTGTCCATCGCGATCACCGATCCGAACGAGACGCTGACCCGAATCGAATTCACGCTGCCAGGTCTTCCGGCGGGGACCGCATCCAATGCGGGCAGTTTCGCGCCGGACGGCTCCGGAACGGTGACCTACACCTACGTCTATGTGGCAGGCACGGGTGATCCGGACTTCTCGACCGTCACGCTGACCTTCCCACAGGACTTCTCGACGACCAGTCCGGCGAACCCGCTGGAAGCCACGGTCGCCGTGACCAGCGATGCGGGCGGGCCCGTCGTTCAGACCGTCCCCGTGATCGTCGATTTCGAAGGCGACGTGGTCTTCGCCGACGGGCAACTGGATCTTGCGGAAACCGACGCGCCCGTCACCTTCAAGCCCGCCGACGCGGTCACGCCGGGCGCGATCGATATCGACGGGTCCGAGACCATCGCATCGGTCACGGTGACCTTCGCCGGCCTGCCAGCGGGTACACGGTTCTCGACCGACGACGGCGCAAGCTTCCAGAGCGCGACACCGACACTCGACTTCAGTGGCACCCTCGACGAGTACAATCGCCTTGTCATCGAACTGCCGGCGGACTTCTCGACAGAGAACCCGCCGAGCGCGCTGACGGCGACGATCACCGCGACCTCGGACGAGCCGGCAGGACCCGGGGGCACGGGAAGCGCCCAGTTGACGGTGACGTTGTCGGCAGAAGGCGACGTCGAAATCACCGGAACCGGACTGATCGAGCTTGAAGAAAACGATGCCCCGGGAAGCGGTGACGAAGACACCACGACCCAGGCGCCTGTCCTGTTCCGTCTCGTCGATGCCCTTCAGGGCGTGGCGACCGACGCGGACGGATCGGAATCGCTCGCCGAGGCGGATGTCACGATCAATGGCCTGCCGGACGGAAGCGCCTATTCCCTGGGCGGGGCGTTCGTCGCGGTCCCGTCGGGGCCAGGCTTCACGCTGACCTCTCTGACACCGGCGGAATACGCGGCGCTGACCTTCCGGTTGCCCGACGACTTCTCGACCGAAAGCCCGGGCAGCACGATCTCGGGCAGCGTCACGTTCCGCACCGACGAGGCCATCCTCGCCGGCGAAACCGACACCGGCCCGGACGACGGCGTCGCAACGCGCGGCTTCGTGGTGACGGTCACGTCGGAGGCCGATGTCGAGATCACCGTCGCGGACATCACCGTGATCGAGGATCTGGGCGCTCCGATCCCGCTGAACATCGACGCCGCGGTGACCGATATCGACGGCTCCGAAACCATCACCAGCATCAGCGTTGCGTTCTCGGGTCTGCCGACGAACGGGCCAACGGTGCTGGGCGACGGCACCGTTCTGTCCGGCCCGACCGGCACCTGGACCGGCGACCTTGCCGGGTTACGGGCGCTCTCGGTGACGAGCTTTCCCGAGCATTTCTCCGGGATCGTCGCGGTCGAGGTCACGGTCGTCACGAACGAAGGGGATCCCGCCGGAACGACGGACACCTTCCTCCTGAACGTCACGCCCGTTGCCGAACCGACGATCACGCTGTCGGTCGATGCCACGGAAGCGAACGTGACCGAATTTGCGCCCGACGCCTATTCGGTCAAGGAGGATACGAGCTTCCGCCTGCTGATCGACGCCGCCACACCCGATGTCGATGGCAGCGAAAGCCTGACGCAGGTGGTGATCGACAACGTGCCGGCGGGGTGGCTCCCGTCCGGTGCCGTCCCTCTCGCGCTGTTCGAAAGCGGCGCCGGCGACATCGCGTCGGCGACCTTTGCCGGAACGACACTGACGATAACCCTCAATCCTGGCGTCACAAGCTTCGCGGCCGCGCTGCGGGTCACCCCTTCAACTAACACCGACCGCGATGTCGAGACGATCGTCGGTGACGACCTCGTGGCCACGGTCACGGCCGTCGACACGGCGCCCGGGCTTACCGACGACGTCGCGACCGACCTCGATGGAACGGACGTCGATATCGACGCCGTGGTCGACCCGATCGACCTGAGCACCGCCAACGCATCAGGAAACGAGAACGTGGCCGGGTTCGTCGGCAGGCCGCTCAACATCACCAACATCGATCTGACCGATACGGATGGCTCGGAACGCTTCGAACGCGTGACGATCACGCTGACGATCGCCACCGACAGCGATCCCTTCGATCCGTCCGACACCGCGCTTCTCGAGCTTCGGGTGCCCAACGGATCGCTCCGCCCCTTCGTGTCGATCGTCCAGACGGGTTCGACCGCCGACAGCGTAAGCTACGAACTGACGCCAGCCGGCGGGGCCAGCGACGCCCAGTTCGCCCAGGCGCTCGAGAATCTTCAGATCCGCGCGGGTCAGCATTTCTCGGGGATCGTCACCACCGACGGCACGGTGTTCTGGACCGAGACGCGCACCGGCGACGGAGAAATCGACCTTTCCGACAATCCCGCGTCCCGCGATTTCTCGACCACGGTGACCTTCCGCCCCGTCGCCGAAGCCGAGCTTTCCGCGCGGGTCTTCGTGACCGACCCCGCCTTCGTCGCCACCGGCCCGACCCAGATCACCGCCGATGCGGACAATTCCAGCGTCGTTGCGACCGGAACCCTGACCTTGCGCGAAAGCACGGCCGACGGGTCCGGGCCGGGGCAGGTCACCGTCTTTATCGGCATCGACGCAAGCACACCCGACATCGACGGGTCGGAAGGCCTTCAGACCCTGGTGATCGAGAACGTGCCCGGCGCATGGATCGCGGACCAGCTTTCCGGGACAGACCTGAACCGCGCGGCACTGTTCTCGGCGGACGGAACGACACCCCTTTCGGACGCCGAGTACGACAAGATCGCCTCGGCGACCTATGACGCAGGCACCGGCGCGCTGACACTGACCTTCGTGCCGGATGTCACCTCCTTCTCGGCGGCACTGGCGCTGCAGCCGTCGCTTTACGAGGATTTCGACGTCGATCGCGCCCCCGGCGACCCGTTCACCTCGGACGGCACCTTCTTCGCCGACGATCTGAACGTGGTCCTGACGACCATCGACAGCAATTCGGCCACGACCGACACATCGCAGTCCAGCGCCGAGTTCAATGTGGACGTGAACCCGGTCAACAACTTCGCCACGGTGCCCAACCTGCCTGTCGGCAACGAGGCGGTGATCGACGCGGCGGGCGGGGTATTCCAGATCCCGTTCGAGCCGGTGATCCCCGATACGGACGGATCGGAAACCGTGATCTCGGTCGTGCTGCGCGACCTTCCCTCCAGCATTACGGTCTGGGTCAACGACCCCGACAATCCCGGCGGCCCCAAGGTACCCGCGCTGATCACCAGCATCGGGTCCGGCGTGAATTCATGGAGCCTTGAGCGCGGGGAATGGCTGACAGCCGAACTGAGGGGTGTTCCCACCCACTTTGCCGGGGACTTCCCGTTGGCCCTGGAAGTCGTCACGCGCGAGGCGAACGGCGGCATTCGAACGACGTTGCTGAATGAAGAGCTGCGCGTCGATCCGGTGGTGGACGCGGGCACCCCGTCGGAAACGCGCGCGACCGACGAAGACACCGCCGTGCGTGTGCAACTCGACGGCAACCTGATCGACAATCCGGCGAACTCTCCGGGGTCGCCCGAGGCGATCCTCGGCAGCATCCTGATCACGAACATCCAGCCCGACAGCTTCGGACGGTTGCCGCTGTTCTTCAACGGCGCGCCGATCCTCGATGCGTCGGACCCAAGCGGATACGCCAACCTACTTCCCACGACCACACAGCCGGGCGGTGGGGCCGAATTGGTGCTGTCGCGGGTCGAGGCCGATAACCTTTGGGTCCTGCCGGGGCAGGACAGCAACGAGGACATCGTCTTCGACGTCACGATGACCTACTATGAAACGATCGTGGACTGGCCCGGCAGCCCCGGCGTTCCGACGCTTCAGGACCTGATCGATTTCTTCCCGCCCGAAACCTGGACGACGCGCACAGGAACCGTCCGCGTCGACGTGACGGGCGTCGCCGACACACCCGCAGTCGACGGGCAAGACCCCGCAGGGTTCCCCGGCGACCCGCTGGTGATCGATCCGATCTTCCGCCCGACCGAGGTGGTCGACGGTATCGCGAACGCAGACCGGATCTACGGCTATGCGGGTTTCGACAGCGCGCCTTTCGCGCTGGATCAGCGGCTGCTGGATTCCGTGATCGACAGCGGAGTCATCTCCGGCGTTCCCGCCGAAACGTTCATCGCGGACGTGACGCCGCTTTCCGGCTCTCCCACCGAAATCCTCGTACCCGAGGGTGATCCGGCAGCGGATTTCGACGGATCCGAAACGGTGTACTTCCTGATCACCGGCGTGCCACCCGGGCTGTCCTTCGCTGGAGCGACCCCCATAGACGTGGCCGGGCAGAGTTTCGTCGTGTCGATCGAACAATTCGATGCGATCCGTGCCGTCCCGTCGCAAGTCACGGAGCCGACCTACTACGACCTGACACTCAACACCGTCATTCTCGAGGATGATCAGACCCTGCCCGACCTGTCCGGGCTCACGTCCGAGCAGGCGCTGGCGGCGCTCGATGGCCTGAAGGGCGGCGCGGTGTCGTCTTTCGACTTCACCATCGTCGTGGTGCCCGATCCGGCGGGCGGAGGCGGTCCGGGCTGCACGCCTGAGCAGAACCTGCCACTGCCCGTTCTTCAACTGATCGGCAGCGGCGACGAGGACACGCAGATCGCCCTCAAGGTGCGGATCACGCCCGATGCGCCGTTCTATGACAGCCTCGCGGACCTTGCGACGCTACCGAACGGGGTGGTCGGCAGTTTCGGTCTGGGTGTCAGGCTGCCGCCGGGGGCCTCGCTTGCCGCCGATCCGCCCGGAGCGGTCCTGTTCGATCCGATCACCGGGCTTTACGCGATCGACTTCGCGGCACTCGGCGTGGATCCGTCCGATCCCACGCTCTCGGCCGGTTCGCTCCTCTTCACGCCACCTCCGCACCAGTCGAGCCCGGCAAACCCGTTCGATCCGTCCGAAACCTTCGGGAGATACCGATCCCTACGACGGTTTGGACCAGATCGAATTCGTGATGATCCTCAACAACTTCACCTGCAACACGACACTGTCGATGACAGGCGGGTTCGGGGTCACCATCGACCCGGTCGTCGACGGGCCTCAGATCGTGTTCTCCGGGTCGAACTCGGCCCCCGAGGATACCGTGTTCTCGCCCGGCATCACCGTGCGCGGCATCGATCCGGGCGAACGCCCGGTCGGCGACGTGCTGATCCGCGTCGATGCGACCAACGGTGGCGAACTGCTCGATGCCTCCGGCACCCCCCTAGTGGGGACACCGGTCGCTGGCGGCTTCGTCGAGTACACCGTGGCGCGCGCGGACCTGCCATCATTGCAGCTGCGCGCCGCCGAGCACTACAGCGGTCCTCTGGAAATCCAGGTGGAAGGCGCAACCCAGGATATCGATGGGTCGATCGGCACGAACACGGCAACGCGGACCTTCACGATCATTCCCGTCGCCGACGTACCCGTCTTCACCTTCGACGATAGCCTGATCGACCCCGATACCGGCCAACCCTTCGTTGACCTGTCCGCCGACCCGCCGGTGATCCAGGGGATCGAGGATGTGCCTTTCCTGATCGCTTCGGTTCTCGAGGCCACGACACCCGATCAGGACGGATCGGAAACCTATTCGGTCGTGATCTCGGGGGTGCCCGACTACCTGACGGTCACGGCAGCGCCGGGCGCACCCGCCGGCGGGATCATCGACAATGGTGACGGCAGCTTCACCATCTCGCCCGACGCCTATCCCTTCGTGCAGCTCGTCCTTGCGGACGATCATGCGCGCACGCCCGATGCGTTTGACCCGGCGATTCCCGACAGCATTCCGCTTCGGGTCGCGGTCAACACGCTGGAACTGGCGAATTCCGACCAGAACACAGGGTTCGTGGATATCCTGTTCCAGGTGCGGCCGGATGCCGACACCCCGACCCTGACCGCCAGCGCGGCGCCGCAGACCGGCACCGAGGACAGCGGTGTGCCGACGGTCCTCGCCATCGTCGGAACGACCCCGGACCAGCACGAGGATATGGAGTTCCGGATCACACTCCCTGATGGCGGGACGCTCTTCGTCGATGGTGTCGCGCAGACGCCGGACGCGGGCGGCGTCTATACCATCGATTCGCGCCCGCCCGTTTCCACCGGACTGCCCGGCGCGCCCATCAGCTTCGCCCCGATCGGGACCGTGACCGTCCTGCCGCCCCCGGATTTCTCCGGTGACCTTCGGGTCGGGGTCGAGGCGGTGACGATCGACGCCGATCTCGACAGTTCCTTCGTCGATCGCGCGCCCTCGGGGCCGGTCGATCTGGTCGTCGCGATCGACCCGGCACCCGATCTCGAGATCACGCAAACCGACGACACGCTGGTCTTCGACGAAGGCGATCCGCCCGATCAGCCCGGCTTCCGCCCCGCCGATACGGTCACCATCACCGTGACCGACATCGACGGCTCTGAAGTCGTCGATGCTGTGACCTTGCGCCTCGAGGGCGTGCCGGACGGCACCACCTACACGATCGGGGGGGCGCCGGTCGCGGTGGCCGGGCCGGATCTCGTCTTCACCGGGACCCTTGCCGAGTTCGAGCTTCTCGAGGTGCAATTCCCCGTCAACTTCGCCTCGAATGGCGCGACCCTGTCGGGAAGCGTGCAGGCGACGACCAACGAAGGCGGCGATCAGACGGTCAACTTTACGGTCGAAGTGGTGGGGGAGCTCGATCTCGAGATCACCGTGGCGCCAGTGGACCAGGCGCAGACCGGCTTGCCGATCGAGGTGCCGCTTGGCATCGACGCCCAGCTGACCCCTCCGCAATCCACCAACTCGGAGACGATCGACGAGATCGTGGTGAGTTTCGATGCGCCTTTGCCCACTGGCTCTACGGTGTCGGCGGGCGTGCTTTCAGCGGATCGTCAGACGCTGACGCTTACCCGCGGAGCCACGCCCCCGCCGACTTCGCCCTTCTGATCGCGGCCCTGTCGGTCACGGTGCCGGGGGACTTCGACGGCCTCCTGACCGGTGTCGTGGTCGGCGTCACGAACCACGGCACGACCGGACCCGAAGCGTTTTCCGCCAACGTGAACGACCAGCCGCTGGTCACCGGGCCTGTGGACCTGGGCCAGACGACGGTGGCGACGTTGAGCGTGCCGGTGGAGGAGTTCCTTGCCGGCGCATCCGACGCTGACGGCCTGTCGGGCATCGCGAACCTTGCCAGCGACGTGTCGGACGTGACCGCAGCGGTCGTCGGCGCCGATGTCGAGATCACGATCCTGAACGGCTATTCCGGGCCTGTGACCTTCTCCTACGACATCGTGGATGCCGGCAGTCCCGCGGCCTCGACGGCGACGACCGCCACACTCGACGTGGCGAGCCTGTTCCAGTTGGTCGACTCCGGCGCGACCACCACAGGTCCGGGCGGCGCGACGATCCCGGTCGCTGACGACGTGATTGGCGGCGCCGGCACCAACGACATCGCGGTCGGCACCGAGGACGCGGAAGCCGTCATCTATGCGCCTGGCGTCCGGGACTACGCCGGGATCGAGGCATTCTCGATGCTTGGGGGCGACGATCTGGTCGATCTTTCCGCGGCATCGACCGGGTTCCGGATCGACATGGGCGCGGGCGACGATCGCGCGATCGGTGGGGCAGGTGCCGATACACTCGACGGCGGCGCGGGCGCGGACACGCTGACGGGCGGCGCCGGAAGCGATGTCTTCGCACTGACGACCGGGCTCGATATCGCCGACGTCATCACCGACTACGAGGCAGGCTCGGACCGCATCGACCTCAGCGCGGTCCTTACCGGCAGCGACAACATCGACGGACAGGCCAGCTATGACGCCGGGACTGGTCTGCTGACGGTCCTTGGCGACGTTGCGGCGCAGGTGTCGGCGGCGGGCGGAGGCATACCGGCCAGCGTCGAGGTGATCTTCGAGGATGCGAGCGGGGCGCAGACGACGGCGGTGATCTGACGCGTCACCGTTCGCGCAGCGCCTCGGCCCCCGCCTTGCGGAAGGGCTTGAGCAGGTAGTCGAGGACCGTGCGTTCGCCAGTCAGGATGTCGACCTGCGCGACCATGCCGGGACGGATCTCGAGGATCTCGTCCCCCCGGACGAGCGCGGTGTCCTCGGTCGCGACGAAGATGGGGAAGTAGGTCTGGCCGGTGGCCTCGTCCTGCGCGGCGTCCGCGCCGACGCGCAGCACCTCTCCGGGCAGCGCGCCGTAGATCGTGAAGTCGAACGCCGTCAGCTTGACCTTCGCCGGAAGTCCGGGGTGAACGAAGGCGATATCCTCGGGACGCAGCCGCGCCTCGACCTCGAGGCCTTCGCCCTCCGGCACGATCCTGAGCACTTCCTCGCCAGGCGCGATGACTTCGCCGATGGTGTTCACGTTCAGCACCGACACGATGCCCGGCACCGGGGCGCGCAGCGTGGTGCGGGTCACGATGTCCTCGGCGCGTCTCAGCGTCTCCGCGATGATCGCAAGGTTGTTGAGCGTCTCACTGCGCTCGGCGTTGATCTCTGCGCGGCGCAGAAGGTCGAGTTCCGTAAGCCGGGCATTCGCTTCGACGAGGGCCGCCTCGGCCTGCGCCCGCCGGCTGACCAGGCGGTCGCCTTCCGACCGCATCGCGGTCCTTTCCCGCTCGACCGGGATGATCTGCGCGCGCGGCACCACCCCCGACGCCTCGCGCAACTCGATCTCTTCGTCCAGAAGGGCAAGGCTTTCGGCCGTCCGGGCCAGGCCGTTGGTCAGTTCCTCGATCTCCTGCTCGCGCTGGAGCACCTGCGCTTCGAGAACGGCGCGCTGGCTGACGTAGGAGGCGCGGCGACTGTCGAAGAGCGCGCGTTCCTGAAGCGCAAGCGGGTCGTCCTCGGCCAGGCCGAGCTGCGCGAAACTGAGGGTCTGAGCATCGGTCAACTCGGTTTCGAGACGATGCGCCCGTGCCAGAAGGGCGGCGCGCTGCGCCTGCACCTCGCCAAGTTCGGCCGAGGCGCCGGTGTCGTCGATCCGCACCAGATCCTGTCCCGCGGCCACGCGGTCGCCTTCGGCGACGAGGATTTCGGCCACCTGTCCGCCCTCGAGGCTTTCGACACCCTGCGCGCTGCCCGAGGGCACGACGCGCCCATCTGCCCGGGCGACCTCTTCGATCGTCGCCCAACTGGCCCAAAGAAGTCCGGCCACGAACACCGCGACGATGAAGAGAAGGAACACCGTCAGACCGCGCCGGGGCCCTCCGATCCGGGCCGCGCCTTCACCGACCGCGAAGTCGGCGATTTCCCAGTCGCCGCGGCTCATCCGGACGTTCCCGACGACAACGCCGCCAACACCGTGTCTCGCGCCCCGTCCATTTGCACCCGCCCGCCGTTGAGGAGCACGACGCGATCCGTCAGATCCAGAAGCCCCATGCGATGGGTTGAAACCACCAGCGTCATGGGCCGTTCCGACAGCGCCACCCGCAGCCGCTCGATGAACCGGCGTTCGGCCTGCTGGTCCATGGACGAGGTCGGTTCGTCAAGAAGAAGAACGCGCGGGCGCGGAAGCAGCGCGCGCGCCAGCGCCACCATCTGCCGCTGCCCTCCGGACAGGTTGCGCCCGCGTTCGTCGATCCGCATCGCAAACCCGTCCGGGTGCGCCGCGGCGATCTGGTCGACGCCGGCCGTCCGGGCCGCACGCAGAATCTCGGCATCGCTCGCCCCGCGCATCCCGAAGGCGATGTTCTCTGCCAGAGTGCCCGAAAAGAGAACCGCTTCCTGCGGGACAAGCTGGACCTCGGCGCGCAATTCGGCCGGATGAACCTGCGCCATGTTCAGCCCGTCGATCAGGACAAGGCCCTCTTCGGGTTGGTAGAGCCCTGCGAGCAGGCGGACGAGGCTTGTCTTCCCCGCGCCGACCGGGCCGATCAGGCCAACGCGTGTGCCGCCGCCGATTGCAAGCGACACCCCGCGCAGCGCCGGGGCGGCGGCCTCGGGATAGGACAGGGTCGCCTCGCGCAGTTCCAGCGCGCCGTCGGCGATCCTTGCATTGAGATGGCGTGAACCTGCCGCAGCGTCCGACGGCAGGGCCATCAGCGTGTCGATGCTGCGCAGGGTCGACAGGGCAAAGCTGGCCCTGACGAACAGTCCGGCCAGTGCGGCGGTCGGCGCCAGCGCCCGGCCGGACAGGATCATCGCTGCGATCACCGCGCCCATGGTGATCTGGCCCTCGAGCGCCAGGTAGACCCCGATCACGATGATGCCCACCGAGGATGCCTGGCCCGCAAGTCCCGTCACCGTCGTCGCCAGCGTCGAAAGACGCCGCGCGCGTTCTTCTGCGCGCGCGCTTTCGGTCACCTGGCGTTCCCAGCGTTCCTGCATCCGCCCCTGTCCCGCAACGGCCTTGAGCGTCTCGATCTCGTTCACCGCCTCGACGGCGACCGAGGTCTTCGCGCCCCCCGTGGCCCGCGTCGCGCTCGATGCACGGCGCAGCGGCCCCAGGACTGCCAGCCCCAGAATGAGGACCAGTCCCAATGCGATGGCCGGCGGCCAGGCGAGCGGTCCGCCGATATAGGCGATCACCGTGATGAAGAGGACCGCGAAGGCAAGATCGGTCAGCGTCGCGAGGGTCTGCGACGAGAAGACGTCCCGGACCTGTTCGAAGTCCTTCAGGGTATTCATGAGCGTCCCTGACGGCGCTGTTCGGGCCGAGAGTTTCAGGTCCGCGATGTGGCGGAAGATCGATGACGACACCGCCAGATCGACGCGCCGGCCAACCCGATCGATCACGCGGGCACGCACCCATTTCAGCGCCGCATCCGCGACAAGCGCAAGTCCCACGCCGGCGACCAGAGACCAGAGTGTCACCAGCGCCGCATTCGGAAAGACACGATCGTAGACGTTCATCGTGAAAATCGGGATGACGAGCGCGAGAAGGTTCACGACCACGGATGCCAGGACGACCTGAAGATAGTCCGGCCAGTGCTGTCGGGTCTTGCCCCAGAACCAGTGCCGCCTTGGATCGTCCCGACCCGCCTCCGGCCGTGCCAGGGGCGCTTCGGCCCGCAACAGAAGGGCATGTCCGGCGTAGCGGGCGGCCAGGTCGGCCTGTGGCAGGTCGATCTCGTCGTCTGACCGAGATGGCCAGATGACACGGGCGTGGCCGCCCCGGCTCGATATCAGGACGCAGGCGTCCCGCCCGTCGAGGAAAAGGATGGCGGGCAGCACGGCGTCCGGAAGATCCTCGATCCGCCGCCGCACGATGCGGGCCACATGTCCCAGGGCTTCCGCGGCTGCCACCGCGCGCGCGGGCGTCAGGCGACCGTCTGGTGGCAGCGCGATCCCGGCCACGAGCGCGCGCGGCCCGGTGTCATGACCAAGCAACCGAAGGGTTGTCACCATCGCTTCGGCCAGCGGGTCGGGCGGCCCCTTTTCGAAGTCCCACCCGGTCTCTGATGCCGGTGTTTCCGTTCCGGCCGCAATGACGAGCCGCGTCTTGTCCGGGCGGTCAGGCAAGGCCATGGTCCCGGTCTCCGCTCGACACCGCGCTAGTCGCCCAGGCTCTTGCGCCAGTCCGAAAAGCTCCGTGCGTCGATGAGGTCGCCGGACGGCGCGGCTCCGATAGCCGGCGCACCGGCCTGCTGCCGGGCATAGGTCAGCGCGTCGGTCGGCGGCTCGACCCCCATCGTCGGCAAGAGGACGCCCATCGCGGCAAGAAGGCGATAGTTGATGTAGGTTTCCAGAGACCGAAGGTTCGCAAGGTTGATCTGCGCCTGGAACAGTGAGATCTGCGTGTTCAGAACGTCGAGAAGCGACCGGGTTCCGACCTCGAATTCCTGCTCGTAGGATGCGCGGACTTCCAGCGAAAGGTCGACTTGACGTTCGAGAAGGCCCACGCGTCGCTGCGCCGCTTCTCTATTGGCCCAGCTCTCGCGGACCTCGCGCTCGACGAGGCGGACCTGGGTCAGCAGGTCGGCGCGGACCTGGTTCACCCGGCGGATATGCTCCTGCCGCAGGGAGCGGTTCTGGTTTCCCTGGAACTCATAGCGCAGCACCAGCCCGACGCCATAGTCCTCGACCTGTCCCTCGAACCCGTCGAGGTCTTCCCCGTAGATCGCGTAGGCTTCGAGATCGAGGGTCGGGTAGCGGTTTCCGTCGACCTTGCGGGACAGCGCCTCGGCGCTGCCGACATCGGCCTGCAGGAAGCGAATCGTCGGGTTGGTGCGCCGCGCCACTGCGAGCGCGTTGTCCAGTGCGGGCGGAACGGACCCGGACATGCGCGGGATGCTTCCCAGTCCCTGGGCCTCGACGCCCACGGTCTCGAGGAAGAAAGCCTCGGCTTCGGCGGCGTCAAGCCGGAAGACGGCCACGGCGTCTTCGGCGAGAAATACCCGTTCCTCGACCTGCTGGAGGTCCGCCACGCCGACCACACCGTTTTCGAACGCCTGTTCGATCCGCTGCAGGATCCCGCGATGATACTCGAGGTTCTCCTGGGCAAGGACGATCAGCGCGCGGGTGCGCAGGACTTCCGCATAGACCCGCACGGCCTCGAGCGACAGGAACTCGGACCGTTCGAGCACGCGAAGCGCGGCGGCATCCACGCGGTAGGCCTGGCGTTCGATCTCGGAGCGGGTCGAGAAGCCGTCGAAGATGGTCTGGCCGACGCGTGCGCTCAGCCCGTAACCGGTGATCGCCTCGTCTGCAGATGACAGCGCCGGGATCGTGGTGCCGTTGTTGGCGCTGATGCCGGTCTCCGCCTCAAGCGCAAAGCGGGGCAGGCGAAAGCTTCGGGCCTGATCGAGTTCGAACTCGATGGCTTGCTTGTTGGCCGAAGCCGACGAGATTTCCGGATTGGTTTCGAGGACGTAAAGGATCGCGTCTTCGACTGTCAGCGAGAATACCGGGGATGACCACATGAGGGCGCCGATCAACCCGATAGCCCCTCCCAGACTTTTCACCATTCGACCTGCCTGCTCTAATTGGCGCTGGATTTCGCTCCGCATCCTGTTGCAACGTCGCAAACGGTACACCATCGTTCAAGGCCAAATCATGCAGTTGATCAGATTGCCGCGCATCCGAAACCGAGTTTTTGCCAAGCTTCGCGACGTCGTGGCGCGTGCGATGTGGATTCCGATCTTCCTCATGCCCCTTGCGGCCGCCCAGGCGCAGGAACTTGGAACGATCTTTTTCGATTTCGACAGCGCCGCCCTCGACGCCGAGGCGCAGGCCAAGGTCGCCGCGATCGCCCAGTCACTCGACGCGTCACCCTCCTACCGCCCGTCGGTCGTGATCGGCCACACCGATGCGGTGGGTTCGGCGGAATACAACATGCAACTCGGCCTGAGCCGGGCCCGCGCCGTCGCCGACGCCCTGGTCGCAAGCGGTGTTCCCGTCAGCCGCATCGGGTCGGTTTCAAGCCGGGGCAAGACCGACCTCGTCGTCATGGTGGCGACCGCTGACCGGCGCAACCGCCGGGTCGTGGTTTCTCTCGACGACATGCTCGCCGCCTGCCGGAGTTATCGCCAGATCGAACTCAACCCGGCCGGCTTCGGGGATGCGTTCGAGGCCGACCTGCGAACCCGGCTGGTCGAGGCGGCCGGCGCCTTTGAACGCCTGTCGGCCGACGGCCGCAACGGTCCGGCGTTGCAAATGTCCGGAGCCGCGAAATACGATTGCGGGATTGCCGTGGGACTGGGCGCGAGTGAACCGCGCAAGCTCGAGTATGGTCAGCGATGCTTCTGCAACTCGGCCCGCCTGAGGGTGGCGTTGGGAACGTGAGTCGTCTGGGCTGATCTGGTCCGCACTGGCCTTTGAAGCGATGCCCCAGTGAGGCTGTGGGCGGGACAGGTCGCTTGAGCACGACCAGATCCGGCCTGCTCGATTGCTTCGAATTGCGTAGAGATCATCTGCAAGTACTTTCAGATGAGCTTGGCATGAGACGGGGCAGGGAGCTGGCAAGCGTCCGGGGACGATCAAGTCCAGACCTTCAAGCGGTTCGCCACTTGGCACGAGATCATCCGACTGGCGGGTGTGTGTTCGTCCGGTTCCGTCGCATACGAAGTCTGCAGAAGTTTGCGTCCGTTCACGCCTTTGTCCAAGACCATTTCAACCGGGAACGCAGCCTCGCCGGCAGACCCCTCTTCAAGGCCAACCACGCCACCTGCCGCCGCTCTCGTCGAGTGGCGCGGTCTCTGCGCGGGGTAGGGGACAGCGTCACTGTCCAAGTGGAGACTGGTTCGAGTTGGTCCGCCAGCACCAGCCTACTTCACGGAGGGCGGCTTTTCAGGCGGAGTGCCATGGCGACCGCATCATGGGCACGGGAGCGGAAACACTGCGCGCGGTTCTATCCGGCGACCGCCGACTTCGCCTCCGGCAGGCAGACCGCGACGCCCGCCTCCGTCATCGCCGCGGCGAGATCACCCCCGGGCGCCGCCTCGGTGACGAGCAGGTCGAACTCGCTCGGGCGGACACACATGGACGAGCGCCCTGTGCCCGAACTTGCCGCTGTCGCAGACCACGACACGGCGCCCGCCGCTCGCCAGCACGGCGCGGGCGAAGGCTGCCTCGTCGGGGTCGTAGTCCATAACGCCATCTGCGGAGATCGCGCCAGCCGAGATGATCGCGTGGTCCACTCGGTATCGCTGCATCGCCGCGACCGCGTCGGGTCCGAGGACAGCGCCCGAATCCGCCTCGAAGCGACCGCCGAGAAGATGCACCCGGTTGCCGCCCCTGCCGCCGAGGGTCCGCGCGATGTCGGTCGAGTTCGTGACGATCTTGAGCCGCTCGTGACTGATCAGCGCCCGAGCGAGGAAGCTGGTGGTCGTCCCTGTATCGAGCGCGAGGCTCCCACCGTTGGGGATGAAGGCGGCGGTCGTTCGGGCGATCAGCTGCTTGGCACCCGCGTTCTCGCCCATGCGGCGTTGGAACGGCGCCTCGCCTGCGCTGCCGGCAAGGCCCACCGCGCCGTGCATCTTCACGACAGCCCCCCGGTCGACAAGCGGGCGCACGTCGCGGCGCACGGTCTCGGCCGAGACGTCGAGTCGCCCGGCAAGCTCGGCGATGGTCACCGTGCCTTCCCGGTCGAGGATTTCGAGGATGCGGCCGTGCCGCTTTGACAGGCGGTCCATCGCGCCTCGGGGCATGAGTCAACAGATGCGGACCGAAAAACCACAAATTCCCACATTTGGCAATTGACAGGTCGCTTTGCGGCACTGTTCACTTGGCTTGCATAGGCCCGGCGCTGCATCCGGGGCGCGCCCGGCCCGCCTCTTACCCGGAGTTTTCGAACCCAGCAGGGGGTGCAATGTCATGACATCGAAACGGATTTCCGCGATCACGCTGGCGCTTCTGGCCGGCACTTCCGCGCTTGCGCAGGAATCGACAGACCCGATCAAGCTCACGCTGCACGACTGGACCGGCCAGCTCATCACCACACAGATGATGGGCGAGGTGCTGAAGGCCGCAGGCTACAACGTCGAGTACGTGCAAGCCGACTACCTCGCCCAGTTCGCCGGGCTCGAGACCGGCGATCTCCATGTCGCCATGGAGATCTGGGAGACCACTGGCCGCGAGGCGATGGACGCAGCGACAGCGACGGGCAACGTCGTCAACGTCGGCCCCACCGGCATGCAGGCCAAGGAAGAGTGGTGGTATCCGGTCTACATGAAGGAGCTTTGCCCCGGCCTGCCGAACTGGGAGGCCCTGAAGGACCCCGCCTGCGCCGAGGCCTTCGGAACGGCCGAGACGCTGCCCAACGGCCGCTACCTTGGCGGCCCGGTGACCTGGGGCGGGTTCGACGAAGAGCGGGTCGAAGCGCTCGACCTGCCGTTCGAGGTCATTCATGCCGGCACCGACGCCGCGCTCTTCGCCGAACTCGAGAGCGCCGTGCAGCGGCAGGCGCCGGTCCTCCTGTGGGTCTACGCCCCCCACTGGGCGCCGGCGAAGTACGAAGGCGAATGGGTCGAGTTCCCGGAATACACGGCCGAGTGCTACACCGACCCCGCCTGGGGCTCGAACCCGGACCTCGCCTATGACTGCGGCAAGCCGTTCGGCGACATCTGGAAGGTCGCATGGTCGGGCGTGAAGGACAAATGGCCCGGCGCCTATGCGGCGATCGAGGCCTTCACCATCGACAACACGGACATGGGCGCGATGATCACCGAAGTCGACCTGAACGGAAAGACGGTGGATCAGGTGGTGACCGACTGGATGGCGGCGAACGAAGCGACGTGGCGGGGCTGGATCCAGTGAGGCGGCACGTCGGCGGGGGCGCCTGAGGGCGCCGCCGCGGAGCGCGGGATGACGGCAAGCGACCCGAAACTCGTCTGCCGGGGCGTCTGGAAGCTGTTCGGCGCCCATGCCGCCGACACGCTCCGCCGTCTCGGCCCCGATGCCGACCCCGCCGCGATTGGGGCGGCGGGGCTGGTCGCGGCCGTGCGCAACGTGGACCTCACCGTGAACGAGGGCGAGATTTTCGTCATCATGGGGCTTTCCGGGTCGGGCAAGTCCACGCTCGTTCGATGCCTCTCGCGCCTCGTCGAACCCACGGCTGGCGAGATCCTGTTCCACGGGAAGAACCTGCTCGCCGCCTCCGAGGCAGAGATGATCGCGCTGCGCCGGCACAAGATGGGCATGGTCTTCCAGCACTTCGCGCTCCTGCCGCACATGACGGTACTGCAGAACGTGGCCTTTCCGCTCGAGGTGCAGGGCGTGGCCCGCGCGGAACGCGAGGAGCGCGCGGAGCGGATGGTGAGCCTCGTCGGCCTTTCGGGGCGCGAGGACGCCTTCCCCCGCCAGCTCTCAGGCGGGCAGCAGCAGCGCGTGGGCATCGCCCGGTCGCTCGCCGCCGACCCTGAATTGTGGTTCCTCGACGAGCCGTTCTCGGCGCTCGATCCCCTTATTCGGCGCGAGATGCAGGACGAGTTCATCCGTCTCCAGTCGGTCCTGCGAAAGACCATCGTCTTCATCACGCACGATTTCGACGAGGCCATCCGGCTCGCCGACCGCATCGCCATCATGAAGGACGGGGCCGTGGTGCAAGCGGGCACACCCGAGGAACTTGTCCTTCACCCCGCGACCGACTACGTCCGCGAATTCACCCGCGCAGTCGCCCGCGCCAAGGTTGTGAAGGTGGGGAGCGTCATGTCGCCTGCGGGCGGGATGGCCGACGGAGTACGCGTCGCCGCCCGCACCTCCGTGGCCGAGGCCGCGCCACTCTTTCGCGACGGGACCGAGGCCGTCACCGTGACGGATGCCGGGGGACAGGTGGTCGGGCGGCTCGATCGCGCGACGGTCGTCGACCTGATGCTCGGGGGCTAGGGACCATGGCGACCGCGGCACTCGCGCCTTCCCCTGCCTTCGGCCTGCGGCCGGGAATCATCCTGTGGGCCGCGGCCATCGTTGGCTTTGCGGCGCTCTGGCTGTGGGGCGGGGCGGCGTTCCCTTGGGCGTTCGAGGTGCCGCGCGCCTGGCGTCCGCCCTTCGCTGCGTGGATCAGCGGGTTCCTCGACTGGTTGACGAAGGAAGCGGATTTCGGCCTGTTCACCTTCCGCGACCTGACACGGTTCGTCTCGGCCGTCATCGACGTGCCCTACAAGGTCGCGCTCGGCCTTCTGTCGGGCGGGGCGACAGTCTTCGGGGTGCCGGTGCCGCCGGTCGGCTGGCTTGGCGTGACACTTCTCGTGGCGCTTCTTGGCCTCGTGCTGGGCGGGGCGCCGCTTGCTGCGCTCGCGGGCGGCGCGTTTCTCTTCATCGCGGTCTTCGGCCAGTGGACGAGCGCGATGCTCACGCTCGCGTCGATCCTCGTGGCGGTGCCGCTTGGGGTGGGCGGGGGCCTCCTCCTCGGGATCGCAGGGCACCGCTGGCCGCGCTTCGGGCGGGCCATAGTGCCGTTGCTCGACCTGATGCAGACGATCCCGGTCTTTGCCTATCTCGTTCCGATCCTGATACTTTTTGGCTTCGGCCCCACCTCGGCCATGATCGCGACGCTGATCTACGCCATGCCGCCGATGACGCGGATCACGATGCTGGCGCTGTCCCGCGTGCCGGGAGAGATCGTGGACCTCGGCCATATGATCGGCTGCACACGGCGGCAGATGACCTTGCGGGTGATGGTGCCGTCCGCGCAGGAGGCGCTCATGGTCGGCGTCAACCAGGTGATCATGCTGTCGCTCAACATGGTCATTATCGCCTCGATGATCGGGGCGGGTGGACTTGGCTTCGACGTCCTCTCCGCACTCCGGCGGCTCGACTTCGGCGCGGGGCTCGAGGCCGGTTTCGCCATCGTGGCCCTTGCCATCGCGCTCGACCGACTGAGCCAGGCGGCGGCACGGCGGCGCCCCGCCCCGGTAAGGGAAGGTGCGGCCCGCCACCCCTACCTTCTGGCGGCGGTTGCGGTGCTGCTCGTTTCCGCGCTCGCGGGTCTCGCCATGCCGGCGCTTCAGAGCTGGCCCGAGGCGTGGCGGCTTTCGACCGGCACCTTCTGGTCGGACGTCGTCGCCTGGATCAACGTCAACTACTTCGACGCGATCGAGGCGACGAAGAACGCGGTCCTCCTGAATGTCCTCGTCCCCGTGCGGCGATTTCTGATCGGCCTGCCATGGCTCGGCGTCGCCGTCCTCCTTGCGCTTGCCGGCTGGCGACTCGGCGGACCGAAGCTCTCGCTTCTCACCGGCGGTCTTACGGTTCTGATCGCCTTCACCGGGCTTTGGGAGGAGGCCATGATCACGGTCTACCTCTGTGGCATTTCGGTCGTCATCGCCATGCTGATCGGCCTGCCCATCGGCATCCTGGTGGCCGAACGCGACCGCCTCTGGGCTTGGGTCCGGCTGGTGATCGACACGCTCCAGACCCTTCCCGCCTTCGTCTACCTGATGCCCGCCGTCATGCTGTTCCGCGTGGGCGACTTCACGGCGATGATCGCCATCGTCGCCTACGCGCTCGCCCCGGCGATCCGCTACACGGTGCTCGGCCTGCGCGGCGTCGATCCCGCGCTGATCGAGGCGGGCCGGGCGATGGGCTGCACGCCCTGGCAGATACTGACCCGCATCCGCCTGCGACTTGCGATGCCCGAGATCATGCTCGGCCTGAACCAGACCATCATGTTCGCGCTCTCGATGCTCGTGATCACCGCGCTCGTGGGCACGCGCGATCTCGGGCAGGAGGTCTATGTCGCGCTCACCAAGGCCGATGCCGGGCGCGGGCTTGTGGCCGGCCTCTGCGTGGCCTTCATCGCGATCATCGCCGACCGGCTGATCCACGCGGCCGCCTCGCGGTCGCGGGCCCGGCTCGGCCTTGCGGACGGAGGCGCGCATGGGGCTGCCTGACACGGTGACGGCGCTGCCCTTCTGGCGCGGCACGCCCACGGGCGAGCGCCTGTCGGGCGGCCTTTCGAACGAGATCTGGAAGGTCACCGACGACGCGGGGCCCCACGTCGTCCGGCTTGGGCGGGATTACCCCTTCCACCATGTCGACCGGGCGCGCGAGGTGATGACCGCGCGCGCCGCGCATGCGGCGGGCTTCGGGCCCGAGGTGCGATACGCCGCCCCCGGCGTGATGGTCACCGCCTACATCGGCGCGCGGACCTGGGGACCCGAGGACGTGCGCGCCGATCCCGAGCGCATCGCGCGGCTGCTCAGGGACTTCCACCTGCGGATGGCGGCCGGCATCTCCGGCCCGGCCTTCCTCTTCTGGCCGTTCCACGTCGTGCGCGACTATGTGCGCACGCTTGGCGGCACGCCGCACGAGGGCGTCACCGGGCCCTTCCTGAGCCTTTCGGACGAGATGGAGAGGGCGCAGGTGCCGCTCCCCATCATCTTCGGGCACCACGATCTTTTGCCCGCGAACTTCCTCGACGACGGCCGGCGGCTCTGGCTCATCGATTACGAGTACGCGGGCTTCGGCACGGCGCTCTTCGACCTCGCCGGGGCGGCCTCGAACGCCGAGATGGCGCCCGACGCGGCGCAGGCGCTGCTTGCCGCTTATTTCGGATCGGCCTCCGATCCGGCGCTTCACCGCGCCTTCGACGCGATGCAGGTCGCCTCGCTCCTGCGCGAGACGCTCTGGGCCTACGTCTCCGACCTTCATCTCGCGGCGCCGGGCGTGGATTACCTCGAGTATGCCGCCGAAAACCAGGCACGGCTCGATGCCGCGCTCACCTCTTACCGAAGCCAATGGGGAACAGAATGAACCTTCCGGACCGCGCCCAGATCGTCGTCATCGGCGGCGGGATCATCGGCTGCTCCACCGCCTACCACCTCGCGCGCGATCACAAGGCGGATGTTCTTCTCCTCGAACAGGGCCAGCTCACCTCGGGCTCGACCTGGCACGCGGCGGGCCTCGTCGGGCAACTGCGCTCGTCGGCCTCGATCACCCAGGTGCTCAAGTACTCGGTCGAGCTCTACAAGCGGCTGGCCGAGGAGACGGGCCTCGAGACGGGGTGGAAGATGACGGGCTGCCTGCGGCTTGCCACCACGCCTGACCGGTGGACCGAGTTCCGCCGCCTCGCCACGACCGCGAAAAGCTTCGGGATGGAGATGCACCTCATCCCGCCCGAGGAGGTCAAGCGGATGTGGCCGCTCATGGACACGTCCGACCTCATCGGCGCGAGCTGGCTACCGACTGACGGGCAGGCGAGCCCGTCGGACATCGCCCGCTCGCTCGCCAAGGGGGCACGGATGCACGGGGCAACCCTGCTCGAAGGCGTCCGCGTCACCGGCTTCCGGATGGACGGCGACCGGATCGTCGCGGTGCAGACCACGAAAGGAGAGGTCCTCTGCGAGAAGGTCGTGAACTGCGCCGGGCAATGGGCGCGGCAGGTCGGCACGATGGCGGGGATCGAAGTGCCACTCCAGCCCATCAAGCACCAGTACATCATCACCGAGCCGATCCCGGGTCTTTCGACCGAGGCGCCCACGATCCGCGATCCCGACCGGCGCACCTACTTCAAGGAGGAGGTCGGCGGCCTCGTCATGGGGGGCTACGAGCCCGACCCGCAGCCCTGGACCATGGGCGACGTGCCGGACGACTGGGAGTTCCGGCTCTTCGACGACGACTGGGACCACTTCACCCAGCACATGGAACAGGCGATCGCGCGCGTGCCCGCACTGGCCGAGGCGGGCGTGAAGCAGATGATCAACGGCCCGGAGAGCTTCACGCCCGACGGCAACTTCATCCTTGGCCGCGCGCCGGAATGCGCGAACATGTACGTGGGCGCGGGCTTCAACGCCTTCGGCATTGCCTCGGGCGGCGGGGCGGGCTGGGTTCTTGCCCAGTGGGTCGTGGCCGGTGAGGCGCCGATGGACCTCTGGGTCGTCGACATCCGCCGCTTCTCAAGCCTCCACCGGGATCGCCAGTGGGTCTGCGACCGGACCTGCGAGGCCTATGGCAAGCACTACACCGTTGCCTTCCCGCACGAGGAGATGGAAAGCGGCCGCCCGCGCATCGTCTCGCCACTCTACGACCGGCTCCGGGCGCATCGCGCGGTCTTCGGCTCGAAGCTGGGCTGGGAGCGGCCGAACTGGTTCGCGCCGGAGGGCGTCGCCGAGCGCGACATCTACTCGATGGGTCGCCAGAACTGGTTCGGCCCGGTGGGCGAGGAACACGCACTGGTCCGAAGCGCGGTCGGAGTCTTCGACCAGTCCTCCTTCGCCAAGTACGAGGTGACGGGGCGGGACGCCGAACGCGCGCTGGACCTCGTCTGCGCGGGCGACGTGACGAAACCCTCCGGTCGGCTCACCTACACGCAGCTCCTGAACAGCCGGGGCGGGATCGAGGCGGACCTGACCGTGGCACGGATTGCCGGGGACCGGTTCTACATCGTCACGGGCACGGGGTTCCGGACCCATGACCTCGGATGGATCCAGGACCATCTGCCGATGGGCGACGTGCGGGTCGAGGACGTCACTGAAAGCTGGGGCACCCTGTCGCTCATGGGCCCGCGTGCCCGCGAGGTGCTGTCCGCGGTGACCGCGGCCGATGTCTCGAACGCGGCCTTCCCCTTCGGCCATGTGCGCGAGATCGACATCGCCGGGGCGCGGACGCGCGCGCTGCGCGTGACCTATGTGGGCGAGCTGGGATGGGAACTCCACGTTCCCCTCGACGCCACCGGACGCGTCTTCGACGCGCTGATGGCGGCCGGGGCCGGGGCGGGCCTGCGCCCTGTGGGCTACCGCGCGCTTGAATCGCTCCGGCTCGAGAAGGGTTACCGCGCCTGGTCCTCCGACATCACGCCCAACGACACGCCCCTCGAGGCGGGGCTCGGCTGGGCGGTCAAGATGAAGACGAACCGTCCCTTCATCGGGCGCGAGGCGCTGGAAGCGATGGCGGGCAAGCCGCTCAAGAAGCGCTTCGCCGGGTTCCTCGTGGAGGGCGAGGCGGTGCTTCTCGGGCGCGAGACGATCCTGCGCGACGGCACGCCGGTCGGCTACCTCACCTCGGGCGGCTACGGCTACACGCTCGGGCAGGGGATCGGCTACGGCTACGTCCGGAACGCGGAGGGCGTGTCGGATGACTGGCTGGCCTCGGGGCGATACGAGCTCGTCGTCGCGGGGGAAACGGTTGCCGCGACGCTCGGCAAGCCGCCCTTCCTGGATCCGAAGGGCGAGCGGATCCGGGCCTAGACCCGGCGCAGCACGACGGCGCGGCTGGGCGTCGCGCCGGTTTCCCCGGGCATGGAGATGTAGGGCTCGGTCGTCTCCAGGATCTCCGTCTGCTGGGTGGTGGCGACGGCGGACGCGAAGCTCCCGGTCCAGAGCGTTTCCTTGACCGTCAGCACCAGCACGCCGCCAGGACGCGTGACGGAAAGAAGTCCGGGCAGCGCCTCGGCACCAACATGCCCCGTGGTCAGGACGCCTGCGCAGACAACGCCCGCGAAATGTTCTCTTGGCAGCGGCAGGTCGGCGCCGAGCGCCCCCACGTGGAGCGCCCTGTAGATGCCCTTCGCTCGCGCGACGGCGAGCATCCCCTGGGAGATGTCGAGCGCCTCGACCGCCGGATAGCCGAGGATGCCGAGCCATTCGCCCACAAGACCGGTGCCGGCCCCAGCGTCGAGCACCGGCGCCGCGCCCTTCGGCAGGTGCCGCGCGAGGAGTGCCGTCGCAATGGCGGGATGCCGGTAGCCCGCCTTCGCCATGTCCGCATCATAGGAACCAGCCCAGGTGTCGTAGAGCCGCGCGATGTCGGCCGGACCCTTCGCGGCATAGACGGCGTCGAGGTGATCGTTGTCGTGGTTGGTCATGGAATCCTCTCCTCGACCAACTCTAGCCACGCGTCGCGGCCTGTGGAAGGGTGGGCGCGACCGACGGACACGGAGGGACGGGATGGAGGATGAAGCGCGGAAGGTCATGCGGCGCATTCCAGCGCTTGCCAGCTACGAGGGCCCGCTCGAACGCATGGGAGGGCTGACCAACGCCGTCTTCCGTGCGGGCGACGCCGTTCTCCGCCTTCCCGGGAAGGGCACGGAGGAATACATCGACCGCGTCAACGAAGCCGCTGCCGCACATGCCGCGGCCGCCGCCGGGGTGAGCCCTGAGGTTCTCTTCGTCGACCCACCCTCCGGTATCATGGTGACGCGCTACATCGACGGCACGGTCACCATGACGCCTGATGCGTTCCGCCTCCGCCCCGGCGCCCCCGCCCGCGCGGCCCGTGCGTTCCGCCGGCTCCACGCGTCGGGCACGGTTTTCCCCGCGCGCTTCGAGCTTTTCAACATGATCGACGGTTACCTCAAGCTCCTGTCCACGAAGGACGTCACGCTCCCCGACGGCTACCACGACGTCGTGGCCGAGGCCGAAGCGGTGCGCGTGGCACTGGCGCGGCGGCCGCTTCCTTCCGTGGCCTGCCACTGCGATCCGCTCTGCGAGAACTTCCTCGACACGGGCGAGCGCATGTGGATCGTCGACTGGGAATATTCCGGCATGAACGACCCGATGTGGGACCTGGGAGACCTTTCGGTCGAAGGCGGCTTCGGGCCGGATCAGGACGATGAGATGCTCGCCGCCTACTTTGGCGGCCCGGTGCCGGAGGAGGACCGGGCCCGGATGGTGATCTACAAGGCGATGTGCGACCTGCTCTGGACACTCTGGGGCCTGATCCAGCTTGCCAACGGCAATCCGGCCGACGATTTCCGGGCCTATGCCGATGGGCGGTTCGCCCGCTGCAAGGCGCTGATGGCAACGCCCGGCTTTGCCCGGCAGGTGACCGTTCTCGGCCGCTAGGGTCCGGCGGCATCACGGAACCGATCCCTCGGAAGGGCTCCGTCAAGGGAATCCGGGTTGAGGCGGGGCAGGGGGCTGACCAGCGTTGTGCGATGACCCAACCAAGCCCCTTCAAGTGCTTCAGGACGAGCCCGGAAATCATCTGTCTGGCGGTGATGCTGTAGGTGCAATTCCTGCTGATGCCGGAATGTTCCATTCTTCCATCTAGCGTTATCGCTACGCTCCTTCCGCTGCGAAAGCCGACACCAGAGCGGCGTGTGAATCGCGGCACGGTCCGGTTCGGTGTTCTTTCGGCTGCTCCGCACTAGGTGCTGTGTCGGGATCGGCGGACGCTTGGCCGCCCTCACACGCGACCGAGGTCCGAATATGCCGACGAAACAGGCTCTCATTGCGATCGCTGTATTGACCGCTGCAGGGACGCAAGCCGGGGCGCACGTCAATTGGTTTGTCGAAGCCGGCGCGGAGCCGCTGCCAAACTACAGCATCACCGATCCCGTCTTCCTTGCGTGGTGCGCCATCGCGGTGGGTCTCGTGCTGTGTTCCGTCTGGCTTGATCGATGGTTGCCGACCCTGCGTGTGCCGGACACCAAACTGCGGCATGACTTCATGGAAATCCTGCGGGTCTTCACCGGCATGAGCTTTCTCCTGACGGCCTATGAAGGTGCCCTTGTTGCGCCGCATCAAGTGGCGCAGGGCGGACTCGGCGCTGGCCTCGTCTTTCTGCAGGCGACCATCGGCCTCATGCTCATTGCGAACCGCTGGGTGAAGCATGCAGCGTTTCTAATGCTGGTGCTGCATGCCGGTGTCGTGGTCGAATTCGGCGTTCTGGCCGCGTTGGAATATGCAATCATCATCGGCATTGCGTTCTTCCTGATGTTCAATGCGATCGAAGACGTTTCGCTACGCGAGAAATGGAAGCCCTATTCCGTAGACGCACTGCGGATCTGGACGGGGATTTCATTGGTTTCCCTCGCGGTGGGTGAAAAGCTTGCGCCGTCCGCACTTGGCCAGGTCTTCGTGGCACAGTACCAATGGAATTTCATGCAGGCGCTCGGCTTCGGCATCTTCGACGACCGGCTGTTCGTGTTGGCCGCCGGGATGGTGGAAGCCGCGATCGGCGTCGTGCTGATCCTGGGAACCACGACCCGCCTCGCGATCCTCGCCTTGTCGGCGATGATGGCGCTCTCGAACATCGTCTTCATCATTCAGGGAAACAACGAAGCGGCGCTCGTCGAATTCGTCGGCCACATGCCGATCATCGGGGTCGCCCTTGTCTTGCTTCTGCTGGGATACGGCCAACGGTTGAAGATCACGCACGTCAACTTCATGCGCGGCAGCGACCGCACCGCACTCCGAGGCCAGGACAACGCAACGTGACCAGACCGAGAGGCTGAAGCAGCCAGCGCATCGAAGATCGCTACAACCTGGTCACGGACAAGCCACGAGGATTATCAATTGGCTCTACCTCTCGTCATCATGGGCGCAACGTCCGGCATAGGGTCGCTTGCGGCAAAGGAGGCCGTGGCGCGTGGTATCCCCGTGCGCGCGTTTGCACGCAGCGCTGGTGCCCTGGACGCGAGCGAACTTCTCGAACCGTTCCCGGGCGACGCACGCAGCGCCGAAGATGTCGAAGCCGCTTTGTCGGGTGCCCGCGCCGTGATCTACGCACTTGGGATCAAGGAGCGGTTGGCGATGCTCTGGGAGGAGGAGCGGCTCTTTTCCGATAGCACGCGTGTGCTGCTGGAAGCGATGAATGCCAAAGGTCCCAAACGGCTTGTCGCCGTCACCGGGTTCGGCGCAGGGAGGTCCCGAAGCGCCATGAGCACGCTCGAGAGCCTCGGCCACAAGGCCATACTGGGCAGGCCCTATGCCGACAAGGATCGCCAGGAGGCGCTGATCATGGATAGCGACCTTGACTGGACCATCGCGCGCCCGGTCATCCTGACCAGCAGACCGAAGTCGGGGCGAATGCAAGTCCTTCGCGACCCGTCGACGTGGAGAAACGGATTGGTATCACGTGCGGACGTCGCATCCTATCTGGTGGATGCCGTGGAAAACGATCTCGACATTCGCGCGGATGTCGTTCTTGCCAAGTAGATCGACAGGTTTGGTGCCACCGACCTCGCGCGACCAGGCGCATCTGCCATGCCTGGCTCGGCGCCGCGACAGGCTGGGGGGTAGATGTGTTGCGGGGTGAGGCTGTCATGTCCTGCCGGCATCGCGACGCATCTTCTGAAGCTCCTTTGCGTCGACGGTCAATCGCACACCAAGCCTGCCGGATTCTTCGAGAACAGGCGTCTTGCAGAGCATGAGTTCCACAGCCTCGATCTGCGGAAAGGACACACACGCCTCGACGATGCGGGTCATGAGCCGTTCCTGGGTCTCGTAGTGGCCGTCGCGTGCCAATTGATCGATTGCCCGTATGAGCGGGTCATAGTCGAAGACCCTGTCCATCCCATCGGTGGCGATCAGCACAAGACCGGGATCAACGGTCAGGACGAGATCCAGAATGTGCGCAGCCGGAACCACATCCGCTTCACTGTAGGTCCCGATATCCGTTTCGATCTTCAAATCCTTGAGTTCGATCGTGCTTCGCATTGCCATAACCTTGGGTCCGTTCTTGCCCGTTAAGTCGCGCTGAGGTGTCGGGCGTGTGCAGGGGTTGACCATATTCTTGCAAGGGTCCCGTCTCGGGCCAAGGGACCCGAACAGCCAAACCCAAAACCAGTAGTTTCGGCGTCTCCTGCGGCGATCTGGCGCTTTCCGAGATGCGGGACCGCTCTCTCTTCAACATCGACCAAACAACGAAAAAAAGGAAGAGAAAGAAATGCTCCGAAACATGCTTGGCATTGGAATGCTCCTGAATACACCAGGCTACCAAAAGGGTCAGAAGGCAGCCGAGACCGGCCGCCCACTTTCGGACAATCCCTTTACCGAGGGCTCAAACCCTTGGTCGGATTGGAACGCGGCGTGGCGTGTAACAACCAGAATGGCCGATATCGAAGCAACACGCATTGCCGCGCTGCGAATGCCGGCCGGTTCGGCCTTCGATATGGGTCGTGCCGCCGCGTTGAAGAAACTGAGTGCTGCGGCAAACCCATTCCTTCACTCCAGTCCCCGGCACGAAGAGTGGCGACTTGGCTGGGC
Source organism: uncultured Alphaproteobacteria bacterium (assembly GCA_963709395.1). Classification (GTDB taxonomy): domain Bacteria; phylum Pseudomonadota; class Alphaproteobacteria; order Rhodobacterales; family Rhodobacteraceae; genus CAVPWP01. Next base: position 30,745 of record CAVPWP010000013.1, read on the forward strand.
GCAAGCCGTCAGATTGCGGAGACCGGAACTCGACCGGTTCTGATGAACGAAACGGAAGTTGCGGTCAAAACAGAAAGATAAGGCACTGGATTTCACGGAGGCTGACATCTCCGTGAAATCGTCCGAAACCGCGACGTTCTGACACGCAGATTTGCTTGTCACACCGCGACCAAGCCTCATCTCAAGTGACAGAAATACAGTCGCAACTTCGGGCGAACGAAACGCAGAAAGTAGCGTTTTGTCCTGGTTCGCCGAACTCAGTAAATGAGGTTTATCATGGCTTCTGATGCAACATATTCGCCGTCTGCGGCCTCCTTTCGTGACGCCGTGTCTCACCGCTACGCCGCCGCACGCGACGCCGGGCGCCTTCCGGGATTCGACTGGTCGAACCGGCTGGCGCACTGGACCCTGCGCATTCCGTTGGCCGGGATCATGTTGGTTTACGGCTTGCAGAAATTTCCGGACATGTTCGTCGCGCCAGGCGCCTACGGCGTTCCCGCGGCGCTGTTTGTCCTTGCCGCGCTCGCCGAGCTTCTTGGCCCCGTAGCCCTCACCATCGGTGGCGTGATCGAGACCTGGCGGCCCAGACAGGGCTGGCTGCGTCTGAGCGGCGACGTTTTGACACGTGTCGGCGCGTTCGCAGGGGTTTCCGCCGCACTTGGGGTCATCGCTTTCTTCTACTGGGGCGCGATCGGCATCTCGGACCCGCAGGTCCTCATGCTCGGTCTGGCGGCCTACCTGCTCCTTCGGGGCAACCGGTAGAAACGTTCAGCCCAATCCCTCCCTGCGGCACTTATCGGTCGCAGGGGGGCACTCCCCGAGCCTGGGTCACCGACGAGGCATGTCGCCCGCGGTAACAATGGAAGAGAGTTTCGACATGCGAAGTGCCGTCTCAATGAGCAAGCCCGGGTTACCGGTTGAGGTCTGCGCTTCGCGGAGCCACGTGTTCGCCAACGCAATCGAACCGACGACGGCGTGGAGCGAAGACGTCGAACACGTGCGTCATGATGCGGGCGGCGATGCCGTTGGTGCCAAACGGTTTCCGTGCGCGATCTACAGGTCCTTGCGGCGCCCGCTTCGCCGCCACGGAGTGGCAACACATGCGACACAGTGAGACTGACGTCATAGTCCTGCGGGTCGAGCAAAACAGCAGGCCTGCCGCCGAGGATAAGCGGAAACATACCGTCTACTTCGACGGCTCTTGCCCACTTTGCTCGGCGGAGATTGGTCACTACGCCTCCTTGGACCGAAACAACCGGGTCAGCTTTGTCGATGTGTCGGACGAAGACGCCGTTCTGGGGACGGACCTTAGGCCCGATGATGCGCGTCGGCGGTTTCATGTGCGGCTTCCGGATGGCACACTTCTGTCGGGCGCGCGCGCATTCATCGCGGTGTGGCGCACGTTGCCCGGTTGGCGCAGGCTTGCCCCCATGGCCGCCTTGCCCGGTGTACCTGTCTTGATGGAAGGCCTCTATCGCGCTTTCCTGCTGATCCGGCCGACCTTGTCGCGTCTGGCCGTCCTGTTCGGAGCGCGTCCTGCCAACCCGAATTCGACCCGGTCATGAGCGGCCCTGCGCAATCGCACGCCGAGCGCCTGGGGGTGTTGGTCGGGGGCGTGCTGCGGCCACCGTCCGGGCGCGGTCGGGTGGCACTCGCCCTTCTCTATGGCGCGGTGTGCCACGCGATCTTCGCACTGGCTGTCACGGCGATGATCACGGCGATGTTCTTTGGAATGAGCAAGAGTCTGGGCAGCGTGCCATCGCCCTGGTCTGTCGTCGCAAACGCTGCATTGGTGCTGCAGTTTCCGCTGGCGCATTCCCTGCTTCTGACCAGCAGGGGCAACAGCTGGCTGGCGCGCCTTGCTCCGGGCGGTCATGGGCGCACGCTAGGGACCACGACTTACGCGATCATCGCCTCGTTCCAGCTCCTTGCGCTCTTTGCGCTCTGGACGCCGAGCGGCATCGTCTGGTGGCGGGCGGAGGGCTGGGCGTTCGGAATGATTTGTTGTCTCTACGCCGCGTCCTGGCTCCTCTTGATCAAGGCCAGCTATGACGCGGGCGCCGAGGTCCAGTCCGGCGCGCTTGGGTGGATGTCTCTCGCCCAGAACAAGGCGCCGGTCTTCCCGGATATGCCAACCGGCGGGTTGTTTCGCGTCATCCGCCAGCCGATCTACCTGGCCTTTGCACTGACGCTCTGGACCGTCCCGGTCTGGACGCCGGATCAGCTCGCACTGGCGGTCACGCTCACCGTCTACTGCCTTGCCGCGCCGAAGCTCAAGGAACGCCGGTTCGAAGCGCGATACGGAGACCGCTTCCGCGCGTATCGGCGGAATGTGCCATATGCCGTTCCCCTTCTTGGAAGGACTCGAAACGATGGCTGAGCCGCAGCGCAACAACCTTGGGATTTACGACGACGTCGCTGCGGAGTGGTGGTCGGATGATATCCGCTGGGTAAGGACATTGAAAAACCTCGTGCCCGGCCGTCTGGCCTGGTTCGACCGGCATTTCGATTGGGAACATCAGGAGGTTCTCGATCTCGGGTGCGCCGGGGGCTTCATGGCCGAAGCGCTTGCACGGAAGGGCGCGCGCGTCACCGGGATCGATCCGGCCTCGCAGGCCATCGCCGCCGCGCGGGCACACGCACACGAAACAGGGCTTTCGATCCGCTACGACGTCGGGGTGGGCGAGGCGCTACCCTATGAAGACAAGGCGTTCGATGCTGTCGTGTGTGTGGATGTTCTCGAACATGTTTCAGACCTCACCAAGGTCCTTTCCGAGGTTGAGCGTGTCCTCAGGCCAGGCGGAGCCTTCCTTTACGACACGATCAACCGCAACCCCATTTCCCGCTTTGCCACGATTGCTGTGGCCGAGGATCTCTTGCGGCTCTTGCCGAAAGGGACCCATGACCCCGAGCTCTTCATCAAACCCCGCGAGCTTGCAAAAGGGCTGTCGAATGCCGGATTGGTCGTGGGGCCGACGAAGGGCCTGGGACCGCGCGGTTTGACCCGGCGAGGCGACTTCACCTTCGGCGCGGTGCCGATGCGCAGCGTGATCTACATGGGCGTGGCCCGCAAACCGGGGACATCGTGATGGTCGAGATCGCTCTGCTGACCGTCGCGCTGCTGTTCGGCGGGACCGTACTTTATTCTTTCGGGTTCGCGGCGTTCGTTTTCACTGCCTTGCCAGCCCAGACCGCCGGCCCGCTGATCCGCCGCGCGTTTCCGCATTTTTACCTCTTCGTTCTGGGCACCTCGGCGCTGGCCTCGATCCTGACCTGGCCGACGGATGCGGCGTCAGGCGTGGCCCTTGCTGCAATTGCCTGCACTACAGTTCTGGCGCGTCAGGTCCTGATGCCAGCAATCAACAACGCGACGGATGCCGGGGCGAAGAGCCGTTTCAAGACGCTCCACACCTTGTCCGTTCTCGTCACCCTTGCCCATATCGTGATTGCCGGCGTCGTGATCCTGCGACTGGCGGGTGGCTGATCGCCCGGTGCCAGCCTAGACCGGGTTCTGGGCCCCGGCGAAGAACATCAGCCGTCCATCGGCATCATAGATCGGACGGATCCGTAAACGATTGACGAAGGGCGACCCGTCCTTGCGATAGTTGAGGATGTCGATCGTGAACCGCGTTTCGGCCTTCAGTCCCTGACGGATCGCTTCGATCGCATGGGGATTGGTCTCCGGCCCCTGCAGAAACCGGCAGTTGCGGCCAAGTGCCTCGTCCACCGGGTAGCCCGTTTGCGCCTCGAATTCGTCGCTGACGAAGATCATCGGATTGTCCGCACGGGATGGGTCCGAGAACACGACGCTCATCTCAACCTCGTCCTCTTCAAGCAGCGATCTGAGAAACGTTGGATCTGAATGAGTATCGGACACCGGACCCTATCCTCCGTGAGTTGCTTGCAACGATCAAGCTGTCAGCCCCGATGCCCATGCGGCTTCCGGTCTTCAGCGATTGCTGTGCTGACCTAGCATGCATCGGGGGTTTTGTCAGAAGGATTCCTGTTGAGACTGGCAGGGCGGCTTCGTAGCGTCGGGCGATGACCGAACGTGACCCATTCAAGGGCTTCTGCAGCAGCCCGGGGGTCATCCGCCTGGCGGTAATGGTGTATTTCAGGTTCCCGGTCTGCCGCCGGCTGATGAGCGTGCCGGGGGTGCGGCCGGTCACGGCGTGGCGTATGCGGGTCGAAAGGCACCATTCCCAGGGCAAGGGCCATGCAGCGGACGGGACAAGCCTAGTGAGCTTGGCGGAACGACGATTGCGGTCAGACCAGAAGTATTTGCCAAGATAATCGCAATTGTTGAAACGACCCCTTCACATAGATCGACGGACCTCCGTTTGACATTTCCAACAATAAAACTTCAGGGAAGGGACCAGGCCATGGCGGAGAAGTACGTCCTCGACAGGACTCCGGAGATTGCGAGGCTTGAGAAACAGGCAGCACTCATAGGTCATGATCGGGTACTAGAACATCTGGATGTTGCTGGCGGCCAGTCAGTCTTGGATGCAGGAAGTGGGTCCGGCTGGGTTTCACGGTTGATAGCGCGTGAAAATCCCGATGCAAAAGTCACAGGCATCGATTTCACACCCGATTTTGTGGACTATTCCAAGTTGAGCGCGGAACGGGAAGGCTTGGCAAATCTCGACTTCACGCTGGGTGATGTTTGCGAGATGCCCTTCGAGGACGGCAGTTTCGATCTTGTCTGGTCGCAGCTTGTCCTCTTTTTCGTACCGACGCCGGAGAAAGCTGTCTCGGAATTCGCACGCGTTTTGCGGCCGGGGGGCAAGTCAAGATCATCGTGACGGATGGTGTCTTCGAGGACTTGTGGCCCGAGCAACCCGCGCTTTCGGCGGGGATCAAGGCGTTCAGAGACAAGGTGCTGAACAGGTGGCGCCTGACCCGGATCCCGGAGATGCTAACGGCGGCGGGACTGAGCGAGATCGGCGTGGAGACTGACATCGACCGTGTTTATGGCTTGATCGGCGGCGCCGGTCCCGCGCAACTTGAAAACATCGCCGAAAGCTATGTGGAAGTAGTCCGGGCGCAGCATCATCTCGTGGGGGGAGAGGCGGAAGCCAACCAGCTCGCGCGCGATCTTCTGGCGTTTGTCTCCGACCCCGCAAGTGCCGCCTTCAGCACACACTGGACCTTCACCGCAACAAAGCCCTAGCCCGGCGGGCCGCCAGTGCACCTAGGTCAGGGCTGCAGCGCCTTCTCCATGAAAACGAGATGTCCGATGATGGCGGGGTCCTGAACGCTCGCAGTGTCATGCTGCGCGTCTTCGAAACCCATGGTCCGATAACGCGCGATCGCTTCCGGGAAGCCGGTTGTCGTGTCGAGATAGATCGCGGAAAGGCCCATCGCTCGCGCTTCTGCCTCCAGCCGGACCATCAAACGTCTGGCAAGTCCACTGCGCCGGGCCTCGGGCCGGATAAACATGCGCTTGACCTCTCCCTTGCCACTTGCGAGGCGATGAAACATCACCATGCCAACGATGCGGCCATCCGGGGCCCTGGCCACGATGAAGCGTTCGTCCGGTCCGACATACTTGTCGGCCTGGGCGAGGGTCGGGCCGATCTGGCTTTCCGGATCGACCACCTGCCCGGTCGCCGCTTGATGCCGGGCGACAGCGAGGCTGATATCGTCCCGCAGCATGTCGACCCAGCCCGGCACCTCCGCCAGATTTGTTACCACCTCGATCCTGATATCTTCAGCCATAACCACATCTCCTGCTTGAAAAAGCGTAGCCGCGTGCTTGACGTGTGAACAGAGCGGTCGGGTTGCCCCGAAGAACAGATGTGGCCTGCTGCCGGTTTGGTGGACACGGGGTTATGCCACCGGGCTCATTTTTCTCCTGCGTCGGCTACTGGGCGCAGGGTGACCGGGCAAATGCCAAGGCGGTGGCCGCGGACTTGGTGCAGCGCGCTCCGGAGGTCTCGGTTGCCGCGACGCTTGAAAGCACACACGATCGCCAGCCCGGGCAGCAACGGATGATCGCAGATCTCAGCCCGAACAGACCGATGGCCGACGTGTGTTCCACGGCTGCGCTTATTCGAGTTGCGCGGCGACGCGAAGGAGGGCCGCCTCTTGACCGTAGCGGGTCGTGAACATCGATCCGATTGACAAACCTTCGTCGGACCAATGCAACGGCAGCGAAATCGCTGGCTGGCCACTCGCGTTGCTGATGTAGTTATAGGGATTGAATGCTGCAGACCGGCGGCGCAATTCGACCGGATCGCCGTCATAGACCAGTGTTCCCAGCGGTACCGGCGTTTGTCCCATCGTTGGAGTGAGCCACAAATCGTAGTCCTGGAAGAAACTGCTATATTGCCGGACCTCTGCTTGCACATCCTGCACGGCCAGCAGATGATCCGCCGCGCTCAAATTGCGCCCTCGCTCCGAGAAGGCCCAGACGAAGGGTTCAAACGCGGCCTCATTCAGGGGACGATCCAGCCACAGAGACCAATCCGCCAGCGCCCACGCAATGCCGCCCGCAAGCACCGTGGTGAAGTTCGACCATAGCTTCATCGTGTCGAATTCCGGCATCGCCTCACTCACGTCATGGCCGAAGGCTTCGCACAGTGCTGCGGCCCTTTCGACAGCCGTCTTGCACGCAGGGTCGAGCGGGTCGCCCAAGCGGGTGACGTTGGAAAAGCCGATGCGAAGGCGGCCCGGTGCGGCACCAACCTCTTCCACGAAGGGCCGTTCGGGCGGCGGCGCAAGATAGGGCTCTCCGACGGGCGGACCGGCGATGGCATCAAGCAAAGCAGCGGTGTCGCGCACACTGCGTGTCACTGCGCCCTCGATGAGGTAGCCCGCAAAAAGGTCACAGTGAAGCGGGGCGAGAGTGATCCGCGCGCGCGATGGTTTTGGCCCGACCAAACCGCAGCAGGATGCAGGCCCCCTGATGGACCCACCCACGTCGTTGGCATGTGCCATGGGAACGACGCGGGCGGCCACTGCCGCCGCAGATCCACCGCTTGATCCGCCGGGCGACCTATCCAGGTCCCATGGATTGTGGGTCGCGCCGAACCTGCGTGGCTCGGTCGTCGGGCTGATCGCCATTTCGGGCAGGTTCGTCTTGCCGATTGTGATCAGCCCGGCCTTGCAGAAGCGGCTGTAAATCTCGCTATCTCTGGAAGGTATATAGCGTTGGAACATGACCAAACATGACCCGTTCAAGGGCTTTCGCAGCAGCCTCTAAATCATCCGCCTGAAGGTTATGCTATACGTCCGGTTCCCGCTCTGGCCGCGCAATGTCGAGGAACTCCTGCACAAGCGCGGCGTCGCCATCCTTCACGAGACAGTCCGGTATTGGTGGCACAGGTTCGGACCGATATTCTCCTCCGAGATCCGAAAGTGCCGGATCAAGGGAATGAGATCGAGCTGGTGGCGGTGGCACCTCGACGAGATCTTCGTGAAGATCAACGAGGAGTGGCACTGCCTCTGGAAGACCTCCGCCATTTGCAGGACGTCCATGAACAGGTCAACGAGTTGCTGATGAAGGATTTGTCGCCTGACGAACGGGAACACTTGTTTTCGTTGCTGCAACGCGTTGAGCGGTCTGGGCGGGAAGAGAGTGATGATGATCAAGCGAGACCGCAACTGGGACACCTCGAGGTGCTGTCAGGGCTTCACAGCTCGATGGTGTGATTGGGACCCGGCACGCGGACTTCATCCGTGCAAGCGTTCATATGCACCGCGTCGACAGGCCCGACAAATGACCGCAACCTGCTTCTAATCAAGTCTCTCAAGAACACCCGTGCGGAACAGGAGCCGTCAACAAATAGCACCACCCGGGACCACTCTCCTTGCCGCACCGCACGGAAGTTTTTTTCCGATCTTGCAGGATGTCTGCGGCTCAGGCTGATCTGGACTTGGGGGCGGGGTGAATTACCTCCGACACAGCAACGCTTTTGAGGAAGTCCCGCATGATCCGTCCGTTCCTGTCGATGCTTGTGCTCGGCGTGGCTCTGCCCCTCGCCGCCCAGGCCGAAACCCTCTCCACTGGTGCCGAGATCAACTGCAGCCGTGTCCGGAAATACGGTGCAGGGCAGCATGAGCGCCTCCGGCGCCTATACCGAGTTCTATGCTGATGATGGGGCGATCAAGGGGTCGGGCTATACAGGCACCTGGACGGTCGAAGGCGACGCAATGTGCTTCGACTACGGTGAGGGCAAGGACTGCTGGAACGCCAGGATCGAGGGCGAGGCGATAACCTGGGTGCAGGACGGGGTCGACGGCGGGACCGGGACAATCTTGGCGGGCAACCCGAACGACTTCTGAACCAACGTCTTCGGGTTCACTAGTGACGCGTGTCGCGGGGAACCAGCCCCACAGGGCAGAGTAGGGAAAGTTCGCGCGCCGTATTGAGGCTGATGGTCAATTCTCCGCGATCATAGCGGGCGCCTTGTTTTGTAGTGCTTGCGCCCGTCCCGACCTCCGGCCCAGCGCCCCGGATGCCCAGCGCCGCGCCCACATGCTGTGGACCTTCGTCCACAGCCATTCGGTCCTGACCATCGGCCGCGCGATCCTTGTCCCGGCGCCTCCGGCCTGCTCCGTAGCCCGCGTCGGACCGGAAAGCCCTGCCGGAAACGCACTTGACCTTCCTTGCGCCGCGTTCAACGCTTTCCGCGAAACCGGACAATCGAGGCTGCATTGAAGACATTCTACAGCGAAGAGCATCGTCGGCATTTCCCGCAGGCCGAACTGAGCGGCGGCGAATTCGTCACCCCGTTCGAACGGCCAAGCCGTGTGGAATACGTGCTCGCCCGGCTCAGGGAACGCGGCCTGACGGACATCGTCGAGGCGCACGCGCCCGACATGGCGGCGATCCGCGACCTTTGCGCACCTGACTACCTCGCCTTTCTCGAAACGGCGTGGGGCGAGTGGAAGGCCGCGGGTATGGCGGGTGAGATCATCGCCGCGAGCTTTCCCGCGCGCCGCATGCAGGTGTCGCGACCGCCGCGCAACATCGACGGCAAGGCCGGCTACTATGCGCTGGCCTCCGAGACCGCGATCACCGGCGGCACATGGGCTGCGGCTCTGTCCTCGGCCGCTTCGGCCCAGGCAGCGCAGGCGCATGTCGCGGGTGGGGCGAGTGCGGCCTTCGCGCTTTGTCGGCCTCCGGGGCACCATGCGACGGTCGACATGTATGGGGGCTACTGCTTTCATCAACAACGCGGCCCTCGTCGCCGAGGCCTTCCGCCGCGACGGCGCGGGGCGCGTGGCGATCCTCGACATCGACTTTCACCACGGCAACGGGACGCAGGACATCTTCTACGACCGGGGCGACGTGTTCTTCGCCTCGCTGCACGGCGCACCGGAAGACGCCTTCCCCTACTTCCTCGGCTTCGCGGACGAAACCGGCGCCGGCGCGGGCGAAGGCGCGACGGTGAACTACCCGATGCTGCCGGGCACCTCCTACGGCCCCTGGGCCGAGGCGCTCGACGACGCGATCGCGCGCATCCGCGCCTTCGGGGCCGAGGCGCTTGTCGTGTCGCTGGGCGTCGATGCCTACAAGGACGACCCGATCAGCTTCTTCAAGCTCGACAGTCCCGACTTCATGGATGCCGGCCGCCGGATCGGCGCCTCGGTCTGCCCACCGTCTTCTGCATGGAAGGCGGCTACGCCATCGAGGCGGTCGGCATTAACGCGGTGAACGTGCTCGAAGGGTTCCTCGATGCGTGAGGTCGCCATCGCCGTCACGCAGTTCTCCTGCGTCGACGACCACTTGCGCGAACGCCGACCGCGCCGAGGCGCTGGTGCGGCAGGCGGCGGCCGAGGGCGCGCAGGTGATCCTCCTGCAGGAACTGTTCCACGGCCCCTACTTCTGCAAGACCGAGGACCCGCGCTACTTCGCCTGGGCCGAGCCCTTCGATGGCAACGCCCTTGTCGCGCGCTTCGCCGCTCTCGCCCGCGACCTGGGCGTCGTGCTGCCGGTGTCGTTCTTTGAACGGGCGGGGCCTGCGCATTTCAACTCGGTCGCCATGGTCGACGCCGACGGGCGCGTCCTTGGCCTTTACCGCAAGAGCCACATCCCGCAGGGGCCGGGTTACGAGGAGAAGTACTACTTCACCCCCGGCGACACGGGCTTCCGTGTCTGGGACACGGCCTTCGGGCGGATCGGCGTCGGCATCTGCTGGGACCAGTGGTTCCCCGAGGCCGCGCGCGCGATGGCGCTGATGGGGGCCGAGATGTTGCTCTATCCGACCGCCATCGGATCCGAGCCGCCCGCCCCCGGATACGACAGCCAGCCGCACTGGGAAATGGCGATGCGCGGGCATGCGGCAGCGAACATCCTGCCGGTTGCGGCATCGAACCGCATTGGACGCGAAGTGCAGGACGGTTGCAAGGTCACGTTCTACGGCACATCGTTCATTGCCGACCACACCGGCCAGGTGGCGGCCCAGGCCGGGCGCGACGTTGAGGCGGTGCGCGTTGCGCGGTTCGATCTCGACGCGATCGGCGAGTTGCGGCGAAGCTGGGGCCTTTTTCGCGACCGGCGGCCCGACCTTTACGGCGCGCTCAAGGGCTTCGGCTGAGACATCCCAAGGGCGGCGAACGCGCCTTAGGCCGATGGATCGCAGTGTGGTGGGCTTCGACCGTTGCGAGGGGCTCTGCGTCGGTCCGGAGGCGGGGTTTGCCTTCTTCGATCTTTGGTCGCAGTCCGGCGTCGTCATCATCCCGATCGGGACTGCACCCGCGGACCGCCGCCGCGTGGTGACGAAATCGTCCGAGTGATCCAGGCGGTGCCGATCCGCACCTGCAAAACCGAGGGGCTCGCGCCCCCCGGTGGTCCATTTTCGAGAATTTACTTCTGCAGTTCGGTCCAGATCGCGGTGTAGTATTCCTGCGCCTTGGGCGAACAGGTCGGCAGGAAGTGGCCGGCCGCGACGAGATCGGCCGGGACCTGGATTTCCGGCGCGGTCTTCATGTCCGCGGGCATGAATTCGGCCGACCCGGAAATGCCGTTCGCATAGCGCGCAAAGGCCGAGATCAGGGCGGCGTTTTCGGGCACCATGATGAAGTCGAGGAACTTGTAGGCCTCTTCGACGTTTTGCGCGTCGGACAGCAGCATGACCTGATCCATCCACAGCGGATAGCCTTCCTTCGGATAGCCATAGACCACGTCGGGGTTCTGCAGCCGGGCACGGAAGATCGCGCCGTTCCAGTAGACCGAAGCCATGACATCATTGGCGGCCATCTTCTCGGTCATGCCGTAATCCATCGACAGCCAGTTCGGCTTGGCCGCGACCAGTGCGTCGCGCGCCTTCTTCAGCACCTCGGTGTCTTCGGTGCAGGGCTCGCCGCCGACATACCAAAGCGCAAGCGAAATGACGTCGTTCATCTCGGGCGTGACGTTGACCTTGCCGACCAGTTCCGGCGGCGGGTCAAGGAAGATCGCAGAGGTGTTGATGTCGCCGGAATAGGCGGTCTTGTTCACGGCGATGCCGGTCGATCCCCACTGCCACGGAATCGAGAAGTTCCGGCCCGGATCATAGGCGACATCCATCCACTCTGGCGCGATGTTGCCGTGGTTCGGCAGCTTCGACAGGTCGAGCTCCTGCACGAGGCCCTTCTCGACGTAGATCTGCACATAGTTGGCCGACGGCACCACAAGGTCGAAGCCGCCGCCGCCGGCCTCGATCTTGGCCAGCGCGGTGTCGTTGCTGTCGTAGTCGGTGATCGTCACCTTGATGCCGGTTTCGGCCTCGAACTTCTCGAGCAGTTCGGGGCTGGTGTAGTCGCCCCAGTTGAACAGTTGCAGCTCGCCTTCGGCTTGGGCAAGCGTGGAGCCGGCCAGGAGAACGGCCGCGGTCGAAAGAAGTCTTTTCATCTGGTCCTCCGTGTTGGTTTCTTGGTCAGTGTGTCAGTTCCGTTTGCGTGTCAGCAGGAAGAATGCGGTCAGCAGGATCACGGTCAGCAGCAGAAGAAGTGTCGAGATCGCGTTGACCTCGGCCGTGACCGACCGGCGGATCTGCGCCAGCATGTAGGTCGGCAGCGTATCCTGCCCGGCGGATTTCACGAACAGTGTGATCACCACGTCGTCGAGCGAGGTGACGAAGGCCAGCATCAGCCCTGCGATGATCCCCGGCATCAGCAGCGGCAGCGTGACATAGCGGAACGTCTGCCAGGGCGTGGCGTAAAGGTCGGCGGCGGCGGTTTCGAGCGTCCGGTCCATCCCTTCGAGCCGGGCCCGGATCGGCAGATAGGCGAACGGGATGCAGAAGGCCGAATGCGCCACGATCAGGTAGCCCAGCCCCTGATAGCCGGTCGCCACCTTGATCGAGGCGAAGAAGATCAGCAGCGCCACGGCGGTCACGATTTCGGGCACCATCAGCGGCTGGTTGATCATCACATAGATCAGCGTCTGCCCCTTCGTGCGGCGGCGGCGTGTCGTGCCGAGCGCGGCCATCGTCGCGACGATGGTGGCGATGACCGAGGCGACGAGGCGATGATCAGCGACCGCAGCGTGACCTCTTCACCTGCTCGTTGTCCCAGGCCTCGGGATACCATCGCAGCGAGAAGCCTTCCCAGATCGCGACCGAGTGCCGGCGTTGAAGGAATAGACCACCAGCATCACGATCGGCAGGTAAAGCGCTGAAAACACAAGGATCGCGACGGTCGCGAAGCCCGGCAGGCGCGAGACCGAGAAATCGCGTCTAGCCATGGGGCGACTCCCGGTTGGCGAAGCGCACATAGACCAGCAGCGCGATCGACACGATCACCAGCAGGATCACCGAAAGCGCCGCACCCAGCGGCCAGTTGCGGCCCTGGCCGAACTGCAGCTCGATGAAGTTGCCGATCATCATGTTGCGCCCGCCGCCCAGGATGCGCGGGGTCACATAGGCCCCGAGCGCCGGGATGAAGACCAGGATCGAGCCGGCGATGATGCCCGGCTTGACGATCGGCACGATCATCCGGCGCAAGCACCTGCCAGCGGCTGGCGTAGAGGTCGTAGGCGGCCTCGAGCAGCCGCATGTCGAAGCGGTCGATGGCGGCAAAGAGCGGCAGCACCATCAGCGGCAGGTAGACATAGGTCATGCCGAGGAAGACCGCGAAATCGGAATAGATGATCTGGATCGGCGCGTCGATCACGCCGAGCTTGAGCAGGAAGGTGTTCAGGATGCCCTCGTTGCGGATGATCTGGTTGATCGCGAAGGTGCGGATCAGCAGGTTGGTCCAGAACGGGATGGTGATCAGGAACAGCAGCACCGTCCGCATCCGCGGCGGCCGGGTGGCGATGAACCAGGCGGTCGGGAAGCCGACGATGAAGGCGAAGACGGTGGTGGCGAAGGACAGCTTGACCGAGCGCCAGAAGATCGTCAGATGCGCGTCGGCCAGGCTGTAGCGTGCCGTCGAAGATGTCGCGCTGACACGAAGACGTCGACACCAGGCATCGGTCGAGAACTCCCAGATCGACGTTGCCGTACTGGCCCGGTGTCAGGAACGAATAGACCAGCATGATGAGCAGCGGGCCGGCCGCGGCGAAGGTCAGGACGACAAGCGCCGGCGCCGACAGCAGCCAGGTCGTTGCGCGCGTCTCGCCGTGCTGCCCTGTCTTCGCCTGCGGCTCATCGCCCTAGTCCTCGAGCACCTGGATCGGCGCCCGGGGCGAAGCGTCACGCCGACGTCGCTTCCCGGGGGCGGCGCTTCGCCGCTGGCCGTTGGTCCGCCTGGCGGCGGGCGACGAGGGTCGTTCCGTCCGCCAGGCGTCAGGCGGCACGTGGCTGTCGGTGCCGAAATAGACCGAACTCGCCGACGCTGGCGGTCAGCGTCGCCTGCGCCGGGATGCGCCACGATCCGCACGTGTTCGGGGCGGACGGCAAGGGTATGTGCGCCGCTCGGGCGATCGCGGGATCGACCGCGAATGTGACGCCCGCGGCCAATCGTCGCCACGCCAGCCTTCACCTCGCCCTGACAGGAAATTCGTCTCACCGATGAAGTCGGCCACGAAGCGGTTGACCGGATGATTGTAGATCTCGCGCGGCGAGCCGACCTGGAGAAGCCGGCCCGCGCTCATCACGCCGATCCGATCCGACATGGTCAGGGCTTCTTCCTGGTCGTGGGTCACGAAGATGAAGGTGATGCCAGGCTCGAGCTGTAGCCGCTTGAGTTCGCTCTGCATTTCCTTGCGCAGCTTGAGGTCGAGCGCCGAGAGCGGTTCGTCGAGCAGCAGAACCTCCGGCGAGGGGGCAAGCGCGCGCGCCAGCGCCACCCGCTGCTGCTGTCCCCCCGAAAGCTGCTGCGGCTTACGGTCGGCCATGGTTTCGAGTTGGACAAGCGAGAGCGCACGATCGACCTTTTCGGTGATCTCGGACACGGCCCGTCCCTGCATCTGAAGCCCGAATCCGACGTTCTGGCGCACCGTCAGATGCGGGAACAGCGCGTAGCTTTGAAAGACGGTGTTGATCGGACGTCTGTTGGGCGGCTCCTCGCTGATGTCCCGCCCGCTCAGGAAGATGTGGCCGGACGTCGGCGTCTCGAACCCTGCAATGAGGCGGAGAAGAGTGGTCTTGCCGCAGCCCGACGGCCCCAGAAGCGTGAAGAATTCGCCCCTCCGGATGCCAATCGATACATTGTCCAGCGCGACGACGGATTCTGCGCCTGTCCCGTAGACCTTTCGTGCCGACCGCGCTTCGATCGCGTCCTCTTTCGACACCTGTCCCTCCGACCTCGTTGTCGTCACGATGGACGATGCCGACACGGAAAGGCAAGCATGGTCTGCGCCGCCGCAACGTCAGCCGCCGGCCATATGCGGCCTGCGGTGAAACCAGGGGCGCGCCCGCTCAATATCCGCGCAAAGCGAGAGCAGCAGTTCGTCCTCTCCGAACCCGGCGGCAAGATGCACCCCGATCGGCAGACCGTCGTCCGACCATCCGAGCGGAACCGAAGCGGCAGGCTGGCCGCTTGCATTGAACGCGGCCGTGAACGGGGAATAGGCGAAGACGCCGTCGGGACCTGTGCGGTAGTCGAGAAAATCCTCGGTCGTGTGGTCGAAGCGGCCCAGCTGCGCCGGGGGCTCGGCCATCGTGGAGGAAAGAAGGATGTCGTAGCCTTCCATGAAGCCCGCCATCGCCCGGCCGTAGGCGTGAACGACGTTAACGCATTCAAGATAGCGGTCGCCCGAAACCGTCCCCGCATGGGCGATGGCCCCGCGCGTGACGCCTTCGACCTCATCTTGCCCGAGAGGCCGTCCACGGGCGGTGACCGCGCGTCGCACCGAAAGTGCCGCGCCGCAGGCGACGATGTCGGTCCAGGCCCGCATCATACTGGCGGTGTCGGCGTCGTGCGGACGGCCAGGCTCCACGTCATGGCCCATGTTCTCGAGCAGCGCCGCGGCCTCCAGCACCGCCTTCCGGCAGTCGGGGTGAATGGGATCGCCGGTGAATGTCGTCTCGCAAAGCGCGATGCGCAGCCGACGCGGGGCACGGCCGATCGCCGTCAGGAATGTGTCCTTCAGAGGCGGCGGCCAATACGGGGCACCGAGGTCAGCGCCCTGCGTGGCGTCCAGAAGCAATGCGGTATCCCGCACGCTGCGGGTCAGGAACCCATCGATCGCCATGCCCGCCCAGCCTTCGCCGAAATACGGCCCGTCGGGCAGGCGCGCGCGGGTGGGCTTCACACCGAAAAGACCGCAGTTCGAGGCGGGAATGCGCACCGATCCGCCGCCATCCGAGCCATGCGCGGCGGGCACGATTCCGGCGGCCACCGCCGCGCCCGACCCGCCGGACGACCCGCCCGGCGTTCGTTCGAGGTCCCAGGGGTTGCGGGTCGGGCCGCCATAGACCGCCGCCTCGGTCGCGGGACCAATTCCGCCCTCGGGCGCGGTGGTTCGCCCGAAGTTGACGAGCACCCGTCGCCGCGATCCGTTTGTAGATCGCGGAATCGCGGGCATAGCGCGTGTTCGCGAAAAGCCGCGATCCGTTGTTCGAGGGATAGTCGACCGCCTCGGCGCCGAGGTCCTTCAGAAGGAAAGGGACGCCCCGCAGCGGCCCGTCGGGCAGACCCTGCGCGATCTTCCGTCGGGCCGTCTCCTCGGCCAGCATCACGACCGCGTTGATCCGCCCGTTGAGCGCCTCGACGCGGTCGAGCGCGGTATCGAGGAGGTCCTCCGCGCTCACCTCGCCCCGCGCGACGAGCCGGGCAAGCCCGGTGGCGTCGTAGTCGTCATAGTCGTCCATGCCGGTCTTCCTGCCCGCGGTGTGTCTCGCACCACCCTAGCGAGGCTCCTTGTGCAGTAAAATGGCCTTCGCGCCGCTTCCCCTCGCGGCCGGGCAACAGTACCGTCCGGGCGTTATGCAGCCTGCCGGAGGACACCAGCGCCGATGACCGACATTTGCTACCTTCCCGCGACCGAAGTGCTGGCGCTGTTCCGAAGGCGCGATCTGTCTCCGGTCGAGTATCTCGATGCGCTGCTTGCCCGGACCGACGCGGTCAACCCGGAGATCAACGCCTATGCCGACACCTATTTCGACGAGGCGCGCGCCGCGGCGAAGCGGGCCGAGGCGGCATATGTCGCGAGGACGGCGCGACCGCTCGAAGGTTTGCCGGTGGCCGTCAAGGACGCGCAACGTATCGCCGGCAAACGCACCACCTACGGGTCCTTCGCATTTGCCGACAATGTCGAGACAATGTCGGACCCGACGATCGAACGCCTCGAAGCGGCGGGGGCGATCCTTCACGCCCGCACGACGACGCCCGAGTTCTGCCTGTCGGCCACCTGCGCCTCGCGCATGTGGGGGACCACGCGAAACCCGTTCAACACGGATTTCGGCCCGGGCGGGTCATCGGGCGGATCGGCGGCGGCGCTGGCGGCCGGGATGGTGCCGGTGGCGACGGGCACCGATATCGGTGGGTCGATCCGCATTCCGGCCAGCGCCTGCGGGGTCGTCGGCTACAAGCCGCCGCATGGCCGCAACCCCGATGGCCCGCCGGCGAACTTCGACCGCTACAATCATTGCGGCGTGCTGACCCGCACGGTCGGCGAGACGGCGCTGATGCAGAACATCATCTCGGGGCCGCACCCGCGCGACCATGACAGCCTGCGCGAGATCGTGCGCATGCCCGACTGCTCTCCGCGCCGACGCCGCTGCGCATCGCGTTCTCGATGGACCTCGGCTATGTGCCGATCAGCGCCGACGTCCGCCGCAACACGCTGGCCGCGCTCGAGAGGTTCCGCGACGCGGGCTGCACGATCGAGGAGGTCGAGATCGGGTGGACCCCCGAGACCGACCGCGCCGCGAACCTCTGGTATTCGGCGATGCATTTCGGCCGTCAGCCGCTCTGGAGCGCGCGCGAGCACCGTGATCTCCTGACCGACTATGCATTGGCCGCCGCCGATCTGGCGGCGAAACTCGGCCCGGACGATGTGGCGCATTCCTGGGAGGTCCAGCACCGCATGTATCAGGTCATCGGGGATATCTTCGAACGCTTCGATGTTCTCGTCTGCCCGACGCTGTCGGTCGGCGGCGTGTCGGCCGACCACGATCCGCTGTCGAAGACCTTCGCCGTGGACGGGCAGATCGTCGACGCCGAGTATGGCTGGGTCCTGACCCATGCCTTCAACATGCTGCACAATTGCCCGGTCATGTCGGTGCCATCCGGGCGGGACGCGCATGGAATTCCGACCGGCATTCAGATCGTCGGGCCGACCTTCGACGACCTGACCGTCTTTCACGCGGCCAGGCTCTACGAAGCGGCGGCACCCGCGTTGTTTCTGCCATTGGCGGGGCTTCCGGCAATGTGTCTGAAAGACTCCGGTTGAGGCGGGCAGGGGGGGCTGTCGTCGGTTCGTGACCCAGCCCGACAGGTTCGAGGGCGTCACCGGCAGCCTCGAGGTCACTCTCCTCGGCGTTTGGCTACACGCGCGACCCCTGTCTTGGCTCTGAATGGCTTGGACCCTTTGCACCAGAGCGAAGGTGACGTCAGCGATGCAGCCGTCTGTTTCTGCTGGAAGAGGCTCGGGCCGCCCGAAAACCGGTTTCCACCGATCGGACGCCGCCAACCTAGCAGTTCGACCCGGGCACCGGATGATGGGGTGGGTCGGTCATCGTCCCTCCAGAGACCAGGCTTCCGTGCCAAGACCCCGCAGGCGCCGGGAAAATCAAGGCGGTTCTTTTGAATGGCGCCCGTCCCGGTTTCTTGCGATGATCGGGAATGCTCCGGGCGGTCCCCGCCCGTGACGCTCATGATTGGAACAGCCTTTGAAGCGGTATTGGCCTTTACTCGTCTTCGCTGTCGCGGCGGGGCAGGCAAATGCTCAGTCCGCACCTGACAGTTCCGAAGCGCTGGCGAAGGTTGCTCTGTCGGCACTCAGCGTGGCCGCGCTTCGGCGAGAGGGTGCGACGACGGTCTCGATCTTCGGCGCCGGCGGCGACGAAGCGGACTTCTATTCGACCAGCATCGGCGCCGGAACCAATCTGCCGACGGACCCGCGTATCTATGCCGAGTTCCAGGTGGCCTATCAGAACTACGATCCGGAATACTTGCTGCCCGGCACGGATGTGGATCTTGTCGACGTCCGCTGGTCCAGCCTGGCCCTGTCGGGCGGGCTGGGCTGGAACTACGAACTCGACCAAGGCCTGACCTTGCGCCCGATGGTCATCGCCTCGCTGGGGTATGTCTTCGGAAACTCGGTCTTCGACGAAATTCTGCCCGGCGGCGATGGCGGTGGGTTGGGCGACGTTTTCGATGACGGCGTCTTCGCCGGCGGATTGGGCGCAGCACTGGTGCTCGACTACGACCGAACCATCGCCGAGGGAGATCTCGAACTGCGGGCCAGGCAATCGTGGTTGCGGCTTGTGCCGCTCGATGACGCCGCCGACTACGGCGTCGACGCGACCGCGAGCGCGACCAACCTTTACGGCAGCTACAGCATCCCCATTCCCAATTCCAACAATCTTCGGGGCGTCGCCGAGGCCAGCTACACGCGATTGTGGGGCGATCAGGCCGACATCCTCAGGACAAGGTGGCTGAGCACGATCGGTGGCGGCGTCGAGGTGCCGACGGCACTGCGGTTCGGGTCGGACGCCCTCTACGGACGGGCGGTGCTCCGCTATGTCTTCGGCGAAGGCTATGAAGGGGTGGCGATCGGCTTGGGCGTGACGTTCTGACGCTTTCGCGTCGATTGCACCGGCAGGCAAGAAGGTTTCTGGGTCGGGAAGGGTCGTGGCGCAGCCTCCTCAGATTGCCAAATCACCCCCCTCTTTGCGGCTCCTGAACCGGCTCACCGGGCGTGATGTGTCAGGCCCCGTGGACTCCAATGGTCCCGCAATCAAAGCTCGCCAGGCGCTCCGGTCAACGCGTGTTGAGCGGCAGCGGACGTTTCTGACCCGTCGAACCCGCCCGAGGCCAAGTGCGTGAAGACGAGGCGATCCACGCCCGTTCCAGGCCATTGTCAAATCCGGGATCTCCGGAAAAATCGGCGTTTCCGTATGCGTAGTCCCGCGTGTGGCGTGCCAGGGATTCCGCGCCTATCGCATGGGTGATCCGCTGCGAGTACCAAACCACGGAATAGCGCATCCAGTCCGCAGGGTCGGTGTCTTTCGTCCAGTTGGCTCCACCCCGGTCAGGATCACCCGCCTGAAAAGCCATGGCCGGGCGATGCGCATCCGTCAACACACCGGAGTCAAAGGCCATTACCGCCAGCGGAACCTTGAACGTCGACACAGGTGTGACACGCGTCCGGCAGTCGCCTTCTTCCAGCAGCCCGGACCCCGTTGGAGCATCGAGGAGCAAAGCGCAGACCGTGTCCGCCTGCGCCGATGTCGACACGAGCTTCAGTGCAATGAGGAGGATCAACCTGCGCAAACCGGTCTTCCTTCACGCCAGGCTGACTCCAACCACTTGAGAGCATGGTCGCTCGGCCTCGAATTACACCCAGGCTTCGGACCGTGCATTCCCAGTCCCACCCCAGTCTTACCCCAGTCTCACTCTGCCTGCGCATCCCCCACCGGGGTCTGCTGGTGAGCCAGCCGCTGCCACTTGCCATCGTCGTTCAGGTAGGTCGAGGTGCAGAGCGCCTCATAGATCGGCTCGTCGCTCCGTTCGGCGGTGACGCGATAAGCCAACACGGCCATGTCGTTCTGGAGTGAGAGGTAGCGGTCGCTCATCTCGACCGAACGCCACCGCTGCGCGACGTCCTTTTCTCTCCAGAGCGCATCGCCCTGAAGAATGCCGGACGGGTAGGGCAAGACGAAAACGGCGCCCTTTGCCGTTGCGTGGCGGGCACTGTCGGCGCCTTGTGTCCAAAAGCGTTCTTCCAGATCCCAGAGGGTGTCTTCTGCGGTCATTCATGGTTCCTTCAGAGTTGGGGTGCTGAAGTATTGCTATCACGCGCAGACGCAGACTTCACTGTCCCTGTACGTGCATGGCGATCCAGCCAACGAGAATCCAGTAGGTCGGTAGGTCCAGCGAAGCAGACACAAGCTCGGCCTTTGGACCGGCGGGGTATCGGCAGGACGCTGATCTCAGTCAATGAGAGGTCTCCGGATCTTTGCCATACTGAGTTTGTGGCCTGCTCAGGTGCTTGCAGGCAGTGTCACGTCGACGCGGACACGGGAGTCGCAGACACGGATCGCCCGTATTGGAAAGGCTCAGATGACCAAGCCAAGCCCGAAGCCCAAGCCACCTGCGCAAGATGCGCAGCAGGTCCAGCTTCCCGCCCGGATCGAGGCCGAGCCACATGCGAAGGCTGCGCCAGGAGCGGCGCATCCGCACGAAAACCTTGATCGCGCGTCACGGGCAGCGGTCGCCTATATGTCGGCCGGCGTGTCGCCTCATGCGTTCATCGAAGCCTGGAGCGATTGGGCCATGCACCTGGCCCGGGCGCCCGGACGGCAGCTTGAACTGGCCGAGCGCGCGCAGGAGAACATGGCCAAGCTGATGGCCCAGTCCCTCTTGCCGGGTGCTGACGCGGCACCCGCCTTCGTGCCGAAGGCCTACGATCACCGTTTTCGGCATCCCGGATGGGAAAAGCCGCCATTCCGGAACATGCAGCAGGGGTTCCTCGCGGTGCAGGACTGGTGGGATTACGCAACCGACCATCTGCGCGGATTGCGCCCCGAAGATGCCGACAGGACCCGCTTCATGGCGCGCCAGATGCTGGATATGTGGTCGCCGTCCAACTTTCCCGCCCTCAATCCCGAGATCATCGAGGAAACGCGCAAGCGCAACGGGACGAATCTGGCCGAGGGTGCGCAGAACTTCATGCGTGATTTCGTCAACACCGTCGCGCAGGTTCACGAACCCGCACCGGAAGGCTTTCAGGTCGGCAAGGACCTGGCCTGTACACCGGGCGAGGTGGTGTTCCGCAACGATCTTTTCGAGTTGATCCAGTATGCGCCCCAGACCGACGAGGTGCAGGCCGAGCCGATCCTGATCGTTCCGGCATGGATCATGAAATACTATATCCTCGATCTCTCGCCGCACAATTCCATGGTCAGATACCTGGTGGAGCAGGGGTTTACCGTCTTCATGATCTCGTGGTGCAACCCGACCGCCGAGCAGGCGGACCTGTCGCTGGAGGACTACCGCGAACGGGGCGTGCTCGCGGCCCTCGACGCGGTGAATGCCATCGTGCCGGAGCGCAAGGTTCATGCGGTCGGGTATTGTCTGGGCGGCACGATCCTGTCGATCGCGGCAGCCACCATGGCACGCGAGAAAGACGACCGGCTAGCGTCGATCTCGTTCATGGCGGCGCAGGTGGACTTTGCCGAGGCGGGCGAGTTGCTGCTGTTCCTCGACGAAAGCCAGATCGCCTTCCTCGAGGACATGATGTGGGAGAAGGGCTATCTCGACCGCCCGCAGATGGCCCGCGTCTTTTCCGCCATCCGGTCGGAGGATCTGATCTATTCCCGTGCCGTGCGGCGTTACTACCTTGGCAAAGAGGATGTGCCCACGGATATGGAGGTCTGGGTGTCCGACACCACCCGGATGCCCGCCCGCATGCACTCGGAGTATCTGCGTGGCCTGTTCCTGGAAAACCGGCTGACGGCGGGTCGGTTCGCAGTCAAGGGACGGGTCATCGCGCTCAAGGACATCTCGGCGCCGATCTTTGCCGTGGGTACAGAAACCGATCACATCGCGCCGTGGAGGTCCGTCTACAAGACCAAGCTCTTTACCGACAGCGACATGACCTTTGTCCTGACCAGCGGCGGCCACAACAGCGGCATCGTCTACGAGCCTACGCTCGAACGCGGTCACCACCGGATCTCGCATCGCGCGGCCGGGGCATTCTATGTCGGGCCCGAAACCTGGTTTGCGCAAAATCCGCCGCGGCCGGGATCTTGGTGGCCTGCGTGGAAGACCTGGCTGGAGGAGAAAAGCAGCGGTGTCGCGCCGGCCCCCTCGATCGGTGCGCCAGACAAGGGCCTGGCGCCGATCGGTCCGGCACCCGGCACCTACGTTCACCAAACCTGATCCTGCCACCGCTTTCCGCGTTGGCAAGCCCCCACCGGGTGGTCCCGTCATCAGCGCATGCGCATGGCGGTGCGTTTCATGACGCCGGCGGAAGAGGCTCTCGTCCCTCGGCGGTTGTTCGCCAGCCGGTCCATTTCAACGTGACGGGCGACGGGCGGTTGACGCCGATCAGTGCAGAGAAGGTTTGCCTGCGGCACACAGGAACCTGTCGCCACTCCTGACGACGCATTGAGCGGAGAGCCAGCATGATCGGATATGTCGCGAACATCGAAGACCTGACGGAAGAGAACACCGATTTCCGGCGTGTTCTTTATTCAGGAACAAAGCTGCAATTGGTTCTGATGTCTCTGGAGCCGGGAACGGAAATCGGCGGCGAGATACATGCCGACACGGACCAGTTCTTTCGTATCGAAGAGGGCAAGGGACGGGTCGTGATCGATGGCACGCCTCACAAGGTTGGCCCCGGCGATGGCATCGTCGTGCCCGCCGGTGCGCATCACAATGTTATCTGCACAGGTCATGAGGCGCTCAAGCTCTACACCCTCTACGGCCCGCCGCATCACCTCGATCAACTGGTTCAAAGGACGAAGGCCGAGGCGGATGCGTCCGACGAAGCTTTTGATGGTCAGGCAACCGAGCAGCCGGTGGAGGCGGTGCAGGTCTAGGTCAATCCTTCTTGAGCCTTCGCGCGCCCTGGTGCCGCCCCGTCGCTGTGATTGGGCTTGGATTTCCAAGTTCGTGAGATCAAAGCGGACGCCTCATCTCTATGGCAAGGGCGTCCGAGGAGCCGATTGGCGCGCCTTCGCTTTCGGGGTGAAAGCCGAGCGAGCGGTAGAGCGGCAACGCTTCGACATGCCGGGACAGCGCGCCAAGCGCGATTTCCCGGTATCCCAATGCTCGGGCCTCATCGATCATCGTGGCGGCCAGTGCCCGACCAAGCCCTAGACCTCGTGCGCTTTCACGAACGTACATCCGGTTCAGTTCGCAGACGGTGTCTGACCGCGGCTTCAACATGACGATGCCGACAATCTCGTCATTGTTTCGTGCGATCAAGCATTCACCCTTTGGTGGCAGGAACACATTGCGAAAATCGGCGAGTCCACCGGCGACGTCCTGGTCCTTTATGTATTGATCGTGCGCCTCGCCAAGATCGGGATAGCGGTCGCGAAGAAAATCGAAGAACTCCCAAATCAGCTCTGCGGCCGCGTCGATTTCCGCGTCAGTGCGGACCCTCGCAAGGCGCGGGTCGATCAGCGGGGAAGAGCCGGATGTACTTGTGGTCATATCGGTCTCGCGAACTCTGGACAAAGGCCTGTCATGGGAGTGCAAATCCATCCAATTTCTCAACAGCAGATATCGTGTAAGGGTTCTTGGCAATGATCGGGAAGGTTCGGCAGGGGCTTGCCCTGCAGCGAAAGCCCGCTCCGTCCGCCTGTCAGCCGCGCGTGCAGCGACCGCACATCTGCCTTGCCTTCGGACGGCGCTACCCGGTGACCACACCGTCCCCGACCACGATCTGACGCCGGCACGAAGCCGCGATCTTTTCGTCATGGGTCGAGATCAGGAAGGTCGTGCCTTCCTCGCGGTTGATCTGTCCGATCAGGTCCATCACCTGCATCGCCGAGGCGCGGTCGAGATTGCCTGTTGGTTCATCCGCCAGCACCAGTTCGGGGGCGTTCATCAGGGCGCGGGCGACCGCGACACGCTGCTTCTGCCCGCCGGAAAGGTTGGCGGTGGGAAAGTCGATCCGGTCGCCCAATCCCATGCGCCGCAACAGCTCGCGGCCCCGGGCACGGGCCATCGGCGTCTCGCGCCCCTCGCGCACGGCTGTCGGAAAGACCACGTTCTCCAGCGCGGTGAAGTCCGGCAGCAGGTTGTGGAACTGGAACACGAAGCCGATGTGAAGGTTGCGGAAGGCGGTCAGCTCTGCGTCCCCCGCCGCGATCATGTCCTCGCCCAGCATCACGTAGCTGCCGGAGGTGGGTTTCATCAACGTGCCGAGGATCGTCAAAAGCGTACTCTTGCCCGCGCCCGACGGCCCGAGGAGGGCGGCCATTTCACCCTCTTCAAGGTCAAGCGACAGGCCGCGCAGCACCCGTGTCGCGGCCTCGCCCGTGCCATATGTCTTGACCAGGTCGCGGACCTCGAGAAGCGCGCTCATTGACCGATCGCCGTGACAGGATCGACCCGTGCGGCCGATCGGGCCGGCAGGATCGAGGCCAGGATCGCGCCGATCACCGTCAGCGTGATGGCCAGCCCGTAGGAGCCCTGCGTGATATCCATCGGCAGGGTTCCAGGCTCGAACGCCTCGCGTGGCGGGAACGGCAGCAGGGCAAGGTATCCCAGCGCGGCACCGGTGACCCCGCCCAACAGCCCGATCAGCGCGCCTTGCGCGACGAACACGAAAATGACGAACCCGCGCCCTGCGCCCATCGCCCGCATGATCCCGATCTCGGGGCGGCGCCGGTAGGTCGAAAGCAAAAGCGCCGAGGCGACGCCGATCACGATGGTGATCAGCGCGAAGGTCTTCAGGAAGTACCCCGTCTGCGCCTGCGCATTCAGCGCCTCCATCAATTGTTCCGCCCCATCGGTCCACGGCACCGCATCAAGCCCCGTCAGCGCCCGTATCCGCAGGGCGGTGGCATCGGCGGCGTTCAGATCATCGAGCTTGATCTCGATCCGCGTCACCCCCTGCGGCATGTCGAAGAGCGTCCGCGCGGTCGAAAGGCTGACGAAGACGCGCGATCCGTCCATGGCGCCATTGCCGGTCTTGAAGATGCCGCTCAGGGTCAGCGCCGCCGTGACCCCCTTCGAGCTTTCCAGCCGCAGCGTCTGGCCGAGCGACAGGGCCAGATCGTCGGCCAGGTCGCGGCCCAGCACGATCAGCCCCGAGCCAAGCCGCACTTCGCCCTCGACCATGTAGCCCGCGAGGTCGAGGATCGCGGATTCCCGACCCGGCTCGATGCCGGTCACGCTGACCTGGGCGACCTGCGCCCCACGCGTCAGAAAGCCCGCACCGGTGATCTGCGGCGAGACCGCCCTGACCCCCGGAACGGCCTCGATCAGGGGCAGCCAGGTGGCGGCCTCGGCCAGGGTCGCGGTGCGCGTGCGCCCGCGTTCGGTCACGACCAGCACATGGCCTTCGGGCGAGATCAGCAGGGCCGGGTCGTCGCTGTCGGCTTCGATGGTGATATGCGAGATGTCGCCCACGGTGCGCGACAGGATGAATTCGGCCAGCCCCCCGATCAGCGCGGACATGAAGATGAAGATGAAGACGCCCACGGCGACACCCGACACCAGAAGTGCTGTCTGCGCCTTGTTGGCCGTCAGGTAGCGGGTCGCGATCTTCAGGGCATAGAGCATCAGGGTTGGCCCGCCGCCACGGCCTCGCCATCCGTGATGCCCGCCGCATCGACGATGACCGCCTCGCCTTCGGCCAGGCCCGACGTCACGACCAGGCGGGCCGCCGGCCAGTCCACCACCGTGACGGGCCGCAACGCGGCCGCGCCGTCCGTGACCACGAAAACCCCGTCGCCATTCAGCAGGGCGGTGCGCGGAACGGTCAGGGCCGCGTCGATTTGATCCACGATGATGTTCGTCGTGACGGTCAGCCCGATCGGTGCCGAAACCGGGTCGTCAAAGCTGATCTTGATGGCAAGCCCGCCGGTGGCCTCGTCCACGCGGTTCGACACGAAGCTGACATGGCCGTCGCGGGTGGCGGTTTCCCCGGCCAGTTGCAACACGGCCTGCTGATCCACGGCGATCTGTGTGGCATAGGCCTCGTCCACATCCGCCTCGACCACGAGTTCTGACAGGTCGGCCAGCGTCAGCAAGCGTGTCGTTGGCCCGACAATCTGCCCTTCCTCGGCGTCAAGCTCCACGACGGTCCCGGCGACAGGTGCGCGGATCGTGTAGCTCTCAAGCTCGATCTGCGCCTGGTCGAGGAAGGCCGTCAGCCGCGCGACCTCCTGCGTCGCCGACTGGAGCGCGCGGGCGGTGTTGTCCAGAACGGCGCGGGAGATATTGCTGCCAAGGGAAACCGCGCGGTCATACTCCTCTGACGCCTGCTGCTGCGCGACAACGGCCGCGTCCAGCGCCGCCATCGCCTGCCGGACAAGCTGCGTTCTGTGCGCCCGAATCGACCTGCGCGAGAATCTGGTCTTCTTCGACGCGGTCGCCCTCGGCTATGGGAAGCGATGTCAGGCTGCCGGTCACCACGGATCTTACATCGACCGAACGGACGGCGGCGATCCGGCCGTTGACCGCAAGCACACGCGTGACCGGGGCGGGGGCCGCGATCTCGACCGTCACCGGGGTCGGGCGCGCCATCCAGAACTGGGAATAGCCAAGGCCGATGACCGCCAGAGCCAGAAGTCCGGCAGCCCCCCAAAGCCAGAGACGCCGCTTCCGGGCAGGCTCCGGAGCCACCGGGCGCAGAGCCGGGACAAGCTGCGCCGCTACGGGTTCACCCCGTGGCGAAGGGTCCCGGTTTTCCTGGGTCGGTTCATACTTAGCCGCGGCCAAGGTGGGTCCTTTCGGAATTGAATAGGTCTACGGGCGGAGTGCAGGCTCCGGTCGGTCAAATCCCCGGGCAGCATATGGACACTTATCCCTCCCGCATTGACTTGGATCAGCGACGAACCGGTCGCCGCCAAGGCATCTATGGACGACTTCACCCGGTATTGGCGCGCTTCGTCGCCGCCCTGCGCCGATTGTCGAATTGAGAGCCCGGATGCCCGACGATCCCTATGAAACACTTGGATTGACCAAGACCGCAACGGCCGAAGATATCAAGAAGGCGTATCGCAAACTGGTACGGACAAGCCATCCGGATCTGCACCCCGACGACGCAGGCGCCGAAGCGCGGTTCAAGGCAATCTCCGCCGCCTACGATATCCTGAAGGATCCCGAGACCCGCGCACGCTATGACGCCGGAGAAATCGATGGTCTCGGCGCAGAGCGTCCGCAACGCCAGTACTACCGCGACTTCGCGGACGCGGCGGACAATTCCTACCAACGCGGGTACGGGTTCGGACCGGATGCCGATCCGGCGGATATCTTCGCGGAAATCCTGCGCAATCGCGCGCGCTCGTCTGGTGGCGATTTCGGCGGTCGCGGGTTTTCGGCCCCCGGCCCGGATGCGCGCTATTCGCTGGAGGTGCCGTTTCTGGATGCAGCGCGGGGCGCCGAGACCCGGATCACCCTGCCGGATGGCAAGAGCCTTGCCGTCAAGATCCCGCAGGGCACCGAGGACGGCCAGACGTTGCGGCTGCGCGGGAAGGGCGGGCCCGGCTTCGGCGGCGGCCCGGCGGGAGACGCGCTCATCACCGTTCTGGTGCGGCCCCACCCGGTGTTCCGACGCGACGGCGACGATATCGTTCTGACACTGCCGATCACCATCGACGAGGCCGTGCTTGGCGGAAAGGTCACGGCACCGACCATCGACGGCCCCGTGGGCCTCACGGTCCCGGCGGGCGCAAGCTCGGGCCAGGTCCTGCGCCTTCGGGGACGGGGTGTCGGCCGTGCCGGGCGCAAGACGAAAGGGGATCAGAGGGTCGAGCTGAAGATCGTTACACCGCCTGACAAGGACGGTGCCCTGCGCGATTTCTTCACCGAATGGCGAAAGACGCATGGCTTCGACCCGCGCGCCGATCTGATGAAGGGGGCCGGAACATGACGGACGGATTTTCAGAAGACGAAGTCGTCGCCACCGTGACCCGGCTGACGCGACGCGAGCTTGTGCGCTTTGTCGAAGGCGACTTCGTCAGGCCGGATCGGGCGGCACATGGGTACGTCTTTCGCCGTATCGATATCGCGCGGCTGGAGCTTCTGTGCGATCTGTCCCAGGATCTCGAGATGGACGAGACGGGCTTGGGAATCGTGATCTCTCTCGTCGACCAGCTGCATGCGGCGCGGCAAGATATTGCGACCATGGCGCGTGCGATTGATGCGCTGCCGGCAGAGCTGAAGGCTCAGCTTCTGGACAAGATGAAGCGGCCCTGAACGGCCTTGTTTGATATCCCGGTCCATTGCCTGGCAGTTCGCCCGGGACAGCCGGTCCTGATCTGCCTGCGGCAGGAGGACGACAGCCCAAGGGGCGTGCGGGTCGGACGACAGTGTTCCGAAGAGCGAGCGGCACTCGTCTCGGCCAAAGGGAGATGAGCCGCATGGAACAGACCGGATCCGATCGCTTCAAGACCGCCATCCTGCTCATGGCAGCGATTGGCCTGATCGCGGGACTCGCGTTCTGGTTGGCCGGCAGGGCCGAGATCGCGAACCTTGTCTGGATCGCCGGGGTGGTTCCCGCGCTTGCCGCACTTGTTGTCGAGATCGTCCGGAGCATTGGGCGCGGCGAGGTGGGCCTCGACATCGTTGCCGCGCTCTCCATGTCTGCAGCACTTGTCTTCGGCGAGACCCTCGCGGCGGCGGTCGTGGCGGTGATGTATTCGGGCGGCACCTTCCTTGAAAGCTTTGCCGAGGGCCGCGCCCGGCGTTCGATGCAGGACCTTCTGTCCCGTGTGCCCCGAACGGCGACCCGGCATCGGAACGGTGGGTTGGAGGAGGTCCCGCTTGATGATCTCGCCCCCGGTGACCGCCTGCTGATCCGTCAGGGCGACGTGGTGCCGGTAGACGGCATGGTGGCCTCCGAAGCCGCTTTCCTCGACACCTCGGCGCTGACGGGAGAGTCCCTGCCAGTCCGGCTGGCGCGCGGGGCCGACGCCATGAGCGGCTCGACCAACGCCGGCGAGGCCTTTGACCTGACAGCCACGCGCGAGGCGAAAGACAGCACCTATGCCGGGATCGTGCGGCTGGTTGAGGCGGCGCAGGCGTCGAAGGCGCCCATGTCGCGCCTGGCCGACCGCTGGTCGCTTGGCTTCCTCGCGATCACGGTCACCATCGCCTTCGCGGCCTGGTGGTTCACCGGCGATCCGATCCGGGCTGTTGCAGTCCTGGTCGTTGCCACGCCCTGTCCGCTGATCCTGGCCGTTCCCGTGGCCCTGGTGGCGGGCCTCTCGCGCGCGGCGCATTTCGGCGTGCTGATCAAGGGCGCGGGCCCGCTCGAGACGATGGCGCGCATCCGCACCCTGATCCTCGACAAGACCGGCACCCTGACGGATGGTCGGCCGCAGATCGTGTCGATCGACAGCCATGACGGCATGTCCGGGGACGAGATCCTGCGCCTTGCCGCAGCACTTGATCAGGCCTCCAAGCACCCTGTGGCGCAGGCCATCGTCACCGCCGCAAAGGCACGCGGCTATGCGCTGCCCGTGCCGTCGGATGTGGCGGAGATCCCGGGCGAAGGGGTCGTGGGCCATGTCGAGGGCCGCAGCGTGATCGTCGGGGGCGACGGTTTCGTGGCGTCACGCGTCGGGCGGCCGGCGGGCGATCTTCCCGCCATGGCTGCCGGATCGGTCCTGGTCGCGGTGGCGGTCGACGGCCACATGGCGGGGCATCTGGTGATGTCCGACCCGTTGCGCGAGGGCGCGGGTGCCATGCTGGACGGGCTGCGCGGCCAGGGGATCGGGCGCATCCTGCTTGCCACCGGCGACCGCGCGGACGTGGCCGAGCGCGTGACCGAAGGTCTGGGCCTCGACGGGCTGCGTGCCGATCTGACCCCTGACCAGAAGGTCCTGCTCGTCGTCTCGGAGCGCAAAAACGGGCCCGTGATGATGGTGGGCGACGGGGTGAACGACGCGCCCGCACTCGCGGCGGCCGACGTGGGCGTCGCGATGGGCGCGAGGGGTGCCGCGGCCTCGGCCGAAGCGGCCGACGTCGTGCTGCTGGTCGACCGGATCGACAGGCTCGGGCAGGGGATCGAGATCGCGCGGGCCTCGCGCCGGATCGCGGTCGAAAGCGTCGTCGTGGGGATCGGTCTCTCCGTCCTCGGCATGATCGCGGCCGCTTATGGCTATCTGACCCCGGTGCAAGGCGCCCTGCTGCAGGAGGTGATCGACGTCGCCGTGATCCTGAACGCGCTGCGCGCCCTGCGCATTGTGCCCCATGAGACCGCAACGGTGAAATCACCAAGCGTCGCGCCGGCGCAGGCCGACTTTCCCGAAGCATCGACGCCATGAGCCGTCTGGTGCACTCCGAAGTCCACATGGTCCATCGTAGCGGCTGACCGCGAGCGACCGTTCTTGGCGCCAACGACGGGCTTGTCTCGACCGCCAGCCTTGTCGTCGGCGTCGCCGCCGCAGGATCAGGGCGCCCTGAAATCCTGATCGCGGGTCTTGCCGGTCTTGTCGCAGGGGCAATGTCGATGGCAAAGTATGTCTCCGCCAGGGTCTCGAGGACTCCTGGGACGAGCTTGCGCCTTCGGTGAAGGCGGCCAGCAAAAAACTGAGCTGACGCGGGGTTTCGATCGACCGAAGCGCGCCCTTCCATAAGTGGCGCGCGTGATCGGCCTCCGCATCACGCTACATACTGAAATGTCCTCGGCGCCCCCCACAGGGCGCACGGGGCCAAACATTCGGACACGTCCGCAAGGGCCACGCGCCCTGCACAAGCAAACGGAGAGTGACATGTCAAACCAGTCCCGCAGCCTTAAAAACCTGCAAACCGCGCTCGCCATGGAGATGACGGCGGTCAACCAGTACCTGCTTCATGCGCATGTGCTTGAAGACTGGGGGCTCGATGCCCTCGCAGAGAAGATGCGCGCCGAAATGACCGAGGAACTGGGTCATGCCGGGCGGTTCATCGACCGGATCCTCTATCTTGGTGGCGATCCCGAAATCGTCGCGAGCAAGACGCCTAAACGCGCAAAATCGCTCGAGGATCTGTTTGAAGCCGACCTCAAGGAAGAGAAGGGGGCCCTCGAGTTCTACTCCGAGGCGGCAGTGGCAGCCAGCGACGATCGCGACATCGGCACCCGTATTCTCTTCGAAGGGATCATCCTTGACGAGGAAGGCCACGCCGACTGGCTGTCCCGGCAGTTGGCCCTGCTCGAGCGGATGGGCGAGCCGGCGTACATGGCCCGACATATGGGTGATGCAACGAAAGACGAATGACTGCTTTTGGCGGAAGGGCGCGACCGAAGGTCCTGTCGCGCGCTTCCGTCCCGCCGAAGACCGGCCGGCGTCCCATCCGGTCCGTCGCCCATCGGCTGCGGCATCATCAAGTTCCGCGGCACGTGCATTGACTTTGGACCTGCATCCGGTTCTGCCATCCCTGTCGGCCGAGATGGAGGAATGACTTGAAACAGATCGAAACGATGCGCGCCGAGATGCTGGCCGACTATGCGGACATTCTGACGCAGACCTATCCCGCATTCTCCGATGCCGAGATGGAAGCGCGCGAGGCCCGCCTCCTGGACCTCGCGGACGCGCGGGGACTGGACGCGGTTCTGGTGGTCGAGGCAGGGCGGGCAGGGTCCGCGACCGGCTGGATCACCGGCTGGCCCGTCACCGCCGAGGCCGTGACCGTTCTGGGCGGCACCCTGCCGCGCACGATGTATGTCCAGCACTTCAACCACCTCCCGCTTGCCCGGCGCATCGCGTGGCGGACGGCGGTGGAATGGGGCCGGAAATCCGGCGTCGCGGAAGCCGCCGATCTGATGAAGCGCGGCGGGACGCGGCGGATCGGCCTCGTGGGGCGGCTGCCGATGGGGCAGTTCGAGGCACTTGCCGGGATGTTCGAGTTGACCGACCTCAATGCCGACTACACCCGGCTTCGACTGGTGAAGTCCGCCGAAGAGATCCGCTGGATGGAACTCGCCGCCGCGCTGACAGATCTGGGCATCGCGGCCCTGGCCGAGGGCGCGCGCCCCGGCATGGACGAGCGTGAGTTGGGCGCGCTGGTGGAGAGCGGGTTCCTGCGCCATGGTGCGACAAGCTTCCTGCACTACTTTCTCGCGACGCCGATGCAGGCCTCGGACGGAGGTGTGCCCCGGCAGTATGGATCGACCCGGCCGCTGGCCACGGGCGACACGCTCTCGACCGAGATCAGCGCGGATTTCTGGGGCTATACCGGGCAGGTCTTGCGGACCTTCTTCGTCGGGGCCGAGCCGACGCCGGCCTATCGCGAGATGCACGAGGTGGCCGAAGCGGCTCTTGACGCGATCCTCGTCAAGGTGAAACCCGGTACCACCGCGGGCGAGCTGGTGGACGCCTCGGCGGTCATCGAGGCGGGGGGGTTCACCATCATCGACGACCTCGTTCACGGCTATGGGGGCGGCTATCTTCCGCCCGTGCTCGGCACCGCAAGCCGCCCCGCGGCGGTTGCGCGCCCCGACCTGACGCTGGCCGAGAACATGTGCCTCGTGGTGCAGCCGAACGTCACGACGCCGGACGGACTGGCGGGCGTCCAGACAGGGCATCTGATCCAGGTCACCGCCGACGGCTATCGCGACCTGCAACGCTTCCCGCGCGGCTACCGCGTCATCGGGTGACAGGCTGTGGCCGACCCGGCGGCAGATGCCCCCGGGTCCTGCCGCGACGCAGCGGAGGGATGATTGCCTTCTGGCCCCAAGTCCTTATTGCTTGGCGAAACCCTCTGGCAGGAGTCACGTCGATGGCACGACCCCCCGGCGCCGCGCCGCAGCGTGATACGCTGATGATCGATCTGGCCCTGCAGGGGGGCGGGTCGCACGGCGCTTATACCTGGGGCGTGCTCGACTGCATCCTCGACACCGACTGGATCGAGATCGAAGGGATCTCGGGCACCTCGGCGGGGGCGATCAACGCGGCCCTTCTGGCGCATGGTCTGGCCACGGGAGGGCGCGCGGCGGCGCGCGAAGCGCTGTCGGAATTCTGGCGCCGGGTCTCACGCGCTTCGGCGTTCAGTCCGTTCCAGCGGACCCCTCTCGACCGCGCGATGGGGCGCTGGACGCTGGACCATTCGCCGGCGTACCTGGCCGCAGACATGATGGCGCGGGTGGTCTCGCCCTACGCGTTCAGTTTCGGGGATTTCAATCCGCTGCGCGACATCCTGGTCGATATGCTCGACTTCGAGGCGATCGCGCGGGGTCCGGTCAAGCTTTTCATCACGGCGACCAATGTCCGCACCGGGCGCGGGCGCGTGTTCCGTCACGACGAGATCACGGCGGACGTGCTTCTGGCCTCGGCCTGCCTGCCGACGCTCTACCGCGCCGTCGAGATCGACGGTGAGGCCTATTGGGACGGCGGCTTCTCGGGCAACCCGACGATCACGCCGCTGGTCAACGAATGCGAGGCGGATGACGTGGTGCTGGTCCAGATCAATCCGGTCGAACGCCCCGAGATTCCGCGCGACGCCCGCGATATCCAGAGCCGTGTGAACGAGATTTCCTTCAACGCCACGCTTCTGAAGGAGCTCCGGATGATGGCGCTTCTGCGCCAGGTGGTCGACGCGGGAACGGGCGAAGGCAGCTACTGGGCCAACATGCGCATGCACCGGATCACGAGCGAACTGATGGTCGATCTGGGGGCCTCGTCCAAGCTGGGCGCGGAATGGGCCTTTCTCGAGATGCTCCGCGACGAGGGGTTCCGGTCGGCCAAGGTGTTCGGCGCAACCCATCGCGGCGACATCGGTGTGCGATCCACCTTCGATATCGAACAGTTCATCGCCGGACACTGATCGGGCCGGGAACCGTGCCGCGTGTCAGCCCGCCACGCTGCTGAGGCCGGTCGCGCAAGAGCTTGTCGCCGGGGTGCGCACCACATCGAGAATGGCCTGTGCGGCCCGCGTGGTGCCTTGGGCGGCCTTCATCCGGGCCGAGATCCCGGCAAGGGTTGCGCGCATTTCGGTGTCGCGCAGAAGCCCCTCGATCGCCGCGCGAAGTGCATCCGGCGTCCAGTCCGACCGGTGCATGTGCCGACCCGTTCCTGTCGCCATCGCCCGCTGCGCATTGTCGTGCCCGTCCCAGCAATAGGGCATCACCAGCGACGGGACGCCGTGATAGAGTGCCTCGCAGAAGCTGTTGTTCCCGCCGTGGTGGATGAAAAGCTCCGATTGCGCCACGACCGACGGTTGCGGGAACCAGTCGCCCAGAAAGACGTTGTCGGGCACGCTGTCGTAGTGTTCGCCGAAGGCGCCGACGTTCACCAGAAACCGCGCCTCGATCCCCGCGAAGGCGGCAATCATCCGCCCGATCAGCCCGGTGTCGATGGCGCCAAGGCTGCCGAAACTGACATAGATCAGCGGGCCGCGGTCCATCGGCAGGTGCGGGATGTCGATCGGCACCTCGCGCCGGACGCAGCCTTCGAGAAAGACGAAACGGTCCGGGGGCAGGGCGTGGGCGCGGGGATAGCGCACTGCGGAAGGCGCCAGAAGCAGGTTCAGCGCGGGCGAGGTTTCGAGGAACGTGCCGGCGGGCAGGGGCTTCAGGCCGCAGGCCCGGCGAAACCGGTTGTAGCGCTTGTGCGCGGGATCGGTGGCGGTGCGGTAGGCGTGGCGGAAGGCCTCGATCGCCTCCGCCTCGTCGGGATGTAGTCCCGACAGGTAGGGCGGCACCTGCGGATCGGGCAGCTCGGTCTCGGCGCAGGAGACGACGCGCACCCAGGGGCAGCCAGCATTGGCGATGGCGGGGAACATGATCACGTTGTCGAGCACCACCGCGTCGGGACGGATCTGCGCCAGCGCCTCTTGCAACTGCGCCTCGACCGCCATCGCGCTGTCGACGATGGCGTTCCACGTGGGGGCGACGTAATCGGTCAGCTGCGCGCGCGGATCGAGGTCGAAATGCGGAAGATGGACGCGGATGAAGGTCTGCCAGGTGTCGGCCGCCGACTGTCCGCTGTCTTCCGGCGGTGCGGGCAGCCGGACTTCCTTGAAGCCGTAGTTGGCGAAGACGCCGCCAAAACCCGGATGGCAGATGAAGACCGGCGTGGCGCCCATCCGTTCAAGCTCCTGGGCGATGCCGACGCAGTTCAGCGCCGCGCCGAAGCTGGCTTCGGGAAAGAAGGCGATGACCGGCGCGCGCATCAGGCGTCCCTTTCCATGGTCGTCCGCGTGAGAGGCGGGATGCCCCGGTTCGCCGCGTCCGGCCGGTTCGTGTGCGATCGCCTCAGATGCACGACCATCAGATCGGCGGCAAGGGCCCGGTCGCCGCGCAGAAGCGCATCGAGGATCTCGAGATGTTCCGCGATCGACTGCCGGATCCGGAAGGCCGAGGTGGCCGAGGTCTTTTGCGTGTTGCGCCGCAGCCGGTGATGAACCAGCAGCGCCGCGCGCAGAAAGCGGTTTCCGGCACAGCGCGCAACGAAACCGTGGAACTCGGTGTCGAGGCGCAGGAACGCGCCCTGGGTGGTGCGCATTTCGCCCTGTTCGAGATGCCGCTCCAGCGTCTCGCGCAGGCTGGCGGCCTCCCCGGGATCAAGGGCGAACCCGGGCGCGAGAATCGCCTGCGGTTCAAGGATCATGCGGAAGGACAGGCTTTCATCCACGGCGTGGGGCGAATCGAGGATCGGCTGGAAGGCCCAGGACTGCCCGGGTTGCTGGGCGACGATTCCGTCCCGCGACAGTATTTTTAGCGCATTATGTACTGCAGTGCGCGGCGCGCCATATCTTTGGGCAAGCGCGCCGGACGGTCTGGATCTCGGTCAGCCGGCGCGCGGCGCGATCGCGCAGGATCTGCGCTGCCAGCGTGTCCTCCGCCTGTTCGAGACGCCGCGCCACATCGCCTTCGGCCTCGACCGGATCGACCGCGAGGAAATAGCCTTCCTCGGGCCGTTTCTTCAGAAAACCCTGTGCCGCAAGCAGATCGAACGTGCCGCGTATCGGGGTGCGGGAGACGCCGCACAGATCGGCAAAGCGCTGCTCGGGCAGGTGGTCGTCGATGCGCAGCCCCAATGCCCTGACATGGTGCAGGACGCTTCGCGCAAGATCGACATGGGTCTGGCGCATGGTCCGGCGCGGTCCTGGCAACGGTGACCTCCCTTCAGATGTCGCGGCGGCCTGCTGTCCGTGCGGAGGGCGGCAACAGGACCATGAAAACAGATTGACGTATTCTTTTAACAAATCAAACTGCGATTACAGGCAGACCCGAAGCTGCCGACAAAACCGAGGGCAGCGCGGCTGTCCCGCCGACAGGATGGAGAGTTGACTTGAAACGCATCACCACGACTTGCGGTGCCCTGGCTG
Source organism: uncultured Alphaproteobacteria bacterium (assembly GCA_963709395.1). Taxonomy (GTDB): domain Bacteria; phylum Pseudomonadota; class Alphaproteobacteria; order Rhodobacterales; family Rhodobacteraceae; genus CAVPWP01. Next base: position 67,231 of record CAVPWP010000013.1, read on the forward strand.
CGACCGCGCTCATGGCAGGACCCCTGGCCGCACAGGGCCTCGTCGTTTCGAACTGGGACGGCTACATGGCCCCCGACGCGATCGACGCCTATACGGCTGCCACCGGCAACGACGCCGAACTGGTCCTGCACGCCACCAACGAAGAGATCATGGGCAAGCTGATCGCCTCGAACGGGGCGGGCTACGACGTTGTCTTCGTCTCGTCGCCCTTCGCCGAAGTATTGAACAACCTTGGCCTGGCCGAGACGCTGGATCACACGAAGATCCCGAACCTCGCCAATCTCTATCCCGAGGCGCAGACGCTCGAGCATGATCCGGGCAACACCTTCTCGGTGCCCTATGCCTGGGGCACGACGGGGCTGTGCTATCGCTCGGACCTCGTGGCCGAGGCGCCGGATTCGTGGATGGATCTGCTTTCCCCGGCCGACGATGTCACCGGCAAGACCACCATGCTGGCGACCGACCGCTGGCTTCTCGCAGCCGGGTTCCTGGCCAATGGCATGTCGGTGAACGAGACCGATCCCGAAATGCTCGCCAAGGTCCGCGACGACCTGATCGCGGCGAAGCAGACGCTTCTGGCCTATGACGACACCACCTTCTACGCCAAGCTCGTCTCGGGCGAGGCGTCGCTGGTCCAGGCCTGGGACGGCTGGTGCAACTACGGCATCGCCGAGAACGCCGACATCCTCTACGTCATCCCCGAAGAGGGCAGCGACCTCTGGGTCGACACGATGGTGATCCTGAAGAACTCCGAGAACAAGGACGCCGCCTACGACTTCGTCAACTTCATCCTCGACGCGGACAACCACCGCTGGGCGGCCGAGAACATCCTCTACAAGGTGCCGAACGCCGCGGCGATGGAGGGCCTTGACCCGAGCCTGATCGAGACCTTCCCGAACATGGGCATGACCCCCGCGGACATGGCCCAGTTCGAGCAACTGCGCGACGTGGGCGCGGCCCAGCGGGACTATGCCCGCCTGGTGAGCGAGATCCGCGCGGCTGACTAGGCCCTCGAAGGCACAAGGACCCTCCCGGCCGGCCGCATCAGCGGCCGGCCGAACTGGACCGTGACCGATGCTGGAACGTCGATCCCCCCTCCTGATGGCGCCCGCGCTGGTCTGGCTGACCGCGCTGATGGTCGTGCCCTGCGCGCTGCTTCTGGCGTTGGCCTTCTTCCGCCGGGGCATCTACGGCGGCATCGAATACACGCTGACGCTCGAGAACCTCGCGCTGGTGTTCGACCCGCTTTACGCGGGGATCTTCCTGAAATCCGCGACGATCGCGGGCACCGCCACGCTGATTGCCGTGATCCTGGGCTATGCCGCCGCCTATGCCATCGCCTCGATGCCGCGCCGGCACCAGCCGATGCTCCTGTTCCTGGCGGTGCTGCCGTTCTGGTCGAACTACCTCGTGCGGACCTATGCCTGGATCGTGCTGCTGAACCGCGAGGGGCTGATCACGCTTCTGGCGCGCAGCCTCGGCTATGACGGCGAGATGCCGCGGCTTCTCTACACCGAAAGCGCGGTGGTGATCGGGCTGGTCTACAACTACCTGCCCTTCGTGATCCTGGCCTGCTACGCGCCGCTGGCGCGGATGAACCCCGAACTGACCGAAGCCTCGCGCGATCTGGGCGCCTCGGCCTGGACGACCTTCCGCCGCGTGACCCTGCCGCAAAGCGTGCCGGGCATCGTGGCCGGCGCGGTCTTCGTCTTCGTGCTGTCGATCGGGAATTTCGTGACCCCCGCGCTTCTGGGCGGCGGGCAGTTCCAGATGATCGGCAACCTGATCTACGCCCAGTTCCTGACCGCGAACGACTGGCCCTTCGGCGCGGCGCTGTCGATGGTGCTGATCGCGATCATGATGCTGCTGCTCTTTGCCCAGACCTTTGCCGGTGACCGTGCATCGGGCCACTCGCGAGGGCGACAATGACGCAGTCGCGCCTTGAGCTTCGGCTGATGCTGCTGATCCTGTCGGCGGTCTTCGCCTTTCTCTACATCCCGATCTCGGTTCTCTTCGCGCTTTCGTTCAACGAAGGCGGGCTTCCCACTGCCTGGACTGGCTTTTCCACCAAATGGTACGGGGAGCTTCTGCGCAACGACGACATCCTGGGCGCCGCGCGCAACACGCTGGTCGTGGCGCTCGTGTCGACGGCGGTGGCGACGGTGCTCGGCACGCTTCTGGCCATCGGGGTCGAGATCCGGCGGCGCAGGGGACGGGTGCTCGAAACGGTGATCTTCGCGCCGATGATCATCCCCGATATCGTGCTGGCCATCGCGCTTCTCAGCATGTTCTCGCTGATCGGGGTGCGCATGGGGCTTCAGACGATCATCGTGAGCCACGTCGTCTTCAACCTCGCCTTCGTCTGCGCGGTGGTGCGGGCGCGGCTTCGGACCTTCGACTGGTCGATCGTCGAGGCCTCGGCCGATCTGGGCGCCTCGGCGCTGACCACGCTCTGGCGGGTGATCGTGCCGGCGCTGCTGCCGGCCATCATCGCCGGCGCGCTTCTGGCCTTCACGCTGTCGGTCGACGAATTCATCATCGCCTTCTTCACGGCCGGAGCGGGGCGCAGCTCGATCACCCTGCCGATGCAGATCTTCGCGATGATCCGCTTCGGCGTGACGCCCGAGATCAACGCGCTGGCGACCATCGTGATGAGCGTCAGCTTCATCGCCCTTGCCCTGTCGCAGCGCGTGAACCGGGGGGTGCTTCCGGGACAATGACCGCGCCGCAGCCCCTTCTGTCGATCCGCAACCTCGGAAAGTCCTTCGGCACCTTCGCCGCGCTGGATGACGTCTCGCTCGACATTCGCGAGAACGAGTTCTTCGCGCTTCTCGGCCCCTCGGGGTCGGGCAAGACGACGCTTCTGCGCGTCTTGGCCGGCTTCGAGCAGCCCAGCGGGGGGTCGCTGACGCTGGAAGGGCGCGACATCGCCCATGTGCCGCCGAACCGGCGGCCGGTGAACCTGATGTTCCAGTCCTACGCGCTGTTTCCGCACATGACGGTCGAGCGCAACATCGCCTATGGCCTCGAGATGGAGCGTCTGCCGCGCGACGAGATCCGCCGCCGCGTCGGCGAGCTTCTCGAGATCATCCAGCTGTCGCCGCTGGCCGGGCGCAAGCCCGATCAGCTGTCGGGCGGGCAGAAGCAGCGCGTGGCGCTGGCCCGGGCGCTGGCCAAACGCCCCCGTCTTCTGTTGCTCGACGAACCGCTCGGCGCGCTCGACAAGAAGCTGCGCGGCGAGATGCAGCTCGAGCTGAAGAAGCTCCAGCACGAGTTCGGCATCACCTTCATCGTCGTCACCCACGACCAGGAAGAGGCGCTGGTGATGTCCGACCGCATCGCGATCCTGCGCGACGGGCGGCTGGTGCAATGCGCCGCCCCGCGCGAGGTCTACGAACACCCTGCCGACCGCTTCGCCGCCGATTTCATCGGGGTGATGAACTTCTTTCCCTGCACCTGCCAGGGTGGCGCGCTTGTCGCCCGCGATGGCAGCCGCATCCGGGCGGAGGTGGTGCCCTCATGCCGAGGGGGCGCCGGTGCTGGCGGCGGTGCGGCCCGAACGGCTGCATCTTGACCCCTCGACCGGCCCGAACCGCCTTGACGGCGTCGTCGAGGCCACGGCCTATCACGGCCTCGACCTTCAGCTGCGCCTGACGACGCCGCTGTCCGACGCGCCCGTGGTTGTGCGCCTGACCGCCGACGCCGCAGGCGCGCACCCGCTTTCCGAAGGCGACCCGGTGACCCTCTACTGGGCCGCCGCAGAACACCCGCGTATTTCCAGCCTGATCAAGAGAAGGACCCGACGATGACGCAAAAGACCTTCGCATTCTTCCCCGAGGCCGCCTTCGGCCCCGCCCTGAACTCGGTCGGCATCGCGCAGGCGGTCGACCGCGCGCGGGCACAAGGCGGTGTTCCTGTCGGACCCGGGCTTCGTCGATGTCTACAAGGGCTACGGCTTCGAGGCCTATCCCGTGGCCCTGTCGGAACCCATGCCGGCCGAGGAGATGGCCAAGTTCTGGGAGAACTTCATCAACGGCCATATCCCGAACTTCGCCAAGAAGCCCATCGACCAGATCGACAACTACGTAAAGGATTGCTGGGAGGCGATCGTCGACAGCGCGAAATGGGCGCAGAAGGACCTCCCCGGCGTGCTGGCCAAGATCAAGCCGGATGTGATCGCGGTGGACAACGTGATCCTCTTCCCGGCGATCAAGCAGTACGGCAAGCCCTGGGTGCGCGTCATCTCCTGCTCGGAGAACGAGATCGAGGACGAGGCGATCCCGCCGCATCTGTCGGGGATGAGCGAGACCGACACCGAAGGCCACGCCGCCTTCCGCGCGCGGTTCAACGAGGTGATCAAGCCGATCCACGACGACTTCAACGCCTTCCTCGCGGACTGCGGTGAAGACGCCTATCCGCTGGGCCAGTTCTTCGAGGCCTCGCCCTATCTGAACCTCATGCTTTATCCCGAGCCGCTGACCTACACGCGCGCGCATCCGCTCGATCCCGCGCGCTTCCAGTATCTTGAAGGCTGCGTGCGCAAGGATGCGCCCTACGAGGTGCCGACATTCGAGGCCAACAACGACGCCCCGCTGCTCTATGTCTCGTTCGGCAGCCTCGGGGCGGGGGACACCGACCTTCTGAAGCGGATCATCGCGGCGCTTGGCAAGAGCCGCTACCGCGCGCTTGTGAACGTGGGTGATTACATGGACAGCTATTCGGACATCCCGCCCAACGTTCATCTGGCCGGCTGGTATCCGCAGCCCTCGGTCATCCCGCAGGTCGATGCGGTGATCCACCATGGCGGCAACAACAGCTTCACCGAATGCCTCTACTTCGGGAAGCCCGCGATCATCATGTCCTATGTCTGGGACGGCCATGACAACGGGATGCGCTTGCAGGAAACCGGCCACGGCTTCCGTATGGACCGCTATGAATGGACCGAGGACGAATTGCTGGCAAAGGTCGAGGCGATGCTGACCGATGCCGACATGAAGGCCAAGCTGGCGAAGATCTCGGCCCATATGCAGTCGAACAACGGGCAGGAAAAGGCCGCCGACCTACTGGTGGCCCTCGCGGAGGGGGCGAAGTGACGAACCTTGCCTCCTCGGCGCCGCACATCCACGGTGCGGCGACCTACGACGACCTAGCCGACTGGGGCGCGCAGCCGAACGCCGTGTCGGGGGCGTCGCACTCGTCCGGCCGACTATTGGCCAAGGGCGAGGGGCTGGAAACCGGCCTCTGGATCTGCACGCCGGGCGTCTGGACGCTGGCGATCCCGGGCGACGAGTTCTGCCACTTCGTGTCAGGCCGCGCGCGCTATACCGGCGACGACGGGTCGGTGATCGATGTCGGCCCGGGCACCTGCGTGGCCTTCCCGGCAGGCTGGTCGGGCCGCGCCGAGGTCTTCGAGACGATGCGCAACACCTACATGTTCACGTCGGCCGAACCGAGCGACGACTTCACCACGGCGAAGGTGCTGACCGACCCGCTGTCGATCACCGAGACCGTGGATTGGGGCGTGATCCCCACGATGATCGACGGCGAAAGCCGGGTCTTCGGCGTGCTGCTCGACCGCCGCCCGGACAGGCGGTCGGAAACCGGCATGTGGTGCTGCACCCCCGGCACCTGGGACTGCCACGTCACCAGTGACGAGTTCTGCCACTTCCTCGACGGGCGCTGCACCTATGTCCACGAAAGCGGCGACGTGATCGAGGTGACCCCCGACACCGCGGCTTTCTTCCCGAAGGACTGGAAGGGCGTCTGCACGGTCCACGAGACGATCCGCAAGGTCTACATGATCCGATGACGCCCTCGCATTACATCACGCCCCATCGCCTTGCCTCGGCGGGCACGCCGCGCGCCGTGATCGACCCAGCGACGCTGGAAACGGTGGGGCAGATCGCCGACACGACCCAAGCCGAGATTGCCGGGGTGCTGGCCCGCCTAAACGCCGCGCAGAAACGCTGGGCCGCGCTCGACGCCAAGACGCGGGCCAAGCACCTGCACGCCCTTGCCAGCCGGATCGAGGCGGCCGACATGACGCGCCTGCGCGATCACGATGACCCGCGAGATGGGCAAGCCCTATCCCGAAGCCATCGGCGAGATCGCCAACTGCGCCCCGATCTTCCGCTACTACGCCGAGATGGCGCGGGACGAGGCCGGCAAGGTCGCGGGCACCACCCAGGCGGGCAGTTTCCAGTATGCCCGGTACGAGCCCCTGGGCGTGTCGGTCCACATCATGCCCTTCAACTTCCCGATCCTGCTGATGTGCTGGACGGTCGCGGCGTCGCTCGCCGCGGGCAATGCCTGCGTGGTCAAGCCGGCCGAGGCGACGACGCTCTCGACGCTCGAATTCATGGGGGTCTTCGACGGCCTGCCCGAGGACCTGATCGCCTGCCTGCCGGGCGGGGCGGGGGTGGGCGAGGCGCTGGTCGCCTCGCCGCTGACCCATGCGGTCGCGTTCACCGGGTCGGTCAGGGCCGCGCAGACCGTGGCCGCCGAGGCCGCGCGGCGCATGAAGCCCGCGGTGATCGAGGCGGGCGGATCCGACCCGATGATCATCTCGGCCAGCGCCCCGATTGACGTCGCGGCGGCCGGGGCCGTCACCGGGGCCTTTCACATGTCGGGGCAGGTCTGCACCTCGACCGAACGGATGTATGTGGTGGACGCGGTTCACGACGCCTTCGTCCGCGCCTTCGTGCGCGAAACCGAGCATCTGCGCATCGGCAACGGGCTGGGGCGAGTCGAGATCGGCCCGTTGGTCAGCGAGGCCGCCCGCGCCAAGGTCATCCGGCTGGTCGAGGACGCCGTGGCGAAAGGGCGCGCGCGTCGAATGCGGGGGCGCGATCCCGCAGGGGCTCGAGACCGGCTGGTTCTACGCACCGACGATCCTGACCGGCTGCACGCCCGACATGGACCTGATGCACGAAGAGATCTTCGGCCCCGTCGTCGGCATCATGCGCGTGAAGGACTTCGACGAGGCGATCACGCGCGCCAATGACAGCGCCTTCGGGCTTGGCGCCTCGGTCTTCACCACCTCGCTCGACGAGGCGATGACGGCGGCCGAGACCGCTTCAGGCCGGCATGGTCTGGGTCAACAACCCGATGATCGACAACGACGCGCTGCCCTTCGGCGGCTGGAAGGCCTCGGGGCTGGGGCGCGAGCTGGGGCGCATGGGCCTTGATACCTTCCGCCGCTCGAAGATGGTCATCATGGACCACCGCCCGGCGCGGCAGGACTGGTGGTATCCCTATCCCGACGACTGGTTCCTCGACCAGGGCGGGCGCAAACACACATGAACGGAGAGATGCGCGTGACAGGCAGGACCATCGTCATTCTGGGGGGCGCGGGCCTCATGGGGCAGGGGATCGTCCGCGATCTTCTCTCGGACCGCGCCATCGTCGAGATTGCCGAACTGCGGCTTTGCGACACCGCCACCGACCGGATGGACGCGCTGGCGCGCGAGATGGACGATCCGCGCCTGACCACACAGGTGGTCGACGTCACCGACGCGGGCAGCCTGCAGGCGGCGCTGGCGGGGGCGGACCTATGCATCAACGCGGTGCCCACGCTGGCGGGCTACCAGATGGACATCTTCGCTGCAGCGCTCGAGGCCAGGGTGGACTACGTCGACCTCGGCGGGCTCGGCGTCTACACCGTCAAACAGCTTGAGTGGCGCGACCGGTTCGCCGAGGCGGGTGTCGTCGCGGTGCTTGGCGCGGGCGCCGATCCGGGCATGTCGAACGTCATCTGCCGGGCCGTGGCCGACCGGCTGGACGAGATCGACGCGATCAACCTCTACTGGGCGGCCGAACTCGTGGGCCCGGAGAACCCGATCCTCTGCCCGCCCTATTCGATCTCGACCGTGCTGGCCGAATATGCCGACCCCTCGACCCAGTTCCTCGACGGCGCGCCATGTGGAATGCGCGCCGCTCACCGGGGTCGAGGTGCTGGACCTCCCCGACCCCTGGGGGCGGTGCGAGTTCATGTACTCGCCCCATTCCGAGCAGCTGACCGTGCCCCTGGCCCCCGGCATCGCCGAGAAGGGCATCAAGGAATTCACCTGGAAGCTGCATCTGCCGCATCGCGAGCACGAGGCCTGGATCGGGCTTGTGAAGGCGGGGTTCGGCGATTTCCGCCGCCCGGTCACCGTGCGCGGCGTCGAGGTGTCGCCGCTCGAGGTGCTGTCGGCGGTGATGAACCGCAACATCGCCGAGAACGCGGACCGCATCCCCGACCAGGCCTCGCACGAGCTGCACTTCGCCATCGGACGCGGGCGGATCGGCGGGGCGCCGGCGACCGTGCGCTGCGAGGTCGAGGTGCATCCCGACCCGATCTACGACGGCTATGTCGATGCCGGCACCTCGATGAACGCCTCGATCGCGGCGCAGCTCATGCTGACCCAGCCGCGTCGTCCGGGCGTCTGGGCGCCCGAATCCTATTTCGAGGTCGCGCCCTATTTCGAGGAGTGCCGGAAACGGAACTTCGCCGTCAGCCTGAATGTCACCGAAGGGTAGGAGGTCACCGATGGAACCCACGAAACTCTATATCGACGGCGCCTTCGTGCCTGCTGCATCGGGCACGGCCTTCGACGCCATCGACCCGGCCACCGAAGAGGTCTTCGCCCGGGTCGGGGCAGGCGGGGCGGCCGATGTCGATGCCGCCGTGCGTGCGGCCCGCCGCGCCTTCGACGACGGCCCGTGGTCAAGGTCGCCCGCCGCCGAACGCGCCCGCGTCCTGCGCCAGATCGCCGAGGGCCTCCGCGCGCGGGCCGACGAGATCGCGCTGATCGAGGTCCGCGACAACGGCAAGCCGCTGCCCGAGGCGCAGTGGGACGTGGGCGATGCGGCCTTCTGTTTCGACTATTACGCCGACATGGCCGAAGCCTTCGAGGCGGCGGGCGACACCAATGTCGACGTGGGCGATGCCCGGTTCGAGGCCCGTATCCGGCGCGAGCCGCTGGGGGTGGTGGCCGCGATCACGCCCTGGAACTATCCGCTTCTGATGGCCGTCTGGAAGGTCGCGCCTGCTCTGGCGGCGGGCTGTTCCATCGTGCTCAAGCCGTCCGAGCTGTGTTCGCTGGGTTGCGTGGAACTCGCGCGCATCATCGACGCGACCGACCTGCCTAGGGGCGTCTTCAACCTTGTCACCGGCACGGGTCCAGACGCAGGCGCCCCGCTGTCCGAACATGCCATGGTCGACAAGGTGGCGTTCACAGGGTCGCTGCCCACCGGATCGAAGGTGATGACGGCGGCCGCGCGCGACATCCGCACCGTCAGCCTGGAACTGGGCGGCAAGTCGCCCTTCATCGTCTTCGCCGACAGCGACATCGAGAAGGCGGTCGAATGGATCATGTTCGGCATCTTCTGGAACCAGGGGCAGGTCTGTTCGGCCACCTCGCGGGTGCTGGTGGAACGCGCGGCCTATGGGCCTCTTCTCGACCGGCTGGCCGATGAAGCCCGGAAGATCACCATCGGCACGGGCACCGACGACGGCATCCTGCTTGGTCCGATCGTCTCGAAGGGCCAGTATGACAAGGTGACCGCCGCTATCACACGCGGCCTGGACGAGGGCGCGCGCCTTGTCTCGGGCGGGGGGCGTCCGCAGAACCTCAACCGCGGCTATTTCGTCGAACCGACGATCTTCGCTGACGTTCCCACCGATGCCTGGATCTGGAAGGAAGAGATCTTCGGGCCCGTCGTCTGCGTGAATCCCTTCGATACCGAGGACGAGGCGGTGGCCGAGGCCAACGACAGCCGCTACGGGCTGGCGGCGGCGGTGATGTCGGACGATCTCGACCGCTGCGAGCGCGTGGCGGGGGCGATGCGGGCCGGGATCGTCTGGATCAACTGCTCGCAGCCGACCTTCGCGCAGCTTCCCTGGGGCGGCTACAAGGCCTCGGGGATCGGGCGGGAATTGGGCGAGGCAGGGTATCTCGCCTTTACGGAGACAAAGCAGATCACCCGCTTCGACAAGGACGAGACCTGGGGATGGTACATCAAGCCGGCGGAATGATATTCGCCCCCCTGTCGCCGCGCTCGACTTCCTCTCGTCACAGGGCCTAGCGTCGCGCGATGAAATGCCTTCTCGTCGCGGATCTGCATTACGCGCTCAAGCAGTTCGACTGGTTGCGTGGGGTTGCCGGCGACTACGACGTGGTCGTTCTTGCGGGCGACCTTCTGGAGATATCGTCGAGTGTCGAGCGGCGCACGCAGATCGTCGTGGTGCGGACCTATCTCGAGGAGTTGGCACAGAAGACGCAGATCATCGTCTGCTCGGGCAACCACGACCTCGACGTGCGCGACGCGCGGGGCGAACTTGTCGCGCGATGGATGGGCAAGCTGGACGAACTGGGCATCGTGACCGACTGGGGCAGCGTGATGCTGGGCGAGACGATGATCACCGCCTGCCCCTGGTGGGACGGCCCCGCCACACGCGATGAGATCGGTCGGCAGCTGGAACGCGACGCCGGTGTGGAAAAGCGGCGCTGGATCTGGGTCTATCATGCGCCGCCGTCGGACAGCCCGGTCAGCTGGGGCGGCCAGCGGCACTTTGGCGACAGCGATCTGGCCGGCTGGATCGGCCAGTATCAGCCTGACCTGGTTCTCAGCGGCCACGTGCACCAGTCTCCCTTCACGACCGGTGGGTCCTGGGCCGATCGGATCGGGCGCACCTGGGTGTTCAATTCGGGTCAGCAGATCGGCGAGACGCCCGCCCACGTCGCCCTTGACCTCGACGCCGACGAGGCGGCGTGGTTCTCGATTGCCGGGGCCGAGATCCTGTCGATGCGCGATGCGCCGGATCGTCCCTTCAAGACGCTGCGCGAGATCCCCGACTGGCTGAAGGTCTGAGCCGGCCTAAAGCCTCGGGTCCTTCCGCTCGACGTCGCCCGCGGCGGTCGTATCCACCTGCTGGTTCAAGAGCGAGCCGAGGATGCGGTCGACCATGCCAAGATGCGACGCCTCGTCCCCGAATTGCTCCTTGAGGTCGGCAAGGTAGGTCGTGGCGTCGTAGAGCCGCTGCGCCAGCAGTCGCGCCGCGTGCAGCGCGATCTCGGGTTCCGACCCGAGGAACGCAAGCCCGCCCTCGATCCGGATGGCCCTGACCGGCCCATCCGCCACGACCGAGGCGCTGCTGGGAATTCCCAGAAGCGCGGACATTTCCCCGAAAAGCGCACCGGCCTCGGATGTCTGATTGACGCGGACGGTTCCGCGATAAATCGAGACCGTCCCCTCGAGAAGGACGAGAAGCGGCGTGGTGTCCTCGCCCTCGCGGATCAGCACCTCGCCTTTATCGAAGCGGGCCTCGGGATGGCGGGCAGCGGCGCGGTCGATCCATTCCATCTCGGCGGTCTCCTGTCGGGGATTTCAGGGACGGGGCGTCCGTCGCTCCGCTTGCAAGGCTAGTCAGCCAGAGCGCCGGGCTCAAGCGGCTTCCTGTCCCGGCGCGTATCGTGTCCTAGCCTTCGATCGCGAAGAACAGCGCAGTCGTCCGCCCCAGCCGTTCCGCCAGAAGGCGGGCGAGCGACGCGTGAAAGCGCGTGGCGACGCCGGCGTCGATCGCCGCGGCGGCCTCCAGCGACTCGCGCGTCACGCTGAGAATCGTGCAGGGCTCGTCCGCGATCACGCTGGCGGTGCGATTGCTGCCGGCACTGAACGCGATCTCGCCCACCACGGCGCCGGGCAGGAAGCTTGCCACGCGGGCCTGGCTGCCGTCCGGAAGGGTGACCCAGGCCGACAGCCGCCCCTGTTCCAGATAGGCCAGCCCATCGCCCGGGTCGCCCTGGGCATAGAGAACCTCGCCTTCGGACAGATCCCGGCGGCTTTCGACCAGCGGGAGCCCCTGCGTCGTGGCCTCGCGCAGAAGCTGTCCGAACGGCGACGGCGGGTCTGCGGGCGTCTGCGGGCCGCCGCTCTCGGCCAGCACCCGGTCTTCGGTGCGCTGAAGGCCGTCGACAAGCGTGGGGTGGAATGCCAGCCCCTCGACCCGGCCCGCGGGGCCCAGGCGTCCGCGCAAGGCCGGTGAGACGCCCGTGAAACCGATGCGCACGCCGTTCTGCAGCGCCATGTCCGCCAGCCGGGCCAGCACGAACGAGGCGGATACATCCATTCCCTCGACCCGCCGGAAGTCGACGAGCAGTGTCTTGATTTCGGCGCCCTCCGCCGTGATCTCGTCGGCCACGCGGTCGAAAAGCCCGTTCGCGGTGCCGAAGAACAGATAGCCCTGCAATTCGAACACGAGTGTCTGGTGGCCATTGGCCACAAGCGTGGCGATGTCCCGCTCCGAGCGTTCGGTGGGCGACAGGCGCAGCCGGCCCGAGACGCGGTTGCGCACGACGTCGAGGCGAGAATAGGCAAGCGTGAACAGGATGGCCGCAAGGATCGTGCCGACGACGATGGCGACGACGAAATCGAAGGCCACCGATGTCGCAAGGATCGCCAGGATGATGGCATAGTCGCCGGTCGGCATCTCGCGCCGGGCGACGACGAGCCAGCGCCAGAGAAGTTCGATCCCCAGATAGCACAGCACAAGCGCGAAGATGCCCTGGGGCAGGTAGGACAGAAACCCGGTGCCCGCGATCATCACCCCGATCATCAGCGCGCCGCCGGTCATCCCGATCGCGGGCACCGGCACGCGCGAGATCGTCCGGCTGAGTTGGTACATCGAGGACGAATGGTATCCGACAAAGCCGCAGCCCGATGCCGCCACCATGTTGGCGATCCCGGCGTTCTCCATTTCCCGGTTGAGGCGGAAGGACCGTCCCATCTGCACCTCGAGCGCCGAGATGCTCATCACGATGCCGAGGATCGTCAGGAACGAGATCGCTCCGATCGTCCCGATCTGCCCCGCGATGACAGTGAAATCCGCCTCGCCAAGCTGGGTCACCACGGGAACAAGGCCGCGCACTGGGTCCCCGCCGGTCAGAAGAAGGCCGGCGGCCTGCGCATCGGCCGGCGTCGTGCCGCTGGCCCACAGATACGCAACGAACCCGACGCCGTAGAGGGCGACCCCGATCAGAAGGGCCGCGCCGTCGACAAGCCGGCGGCCCAGAACGGCGATGGCGGCGGCCAGGGCGACATGGGGCAGCCACCTGCTGAGGGATTCCGCGGCCATCAGTCCGCGCAGTCCCTCCAGGTTTCCGGTCGCAAGGTCCGCGCCCCGCACGACAAGGAAAAACCCGGTGACCGCCAGAAACCCGCCGATGACGGGATAGGGAATGAACTTCGCCTGCTGGCCAAGACCTGCACGCCCGATGGCAAGAAGCACGGCGCCGGCGAGAAAGGTCGAGATCGCGCTGAAGACGGCGACCGTGGCGAAGAGCGTGGCCGGCGGCACGCCGGGCATGGCGGCTGCGATGCTTGCCGCACCGATTGCAAGAAGGACGACCGTCGGCGTCTGGTTGCCCCACCATGTCCCGGGAACCGAACCTGTCAGCGCCGAGAAGAACGCGTAGACGATCGCGCTTGTGATGGCCATCGAGATGCCGGCATCCCGGAACTCCGAAAGTGGACCCGCAAAGATCGCGCTGGCGAACGAGACCGAGAAGACAAGCGAAAGGCACGCAACGGCGACCCCCGTGGCGATGGCGCGCACCAGACCAGGCACGGATCCCCTGGGGGTGGCCGCGGTGACCTTTTCCATCGTTGGCAGTCAGCCCCTTCAGTCGCGTTATGGGAGGGCAGTCTAGTGTGCAACTCCGCGCTGTAAACCATCTGGTCCAATACGCTTACGCGGGGCCCTGTGCCGCGCTTGCGTCACCTTTACGCCGCGTTATCGGTCAAGAATGCCGACCAGCATGTGCATCCCGCCGCCGGCTGTGATTGGGTGAGTGGACCAAAGTGAGGGAACCTTGGAATTGAGCTCTGCTCTTGTCATGACGCTGACTCTTGTCGCGCTGCTTCAGGTGAAGCACGTGATCGCCGATTTCATTCTCCAGTCGCCCTATATCATCGAGAATCGGCGGATCTACGGTCATCCCGGCGGGCTTTTGCATGTGGCCATTCACGCGGTCGGAAGCCTTGCCGCGCTGGCGATCGTGGGACTGCCCGGTCTTGCGGCGCTGCTGATCCTGATCCTCGGCGAGGCGGTGGCGCACTATCATATCGACTGGTCGAAGGACAATCTGGTCGCCTCGCTGGCGCTGACGCCGAAGGACGCGGGTTTCTGGTATGCCATCGGCATCGATCAGGGGCTGCACCAACTGACCTATTTGGCCATGGCCGCCTACTGGGCCTTCAGCGTCGCGCTCTGACCATCAGGCGAAATCTTCCAGCCGCGCGGGAAGCCGGGCATAGAAGGCTGCAAGGCCGGGGCACAGCGCCTCGCCCGCCTCGGCACAGCGGGTGCGCAGCGTGGGGGCGTCTTCGCCACGCGACAGAGTGTCGACAAGCGTGGCATGCATCCCGGCCAGCGACCGGAACCCGTCAGTCCCGGCAAGCTGTTCGTCGCCCACGACGATGGCCGTTCGGGTGCGGGCGCTGACCCCCTTGAGATCGAGGGCCCCGGCATCGAGCGTCGCAAAACCCGCCGCCGCCCGGGCGATTTCCTCGCTGACCAGGATGTCGAAGGCCACGTGGCGGCAGTTCGCCTCGATCCGCGCCGAACGGTTCACGGTCTCGCCGATGACCGAATAGTTGTAGCGCGCCCGCGAGCCGATGTTCCCGACACAGGCGGTTCCCGAGGCCAGCCCGAAGGCCATCCGGATCGCCGGAGCGCCCTGGGCGGTGCGCTCGGTGTTGTAACGCGCCAGTGCACCGCGCATCCCGAGCGCCGCCCGGCAGGCGGCAGCGGGGTGGTCGGGCAGGTCGAGAGGGGCGTTCCAGAACGCCATGATCGAGTCGCCCACGTATTTGTCGACCGTCCCCCGTGTCTTCAGGATCTCGTCCGTCAGGTCGGTGAAGAGGGCGTTCAGAAGCGTCACGAGATCATGGGCCGGCATCGACTCGCTGAGAGGCGTGAACCCCAGGATATCGCTGAACAGGACCGTGACCTCGCGCACCTCGCCACCGAGTTCGAGGCTGTGACCACGCCTTTCGATCTCTCCCAGAACGTCCTCTGAGACGTATTTCGAGAACGACCGCCGGATCAGGCGCTTTTCGCGGTCGGTCGCCACGAACTGCAGCATCGCCAGCGACGAGAAGGCGACGAAGCCGCCGATGAGCGGAAAGGTGACATCGAACAGGATGCCCGCGCGGTTGAAGGCATACCAGCTTGTCGCCAGCAGAAGTGCGGCCGCCGATCCACCGGCAAGGACCGACCCGCCCGCCCCGGTGACCAGCATGACCGCGCCCACGATCAGCCCCAGGCCGATCAGGGCCAGGATCTCGAAGCCCGCGACAAGGTCCGACCGCCGAAGGTAGGCGTCGGTCAGGATCTGCTCGATGATCTGCGCATGAATCGACACGCCGGGCACCGCTTCGCCCAGAACGGTCGTGCGGATGTCGAGAAGCCCCGCGGCCGAAGTCCCGACAAGAACCACATGGCCCTCGATCGCGGGGGCGACCCTCGCGATCCGCGCATCGTCCAGCACGTCTGCCGCCGAGACATAGAGCGACGGATCGTCATGCCGGTAGCGTACCCGCACCTGTCCCGCGTCGTCCGTGGGAATGTCGTAGCCGCCCAGCCGCAGGATGCTCAACCCGCTGGCGTCCTCGTTGCCAAGCAAGACATAGGTGGTCTCTCCCAGCGCGAGGCGCAGGGCCTCGACCGCAAGGCTGGGGATGGGGCCGGACGGTCCGCGCCAGACCAGCGGCACGGTGCGGACGATGCCGCCATCGACCGTTTCGGGGCTGACGTTGATCGCGCCGATCCCCAGTGCCGCAGCTTCGAGCGTGGGAACGATCGGGGTCGTGGTCGGCATCTCGGCCAGATAGGCCGAGGGGGCCGGGCCGACCTCGGCGAAGCCGGCAAGCGCGCGGATGTCGGTGACGCCGGCCGCGCCGGCCGAGGCCACGCCGAGCACGACGAAGGACCGCGCCATCGCCTCGGCGAAGATGCGGTCGTTGTCCATCTCCGAGAGGAAGTCGAGCCAGGGTTCAGCGCCGATCGCCGCGCGCACCAGGGGGTCTTCGGCGATGCGGGATGCCGAAAGACGGTCGGGTTCGGCGAAGAGCACGTCGAAGCTGACCGAGGCCGCACCAAGTGCAGTCAGCCGGTCGACCAGATCGGCCAGGCGATGGCGCGGCCAGGGCCATTGCCCGAGTTCGGCCAGGGACGCCTCGTCGATATCGACCACCCTTACCGGCAGCCCTTCGGCCGCGGGGCGGGGGGTCATGCGCTGCAGGAGGTCGAAATAGGCTTCGCGTACGCCCTGAACCGGCCAGGGATCGGCGGCGCGGATTGCGACCAGCGCGATGAGAAGCCCGAAGGCCGCGACAAGGAAGATCAGGCGCACCGCCTCAGATCCGCGCGCAGTCGCGTCCCGCCAGGCCCCTGCGGGTCAAGCGGTCACTCCGCGGGATTGCCGCTGCGTGGGTCAGCCCCGCCGGTGAAGCTGCCACCGCCACCGCCACCGCCCGAGGCACTGGTCGAGGCGGGCAGCGGGATCTGCCGCACGGCCTGTTGCGCAAGCGCGGTGTTGCCATCCCCGCGGCAATTGACGGTCGAGGTGCGGAATTGCGGCGTCAGCCGCTCCTGATTTTCGACATAGGGGAAGCGTGCGTTAAGCGTTTCCTGCCGCTCGAGGGCGGTCTCGGGCTGGCTGAAGTTGCCGCGCCGGTCGATCCGCACGGCCTGACAGCCGCCCGGCACCCGGGCGCAGCGGCCGCGGGCGCAGAACTGGACCTGGCCGTTGTAGACGACAAGGTCGGTATCGTCGCGCCCGGCGACCGCGAAGTCGAACTCGGTACCGCGCACGCCCATCGTCGCGTTCGGGGTGCGGATGCTGTAGGCGTTCGAGGGGCTTTCGCCGCTCAGAAACCGGAACGTGCCGCGCACCGCGTTCACCGACAGCCGGCGGGCCGTGCCGTTGTCACGGAACAGAAGCCGCGTGATCGAAAGCTGGGAATTCGGACCGACGACGATCCGCGTCTGGTCGGGAAAGATGATCTGCGCCTCGCCGCCTTCGCCGGTCGCGATCGTATCCCCAAGCGCCACCGCCTGGCCCACGTTCAGCGTGACCTGGTTGCCGTCCGACGCGATGACCGCGCGCTGGACTACGGCGACCGTTTCTCCGGTCGTCGCGAAAGCCGGAAAGGCGGTCAGCAAGAAAGCGGCTGCAGCCGCAAGTCCGAACTTCATGACCGTCTTCCCCGTGTTCCGGCAGATCGCCGCATTCCCGCTCCGGCCAGTAGCATGAAAGCTGACGCAAACGTCAAGACGCTTGCGGGCAGGGGCACCGGCGTCGGCTCATAAATCGAATAGCGGAAGTTGGCATAGGCGAAGCCCCCGGTGCCGTTCCTGCCCGGATCACGGGTCCGGTCCAGGATCTCGATATGGGATATGCCCGCGAAGCCGAAAAAGCTCACTTCTCCCTCGCGGTTGATCTGCCGCTCGGTGAGCAGTGTTTCGCCGGAAAAAAGACGGACAAGCGCAAGATCGCCGGGCTTGAAGAACAGTGCGTCGAAGGACAGGTCGCGTATCAGCGTGTCGAAAGCCATGAGGAAATCGCCGGTACAGCGGAAGTCCTCGGATACCGCGATCGCGCAGACGCCTCCGGTCGAAGAGAACGCGTCGAATGCGTTTGCTCCGAAAAGGAAGATCTCGTCGCTGTCGATCACGGTGAGCGTCGCTCCCGGCACCCGCACGCTTCGGGGAAAGCGGCGGCTGTCGAGTGGCTTGGCGAGGGTAAAATCAAGTACCTCGGTCTGGAGTGGGTTTACTGTCGGTGCATTCCCCTCCGGCACAAGCACGTCGATCCCCGATAGCCCGGGTGACCCGGTGTCATAGGAGATCGACCGCAGGCTGCCGCCCGAACCGCCGCCACTCGAGACCCCCGAAAAACCCAGCCGCGCGCGGGTCACCGGCGACGTCCCTTGCGATATCGTCGCGGCAGCCCCCCCGATCCGTCCCTCGGCCACGATGGTCTCGCCATCGTAGAGGGTCACGGCAACCGCGTTGTTCGGGATGGACGGGTCAAGCACGAAGGCAAGGCCCTGAACCTGCCCGAAGAAGATGATGCTCAGGTCGCCGCGGCACGTCCGGTTGGCGGCGTACGGGCATAGACCGGGGACGGGGTCGTCCGCGCCGTAGACGATGACCGAACCGCCGGTCGTCTCGACCACCAGACCATGTTCGAAGGAAAGTGCAGGGCCTCTGTTGCCGGTCTCGAAGCCAGCGAAATCGACCGTACTGGCGAAGACCTGTGTCGCCAGTCCGAAACAGAACACCAGAAATACCGATACCAAACGCACCGAACAGTCCCCCAGAGGTGCAATCCTTCATTACTATTGCATTGATCGCCTTTAATCAAACGGGATATTGCGCGATGGAAACGCGCCGCGGAACCGTTCGGAACCGGCCTATGGCCCCGTCTGGTGGCCCTCGGCGGTGTTACTTTTCGGTGCTGCGGTGCCGGCGTGCTGCCCTGCCGCGTTGTCCAGCAACCGGCGGGTGATGATTCGGATAAGGCTGTAGGCGAAGCGCGGGTTGTCGAAGTAGAGTTCGCGCACACGTTGTTCGGTCACCTCGCCCAATCGAACAGGGCCAACAGCCTCGGCACTCACCGTGCGCCGCCCGTCGCGGGAAAACAGGCTGATCTCGCCAAGAATTGCGCCGGGCCCCAGAGTTACATCGATCTCCGGCAGGTAGATCTCGCCTTCGGCAATCACGAACATGCTGGAACCGGGGTCGTCCTTGCGGAAAAGCACCTCGCCGGGCGAAAGGCGACGGGTGCGCGCGTAAGGCATCAGCCAGTCAAAGGTTTCTTCGCCTGCGGGCTGGCCTTCCGCCAGGGCCGCGCTGCGGACGTTTCGCTGAAGCTGGACCAGCCGCCCGAGGTTCAGCGGAAGAAGAAGCCCGTGCAGGACGAGGATGGGGGTCAGATCGGCCGCCACGGCGTAAAGGATGAACGCGAGGTTGCTCGCGACCGCGACAACGCGCAGCGAGGTCATGGTTTTCATGCAGAAGGTCAGGAAGACCAGACCGGCGGCAAGATAACCCAGCACCTCGCCGGTCAGCGGATCGGTCAGCGTCACGGTGTCCTCATGGGTGTGACCCCCTCCCAGTGGCCGCACTGTCGTTCATACTGTCAGACTGTCGAATGTAAAACGCCCACTTCGCACCGGGCGGGACATGATCCGCGGGCGCGCTGGCCTCACGAGCATTTGCCAAGCACGGCCCAAGCCCGCTAGTCTCGCGCCCATGAAGGACAGCGACACAGCCCCGACCGAGGACCCCAAGCCGGCCAAGCCGGCGCGGTACTCCGCGCCCGCGCTCGAGAAAGGGCTCGACATCATCGAGCTTCTCGCCCGCGAGGAGCGCGGCCTGTCCCAAAGCGAGATCGCCCGCGCGATGGGCCGGTCTGTCGGCGAGATCTTCCGGATGCTGGTCGTGCTGACCGACCGGGGGTATCTCGTGCAGGACCCCGACACCGACCGCTACGGTCTTACGACCAAGCTTTTCGAGGTGGCCAACAGGACGCCGCTGATCAACCGGCTGACGGCGCTGGCCGGGCCGCTCATGCGGCGGCTGACCTCGGCCATCAACCAGTCGGCGCATCTGGCGATCGTCAGCGACGACGCGGTGCTGATCGTGGGGCAGGTGGACCCGCCCGGCAACCACGTCATGAGCATCCGCCTGGGCGCCCGGATCGAGCTTTGGCTCGCCTCCTCGGGCCGGGTGATCCTGGCCTTCGCCGAGCCCGAGCGCCTGGAGGAGCTCTTCGCGCGCGTGCCGCTGCCTGCGGGAAAGTCGGAAGATCAGTTCCGCGCCGAGCTTGCCCAGATCCGCGCGCGGGGGCACGAGATCACCGACAGCTTCATGGCCCGCGGCATCGTCAAC
This sequence comes from uncultured Alphaproteobacteria bacterium, assembly GCA_963709395.1. Lineage (GTDB taxonomy): Bacteria > Pseudomonadota > Alphaproteobacteria > Rhodobacterales > Rhodobacteraceae > CAVPWP01. The sequence goes on from CAVPWP010000013.1 coordinate 87,173, forward strand.
ATCGCCGCCCCGATCTTCGACCATACCGGCCACGCGATTGCCGCGCTGACGGTGCCGCATCTCGAACGGTTCGACGACCCGATCAGCTTTCAGACCTGCGCGCATCGCGTGATCGACACGGCAAACGCGCTGAGCACCGCGCTGGGCGGGCCGACGGTGCCGGCCTACGACGGCCTCAGTCGAGCGTAAGGGGTTCGGGCGGCCGTTCCATCGCCTTGAAGCAGGCCTCGACCAGCGCCATGGTCTGGTAGGCGTCCTCGACCCCTGAATGCAGGTGCTCGTCCTCGCCCGCGTCGGCGCGCTGGACGTTGCGCATCGGTCCCATGAAGGCCTCGATGAACCAGCTTCCCTCCAGCGGGATCTGCTCCCAGTCGCCGCCGTTGCGGCAGAACCACAACTCGTCCGCCTCGCCGTTGGGGTAGTCGTAGCAGACGCCCAGCTTGACCATCATCGCGCCCTCGGTTCCCTCGAAACGGAACCAGGCCGACTGGAACTTCCGGCCGCACTGGTGGTTGTGGTTGATCGACATGAGGCCCCGCAGCTTCGGCCCGTAGTCGAGGATGACCGAGGTGCGGGTCTGCTTGAAGTCGTCCGCGCGCGGATCGTGCAGGCTGCGGGCGAAGACGCCCACCGGGTTGCCGGCCACGGCCCGGATCGCGTCGAGATAGTGGATCGAATGCACCGCGATCTCGACCCGCGACATCGGGATGAGGAAGGGAAACAGCGTCCAGGGCGTGAAGATGTTGAGATGCACCTCGATCTCGAGCAGCTCGCCCAGCATCCCGCGCCGCACCGCATCCTGGACCGCCATCATCATCGGCGAAAAGCGCAGCTGGAAGTTCACCGCCGCCGTCAGCCCCTTTTCGCGGCAGATCGTGCGGATCGCGCGGGCCTGGTCCTGATCGGCCCCCATGGGCTTCTGCATCAGCACCGCCGCCCCGTCGGGCAGGTGGGGCAGGATGTCGGTCAGGACGTGGGGCGGCACGGCGATGTCATAGACCGCGCCGGTGCCCTGGTCGGCCACCGCGGCGGCAAGGTCGGGATAGAGGTTCGGCAGGGCATAGTCCGCCGCCAGCGAGCTGGCCCGGGCGGCATCGACGTCCGTGACCCCCGTCACCACCAGGCCCGCCTTGGCATAGGCCGGCATATGCGCATCCCGGACGATGCCGCCCGCGCCGACGATGACGATGGGCTTGGGGCTGGACGGTGCGGGCCAGCCCTGGGTCAGATCGGTCATTGCGCGGCCTCCCTGCGTTCGGCGAGCAGGATATGCTCGCAATACATCACCGTCTTGCCGTCCTGGTTCCGGGTCTCGCAGATCTCGGTCACGCGGCCGTAGGTCGGGCGCTTTGGGTCATCCTCCAGCGCGCCGATGGTCACCGTCGTGCGGATCGTGTCGCCGGCATAGACCGGGTTCGGGAAGCGCAGGCGCTCGTACCCATAGGTGAAGGCGCGCGGGTTGATCTGTGTGGCGGTCAGCCCGATGCCGATGGCGAAGGTCATCGTGCCATGGGCGATGCGGGCGCCGAAGGGCTGGGTCCTGCACCATTCGGCATCCATGTGATGGGGGAAGAAATCCCCCGAATGACCGGCGTGAAAGACGATGTCGGCCTCGGTGATCGTGCGGCCGAGCGACTGGCGCGCTTCACCGGACACGTAGTCTTCGAAGTACTGTTCGCGTTCCATCGTCCCTCCTCAGCGCCTTGGTAGATTTCATATACACAAAGTAATTTGACAAGTAAAAAGACTGACCCTGCTCCTGAGATCGATCCGTTAAGTGTCAGCCGCCGCGCGGAACGCCGCCTTTCCGCATGATGACCGCCTGCGCGGTGCGTGGCCTTCGTGCCGCCGACCTCGCTCTGCCTGCCAGGGCTCATCCCTCACTCAGCTTTTTGCTTGTAAAAGATTTCTTCACATATAAAATTGCGCTGCAAGACGACCTGGGAGGGCAAGGATGGCCGAGATCGGAGTGCATGCGCGCGGAGTGCCGGGCTTGCCCGAGGATCACGCCAAGATTCCCGTCTGGAACGCCGAGAACTGGTATTTCGAGGATTTCGAGGTCGGCGACAAAATCCGCTCGATCCGCCGGACCATCTCGGAGGGCGAATCGATGCTCTTCAATTCGCTCGTCATGGATCACCACCCCTATGTCAGCGATGAACGCTTCGCGGTCGAGGAGGGCGTCTTCGGCAAGCGGCTGGTGGCGGGCGCCATGGTGTTTTCCTACGGGCTCGGTCTTGCCGCCACGAATTGCCTCAACTCGTTCTCCTACGGCTATGACCGGCTGCGCTTCGTCGCGCCCGTGTTCATCGGCGACACGATCTACACGATCCGCGAGAACCTGGCCAAGGAGGTCAAGGATCACCGCATGGGAAAGGTCCGGGTCAGCTACTCGGTGTTCAAGGGCGAGGGCGAGCAGGTGCTCTACTGCGAGCACCTGATGACCGCGCTCTACCGCGACCCCGACCGCTTCAAGGCCGACGCCGATGCCGCGCTGGAGGCGAAGAAACGCCGTGGCTGAGTTGCTTGGCATGACCTGGGACCACGCACGTGGCTTCGACCCGATGGTCGCCACGTCCGAGGCCTGGGCCAGCACCCACCCCGGCGTGACGATCCGGTGGGAGAAACGGTCGCTCCAGGCCTTCGCCGACCGGCCCATCGAGGAGATGGCCGATCGCTATGACCTGATGGTGATCGACCACCCCCACGTGGGCGAGGTGGCGCGGTCCGGGCTGCTGATGGCCTTCGACGGCATCGGGCGGGACAACGATCTTGCCACGCTGGCCGCGCAGTCGCTGGGGGTCTCGCACCCGTCCTACCGGTTCGAGGGCCGGCAATGGGCGCTGGCGATCGACGCGGCGACACCGGTGGCGGCCTATCGGCCCGACCTGCTGGCCGAGGCGCCCCGCGACTGGGCCGGCGTCATGGAGCTTGCGCGCAAGGGCAGGGTGGGCTTCGCGCTGATCCCGATCAACGCGCTGATGACCTTCATGGGCCTGGCGCGCAATCTCGGGGTCGGTCTTGCCGAGGGCGCCGACTTCATCGACCGGGCGGCGGGCGACGAGGTACTGGGGCTCATGGCGCGACATCGTTTCGCTGATGGACCAGCGCTGCCTGACGCTCGACCCGATCGGGATCTACGAATGGATGGGCCGGACCGCCGATGCCCCGGCCTATTCGCCCTTCGGATACGGCTATACCAACTACAGCCGGGACGGGTATTGCCGCTTCCCGCTGCAGTTCACCGACGCGCCCGGCGTCCGTGCGGACGATCCGTCGGGCACGGTAATCGGCGGCACAGGCATCGCGGTCAGCGCCTTCTCCCCGCACCGCGATGCCGCCGCCGATTACGCCTTCTGGATCGCGGGCGCCGACTGCCAGAAGGGCCTCTATCTTCGACGCGGGCGGCCAGCCCGGCAACGCCGCCGCCTGGGACGACGCCCGCTGCAACGCCGCCTGCCGCGATTTCTTCCGCGACACGCGCCGGACGCTCGACACCGCCTGGCTGCGCCCGCGCTATGACGGCTACATGGGGTTCCAGGACAGGGGCGGCGATATCGTCCACGCCTTCCTGCGCGGCGAGGCTTACGCGCGGCGGCCACGCTCGACGCGTTGCAGGCCGCCTATGGGGAGAGCCGCGCATGAAGACGATGCCCGACGCCGAACCGCCCCCTCGCCGGGCTTGTGGTGCTGGATTTCAGCCAGTTCCTCTCGGGGCCGCTGGCCTCGCTCAAGCTGGCGGACCTCGGCGCGCGGGTGATCAAGGTGGAACGGCCGGGCACGGGGGATCTCTGCCGCAACCTCTACCTGTCGGACACCGACATCGACGGCGACAACTCGCTGTTCCACGCGATCAACCGCAACAAGGAAAGCCTGACGGCCGATCTGCGCGACGAGGCCGACCGCGAGATGCTGCGCCGCCTGATCGCCCGCGCCGACGTCATGATCCAGAACTTCCGCCCCGGCGTGATCGAGCGGCAGGGCTTCGGCTATGACGACGTGCGCGCGCTCAACCCAGGCATCGTCTACGGGTCGATCTCGGGCTACGGCGAGGACGGCCCCTGGCGCGACCTGCCGGGGCAGGACCTGCTGGCGCAGGCGCGCTCGGGCCTCTTGTGGCTGACCGGGTCGCGCGACGATCCGCCGATGCCGATGGGGCTGGCGGCGGCCGACATGCTGGCCGGAAACGCGCTGGCGCAGGGGATCCTGGCGGCCCTTGTCGGGCGCGGGATGCACGGGCGCGGCGCCCATGTGCAGACCAGCCTCTTCGAGGCGATGATCGACTTCCAGTTCGAGGTGCTCACGACGCACCTGAACGATGGGCGCCGTGTGCCGGTGCGCAGCGCGGTGAACGGCGCGCATGCCTATCTTGGGGCGCCTTACGGCGTGTACCGCACCAGGGATGGATACCTTGCGCTGGCGATGACGCCGTCGCTCGAGAAACTGGCCGAGCTGATGGAGATCTCGGGTCTCGAGCCGTTCTTCGGCGATGCGTCGGCCCTTTTGCGGGACCGCGACGAGATCAAGGCGATCATTGCGGCAGCCGTCGAAGCGGCGGACGACGGCGGACTGGCTGGCGATCCTCCAGCCCGCCGACATCTGGTGTTCCGAAGTGCTGGACTGGCCGCAGATGCTGGCCTCCGAAGCTTACCGCCGTCTCGATTTCGAACAGGAGATCACCCGCAACGGCACGACCCGGCTCCAGCGCCCTGCGCGGACCGGTCCGCATCGATGGCCAGACGTTGAAATCCGACCGCGCGGCGCCCGCATTGGGTGCCGACCGCGAGACGATCCTGAAAGACCTGCTTTCCGATCCAGTGCCGGCGGAAAGCGGCGATAACGACAAGGCCCGGTCACGGGCATGAACCGGCATTCAGAAAGGGAGGACCAGATGTCCAGACTGACAGCGAAAGCTCTTGTCGCCACGGCGCTCGTGCCGCTTCTCGCCGGCCCGCTGGCCGCGCAGGACTACGGCAATTTCGACGGCTACACCCTGCGGGTGAAGCTGATCGGCGGCGCGCAGTACGAACCGCTTTATGCGACCATCGCCGAATGGGAGGCCGCGACCGGCGCCACCGTCGAAATCCTGAGCCGTAAGAACCACTTCGAGCTTGATCGTGAGATCAAGCAGGACATCGCGGCCGGCACGCTCGACTGGTGCGTGGGGTCGAACCATACCAGCTTTGCGCCGCAATACGGCAACATCTACGCCGACCTCAACGACCTGATCGACGCCGATACGCTGGCGGAATTCGTGCCGCTGGTGCTTGAGCATTCGACCGTCGACGGGCGCCTTGTCCAGCTTCCCCGGCATTCCGATGTGTCGAACCTATATTACATCAAGTCGCTCTACGAAGATGCTGATAACCAGTCGTCTTTCCTGGCCGAGTACGGCTATGAGCTGGCGCCGCCGGAAACCTGGGCACAGGTCGCAGACCAGGCCAAGTTCTTCGCCAACCCGCCGGATTTCTACGGCACCCAGTATGTCGGCAAGGACGAGGCGATCACCGGCCGCTTCTACGAGATGCTGGTGGCCGAGGGCGGACAGCTCTTCACCGACGGGTGGGAGCCCGACTTCAACTCGGAAGCCGGGGTGCGGGCGCTCAACTGGTTCGTCGATCTCTACAATTCGAACGCCGTGCCGCGTGGCGTGCCGAACTACCTCTGGGACGACACCGGCCTTGGCTTTGCGTCGGGAACGGTTGCGCTGAACCTTGACTGGGCCGGTTGGTCGGCCTTCTTCAACGATCCCGAGAACTCGAAGATCGCGGGCGATGTGGGCCTTGTCCGCGCGCCGATGGGCTCGGCGGGCGTGCGCAGCGGCTGGTCGGGATCGCACAGCTTCTCGATCACCGAAACCTGCGACAACAAGGAGGCGGCGGCGTCCTTCGTCACCTTCCTGACCGACCATGACCGCCAGATGATCGAGGCGCGCATGGGCCTGCTGCCGACCCGCAGCCAGGTGTGGACCGATGCCAAGGGCGAGTTCCAGGCAGGTGGCAACGACTTCCTTGTCGAGGTCTTCGACACCTATGCCGCCTCGATGTCCGAGGATGCGTTCACCCCGCCGCTGATCCCCGAGTGGATCGAGGTGTCGAACGCGCTCTGGCCCCGGCTTCAGGCCGCCATCGTCGGCGACATGACCGCGCAGGAGGCCCTGGACGAGGCCGCCGAAGAAGCGCGCGAGATCATGGAAGACGCGGGCTATCTGTGAACCCCACCGGGGCGCGGCGGCTGTCGCCGCGCCCTACAAACCCTGACAGGTCAATGCCTTGATCCGCTTCTTTCGCACAAGACAGGCGGCGCTGACGCCACTTCTTCTGCTCTCGCCGGCGATCCTGACGATGCTGTTCGTCGTGGCGTTTCCGGTCGCCTTCTCGTTCTACACCTCGCTCACGCCCTACCGGCTGACCCGCCCCGAGACGATCGAGACCTTCATCGGCTTTCGCAATTACGTCCGGCTCTTCGGCGACGAGGATTTCTGGGCGGCGTTCGGGCGCACGATCCTGTTCCTGGCGATCGCGCTCAATGTCGAGTTCCTTCTGGGCCTCGGCATCGCGCTTCTGATCAACAAGGTCACCTGGGGCCAGCGCACGCTGCGCACCATCATGATGTTCCCGATGATGTTCTCGCCGATCCTCGTGGGCTTCCAGTTCAAGTTCATCTTCAACGACAACATCGGCATCCTGAACAACGCCCTGCAAAGCCTTGGACTGACGGATCAGGCGATCCCGTGGCTGGTCGACGGCCAACTCGCGATGTTCTCGATCATCTTCGCCGAGGTCTGGATGAGCACCTCGGTCTTCGCGATCCTGCTGCTGGCGGGCCTCTTCGCCATGCCGCAAGGACCCGCTCGAGGCCGCCAAGGTCGACGGCTGCAATCCCTGGCAGGTCTTCCGCCACATCACGCTGCCCTTCATCATGCCCTTCGCCTTCATCGCGATGACGATCCGGTCGCTGGACGTCGCGCGGGCCTATGACATCGTCTCGGTGATGACCGGCGGCGGCCCGGCGGGGCGGACCGAGCTTCTCTGGACGCTGATCTCCCGCGTGGGATACGACAACGCCCGCATGGGGCAGGCCAACGCGATGGCCTTTATCTCGACCCTGCTGTCGGTCGCCTTCACCTACTACTTCTTCACCAAGCTCGTCGCCGCGCGCCGCTACATGGGGGGCGCGGAATGACCCGGGAGATGAAGAAAAATCTCCGTGCCGCAGGGCTTTGGTTTTCGACCTTCATCCTGATGGTCATCATCTGCGTTCCCGGTCTCTGGGTCGTGCTTTCGGCCTTTCGGCCGAACCGCGAGATCCTTGCCAAGCCGCCTGTGTGGATTCCCCAGGACCTGACGCTGAACAACTTCGCCAAGATCTTTGGCCTCGGCGAAACACAGGTGGCGATCCCGGTCCTGTCCTATTTCTGGAACTCGCTGGTCATCGCGACCACCTCGACGCTGATCGCGCTGATGATCGGCATGGCGGGCGGCTATGCCTTCGCGCGCTTCCGCTTCCGCTACAAGAACGCGTGGTTCCTGTCTCTCATGCTGTTCCGCACGGTGCCGGGCATCGCCCTGTCGCTGCCGGTCTTCATGATCTGGTCGCGGCTCGGCATCATCGACACCCAGATGGGCCTGATCATCGTCTATGTCTCGCTGAACGTGCCGTTCACGATCTGGCTGATCGACGGCTTCTTCCGCCAGATCCCGATGTCGCTGTCCGAGGCCGCGCAGGTCGACGGCTGCACGCGCTGGCAGGCGTTCTGGAAGATCGAGTTTCCGCTGGCCCGCTCGGGCATCGCGGCGGCGGGGGTCTTTGCGTTCCTGACAAGCTGGAACGAGTTCGCGCTGGCCAGCCAGCTGACCCGCTCGACCGACAGCAAGACGCTGCCGGTGGGGCTGATGGATTTCACCGCGCAGTTCACGATCGACTGGGCGGGCATGTGCGCGATGGCGGTCATCATCATCGTGCCGGCGCTGATCCTGACGTTCCTCGTGCAGAAGCACCTGATCGCCGGGCTGACCTTCGGCGGAGTGAAAGGCTGAACATGGCAGGCATCACGCTTGAGAACGTGGTCAAACGGTATGGGCGGCTCGAGGTCGTGCACGGCATCGACCTTGAGATCGCGCATAACGAGTTCGTCGTTCTGGTCGGGCCGTCGGGCTGCGGCAAGTCCACCACGCTGCGCATGATCGCCGGGCTCGAGGATATCTCGGACGGCGACATCCGCATCGGCGACCGGGTGGTGAACGACCTGCCGCCGCGCAAGCGCAACGTGTCGATGGTGTTCCAGAACTACGCGCTTTATCCGCACATGAACGTGCGCGACAACCTCGGCTTCGGGCTGAAGGTCGCGGGACAGCCGGCTTCGGTGATCGAAGAGCGCGTGAAGGAAGCCGCCGATATCCTTGGCCTGTCCGAACTTCTTGACCGCATCCCGGCCGAGCTGTCGGGCGGCCAGCGTCAGCGCGTTGCCATGGGCAGGGCCATCGTCCGGCATCCCGATGCGTTTCTCTTCGACGAGCCGCTGTCGAACCTCGATGCCAAGCTGCGCGTCCAGATGCGGACCGAGATCAAGAAGCTGCACAACAAGGTCCGCACCACGGTCGTCTACGTCACCCACGACCAGGTCGAGGCGATGACGCTGGCCGACCGGATCGTGGTGATGAAGGACGGCCATATCGAACAGGTCGGCCGCCCGATGGAGGTGTTCAACCACCCGGTCAACACCTTCGTGGCCAGCTTCATCGGCTCTCCGCCCATGAACCTGATCCCGGCGACCATCGCGGACGGGCAGGTGCGGTTCGCCGACGGCACCTCCGTCCCCGTTCCCACCCGGCTGACCGGCCATGTGCGCGACGGGCAAGAGGTGGTCTTCGGCATCCGTCCGGACGACCTGACACCCATTGGCCATGGCATCCACGAGGCGCGCGAGACGACCGACCTCGACCTGACGGTCGAACTGGCCGAGCTGCTGGGGACCGAAACGCTGATCTACACGCGGCTGGCCGGGCAGGAGGTGCAGGGCAAGATGTTCGATCCGCGCGACCTTGCCCCCGGCGAGGTGCTGACCTTCCGGCTGTCGCTGGACCGGGCGCATATCTTCGACGCGGCCACCGGGCGTACGGTGAGGGACCTCTGATGGCGACGATCGCGCATGTCGAGATCCTGATGGTCGACCTGCCGCCGGCGGTCGAGCGCGTCGATGCGATCCAGTCCTTCGTCAGCCAGGAAACCCCCATTGGTGCGGATCACCGACAGCGACGGCGCCGAGGGCGTGGGCTATGCCTATACCATCGGCACCGGCGGGCCGGCGGTCATCAGCCTTCTGGAACGCACGCTGGCGCCAAGGCTTCTGGGGCGCGAGGCCGAGGAGATCGAGGGGATCTGGCGCGACCTGCTGTTCGCGACCCACGCCACGGCGGTGGGGGCGATCACCTCGCTGGCGCTGGCGGCCATCGACACCGCGCTCTGGGATCTGCGCTGCCGCCGCGCCGGTCTGCCGCTCTGGCGGATGGCGGGGGGCGCGAAGGCGTCGGTGCCGCTCTACACCACCGAGGGCGGCTGGCTGCACCTGCCGGCCGAGGCCCTGGCCGAGGATGCGGCGGCGATGAAGGCCAAGGGTTTCGCCGGCGCGAAGCTGAAGATCGGCAAGCCCTCCATCGCCGAGGACCGCGCCCGCCTGCGCGCGGTGCGCGACGCGGTGGGCGAGGATTTCCGCATCATGGTCGATGCCAACCAGGCCTTCGACCTGCCCGAGGCGATGCGCCGGGCCGACATGCTGGCCGAGGCCGGCATCCACTGGTTCGAGGAACCGATGCCCGCCGACGACGTGGGCGCCCATGCCCGGCTTGCCCGCCACTCCCGCGTGCCGATTGCGGTCGGCGAAAGCATGTACTCGCTGTCGCAGTTCAAGGACTACCTCGAACAGGGCGCGGCCAGCATCGTGCAGGCCGACGTCGCGCGCATCGGCGGGATCACCCCCTGGCTCAAGGCCGCGCATCTGGCCGAGGCCTTCAGCGTGCCGGTCTGCCCGCATTTCCTGATGGAATTGCACGTCAGCCTCGTCTGCGCTGTGCCGAACGCGCCGATGCTCGAGTACATCCCGCAGCTTGACGCCATCACCACCTCGCGGCTCGATATCCGCGAGGGCCGCGCGCATCCGCCCGACACCCCCGGCCTGGGGATCGACTGGGACTGGGGCGTGATCCGCAAGCGGATCGTGCCCGGCACGCATCACACGTTCACCACGACAGGAGGGTCACATGCAGCGCATGGGCATGGTCATCGGGCTGAAGCCTGAGAAGATCGCGGAGTACAAGCGCCTGCACGCCGACACCTGGCCCGAGATCCTCGACATGATCTCGAAATGCAACATCACCAACTACTCGATCTTCCTGAAGGAGCCCGAGAACCTGCTGTTCGGCTACTGGGAATACACCGGCACCGATTTCGCTGCCGATGCCGCGAAGATGGCCGCCGACCCCAAGACGCAGGAATGGTGGGATCTCTGCATGCCGATGCAACTGCCGCTCGACACCCGGAAGGAAGGCGAATGGTGGGCGATGATGGAGGAGGTGTTCCACCATGACTGACGCCGACCGGATCGCACAGCTGCGCACCTGCTACACCTCGGTCGTGCACGACGTCATGCGGGCGCGGGGTCTGCGCAACTTCACCCTGCCGCCCCGCATCCAGCCGCTGCAGCCCGAGATGGTGCTGACCGGCCCCGCCTGGACGGTCGAGGGGCGGATCGACGAAAGTGCGGAGGCGCACGAGACGCTGCTCGCCTGGACCGGGCTTCTGTCGAAGGCGCCGCCGGGCCATGTCTGGACCGCCCAGCCCCACAACCAGGTGATCGCGCAGATGGGCGAGCTGTCGGCCGAGACCCTGCACCGCAAGGGCGTGCTTGGCTGCGTCGTCGACGGCGGGCCTGCGGGACACGAACTTCATCCTGCGGCTGGGCTTTCCCTGCTGGGGCACGTTCCACACGCCGCGCGACGTGGTGGGGATGTGGCTGCCCACCGCGACGGATGTCGAGATCATGATCGGCGAGGTCGCCATCGCGCCGGGCGACTGGCTGCATGGCGACCGCGACGGGATGGTGCGCATCCCGGCGGCGGCCCTCGACGAGGTCATCCCCGCCGCCGTCACCGCGATGGGCACCGAAAGCAAGGTGCGCCGCGCCATCCTCGACGGGATGGACCCGCAGGACGCCTATCTGAAATGGGGGAAGTTCTGACGCCATGAAGATCGCCGCCCTCGATATCCGCGCCTGCCGCCACGACGCCGCCGCCATCTCCGGTGCCGCGATGCGCGACGGGCAGGCGCGCGAGGGCCTCGAGTTCCTTGTCTACACGCTTGCGGACCGAGGACGGGCGTGAGGCGTCGATGGTGGGCTTTGCGGGACGGTCGGCCCTTGGCGCGGCCCATACCGCCGCCGCGTCGCTGCGGCCCTTCCTGCTGGGCCGCGACGCGCCGCGACCGCGAGGCGATCTGGCACGACTGGCGCACCGCCGACCGCTGGTGGCACCACCTGCCGATCTATGCCTTCGGGCCGGTCGACTGCTGCCTCTGGCTGCTGGCGGCCGAAGCGGCGGGGCAGCCGCTCTGGCGGTTCATCGGCGGGGCGCGGGACAAGGTGCCGGCCTATGCCTCGTCGCTGGTGCTGGCCGATGCCGATGCCTACGCGGCCGAGGCGCTGGCGGTGCGCGAGGCGGGCCTGAAGGCCTACAAGATCCACCCGCCGGGCAAGTCGCTGGCCGAGGATATCGAGATCCACCGCGCGGTGCGCGACGCCGTGGGCGACGACTTTGCGCTGATGTCCGACCCGGTGCAGCCCTACACCTTCGACGAGGCGCTGCGCCTGGGGCGCGAGCTGGAGCGGCTGAACTACCTCTGGCTGGAAGAGCCGCTGCCCGACGAAGCCTTCGGCGCGCTGCGCGAGCTGACCCGCATCCTCGACATTCCCGTGGTCGGGACCGAGGTGCTGGCCAAGCATCCCTATTCGGTGGCCGAATGCATCGCCACCCGCGTGGTCGATGCCGTGCGCGCCGATCCAAGCTGGAGCGGCGGCGTGACCGGCACGCTCAAGACCGCGCGCCTGGCCGAGGCGTTCCACATGAACTGCGAGCTTCACACCACCATCTTCCACCCGCTCGAGATGGTGAACCTGCACCTGGCCGGCGCGATCCGGAACTGCACCTATTTCGAGGTGCTCTGGCCGATGGAGACCTTCGCCTTCGGCCTCGACCGCCCGCTGCCGATCCGCGACGGCATCGCGCATCTGCCCGATACGCCGGGTCTGGGCGCGGGCCTCGACTGGGATCTCATCGACGCTGCAACGATTGCAAGGGTCTGATCCATGACCGACACGCGCCTTCTTCTCCTCTCGCCCGACGACAACGTCTTCGTCCTGCGCGGCGCCATCGACGCGGGCGAGACCATCGCGCTCGAAACGGGGCAGGCTGTGGTTCCCGCGCGGCTGGGTCTTGGCCACAAGATCGCCCGGCGGGCCATCGCCTCGGGCGAGAAGATCGTGAAATACGGCGCTCCCATCGGGTCGGCCACCGCGGCCATCGCGGCGGGCGCACATGTCCATATCCACAACGTGAAAAGCGACTACACGCCGACCTACGCGCTGGCGGCGACGTCCGAGGAGGTGCCGCGATGAAGGGCTATCTACGCAGCGACGGGCGCAAGGGCATCCGCAATCTCGTCGCCGTGGCCTACCTCGTCGAATGCGCCCACCACGTCGCCCGCAAGATCGTCGCGCCCTACGAGGACGCGGCGCACCTGATCGGCTTTCCCGGATGTTTTCCAAACCCTTACGCGCAGAAGATGATGGAACGGCTTTGCACCCATCCGAATGTCGGTGGCGTGATCCTTGTCTCTCTGGGCTGCGAAAGCTTCGACCGGACGGCGCTGATGCAGGCCATCGAGGCCAGCGGCCGCCCGGTCGAGACGCTGGTGATCCAGCGTGACGGCGGCACACGGGCCACGATCGAGGCGGGGCGCGAGGCGGTCGAACGGATGGTGCGTGACATCGCGAAAGTGCCGGTGGTCCCGATGGAGATCTCCGAACTGGTGATCGGCACCGTCTGCGGCGGGTCGGACGGAACAAGCGGCATCACCGGAAACCCCGCCGTGGGCCGCGCCTTCGACAGTCTGGTCGAGGCCGGCGCCACCTGCATCTTCGAGGAGACGGGCGAGTTGATCGGCTGCGAGGGCATCATGGCCGACCGCGCCGTGACGCCCGAGCTTGGGCAGGCGATCCGCGCCTCGGTCGACAAGGCGGCGGCCTATTACGCCACGCTGGGCTACGGAAGTTTCGCCGCCGGGAACGCCGAAGGCGGGCTGACGACCATCGAGGAAAAGTCGCTCGGCGCCTATGCGAAGTCCGGCCAGTCGCGGATCTCGGGCCTGATCAAGCCAGGCGACATTCCCCCCAAGGGCGGGCTTTACCTGATGGACGTCGTGCCCGATGGCGAGGTGCGCTTCGGCTTTCCCAACATCTCGGACAATGCCGAGATCGTCGAGATGATGGCCTCGGGCGCGCACATGACGCTGTTCGTCACCGGGCGCGGATCGGTCGTGGGATCGGCCCTGGCGCCGGTCATCAAGATCGCCGCCAACCCGCATATGTACGAACGCCTGAGCGAGGACATGGACATCAACGCCGGCCGCATCATCAGCGACGGGGCCACGGTGGACGAGGTCGGGCGCGAGATCCTCGACCTGGTGGTCCGCGTCGCGGGCGGCGAGCGGACGAAATCCGAGGACCTCGGCCACACCGAGTTCATCCTGACCTACAAGAGCTTCGAACCGATCGGACCGGCCTGCCTGCCGGTCTGACAGACAAGGGAATGACGATGGGACGACTTGAGGGAAAGACCTGCCTTGTGACGGCGGCGGCGCAGGGGATCGGGCGGGCGTCGGCGCTGGCCATGGCCGCCGAGGGCGCGCGGGTGATCGCGACCGACATCAACGAGGCGGCCTTGGCGGACTCGAGGGCTGCGAGACACGGCGCCTCGACGTTCGCGATCCCGCGGCGATCACAGCGCTTGCGGCGGAGATCGGGACGCCGGATGTCCTCTTCAACTGCGCGGGGTTCGTGGCGCATGGCACGATCCTCGATTGCGACGAGGCGGGCTGGGATTTCTCGTTCGATCTGAACGTGAAGGCGATGTACCGCATGATCCGCACCTTCCTGCCGGGCATGATCGCGGCGGGCGGCGGGTCGATCATCAACATGTCCTCGGTCGCCTCGTCGATCATCGCGGCACCCAACCGCTGCGTCTATGCCGCGTCGAAGGCGGCGGTCATCGGCCTGACCAAATCGGTCGCGGCCGATTTCGTGGGGCAGGGCATCCGCTGCAACGCGATCTGTCCGGGCACGGTGGAATCGCCATCGCTGGAGGACCGGCTGAAGGCCACGGGCGACTATGACGCCGCCCGCGCCGCCTTCACCGCGCGCCAGCCGATGGGACGGATCGCGCGCGCCGACGAGATCGCGGCGCTGGTGGTCTATCTTGCATCTGACGACTCCTCCTATACGACCGGGGTCGCGCATGTCATCGACGGCGGCTGGTCGAACACCTGAACGAGGAAAACATCATGAAACTCATCCGCTTTGGCGAACCGGGGGCCGAGAAGCCGGGCCTGATCGACGACGAGGGCATTGCCCGCGACCTGACAGGCGTGGTGCCCGACATCGCGGGCGCGGTGCTGTCGGACGCCGGGCTTGCGGCCCTCCGCGCCATCGATCCGAGCGGCCTGCCAAGGGTGCCCGAAGGAGCGCGGCTTGGACCCTGCGTGGGCGGGACGGGAAAGCTGGTGTGCATCGGGCTGAACTATTCGGACCACGCCGCGGAATCGGGGATGGAGGTGCCCAAGGAGCCGATCATCTTCATGAAGGCCACAAGTGCGATCTGCGGACCGAACGATCCGATCATCATTCCAAGGGGCTCGGAAAAGACCGACTGGGAGGTCGAGCTGGCCGTCATCATCGGCACCCGCGCGAAATACGTCAGCGAAGCCGACGCCTTGAGCCACGTCGCAGGCTATGCCGTGGCCAACGACGTCTCCGAGCGTGCGTTCCAGATGGAGCGGTCGGGACAGTGGACCAAGGGCAAGAGTTGCGACAACTTCGGCCAGACCGGTCCCTGGCTTGTGACCCGCGACGCGGTGGCCGATCCGCAGGACCTCAGGATGTGGCTTACGCTGAACGGCAAGACGATGCAGGACGGCTCGACCCGGACGATGGTCTTCGGGGTGGCGCATCTGGTCAGCTATCTCAGCCAGTTCATGACGCTGCATCCGGGCGACATCATCTCGACCGGGACGCCGCCGGGCGTGGGTCTGGGTCAGAAACCGCCGCTCTATCTCAAGCCGGGCGACGTGGTCGAACTGGGGATCGAGGGGCTTGGAACGCAACGGCAGGACGTGATTGCAGACCCGGAAGGATAGGCGCGATGATCGGACTTCTCGATACACACCAACACCTGATCTACCCGGGGGTCGCCGGCTACGGCTGGGCGGCGGGCATTCCCGCGCTGGCCGACCGCGCCTTCACGGTCGAGGATTACAAGGCCCTGACCGAAGGGCTGGGAATCGACGGCACGCTCTTCATGGAAACGGCTGTCGATGATGGCGACGTGAAGGCCGAGACCGAATATGTCGCAGCACTTGCACGCGATCCGGCCAGCGGCATCCGGGGGCTGATCGTCAGCGCGCGGCCCGAGGAGGACGACTGTTTCGCCGAGTGGCTTGACGAGGTGGCGGGGATGGGGGCCGTCGGCGTGCGCCGGGTGCTGCATGTCGTGGACGATGCGATGTCCACGTCCGAGACCTTTCGCGCGAACATTCGCCGGATCGGCGCGGCCGGGCTCGTCTTCGACATGTGTTTCCTCGCGCGCCAGCTGCCGCTTGCGCGCGAACTCGCCGACGCCTGTCCCGACACGCGTCTTGTCCTCGACCATTGCGGCGTGCCCGACATCGCCGGGGGCGGCCTCGACCCCTGGCGGGACGAGATTCGCGCCTTGGCGACGCGCCCCAACGTCACCTGCAAGCTCTCGGGTCTTCTGGCCTATTGCGCGCCGGGACAGGCCACCTACGAGGCGATCGAACCCTATGTCGCCCATGTCCTCGACTGTTTCGGGCCCGACCGGATGGTCTGGGGCAGCGACTGGCCGGTGGTCGACCTGGCCAATGGTCTGCCCGACTGGATCGCGGTCACCCGCCGCATCCTCGACACGCTGTCCGAAAGCGAGGCCCGCGCCATCGCCAGCGGCACGGCCACCTCCGTGTACCGGCTGGGATGATCGCGCCGGTCCGGTCTTGGCGCGACCGGCCCGTGTGTCCTATGCTGGCGGTCATGAGAAAGAGAACCGGATCGGCCCGCGCTCTCGCGGTACTTTGTCTTGTCGCCCTGTCTGCCTGTTCTGGCGGCGACGGCAGCCAGGTCAGCGTTGCGCAGGCCTTCGCCTTCTCGGAACGGCAGGGCGACTGGTTCATTTCCTGCCCGCGCGGGCAGGCGGCGGAGACGGTCAGCGAATGCCGACTTGGCCGAATGTCGGGTCCGGCCGACATGCAGGGCATCGACAACACCCTTCTGCTCCGCGCAACACCGGCAGGCATCGCCGTCGACGATCCCGACATGCGCTTCGCGCAGGACTGTGACCAGTCGCCCACCGTGCACCGCGTCGACGACACCCCGCTGTCCGGGGTGCCGCAATCGGGGCGCATCGCGCTTCTGTCCTCGGGGCAGGTCTATTTCAAGGAGGTCCTGACCCGGTCGCCCGATTGCCGGATGGCGGTCGGCACGACCGATCTTGCGGGGTTCGGCCCGGCCTATGCGCGGTTCGTCGAGGTTTCGGCCTCGTTCGGGTTTCCCGGCGCGATCACATGACACCACCCCGGCCCGGCAGGTGACCAAGGGCTTGCGGCGTGCCGCGCGCGTGGTGCGGCCGATCTCGCGAAACGGGACGGGAGGCGGCATGATCCGGCATCTGGTGGCGGTGCGCTATCGCGATGGCACGCCGGACAGTGTGAAATCGGCGCTGATGGACGACCTCGCCGCCCTTCGGTCGCGGATCGACGGGATCGTCGATTTCCAGGTGCGGGCGAATATCAGCGTCGAGGACGCGATGGTCCGGGGCTTTCGCGATCTTTTCTGGTTCGACTTCCGCGACGAAGCCGTGCGTGACGCCTATCTGGCGGATGCCGAACACCAGGCCATCGGCGCGCGGCTTGTCGCCGAACTCGACGGCGGGGCGGATGGCGTTTTCGTCTGCGACTTCGCGCTGTGACCGATCCCGTCGACCGCGCCTTCCTGACCTCGCTCTTCGACGCGGCTGTCGCGGCGGCGGACCCGCGCAAGGCCCTTGCACGGGCGCTGCCTGAGCGGCCAAAGGGCCGGACAGTCGTGATCGGCGCGGGCAAGGGCGCGGCCCAGATGGCGGCCGCGTTCGAGGATCTCTGGGGCGACCCGGTCGAGGGGGTGGTCGTCACACGCTACGGCTATGGCGCCGCCTGCCGGTCCATCCGCGTGCTTGAAGCCGCGCATCCCGTGCCCGATGCCGCCGGTCTGGCCGCGTCGGTTGCGCTTGCGGCAGGCGGTGTCGGGGCTTGGTCGGGACGATCTTGTTGTGGCGCTGATCTGCGGCGGCGGGTCGGCGCTTTTGCCGGCGCCGCCTGAGGGGCTGACGCTTGAAGACGAGGCCGCGCTCAATGCGGCACTTCTGCGGTCGGGCGCGCCGATCTCGGCCATGAACGCCATCCGCAAGCAGGTCAGTCGGCATCAAGGGCGGACGGCTGGCTGCTATGGCGCATCCTGCGCGGGTGGTCAGCCTTGTCGTGTCCGATGTGCCCGGCGACGACCCGGCGGAGGTCGCCTCGGGCCCCACGGTGCCAAGTGCCACCGGTCGCGCCGAGGCGCTGGCGCTGATCGAGGCCTATGGAATCGATGTGCCGGAGGCCGTGCGCCGCGCATCTTGCGACCGCGCCCGAGGATGCGCCCCAACCGGACGATCCCGCCTTCGCCCGCGACGAGGTGCGGGTGATCGCGTCCTCGGCCCTGTCGCTCGAGGCGGCGGCCGCGGCGGCGCAGGCGGCGGGCATGCCTGCCGTGATCCTGTCGGACGCGATCGAGGGCGAGGCGAAGGATGTGGGCCTCGTCCACGCCGCGATCGCGGCCGAGGTGCGCCGGCGCGCCCGGCCCTTCGTGCCGCCGGTGGTGATCCTGTCGGGCGGCGAGACCACGGTGACGATTGCCGGGGCAGGCGGGAAGGGGGGGCGGAACACCGAGTTCCTGCTGTCCTTCGCCCGCGCGATCGAAGGGTCGGACGCGATCGTCGCGCTGGCGGCGGACACCGACGGGATCGACGGGTCCGAAAGCAATGCCGGCGCCTTCGCCGATGGCACGACCGCCCTGCGCCTGCGCCGCGCGGGGCATGACCCCGCGGCGCTGCTGGCCAGGCATGACGCCTGGACCGCGTTCGAGGCGCTTGGCGATCTCTTCGAGCCGGGTCCGACGGGCACGAATGTCAACGATTTCCGCGCGATCCTGATCCGGTAGGCGGGGTCGCGCACCGTCAGCCGCGCGGAAGGATCGCGCCCTTGTGGCCGATCACGCGGCACGCCAGCGCATGCCCGGCTTCGGCAGCCGCGACCAGGTCGGCACCGCCAAGCCGCGCGGCGATGTAGCCTGCGTTGAACGAATTCCCCGCCGCCGTCGTGTCGACGATCCGGGGCGCGGCGGGATAGCGCCCCGGCCGAAGCGGTGTGTCCGACCCGGTGCGCAGGACCGGCCCGCCCGCCCCATTCTTGAGCGCGATCTCGGCCACGCCCCATGCGGACAACCGGTCAAGGATCGCCTCGGGGGAAGCCGCGCCCCAAAGCGTTTCCTCGTCATCCCGCGACGGCAGGCCCATTGTCGTGACCTGCCACATCGCCGCCATCGCAACCCGGGCGGTGTCGGCTTCGGGCCAAAGATGCGGGCGGTAGTTGCTGTCGAAGATCACCTGTCCGCCGGATCGCGCCACGTCCCGCAGACGGTGATGAGGCTCGTCACGCGCGGCGGGCGGAAGGATCGCCAGCGTGATACCCGAGAGGTAGAGCACATCGAAGTCCCTGAGCGCCTCGATCGTGACCGCGCCCGCGTCGAACATCGCCCGCGCGGCGGACTGGCCGCGCCAGTAGTGAAAGCGCCGCTCGCCCGCCGGGTCGAGTTCGATGGCATAAAGGCCCGGCAACCGTCCGTCGAGGCGCGCGACCAGGTCCGTGCCGACCCCCTCGGCCGTCATCGCGTCCAGCATGCGCGCCGACAGCCTATCGGTGCCCAGGGCGGTGACGAAGTCCACCCGGGCAATGTCGGCCGACGCGGCGCGGGCCAGGTAGACGGCCGTGTTGAACGTGTCGCCCGCGACCCCCAGCGCCACGCGCCCGTCGGGGCTGTCGAGGTCGCTCAGTTCGATCATCGCCTCGCCGATGCAGGCAACACGGTGCGGTGGTCTGCGGGACATTCTACCCTTCCCGGCCATGCGGTTTCCCGTTTCGGGGCAGGGGGCCGGAGCGCTGGGGCAGGGCCCGGACCCGCAGCCTCGACCCAGTGCTAGGGGGGCGGGGCGCGCGGATCAAGCCCCGCGCCGCCACGGGCTTGACGGCCATCAATGAAGTCCGGCGGCGCGCCGCTAGGATGGAAATGTCGAAACCGAGGCGCGTGTGACACCATGTTGGACAAGAAAAAGACCTGGGTGCTCGTGATGAACTCGACCGTCGCACGTATCCTGCGAGGGTTTCGCGAGGGGGACTTCGTTCCGCCGGCCGAACTTGTGCTGAAGTCGCCGCACCGGAACCTGCGCGAGATCATGTCCGACAAGCCTGGTCGTTCCTTCGCCTCGGCGGGTGGCGGCCGGCGGTCGGCGATGGACTATGCATCCGACCCGCTGCGCGAGGACCTGAACGCCTTCGTGCGCAAGGCGGTCGATCTGCTTCAGTCGCATTATCTGGCCGGGGACTTCACCGCGCTTGCGATCTTCGCCGAACCGACGGTTCTGGGCGTTATCCGGGAAGAGCTTGGCGACCGGCTGCGCGATCACACGATTCTCGAGGCGCACAAGAACCTGCTGCACCTGAACGAGACCGAACTCTCGCGTGTCGTCCTGGCCGAGTTGCAGGCAGGCTGAGCAGATTCCGGGCTCACAGCCAGAGATCGCGCAGCGGTTTGCGCATGGCATTGGCGACCTGCTCGAATTCTCCTTGCGAGATCTTGCGGCGCAAGAGGTCGAAGACCGCGCTTGCCGCGCGCTCGGCGTCCTCGAGAGGGGTGTCGCCGAAGGGCGTCGCGATGCGTTCAAGGAAATCCTCCTTGCTGCGCGGATGCGCGGGGCAATGCGCGGGCACCCATCCGTCGAAATAGATCCCCCGGATCAGCACCGGCAACTGAGCCGACAGGTCGGCGGCCTCGTCGATGGTCAGATAATCGCGTACCGCGTGCAGGGTCTCGCGCAGAAGCATGTAGGCGCGCCCCTGATCGTCCCAGCCAAGATCTTCGCATAGCAGGTTGACCCATTCGGCGACGACCTGGGGGGCATGGTTCACGGTGCTCAGCGACTGGCTTGTCATATGTCCTGTCCCTTCCCGGCAGTGGAGGGCGCCCCAGCCCTGGGGTGGGGCGCCCCTCTTGGTCGGCGAGTGACCGGCCGGCCCGGCTAGCCCGCCTTCACCTCGATCTTGCGTTCGCTTTCGCGCGCGCTTTCGGTCTTGGGCAGACGCACTTTCAGCACGCCGTTCTCGAATCGCGCGTCCACCTTTTGGGCCGCGATTCCCGGGGGCAGGCGAAACGCCCTCTGGAAGGCGCCGTAGCTGCGTTCGGAGAGATGATAGTTCTCTTCCTTCTCCACATGCTCGGCAGTCTTCTCGCCCTTGATGACGAGTGTGCCGTCGGTCATACGGATGTCGATGTCGCCCGCAGTCAGGCCGGGAAGCTCGAGCTGCACCTCGTATTCGTCGGCACGCTCGACCAGATCCATCGCGGGGGCACCGGCACGCATCACGTTGCGCAAGGCCGGGGGAAACGCCATGGTGCGGTCGCGCCCGGACGACAGGCCGAAATCGGGCCATGAAAAATCGTCAAACAGCCGGTCGATCTCGTGTCTCAGAAGACCGAAGGGCGACTGGCGGATCGCGGGGGGCGGGGTGTCGGACGCACCGGTGGAGGACGTTCCGGATTCGGGCTCGTCGCCCTGCTTGATTTCCACGTTCTTGGACTTTGCCATTGTGTCACCTCTGAAGACCAGTTCGCCGGTGCGCGACGCGGTTGGGATGCCGACGCCGGGCTCATGTGGGGACTGGGGCTTTGCGCCGGTCAGAATTCGTCAACACTCGACCGCAGCATGGGTCTCAGAACTCGTACTTACCGACCGCGCACCGACAACGAGAATACTAGACGGTTCTCTCAGCTGGCTTCATTGACCAGCGTCAATATCGCCCCGCTTGATGCTGCCCGACTGTCCGTTCCGGCAGACCGCCGGACCGTCGACGGCAGGATCGGCCGATCCAGCGCCCGGGCCACCCGCCCGCGTTCCGCCATGTGATGAAGACTGTGCAGGCGGATACGGCGGGGATCGTCCAGGGTGATCAGACCGTCACGCTCGAGACCCTTGAGGATGCGGCAGATCGATTCCGTCGTGGTGGCCATGAGATCGGCCATGTCGCGGCGCGACACCGTCACATCCAGGAGACCGCCGCCCCTTGCGTCCGGCTCGAACGGCATGAATTGCGTGCCGAGCACAAGGAAGGCCGTGACCCGTTCCTCTGGGGACAGCGCCCCCAGCGCCCAGGTCAGCCAGCGCAGCCTTTCGAGGCGGGCATCGCTCTGGCGGTAGACGGCGGCCCTGAGCCCGCGATCTTCGGCCATGAGGCGATCGAAGAGAGCGGGGTCGAAACGGCATAGCGTCACGGGCGTCGCCGTTTCGATCGTATAGCCCGAACGAGTTTGTTTTTCCCATCCCGTCAGCTCTCCGGGCAGGAACAGATTCAGGATCTGGCGCCGCCCGCTACTCGTGCAGCGTTCGAAGCGCAGCACACCGTCAAGCGGAACGCCGATCAGGCTGGGCCCGTCGTCATCGTGCCAGAGGATGCGGTCGGCGGGCAGATGCTCGATTTGCGCCCCGGCGACGAGGCGCCCGAACGCCTCGGCGTTCATGCGACCGCACAGCCCCTGCCGGAGCGGTTCGAAGCCGGCGCCGTCACGGGCGCACAGTTCCGCTGAAGATGTAGACATGCCCCCTCCTTGTTCCTGTTGGTTGCAGAGCGAAGGGCGATGCCAAATGCGTCCAGAGCATCCAGCGCCGATTGCGTCCCCGCCCAATGCGCCACTCAGGCGTGAAGGCTAGCAGTTTGCCGGAGGGCGTCGTTGATCTCGGTCAACAAATTCATACTTTGAGATTTGTTGGTTTCCCCATAGAGTTCTGGCTTTGCTGGGCTCTGAGCGCTTTGCTGGACGGGTGGGGAAGCCATGAATCCGAAGGATCTTCGCGATCTGGTGCCGCCAGAGCTTCTTGGCGAAGACAGCAGACTCGTTGAAATCCTGGAACTTCTGCCCGAGCAGGCCTGCGCCGATCTGGTCGCCTCGGCGTCGGTGTCCATGTTCCAGAACGGTGACGTCATCCTGCCCGAAGGCGCCCGGTCCGAGCGTATCGGCTATGTCATCGACGGGGCGCTCGGGATGGAAAAATCGCTTTCCGACGGCCGGACGCATCTGATCGGTCTTCTGGTTCCCACCGACATGTATGGCCGCCTGTTCGATGGCGGATCTACCTATGACCTTGTCGCGTTGTCCGACTCGCGTGTGTTCACCTTCGCCCGCGATGCATTCGAAGACGTGCTTGTCGGGTCTCCCGAGGTCGAGCGCCGGTTCCTTGTCAGTCTTCTCGACGAACTCGACGCCGCGCGGGAATGGATCCTCCTGCTGGGTGGGCACAAGGTGATCGAACGGGTGTCGTCCTTTCTTCTTGTCATGCTCCGGCGCAACCTGCGCAGCACCGCAGCGCGGAACGGAACCGCGTCCGGGCGGGTCATACGCATTCCGATCCGGCGCGCGGACCTTGCCCACCACCTCGGCGCCCGCCCCGAAAGCATAAGCCGGGCGCTGCACGATCTGGAAAAGCGCGGCATCGTCGAGTTGATCGACCCCAACACGATCCGCGTCCGCGACCTGGCCGGGCTGGTCAAGATCTCGGGTTCGGATCTTCTGGTCGGGGTCGACTGACCCTGCGCCTCGGCTACTCCTGGATCGATTCGAGATAGAGCGCGAGGTCGAGTACGCGGCCGCGGATGATCTGCTCTGCCCCGTATTCCCCGGCCAGATCGCCGATTTCGCGCCGATAGCGCGCGCCGAAGGTCGGCATGGGCGTACCATGCGCTTGCACACCCGTGCGTCCGTCGATGATGTGGATCACGTCGAGCATCGGGAAGACGCCCTCGTTGGCGGCCGCAAGTGTGGTCAGCCCCGGCACCGGACTGCGGAACATGGTCGCGATGGGTCCGTTCCCATCCGCATTCTCGCCGTGGCAGGCGGCACAGGCGGCAAGATACTCCGCGCGCCCCGATTCGAGCGCGGCCGGATCGGCGTCCTGAGCCAGGGCCGGTGCGGCAACAAGAGCCATCACGGCGAAAAGTGGTGTCATCTTCATTGTCTGTCCTCCGTCTCGCGCGGGCGCTGGCCCGCAGGTGGTGCGAGTGATTCACGCAGGCTTGGGAGGCGGGTGCATTGATCGCCGACAACGGCTGCCGGGCAGACACGAGTGAAAGGTGCGGGAGCACGGTCGTCGGGCCACCGGAGCGGGCGAACAGGCGGCGCTCCCGGGGCGGGTGGCACGTCGCCGGCCTTCGACTGCCTGTATCCCGGGCCCGCTTTGCCAGGGCCCGAATCTCCCGAACGTTAACTTTTCGGTGATTCGTCATGCGATTCGTGTTAGCTTGTATCCGTATTGTGTTGGAATATATGGGTGCGTGCCATTATGCGGACGGTCGCTATTCTCTTGTCAACGGTTGCCGTCCTGCAGGCCTGCAGCCCGGTCGGCCCCGATTACGAGGCGCCGCGAATCGAGCTTTCCCAGGCTTTCGTCAACGGCAGTTCCCAAGAGCTTCGCGATGCGTCGCGCACGGCGTGGTGGACCAGTTTCGGCGATCCGGTCCTGAACGAACTTGTCGATATCGGCCTTCGCCAGAACCTCGACATCCGCACCGCGACCGAGCGGATCCGGGCCGCACGGGCCAACGTCGACCGCTTCGGCATCCCGCAGCAGGCCGAGGGCGGGATCACCGCCGATGCGCGGCGGATCCAGACGCCCGGCGGCACGATCACCGAAGCGTCCGGCCTGACGGCCGATGCCTTCTTCGTGCTCGACATGTTCGGCGAGTTCACCCGGTCCCGTCAGGGCGCGGTGGCCGAACTCGAGGCGGTGCAGTTCGATGCGGGCACCGCGCGGCTGGCCTTCCTGGCCGAGATCATCACTGCCTATAACGAAAGCCGCTATTTCCAGGCCGCGGCCTCGATCACGCGCCAATCCATCGCAAGCCGGCGGCAGACGCTTGACCTCGTGCAGCGCCGCGCCGACGCGGGCGAAGCCACGTCGCTTGAACTGGCGCAGGCCCGGTCGCTTCTGGCCACGGCCGAGGCCAACCTGCCGATCCTGATCGGCCGCTACGAAGAGAACGTTTTCCGCATCGCCACCCTCGTGGCCCAGCCGGCGGACCTGGTGAAACGCCGCATGGACAGCGTTCGCGGCCAGTTGCGCCCGCGCGGCGGAACGCCGGTGGGCGTGCCCGCCGACATCCTGCGCAATCGTCCCGACGTGCGCGCGGCCGAACGCAACTTCGCCGCCGCCACCGCTGCGGTCGGCGTGACCGAGGCACAGCTGCTGCCGCGCCTGACGATCGACGGGTCCATCATCGTGGGCGACAACGACAGCTGGGCCTTCGGTCCTTCGCTGATCGTGCCGCTTCTGAACCAGCCCGTGCTTCAGGCCAACAAGCGGGTCGCGCAATCGAACGCGCGGCAGGCCGAGCTGGTGTGGCGCAGTTCGGTCCTGAACGCGGTGCAGGATACCCAGACGGGCCTTGCCCTGACGCGGCAGTGGGCCAATCAGGTGGCGGCCTTCGGACGTGCGGTTCAGGCGTCCACGGAAGTCCAGACGTTGTCGCTGCAGGCCTATGATGTGGGGGGATCGACGCTTCTCGACGTGATCGACGCCGAGCGGGTGATCTTCGAGAACCGGCTGGAACTGGCAAACGCCACGCGCAACTGGGCGTCAAGCTTCGTGCAGCTTCAGGTCGGCACCGGGAAGGGCTGGCTTGTCGGGGTCGACGAGATCTATGTCGTGAACCGGACGCCGCGCGCGTCGAACTGACGCCCGGATCCCGTCGCTTACTGTTCGCGAAACGCCCGTGACATGCTGTCGACCACCGGCTTGGCGATGTATTGCGCGAAGGTACGTTCGGATGTCTGGATCATCACTTCGGCCGGCATCCCGGGTGTCGGCGCAAAGCCGCGGACCCGCGCCAGTTCCTCGGGCGGAAGGGTGATGCGCGCGATGTAGACTTCGCGCATCTGGCCGTCCCGCGTATCGGCCAGCGCGTCGGCCGAGATGTAGTCGACCGTCCCGTTCAGAACCGGTGTCGTCCGCGTGTTCAGCGCGGAAAGCCGCACGATCGCGGCCTGGCCCTGATGCACCGTGTCGATATCGTTGCGCGGGATCATCGTCTCGATGATGAGCGGCGCGTTCGACGGGAGGATTTCGGCGATCGGCTTGCCGGTCTCGATCACGCCGCCCGGCGTGAAGTAATGCATGCGGATGACCGTGCCGGCCACCGGGGCCAGGACGTCCGAGCGGACCAGCACAGAGTTCGGCCTTGCGGTGCTTTTCGCGCACGCTTTCCAGTTCGCCCTGGATCACCTGCAATTCGTCGAGCGCGGTTTCCCGATAGGCGCCGCGCGCCTTGGCGATCTGTGTCTCGTGGCGCAGGCGGAGCTGTTCAAGCTCGTTCACCTCGGCCTGAAGCCGACCGATCTGGCCTTGCGCCTCGATCACCGCGCGCTGAAGCGCGTTGGCTTCGGACTGGCGGATCAGCCCGTCCTCGAACAGCTTGGCCTTGGTTTCGTATTCCTCGGACAGCAGTTCGACCAGCCGCTCATGCGACGCGAGCTGGGTCTGGTACCCGATCGAGCGGATATCGAGCGCGTTTACATTACGCTCGAGCAGCGCGAGGTCGTTCTCAAGCGAGGACCGTGCAGTCCGAAAGGCGATCCTCTGTCCGTCGACGATCTCGGCGATTTCCGGATTGTTCCGCGCCTCGTCCAGAAGGTCGTCCGGGAAATGGACATCCTCGAAGCCGTTGTACTCGGCCAGCAGGCGCGAGGCCGTTGCTTCGAGCCGTGCCTTCCGGGTGGCCAGTTCGCGCCGGTTGGCCAGCGCGGCCGTCTGGTCGAGCCTCAGGATGACATCGCCTTCCTCGACAACGTCGCCTTCGCTGACGATGATCTCCGAGATGATGCCGCCCTCGAGGTGCTGCACGATCTTGTTGCGGCCGGTGGCGACGAAACTGCCCTGAGAGATCACGGCCGCAGCCAGCGGCGCGCGAAACGCCCAGGCGCCGAAACCGCCGAAGGCCACGACCATGAGACAGAGGGCGAAGATCACATGCTTTCGGATCGAACGGGGCACATCGCGGTACCATTCGCCGGCTTCGGGAAGCGGGGTGGGCGCTGGCAGGTTCTGTGACATGGCGTCAGGCGTCTCCGATGGGTTTCGGGGGCATGTTCTTGCGCGCGGCGGCATCCTCGCGGATGCGCTGCAGGACCACGTCGCGGGTGCCGAAGAGGGCGACCGAGCCGTCGGTCAGCAGCATGATCTTGTCGACCACGTCCAGAAGTGCGGGCTTCTGCGTGATGACGACCACGGTGATCCTGTTGTCCTTGGCGTGCTGGATCGCCCGCGCCAATGCCTTGTCGCCAGCGGTGTCGAGGTTCGAGTTCGGTTCGTCCAGCACGATCATACGCGGGTTGCCGAAGAAGGCGCGGGCCAGGGCGATGCGCTGTTTCTGGCCGCCCGACAGGGGCGAGCCATCGGCGGCGACCACCGTCTCGTAGCCCTGCGGCAGGCTTGCGATCATCTGGTGGACATCGGCAAGGCGCGCGGCCTCGTAGATCTGTTCGTCGGTCGCGTCGCGGCGCATCCGGCCGATGTTGTCCTTGATCGTGCCCGGGAAAAGCTGCACGTCCTGCGGCAGATAGCCGATGCTTTCGCCGAACTGGCGCGGGTCCCAGTTGCGCAGGTCCATGAGGTCAAGGCGGACGTTGCCGCTTGTCGGCAGGATCGACCCGACCAGCATCTTGCCCAGCGTCGTCTTGCCTGCCCCCGAGTTGCCGATCACGGCCAGGGTTTCGCCGGGGTTGAGATGGAAGCTCAGCCCGTTCAGCACGACCTGCTTGGTGCCCGAGGGAACGTAGAGCAGGCGCTCGACGTCAAGACGCCCTTCGGGCCGGGGAAGGCGCAGCTTTTCGAACTGCAGCTTCGAGGTCTGCAGAAGGTTCGAGATCCGGCCATAGGCGCCCCGGGTCAGGATGAAGGTGTTCCAGCCCTCGATCGCGCCTTCGATCGGGGCCAGGGCCCGGCCCGCGATGATCGAGGCCGCGATGACCATGCCGCCTGTGATCTCGCCCTGGATCGCGAGGTAGGCGCCCCAGCCCAGCATGCCCACCTGGGTCAGAAGCCGGACCCCGCGCGACATGGCGGCCGAGACGATGTTGCGATCCTGCGCCTGCACCTGTGCGGTCAGCGATGCAGCTGTGTCCCGACCCCAGATCGCCACGGCCTCGGGGATCATCGCCAGCGCGTTGATGATCTGGCTGTTCCGCGACATCGAGTCGAGGTGCATGTTCGCCTTCGCCTGCGCGAGGTTGGCCTTGCCGAACGGGGTGGCCGTCACGCGCTGGTTGATCAGCGCGATCACCAGAAGCACCAGCGAGGTGACAACGACGATCATTCCGAGGTCGGGGTGGACCAGGAAGATCGCGAAGATGAAGAGCGGCGTGAACGGCACGTCGAGAAACGAGATCAGCGTGCCCGACGTGATGAACCCGCGCAGTTGCTGAAGATCGCCCAACGTCTGGTATTCGCGGCCCGAGCCATGCAGCGACGCCGCTGCCGCCGCGCTCAGGATCGGTGTTCCAAGCTGGGCGGCCACCTCGACCGCAGTGCGCATCAGGATGAAGCGCCGCACGGCGTCGAAGATCGCCTGAAGGATCACCGCCCCCGCGATGACCACGGTCAGCATGATGAGAGTGTCGGTCGACCGGCTTGTCAGGACGCGGTCGGAGATCTGGAAAAGGTAGATCGGGATCGCAAGGATCAGAAGGTTGGTGGCGCAAGTCAGCACCATGACGAACATCAGGTTGGTCCGGATCGCGGCCATCCCGTCCTTCAGGCTCCGCGAGAAGTCCTGCGGTCCGATCCTCTTGTGGAAGCCGGGGCCCCGTCCGTCTCCGCCACCGCCACCGCCGGTGTTCCCGGGCGGGGGAGGCGTGCTGGCCTTGACCGGTTCGTTCGCGCGCCCGTCCAGGGTCACGCCGATTTTCGTCGCCATGCCGGGGTCGACGCGGGTTTCGCGGGCCTTGGCGGTTTCGACATCCGGTGTGCTGTCGGCCTCGTTCTCATCCTCGGGCGTGGCCGGGGCGCGCATCCGGACGGTCTCGTCAGCGGGCGTATCGACCCGGTCCACGGGGCGCAGCACGATGCGCTTCGACTGGAACTCAGGCGCAAGCGGGGTCGGATCGGGGATATCTTTCAACGGGATACTCGCACTTTTTGGGGGCTGTTCACGTCGTCATTGTCTGCATCACGTCGAGCGGTGTTCCACCGTGGTGGCTGTCGTCGACATAGCCTGCGGCCTCGATCGCGTCGGAGATGGACGAGCCGACCATGTCATCGGCCAGAAATGCGACCGCCTCGGACGCCAGAGCCTTGACGCTGACGCCATTGGGCGCGGCATCCGTGTCGATCAGTTCTGCCTGATAGAGCAGCGCGTCGTCATAGACCGTGCCGCCCGCCATGATCTTGGAATCGAGGCCGGCGGTCATGATGGACGCGGCGTTCATCAAGGCGTTTGAGCCCGTGCTCACGCTCACCGCCGTGCCGGCGATCATCGTGGCCACCGCGTCGAACGCCATGTGCACCTGGTCCTGATCGCCCAGGTAGTTCATCTGTTCGACCACGTTGATCTGCGTCAGATTGCCTTCGATGTAGAGCGCGCGCAGCGCCTCGGACCCGGTGAACACGCTGTCGCGCGCGACCTCCTCGGCCAGCTCCGCCGCGCCCTTGGCCATGTCCTTCAGCGCATCCGCGAAGGCGCGGGCCATCTCGACATGCTCATCGGCGCCTTCCCGGAGGATCTGGGCCTTGTTCGCCACAAGATTGTCGTCGCCTGACAGCGCCGCATCGCCAAGGCCCGGACCGGAAAAGACGTCATCGTCCAGAAGCACGTTGGTCTGTCCGATGAGGTTCATCGTCACCATCGACCCGCCGACGAGGATCAGGTCATAGCCAAAGCCGATCTCCGCGACGTCGAAGAGGTTAAAGGCCTGGTTCTCGCCCGCGACGATCGTCGTCGTCGCGGCGGTGAAGGTCAGGTCAAGCCGGTCGGTGTCGGTCACGAAGCTGTGCTGCTTGACGTGGTTGGCCAGGACCACGTCGCCCTTGATCGTCTTCAGGTTCCAGACCGACGGCAGGCCGCCGCCCTCGGTGAAATGCGGGCTGTTGATCGACGACTCGGTGGTGGTGAACTCGGCGGCATTGACCGCCTTCGACGTGGAAAGGCTGGGAAACACGTGACCGTCGACGGTGTCGCGGTCCGACAGGACATTGACCTGCGCGACCGCATCGAAGCTCACCACGTCGCCGGCGACCGCGATCACCGCGGCGTCGATCCAGTTGGTGTAGATCATCGCCGCGTTGGTCAGTTCGTTCGCGCCCGCTGTCACCGCATGCTGGGCATCGGGGACGTTGAGCTTGACGTGGCCGACCTCGGACATCCACTTGATGTCCTTCGAGACCTCATCGGCGTCTTCCAGTTTCGCGTGCTTGCTCTGAAGATACGCGGGCAGGAGATCATCGCGCGAAGGCAGCTCGTCCTCGACCGAGACCCCGTTCATGATGCGACCGTCGACGCCTTCGCCCGTCAGGATGGTGCCCGTCACGCCATCGATCGCGGGCAGCGCCACATCCGACAGGGATTCGATGACGGCAATGGCGGCCTGGGGGTCATCCAGAACCGCCCCGGTGACCGCGTTGAGCGACAGGGGCATCATCTGTTCGGCCAGCGCGATGGCCCCCTGAAGCAGCGCCTCGTAGATCGCCGGCGGGAGGAAGCCCGCCGCATCGGGATCGCCCAGGACGTCGTTGTCGGACAGACGGATCGACTGAAGCGTGATCGTCGCGACCGAAGACGGGGTCGGAACGAACGGCAGAATGATCGTTCCCCCGGCGCTGGACGAGACCGGGTCGTTGGGCGGGAAAAGGTCGGCGAGGTCGAGGTCGGGGGCAAGGCCCGGGCCGACCGGCATCTCGGCGGCGGCGGGGCTCGCCGCGGCGACCATCAGGTCGGCCTGCGCGGGCAGGGGCTTGACGGAAGGATCGTAGCCTTCGGGCCCCAGCGGGGCGGTCAGGCGGACCGGGCTGAACTCGGGCCGGGCCTCGTCCTCTTCCTTGCGCTCGAGCGCCTTGAATTCGTTGTAGGTATCGCGAAGGCGCGCCTCTTCGACAGCAATCTGAAAGTGTCCGATGAAGTGTGCGATGGACTCTGTGATCGGGTCGAGGCTCATGACGTCGCCGTTTCGATACTGGCCGGTGGCACAATGGGCGTGGACTTCCGCCCGCAGTAGGGGATGCCGGGGCCGCCTGAGCGGCCCCGGCAATGACGCGACTTACACGTCGTTGGCGTCGTCGCCGATCATGGTCGAGGTCATCGAGCCGCCCACGACCGTCATGTCGACGGTGTTGCCGAGGACGTTGGCGCCCATGACGATGTCCTGGTTGAACGCCGCCGTATCGACCACGGCTGCCGCCGAGGCGTAGGATTCGCCGGTGACATAGCCGTCGTCACCGTTGTTCGAACCCCAGCTGCCGGCATCGGCATAGCCACCGTCGCCGTTGGTGGCCGTTCCACCGAGGCCACCCATGACGTCGCCCATGTCGGCCGCACCGCCGTTCGCGGCTCCGCCATAGGCATCACCGGTGTTGCCACCCATGGCCATGGTCTCGCCGCTGGCGCCGCCGGCTCCGCTCATCGCGGTGTTGCCACCGGCCGAGTTGGTGCCGCCATTGGCCGACGCGTCCTGCGTCGAGTCCGCAGCACCGCCGTAGCCGGAGATCGCCTCGGCCATGCTGTCGGCCGACCCGTCGGTGAACGAGTTCGAGAACACGTCGGCATAGCCGCCGTCTCCACCGTCACCCGAAGCACCGTCACCGGCATTGCCGGATGCTCCGGCTCCGCCAAGGCCCTGGCCGCCATCGCCGCCGTCGCCCATGGCACCAACAGCGCCAGTGCCGGTCGAGACGCCACCGTCGCCGGTCGCACCGTCGCCACCCGGGCCCTGGCCGCCTACGCCGCCGTCACCCATGGCTCCAGCCGCGCCTGTGCCGGTCGCGACACCGCCATCGCCCATGGCGCCGTCGCCGCCCGGACCCTGGCCGCCGTTGCCGCCAAGCGCGGCCGCGCCGTCACCGGCGTTGCCGGTCGCACCATCGCCGCTGCCGCCTGCGGCGCCTGCAGCACCGGTCGCACCTGCGCCGCCGGCTCCCTTGGCTCCGGACGCGTCGCCGCCGTCGCCGGCATCGCCGCGGGCACCATCGCCGCCGTTGCCGCCGTCGCCGTCACCGCCGGTTCCGCCGCCACCGGTCCCGGCCGCACCGTCGCCGCTGGCCTTGGCGCGGCCATCTGCGCTGCCATCGCCATCGGCATCGGCATCGCCGTCAGCATCCGAGTCGCCGGCCGTGCGTCGCGCCGGTCCGTTTCCGGCTGTGGCGTCGGCATCGTCGCTTTCGGCGTCGGCCTTGGCCCAGCGAGCCCAGGCCACCGATCGCGCCGGCACCGGCCGCCGAGATGGCACCGGCGTCACCGCCACTTCCAGTAGCGTCGTTGTCGCTGTCGGCGTCATTGTCGGTGTCGGCGTCGTTGTCGCTGTCGCCGGAGCGTGGTCGTGTCGGCTCGGCATCGCCGTCGCCGCCGTCACCTTTGCCGCCGTCGCCGTCGCCACCGGAGCCGTTGGCGCCGTGCACCGCCGTCGCCGCCGTCGCCGCCGGAGCCGTCGCCGGCCGTGACGTCACCGCCATAGCCTTTGCCGCCGTCGCCGCCATTGCCGCCGTCGCCGCCGTTGCCGCCGTCACCGTCGCCGCCAATGGCCTTGCCGCCGTTGCCGCCGTCACCGGCCGTGGTGTCGCCACCGGTGCCTTCGCCGCCGTCGCCGCCGTCACCGCCGCCGGCGTATCCGGCAAAGCCCTTGCCGCCGTCGCCGCCGTCGCCGCCCCAGGCGTCACCGCCCGTGCCGGCACCGCCGTCACCGCCGTCGCCGCCCGTGGCCTTGCCACTGGTGCCGGCACCGCCGTCGCCGCCGTCGCCGCCCGTGCCCTTGCCGCCGTCACCGTCGCCGCCGTCGCCGCCGGTGGCTTCGCCGCCATCGCCGCCATCGCCACCATCGCCGTCACCGGCGTAGCCCTTGGTGTAGTTGTCGGTCGACGCATGACCGTCGGCATCGCTGTGGGAATCGGCGTCGCCGCTGTCACCGCCATCGGTGTCACCGGAAGTCTTGGCCATGGCCATGCCCATCGCCTCGCCTTCGGCTTTGGCGTCGCCGGTGTCGCCGCCGTCGCCGCCCTTGGCTTCGACCTCGTCGTTGTCACCGCTTTCGCCGCCCTTGGCCATCGGCCATGCCGCCCATGGCAACTCCGCCCTTGGCGTCCCCGCCATCGGCATCGGCATGGCTTCCACCATCACCGCCATCGGCACCGACCTTGATGCCTTCCTCGGCATGGGCAGAACCGCCCTTGGCGTCGCCACTTCTGGGTGAAGTCGCCCGAGTTGATCACCTTGGCTTCGCCGAGATGGTCATTGTCGATCAGGTTGGCCGACTGGATGTTCACGACGCCGGTGTCGTTGCCTGCGCCGGTCAGCGCGTCGTTCAGGATGTCGCCGATGTTGACGTCATCGCCCGGGTCGTAGTCGATGGCGATATCGCCACCGGCGGTCACGACGTTGTCGACGCTGCCATCCTTGACGTCGATGTCGACGACATCGTCATCCGACCACGGCATCTCGCCATCACCGATGGTGATGTCGATATCGTTGCCGTTGTTGTTGGAGTTGCTGTCGTCGCCACCGTTGGTCTGCTGAGCGTTCGAGTTGCTCTGCTGCTGCTGCTTCTGATCCTGACCCTGGTCCTTGATCTTGGCCCTGATCCTGGTCCTGACCCTGGCCGTTGCTGTTGTTGTTGGTGTCGGTGGTATCGACAGTCTGCTGTTGCTGCTGTTTCTGCTGGTCAAGATCGATGTCGGCGTGCTTGACGCCGATTTCGGCATCGATGTCGATGTCCGCGTGCTCCACTTCAACTTCGCCGATGGCGTAGTTGTTGTGGCCCTGATGTCTTCCTCTATCCATAAGTCTGGTCCTTAGATCGGCCCAGGACGCCACAGATCATCTACAACGTGGATCGTCGCGGGCGGTTTCAGTTTGGATCTTGATTTGGATGGATGTCCGGGGTGTTCAGACTGGCGCTGTAGGGACGCGCCAAAGCTGCCCGGCGACGGTTTCCGTGTGCAGCACCTCCCTTTCTTACGCGCCCGACGCCTGTCCGCTGGACCGTGTCTCCGGTCTCTGGGCCACCCCGAAATGCGGGGCCTGAGTCGGGCAGTTTCAAAACACTGACCTCGCGCCGCGAAATGACGACGCAAGGGAAAGTGTCCGGCCGGGAGGGGCACCTGGGATAGCCGGAAGAAGGATTAGCCGCAGGTAAGCCGTTGACCCAACGTCAAGAAATGCGTCTTCGAACGGGGTCGTCGGCACCACAAGCGGCAAGGCTGTGGGAGATCCGGCGGGATTCGCCAATTCTTACTAGTCCGTTTGCACGAGGGCTGTGCCAGGGCGGCATGACCACCGTCCACCGATCCGATGACCCTGATCGAACGATTAGTACGAAGGGTCAGATTTGTCTGAAATTGCTGAAAACCTTGGACTGCCGAACGTTTCATGCTATTCGATAAGCGCTGCTTTTTTTATCTTTTTCCGTTTTGGGCGCTCAAGCCACGGCCAGTTTAGGGAACATTTTTTCCCATAGGACCGAACCGGCGGGTGCCCTGATTACCAGTGGGGGGACGACGTTGGTCTATCATTCCGATACTATTACTGCGCACCAATCCCTTGGCGCGCCCTTCAGCGAAAAACACCGGATCAAGGAGATCGCGCCGACGATTGTGTTCGTCGGAAGCTGCGTCGTCTTTTCCGACCGGTTGCTCCGTCTCGTGGAGGCCGAGTTCGAGGATCTCGCGATCCTGCGGCTGCGGTCGCTCAACGACATTGCGCAGCCTCGACAAAGGCGCGCGCGGGACTGATCGAGCTTGTGGTCGTTGACGAAGGGCAGACGGATGCGCTTGGCGCGATCCTCTCGGGCACCACACCGGCGCCCGCGACGGCGCGTTGGGCGCTGGCGTATCGCGTGCCCGAGACCGCGCGGCGCTTCATGACAGGGTTCGACCCGGGGTCCGAGGCTGCAGGTGCGGTCGGCTATCTGCCGATGAAGGCGCCGATCGACGCCTGGCTGGCTGCCCTGCGCCTCCTGTCGCTGGGCGAGGATTTTCTGCCGGGCGAACTCATCGGGCGGTCATGGGCCGAAACCGATGCGCCTTCCACCTCGGAGGCGCCCGCAGTCGAGACGGCGGCGGTCGCGACCCGGGAGCAAGCGCAGTTCGACATGCTGACCGCCCGCGAGGCCGAGATCCTCGATCTTTTGGCGCGCGGTCGGCGCAACAAGGCGATCGCGCAGGACCTCGGCCTGTCCGAGCACACGGTCAAACTCCATGTCCATCACATCTTCGGTAAGCTCGGCGTGCGCAACCGCACCAGCGCGACGCACTGGTATCTGTCCCGCATCGGCGCCCCGGCGCCGCAAGGGGGACCATCGGAGGGGCTGTCGTCATGACCCTGCCTGCAGGCGAACTCGAGCCGCCCCCAGGCGCAGGGCAGATCGATTTCGACCGTTTCCTGTTGCTGCTTGGCCGGCTCAACTACAGCTGGACCAACACCGAAAGCCTGCTGATCCATTTCATCGCCGGGCTTGCGCGCACCGACAAGGACACCGCCGTGGTGCTGTTCCTGACGCTGAACACCACGCGGGCGCGGGTCGATCTTGTCGAACGGCTGGCCAAGCTCGACCGCGTACCGGAAGCCGAGCGCGAGGCGGTGCTGACCTTGACGCGGCGCATGCTGCGGCTGGCGGGGCTGCGCAACACCTACAACCATTGTATCTATTCCTTCGACCCCCGCAGCGGTGACCTTGCCACCATCCGGATGCGCGTGGCTGACCGCCGCAAGGCGATCAAGGTCGGCGAGATCACCGCGCTGGACGAGGCCACGCTGCGCGACATCGAGGCGTCGCTGGAGGAACTCGCGCGGCTGAACACAGAGGTCTGGGGACATATCAAGCAGCACGGCTACCCCGCCTGAGGCCGCGGGGCAGTGCGTCAGGGATCATGAAGCGATGACGACCGCGACCGATGCCTTGCCCGTAAGCCCGTTCCAGTCCTCCGATCCGCGCTTCGACTACTGGAGCGCGGCGCACCGGCTTGCCTTCGAACAGCTCCAGTTCATTCTGCAAAGCGGACTTTTCTTCAGCGTCTTCACCGGAGACGTCGGCGCGGGCAAATCGACGGTGCTGCGCCAGGCGGTGGCGCTGGCGCAAAGCCGGACCTTGATCGGCATGGTCAGCCACGGCCCGATGCTCAGCGCGACGCCGGCGCGCGCGGTTCTGGCCGCCTTCGGCGCCGATCCGGGGCCGGGGGATCCGGACGACCAGGCCGCACTTCTGCGGCGCAGCCTGACGGCGGCCGCCGCGGATGGCGGGGCCGGGACACTGGTGATCGACGACGCGCAGCGGCTTGGGCGCGAGGCGCTTCAGGCGCTTCTCGACCTCTCGGGGATCGCGACCGGCGAGGGGCCATTGTTCCGGATGGTGCTGGCCGGTCCTCCGGCGTTGTCGGCACGACTGGGCACGGAACTGCCGGGGCTGATGGGTCCGACCGTTCATCTCGACGCCATGTCGCCCGAGGATACCTCCGGCTTCGTGCGTCACCGGATGTCGGTGGCGGGGGTGCGCGCCCTGCGGTTCGACGAAAGCGCGCTGGCCCTCGTGTATGACCTCACCGGGGGCAATCCGCTGCGCATCAATCTTCTGTGCATGTTCTGTCTGGATGAGGCGTGGGACCGTGACATCGCGGTGATCGACGCGGCCCTGGTGCGCGAATGCAATGTGTCGCCCGAGGCGGTTCTGGAATCTCTGGTGCCAGACGATGCCGGCGCGGTGTCCCTGGCCTATTCCGCCTGAGGCCTCAGATCGAAACGGCGGCCAGCAGCCTGTCGCGTTCGGCCGTCGCAGCATCGGTGCGAAAGCTGACCTCGCCCCGGCTCATCACGGTGACATGGTCCGCGAGGCTCACGGCGAAGTCGAAGAACTGCTCCACCAGGACGATCGAGATCTCGCCTTCCTCGCGCAGAAGCGAGATGACGTTCCCGATCTGCTTGATGATGTTGGGCTGGATGCCTTCGGTCGGTTCATCCAGCAGCAGGACCTTGGGCCGGGTGATGAGAGCGCGGGCGATGGCCAGCTGCTGTTGCTGGCCGCCCGACAGGTCGCCGCCGCGCCGGTGCAGGAAATCCTTCAGGATCGGGAAGAGCTCGAAGATGCGGTCGGGCACCGTCCGCTCGGCGGCCGGCAGGCAGGCGAAGCCGGTCTCGAGGTTTTCGGCCACGGTGAGCAGGGGGAAGATCTCGCGCCCCTGCGGGACATAGGCGATGCCCGCCCGGGCGGCCGAGAAGGGGGTGGGATGCCCCAGGTCTGTCCCGTCAAGCGTGATCGACCCCTCCACGAAAGGATGGCGGCCCGAGATCGCCTTGAGCAGGCTGGTCTTTCCGACGCCGTTCGTGCCCATCACGACCGTCACCGCGCCGCGCGGGGCGGTGAGGCTGACCCCGTGCAGGATCTGGCTTTGGCCGTAGCGCAGGGTCAGGTCCTTGACGTCCAGCATCGCTCAGCGCCCCAGGTAGACGTCGATGACGTCCTTGTTGGCGGACACGTGGTCGAGGCTTCCCTCGGCCAGCACCGAACCTTCGTGCAGCACCGTCACCTTGCAGCCGAGCCGGCGCACGAACTCCATGTCATGCTCGACCACGACGACGGCCCGTGTCGCGGCCGCCCGCTTGAGAAGATCGGTCGTGTGTTCGCGTTCGGACGGGCGTCATGCCGGCGGCGGGTTCGTCGACCAGAAGAAGGCGCGGATCCTGCGCCAGCAGCATCCCGATCTCGAGCCATTGTTTCTGTCCGTGCGACAATTCCCCGGCCTTTCGAGTGAGCTGGTCGCTGAGGCCGATCTCCTCCGCGATCTCGTCGATCCGCTGCGCGCCCTCGGGGGTCTTGCGGTAGAAAAGCACGTCGAAGGGGCCGCGCGGGTTCTTCAGCGCCATGGCGAGGTTTTCGCGCACGGTCTGCGCCTCGAACACGGTGGGTTTCTGGAACTTGCGCCCGATGCCGGCCCGGGCGATCTGGGATTCCGACATCGACAGAAGCGAGACCGCCTTTTCGCCCCAGAGCACCCGCCCTTCGTCGGGCCGTGTCTTTCCGGTGATGATGTCCATGAAGGTGGTCTTGCCGGCGCCGTTGGGGCCGATGACCGCGCGCAGTTCGGGCTCGCCGATCTGGATCGACAGATTGTTGATCGCGCGAAAGCCGTCGAAGCTGACCGAGACGCCGGAGACCTCGAGAAGCGTGCTCATGCCGGGCCCTCCTCGTTGCGCCAGGCGCCCTTGTCGGGGCCATAGTCGCCGTCGCGGTCGGGCCGGGTTTTCTTGCCGAGATAGTCGAAGATCCCGCCGATGCCCTTGGGAAAGTAGAGCGTGACCAGGACGAAGGTCAGGCCCAGCAGCACCAGCCACCAGTCGGTCCAGCGGATCGTGTAGAAGCCAAGGTTCACGTCGGGCGCACTGCCCCCGGTGAACCAGCTTGACAGAAGCGACACGAGCGCCGCGCCGATCACCGCGCCGTAGAGCCGTCCGCGCCCGCCGATGGCCACCCAGACGGCCAGGTAGATCGACGCGATGGGGGCCACTTCGGCCGGGTTGATGATGCCGGCCTGCGGATAGTAGAGCGCGCCGGCGATGCCCGCCACGATGGCGGTCAGGGTGAAGACGAAAAGCTTGAAGCTTTCGACGTGATAGCCGAGGAACCGCACCCGCGCCTCGTCGTCGCGGATGCCCCGGATGACCGATCCCATCTTGCCCGAGACGACCCAGGCGAAGAGCACGTAGCCCAGGGCCAGCGCGAGGGCCGAGGCCCAGAAGAACACGATCGAGATGACCGACTGCGGCGTGTCTTCGTAGCCGGGGATGTTCTGCAGGCCCGAGAGCCCGTTGTTGCCCCGAAACCCGCTGTCGTTCTGGAAGAGGTAGAGGGCCAACCCCAGCGTCATCGCCTGCGTCAGGATCGAGAGGTACACGCCCGTGACCCGGCTGCGGAAGGCCAGCCAGCCGAAGACGAGGGCCAGCAGACCCGGCACGACCACGACCATCAGCAGTTGCAGGAACAGACTGTCGGCGAAGCCCCAGAGAAAGGGAAACTCGCTGGACCCCACCACCCCGAAGATCTGGGTCGCCACGGCGCTTTCGATCTCGGCTCCGGTGGGGGGGATGGCGGCGGCGCGCAGGCTTTCGGTGACGATGATCTCGGTGCGGGCATACATCAGCCACATGCCGATGGCGTAGCCGCCGATCCCGAAGAAGGCCATGTGGCCGAGGCTCAGGATGCCGCAATAGCCCCAGACCACGTCCATCGCGATGGCCACGAGGCAAAGGCAGAGCGTCTTGCCCAGCGTCTTGACGAAGGAGGTCGAGACGAGGCCGACGCCCGTGGCCTCCGACAGGATCGTGACACCGAGGGTGAACAGGGCCAGCGCCAGGAGGAACCACAGGACCGAGGGGTTCTGCGCGATGAAGCTGCGTCTCATGCCGGGGCTCCGCTGGTGGACCGGGGAAGGGGCGCTGCCCCTCTGCGCGCGGGCCGCGCGCATTCACCCCGAGGTATTTCGGGCCAGAAGAAACGGCCGGTGGGGGTTAGGGCGGCCATCGTCAATCCCCCGCCGCGCGGCCCTTGAGGGCGACGATGCCCTTGGGCCGGAACTGGATGAAGAGGATGATGAAGAGGATCATGAAGGTCTGCGCGGCCAGGGTGTTGCCGGGGTTGAACCACTCGATCCCCTTTTGCAGGAAGCCGATGAGGGCGGCACCCGCCAGCGTGCCCCAGACGTTTCCGACCCCGCCCACGACCACGGTCATGAAGCTTTGTACGATGTAGGCTTGCCCCATCTCGGAGGTGACCTGCGCGTAGAGCCCGATGGCGACGCCCGCGATCCCGGCGATGCCCGAGCCGAGGCCGAAGGTCAGCATGTTGATGCGGTCGGGGTTGATGCCCATGGACGCGGCCATGCCGGGGTTCTGGGTGACCGCGCGCACCTCGAGGCCCAGGCGCGTGCGTTTCAGAACGAAGAGGATGAGCCCGAGGAAGATCAGCGACAGCACGAAGATCGCGATGCGGATATAGCTGATCGCCACCACCTCGTTGATCACGAGTTGCCCGTCGAGCCAGGCGGGGGCGGTGAGCGGGCGGGCCTGGGTGCCGAAGATGTTCTTGGCCAGCTGCTGCAGCGCGATCGAGATGCCGAAGGTGGCCAGAAGCGTTTCGAGCGGGCGGTGATAGAG
Organism: uncultured Alphaproteobacteria bacterium; assembly: GCA_963709395.1. Lineage (GTDB taxonomy): Bacteria > Pseudomonadota > Alphaproteobacteria > Rhodobacterales > Rhodobacteraceae > CAVPWP01. The sequence goes on from CAVPWP010000013.1 coordinate 127,241, forward strand.
CCAGCGGATCACCAGCCGCTCCATCGTGACGCCTGCGCCGAAGGTGACGGCGAAGGCCAGCGGCAGGGCGATCAGGATCGACAGTGTGTAGTCGGGTATGAACAGCTGGACGACATAGCCCGTGTAGGCGCCCATCATGATGAATTCGCCATGCGCCATGTTGATGACGCCCATCACGCCGAAGGTGATGGCAAGGCCGATGGCCGCCAGGAAATAGATCGAGGCCAGCGACAGCGCGTCGAGCGACAGATCGAGCATCTGGTTCAGGGCGAGCCGCGCCTCGATGCCGTCAAGGGCGGCCTGCGCCGCGTCGGTGATCGCGGCGTCGGGCTCGGCGTAGAGCACCGCGAAGGTCTCGGTGGCGACGCGGTCCTCCTTCGACAGAAGCAGCCCGTCGCCCGCCGCCCCGGCGATGGCGCCGGCTTCCACGAGGGCGAGGTAGGCGCGGTCGCGCGCCTCGTCGTCGCCAAGCTGGCCCACCGGAATGCCGCCCACCGCACCGTTCACGATATTGGCGGCCAGGACCGTCTTCAGCGTATCGGGCGCGGGGATGGCGGGCGCGCGGTCGTCGGCGACCAGAAGCGCATAGGCGTCGGCCACGCTCAACGCCTCGGTGCCGGGCTCGAGCGATTGCGCGATGTTGTCGCCCGGACCGAACGGGCCGGCGGACGGGCCCGTGGTGGCGAGGATCTGCGCCAGAACGGCCCGGCTGTCGATGCTCAGATCGCCTTCGAGCGCGGCGATGGCCGCGATGCGGTCTTCGGTGGTTTCGCCGAAACGCGCGGTCAGGCGGGTGACGATCAGCGCCTTGCGGGCGCGGATCGCCGGGTCGGGATCATCCTCGATCGACGCGCGCAGCGGTTCGATCAGGTCGGCCGAGGGGCTGCGCAGGATCGCGTCGAGCGCGGCGCCACGCCGGACCGGGTCGGGATCGGACAGCTGGAAACGGACAAGCGCCGCGGCGATCTCGCGCCGCACACCGCCATTGGGTCGGATCTCGGACAGCTCGCCCGGCGCGGCGGTGCCCACGGGATCGCCCGTCGCGATGTCGAGAAGTGTCAGCGGCGTCGCCGTCGCCGGGCGCGGTGTAGAAGAAGAGGCCGTCGGCGCTGCGCTGCGAGACGGCGCGGTCCTGCCAGCGTTCGAGGAACTCCTGAACACCGGGCAGACCGGACGCCACCAGGTCGTCGAGCACCACGCCCACGCCCGACCGGCTGGGGCTGGCGACTTCGGCCTGGTGGGTCTGCAGGACGGCCTGAAGGTCGCGGTCCTGGGCCTGCGCCGGAGCATTAGCAGTCAGGCACCAGGCCGCGAGGGCGGCAAGGAAGGCGCGCAGCATGTTCGGAGCTTTCAATTGACGGCGGCGGGTGGGAAAGCGGCGGGCGCGCCCTGGGACGCGCCCGCGCAGGGCCTCAGTAGTTCGAGGTCATCTGGACGCAGGTCTGCGTCTCGGTGTTGAACATCCCGCAGCCAAGCTCCTGCCAGTCGGACGTCAGGATCGCCAATTCCGGCAGGAAGTCGGTCCAGGCGTCACCTTCGACCTCGGTGGTCTGGCTGATGATGTCGAACTGGCCATCGGCGCGGATCTCGCCGATGAGGACGGGCTTGGCGAGGTGGTGGTTGGGCAGCATCACCGCCATGCCGCCGGTGAGGTTCGGGAACTCCTGGCCCCACATCGCCTCGCGCACCGCATCGACGTCGGTCGTGCCGGCCTCGGTCACCGCGTTCACCCACATGTTGAAGCCGATGTAATGGGCTTCCATCGGGTCGTTGGTGACCCGGCTGTCGTCGCCGATGAACGCGTGCCAGGCCTCGATGAATTCGGCGTTGGCGGGCGTGTCGGCCGACATGAAGTAGTTCCACGCGGCCAGATGGCCGACGAGGTTCGAGGTATCAAGGCCCGAGAGTTCCTCTTCGCCGACCGAGAAGGCGACGACGGGCAGGTCATCGGCGGAGACGCCGGCGGCCGCCAGTTCCTTGTAGAAGCCGATGTTGGCGTCGCCGTTGATCGTCGAGATCACGCCGACCTGCTTGCCATCGGCGCCAAGCGCCACGACGTCGGCCACGATGGTCGCCCAGTCGGAATGGCCGAAGGGCGTGTAGTTGACGAAGATGTCCTCGGCCGGGATGCCCTTGTCCTGAAGGTAGCTTTCGAGAATGTTGTTCGTGGTGCGCGGATAGACATAGTCGGTGCCCAGCAGCGCGAAACTCTCGACGCCCAGTTCCTCGAGGAAGTAGTCGACCGCCGGGATCGCCTGCTGGTTCGGCGCAGCGCCCGTGTAGAACACGTTGCGCGAGCTTTCCTCGCCCTCGTACTGGACCGGGTAGAACAGAAGGCCGTTCAGTTCCTCGATCACCGGCAGCACGGATTTGCGGCTGACGCTGGTCCAGTTGCCGAACATGACGTCGACCTCGTGGACGGTCAGCAGCTCGCGCGCCTTTTCGGCGAAGAGCGGCCAGTCGGAGGCCGGGTCGACCACCACGGCCTCGAGCTCGCAGCCCAGAAGGCCGCCCTTTTCGTTCTGCTGGGCCACGAGCATCAGCATCGTGTCCTTCAGCGTGGTTTCCGAAATGGCCATCGTGCCGGACAGCGAATGCAGCACACCTACCTTGATCGGGCAGTCCTGCGCCGCAGCGGCGAGGCCCGAGGCCATGAGCGCCGATGCAGACAGCGCGGCCAGCGATTTTGCGGAAGTCATCAAGCGTGGTCCCCTTGAGTGGCCGCGACGCCCCGCGCTGATCGCTTTTCCAAACGATCCGGAACTGCTACGGAGCGGCCGCAGCGATTGAGTTGCAGCCGTGCGGTGGCGTCGATCTTGCAGGATGGTGCCGCCGCACGGTTTCCAGGCGGCATGTCGGCCCCCCGGCAAAGACTGCTGCGAGTTTCGCTGCGGCGCAGCAGCAATTCACAATTCTGTAAGATTTGGCCGAGGTCGCGGCGCATTTTTGTGCAGCGCGTGGTGGCTGCACAATATCCGGGCGTTCGTCGTCTCGGGTGGGGCCGCTCCTGCCAGTCAGGCCGGGTGCGGAGCGCCCTCCGCCGGGGTCCAACCGCGTCCCCGCCGGTTCAGCGCCAGAATCACGACGATGGCCGCGGCTCCGGCCGCCTCGGCCGCGATGCTTGGCCAGAACACTGCCACGATGGCGGGGAGAAGGACGAGGCGCTGCCAGATCGGCATGGGCGCCCAGAGGAACCCCTCGAGCATGGCGGCGAAGGCCACCAGCGCCAGGATCGCGATGAGCGCCGTTCCACAGCACCAGGGGCAGGGGGCCGCCCAGGATGATCACCTCGTTGAACACCATGAACAAGGGGATGAGGTAGAGGCCCTTGGCGTATTTCCACGCCTGAATGCTGGTCTCCATCGGTTTCGATCCGGCGATGGCCGCGCCGGCGAAGCCTGCCAGCGCCACGGGGGGTGTGACGTTCGAATCCTGCGAGTACCAGAAGACCAGAAGATGCGCGATCAGCAGCGGGATGCCGAACTCTTCGGTCAGCGCGGGGCCGACGAGGATGATCAGCACGATGTAGGCCGCCGTCACCGGCAGGCCCATCCCGAGGATCAGGCTGGCAATGACGACGAGGAGCAGGGCAAGGATCAGGTTGCCCCCCGAGAAGGCGATCATCATCGCCGAGAACTTGAGGCCCAGTCCGGTCAGGCCCACGACGCCGACGATGATCCCGGCCACGGCACAGGCCATCGAGACGGCGACGGCATTGCGCGCCCCGAGTTCCAGCGCGTCGAGCGTCAGGACAAGCCCGCGCCTTGACAGGGCGATCAGCCCCTCCACGGTCGGCCCGTTCGCCGCGAAGGTCCAGAGCGCCTTCGCCGCCGCCGCCGCGATGATCGACAGGATCGCATAGAAGCCCACCCGCATCGGCGAGTAGCCGGCGATAAGCAGGGCGGTCAGCGCGACGAGCGGCAGAAGGAAGTGCCAGCCCTCGGCCAGCACCTTGCGCGTATTGGGCAACTCGTCCGCCGGCAGGCCCGTCATGCCCTGCTTGACCGCCGCGATATGCACCAGGAGATAGACCGCCCCGAAATAAAGGATCGCCGGGAAGATCGAGACCATCACGATTTCCACATAGGGCACGCGGGTGAACTCGCTCATCAGGAAGGCGCCGGCCCCCATCAGGGGCGGCATGATCTGACCCCCGGTCGAGGCCGCGGCCTCGATCCCGCCGGCCTGCGCCGGGCGGTAGCCGAGCTTCTTCATCAGCGGGATCGTGAAGGCCCCGGTGGTGACCACGTTCGCGATGGCCGAGCCCGAGATCGAGCCCATGCCGGCGCTGGCGATGACGGCGGCCTTCGCCGGGCCGCCGCGCTGGCGGCCGGTCGCGGCATAGGCGAGGTCGATGAAGAACTTGCCCGCGCCGGTGACCTCGAGGAACGCGCCGAAGAGCACGAAGATGAAGACGAAGGTCGCGGCCACGCCCAGGGGAATGCCATAGATGCCTTCGGCCCCGAGGGTCAGCTGGCTCGACAGCCGCTCGATCGAATAGCCGCGGTGGTTCAGGATGCCGGGCATCCAGTCGGCGAGAAAGGGCAGGGCGCCGCGGCTGCCCGCGAAGGCGTAGATGATGAAGACCACGCCGATGATCGTCATGCCAAGGCCCACGGCCCGGCGCGCGCCTTCCAGCACCACCAGCGTCGTCAGGATGCCCACCGCCACATCGATGTCGCGCGGGAAGATCGCGTTGGCGATTGTGTCGATGTTGATGGGCAGCCAGGCGCCGATCAGGATGCTCGCAAGGATCAGGGGGCCGTCGATCATCCAGCCGATCGCCCCGCGCGGGCGGTAGGGGCCGGTGACCGGGAAGATCAGGAAGCACAGGACAAGGATGAAGCCCAGGTGGATCGGGCGCTGGTAGAACAGCCCCAGCGGCTGGATGCCCGCCGCGTAAAGCTGAAACAGCGACAGCGCGATGCCGACCACCGTGATGAGGCGCAGAATGATGCGGGGCTGCTGGGCGTCCGCCCGCATGGCAGGGGGGGCCTCGGTCGGCGCATCAGGGGGCATATCGCGCGGCGCGCTCTCCATCGTCAGCCGTCCGGTTTCAGCGCGATGCGCACACGCTCGCGCGGGGCCTGTGCGGACAGCGAGATGACCGTTTCTCCCGCCGCGATGCGATGGTCGACGGCCATGCTGCCGGGCCGAAGGATATAAGCGTCGCCGGGCACGGCCTCGTCGAGATCCTCGATCCAGTAGCCGCCCATGCCGTCCGACACCTGCCGTCCGCGTCCCGGAATGTGGTCGAGGCCGGCGGCGAAGTCGGGCAAGTGGGACCGGACAAGGACCATCCGCCCTGCGCGGTTTTCATAGCAGTCCGACACCTCGAACCCCTTGACCGAGTGCCGCCAGAGAATGCACCAGCCGCTGCCCTCGGGCACGTCCAGACGGGCGATTGCCGTTCCGTCCTCACGCGTGGCGGTCAGCGTCCCGGCCGAGGCACAGGCCGCGGAAAGAAGAAGGAGGAGGGCGCAAAGCCCCCCTCCTGCCGCTCTGGTCACGGACGCAGACGATCCGGGATCTCGACGCCGATCTCTTCGTAGTAACGGATCGCGCCGGGATGCAGCGGGATGGGCGTGGCCGACATCGTGAAGTCGACCGTCGTCTCGTTCGCCGCGGGGTGAACCGCCTGCAGATCGGCGATATTCTCGAACATCGCCTTGGTGATCGCATAGGCGAGGTCGTCCGACATCTCGGTGGACGCGACCAGCACGTTCGGGATGCCAAGAACGGCGATGTCGTCGGCCACACCTTCATAGGTGCCGCCGGCAAGCGTCGTGCGCGCGAAGATCGGGTCGGCGGCCTGTGCGGCGGCGATCTCGTCGTCGCTCAGCTCGATCATGGTGATGCCGTTCGTGGTGGCAAGGTTCAGGATCGACGAGGTCGGTGCGCCCACGCTCCAGAAGCCCGCGTCGATGTCGCCGTTGGCCAGCGCATCGGCGGTCTCGTTGAAGTTCAGGCGCTGCTCTTCGATGTCGTCATAGGTGATGCCGTTGGCGGTCAGGATCGCCTCGGCGTTCACTTCGGTTCCCGACCCCGGGGCGCCGATCGATACCCGCTTGCCGCGCAGATCCTCGAGCGACGAAATCCCGCTGTCCTCCAGCGTTACGATCTGCACCATGTTGGCGTAAAGCGTGGCGATGCCGCGGATCATCTCAAGCTGCTGACCATCGAAGCGCCCGGTGCCGGTCTGCGCCTGGAAGCACGGTATCGGCCAGGCCGATGGCCAGATCGGCGTCGCCAGTGGCGACGAGGCCCATGTTCTCGACCGAGGCGCCGGTGACCTCGGCGGTCGCCGAGTAGCCGTCGACCGTGTTGTTGATGATCTCGGCAAGCCCGCCGCCCATCGGGAAGTAGACGCCGCCGGTACCGCCCGTGGCGACCGACAGCTGTTCCTGCGCAAGCGCCGGTGTCGCGGCCATCAGCAGGCCGGCGGCAAGGATATTGGTGATTTTCATTGGTTTCCTCCCTTGAGTTGCTTTGGAGTTCTTCTAGCCGGTCTGAACGGTCCCGCCAACCCGTTCGCGCCACGGGGGCGTCAGTCGGAAAGCCCGGTTTCCTCGAAATAGCGCTCAGCCCCCGGGTGAAGCCCCAGCCCCGGCTCGGCGGTTGCCATGACCCGCGCGTCGAGGGCCGAGAATGCCGGATGCGTCGCACGGATCTGGTCAAGGTTCTCGAACACCGACTGCACGACCAGATGCACAAGGTCCTCGGGCACGTTGTCCCGCGTGACGACAATCGCGCCCACGCCGAAGGAGGCGATATCCTCGTCGTTGCCGCGATAAAGGCCGCCCGGGATGGTCGCGGCTCGGTAGTAGGGCGTCTCGGCGACGAGGGCGTCGATCTCGGGACCGTCGACAGGCACGAGAACCCCGCCACAGGCCGATGTGACCTGCTGGACCGCGGATGAGGGATGCCCGACCGAATAGACGATCGCGTCGATCCGTCCCTCGCAGAACGCGCCGGCCTGCTCGGCGGTGCCGAGTTCGAATACCTCGCTGAAGTCACGGGCAGTCCAGCCAAGGGCATCCATCACGACCTCCATCGTGGCCCGTGCGCCCGAACCCTCTTCGCCGATGTTCACGCGCTTGTCCCTGAGGTCCTCAAGGTCGGATATACCCGCGTCCGCGCGGGCGACGACGGTGAACGGCTCTGGATAGAGGGCAAAGACCGTCAGCAATCCTTCAAACGGGGCCGCCCCCGCGAAGGGGCCGGTGCCGGTCGCGGCGGCGTAGGCCAGATCGGATTGGGCCACGGCGAAGTCGAATGTGGCGTCGCGCAGTCCATCGAGGTTGGCGACGCTTCCGGATGTGGCCACGACCCCGCAGCGCACCCCGTGGTCAAGCCTATCCCTGTTGACCACGCGGCAGATCGCGCCACCCGCCGGGTAGTAGACCCCCGTGACGCTTCCGGTGCCGATCGAGATGAAGCTGCCGTCCTGGCCCAGGGCGCCACCGCCCCAGAGGAGCAGGCCGATGATCAGGGCCGCGATCCGTGATGTCATCTCGGTGCCTCTTGCGGTCTGGTGGTCCCGACAGCGCGTTCGGGCAGGAGATGGTCCGACTGTGACACCGGTCGCCCGGCGGTCAAGCCCCGCCGGCGCCGTGCCCGGCCGCCTTGCGGCCATGCCCCGGTATCTGACAGGGTATCCCGAAACCGCCCCTCCGCCGTGGGGCGTCAGGAGGATAGTCCCCCATGTGGGTCTGGGTTCCGGTGGTCTTGGTTCCGCTGCTCTACCTCGCGGCGGCCGTCTGCGTGTGGAGGGCGATCTCGACCGCGCGGACGCCGCAGGGGGCGGTCGGCTGGGTCGTGTTCCTTCTGGCGGCGCCCTATCTCGCCGTCCCGGCGTTCTTGCTCCTCGGGCACCGGCGCTTTCGCGGTTATGTCATCGCACGGACCGACAGCGCCCGCGTCGTCGCCGGTCTGACCCGGTTCGGTGCGGAACATGCGCCGCCTTCTCCGCTTGCCGCGCCCGCCCGCGCGATGGAGCGTCTGGCTCACATGCCCGTGGTGCGCGGCAACGACATCGCCCTTCTGATCGACGGCGAGGCGACGTTCGACGCGATCTTCGCGGCGATCGATGCGGCCGAGGACTATGTCCTGGCGCAGTTCTACATCATCCGGGACGACGCCACGGGGCGCGCATTCGCGGACCGGCTCAAGGCGGCCGCCGCGCGGGGGGTGAAGGTTCACCTGTTGTTCGACGCGGTCGGCAGCAACCGCCTGCCACGCGCCTATATCGACGACCTGCGGAAGGGCGGAGTGGCGGTGGTCAACCCCGACCGCATGCGCGGGCCGCAAAGCCGCCTGTCGATCAACTTCCGCAACCATCGCAAGAGCGTCGTCGTCGATGGCAAGATCGGGTTCGTCGGCGGGCTGAACGTTGCCGAGGAATACATGGGGCGCCATCCCGGCTTCGGCCCCTGGCGCGACACCCATGCCCGACTGACCGGGCCGGTCGTGTCGCAACTCCAGCTGGTCTATCTCGAGGACTGGCACTGGGCCACGCGCGAACTTCTGGACGGGCTCGACTGGGAGCCGCAGCGCGCCCAGGCGGACATGACCGCGCTGATCCTGCCCTCGGGGCCGGGCGACCGGACCGAAACGGGGGCGATGTTCTTTCTGACCGTTCTGGCCGCGGCCGAACGCCGGATCTGGATCGCTTCGCCCTATTTCGTGCCCGATGCCGATGTGCTGAGCGCGCTCAAGCAAGCGGCCCTTCGCGGGGTCGAGGTGCGACTGCTGGTGCCCGAGGCCGCAGACCACTGGATCACCTGGCTGGCCGCCTTCGCCTATTTCGACGAGGTCGCCGAGGCGGGGGTCGAGATCTGGCGCTACGGCGAGGGATTCCTGCACCAGAAGGTGGTGGTGGTCGACGACGCGATGCTGGCGGTCGGGACGACGAACCTCGACAACCGGTCCTTCCGGCTGAACTTCGAGGTGATGGCGGTCTATTTCGATGCGCGCGCGGCCCGTGCCGGTGCCGATATGCTCGAGGCCGATTTCGCCCGGGCAACCCGGCTGCGGCGGCCTCTGTCGGCCCAGTCGCGCACGATTCGGATCGGCGCACCGATCGCCCGGCTCTTCTCGCCTATCCTGTGAGGGGGGTGGGGCAGGCGCCGCCGGATCAGGCCGACGCGAACCCCTGGATCAATTGCCGCAGCCCGAGGGCGGCGCCCAGAACGATCGAGACGAAGGTCAAAGGCGCCCCGTAGGCGAGGACCGAGAACGCCGATATGCCCTGGCCGATGGTGCAGCCCATCGCCACAGACGCGCCCACACCCATCAGCCCCGCGCCGAAGATCTGGCGACGCAGCTCGCGCGGGTCCTCGCAGGCCTCCCACCGGAAAAGCCCGCGCAGCAGGCTGCCCAGGAACGCGCCGAGCCAGACCCCGACGACCGCGCCGATCCCGAAGGAGACCGTGCTTCCCGACGCGGTCATCGCGAAGAGGATCGTTTCGCCAAGCGGGGCCGAGAACGTGAAGGTTTCGACCGGCACCGCCCCGAGGCTGCGGTCGGCGATCCATTGCGTGCCGGCCAGCGCGGCCGCGACCGTCACGCCTACGGCCAGGCCCCAGAAGACCATGCCCCGTTCGGCTCGGAATCCCGCGGGGGAGAGGATCGCCGCCATTCCCGCAAGCCCAAGCAGGATGCCGATGGAGGCCGCGGAGAGGCCGGTCATCGCCTCGACCAGATGGGCATAACCCGGCAGAGTGCCGGTTTCGATGAGATCGGGCGGGAACAGAAGAAGCCGCAAGCCCGCTAGCGGACCCGACAGCGTGACATAGGCCGAGATGCCAAGGACGAGGACGATCACGAAGCTGCGCAGGTCCCCGCCGCCAAGCCGGGCAAGCGACCCGAAGGCACAGTTGCCCGCGATGGCCATCCCATAGCCGAAGACAAGGCCGCCCACGATGCTGGCCACCGGGTTCCAGCCGCCGTCGAGATAGATGGTTTCGCCCAAACTGACGGCCCCGCTGGCTGCCAGCACAAAGGTGCAGACCGTCGCCGTGGCGGTGGCGAGAAGCCACATACGCAGCCGGTGATCGGATCCGCCGTAAAGCAGGTCCTCGATCGCGCCCAGGGTGCAGAAACGTCCGATCCGTGAGGCCAGCCCGAGGATCACGCCCCCGGCAAGCCCGAAGCAGGCAACAAGGTAGGCGTCGCTCAGCTCGATCCACATGGCCGGTCCCCTCCCAGGATACGCCGCGACGTGCTCTTGTCGGCTTGGTGCGGCGGGTCAGCTGTCCTTGCAGAACAGTTCGTAGACCACTTCCAGTATTTGTCGCGGACGGTCGTCGGTCAAGCTGTAGAAGATCGTCTTTCCGTCGCGCCGCGGGGTCACCAGACCCTCGAGCCGAAGGCGGGAGAGCTGCTGTGACACGGCCGCCTGCCGGGCGGAGAGGAGTTCCTCGAGTTCGGTCACGGATTTTTCGCCGGTGACGAGATGGCAAAGGATCATCAGCCGCCCCTCATGGCTGATCGCCTTGAGGAAGTTGGACGCCTGCGTCGCGTTCGCGACCATCTTGTCCATCTCGGCATCGGCGGTCTCTGCGCTGAACACCGGTAGCTGCATCGTCGTTCCGCCTTTCGTCCGCCGGTCTGTCCGGCCGTGGTTGTCTGCCCCTAGAAGGCGATCTGGTCCGCAACCGCGTCGATGCCGGCCTGTGCGCAGACATCGTCTGCCTCAGGAGAGGGGGCCCCCGACACTCCGATTGCCCCTACTATCGAGCCCGCGCCCTCCACGACAAGTCCCCCGCCGAGGGGGAGCGCTTCGGACAGCTGGCGGATCCCCTGCGAAATGGTGCCCGGCTGCGTCGCCTCGTTCAGGTCGGTCGTGCTTTCGCGAAAGCTGACTGCCGTCCATGCCTTGCGCCGCGAGGTTTCATAGACGTGAAGGCCCGCGAACCGGTCGCGCAGGAACACCTGCGGGATGCCGAAGCGATCGACCACGGTGACCCCGACCTGGTAGCCCTGGTCGCGGCAGGTCTGCATCGCGGCCTGGGCCATCTCGAAGGCGACCTCGGGCTTCATGACCTGGAACGTGACGAAGGCGCCGTCGTCCTGGGCGGCTGCGGGCAGGGCCAGACAGGCCGCGGCGGCGGCGCTTTGGATCAGTCGTTTCATCGTGTTCCTCCCTGATAGTCCGTATGTTCCGAAAGCATCCTTCCCAGAAGCCCCCAGAAGAAATCCTCGCCCGGGTAGCCTTCGAGCCGGGCCACCTCGGCGCCTTCATCGATCAGGACGAAGGTGGGCGTAATCCGCAGCGGCGCGGTGAACGTCAGATCCCCGGGCCGGTCGCCCCGCAGGTCGATGCGGCGCAGCGGAGCATAAGCCCCTTCCGGCGACACCGGGTAGATCGGACCGATCTCGGCGTTCCAGCGCGCGCACCACATGCAGCCCCGTTCCTCGACCATCACGAGTTCGGTGTCGGCGATGCTTGCCGTGGCGCCAAGCGCAAGGGCACCTGAGAGTGCGATGGTTCTGAACACACCGATCATGCGAACGATTGACGCCCCACTTTTTTGAAATGTAATCTGAATATGTGAATTGATCAAGGAACCCCCGATGTTCGACGTGTCTTTTGCCGGCGCAGCGCTTGCGGGATTCCTGTCGTTCCTGTCGCCCTGCATCCTGCCCATCGTGCCCTTCTATCTCAGCTACATGGCCGGCGTCAGCATGAACCAGATCACCGCCGACGGGCAACTCAGCCCGGCCGTGCGCCGCAAGGCGGTGGTATCGGCGATCTTTTTCTCGGCGGGGGTGATCACGATCTTCATGGGGCTCGGCGCCACCGCAAGCATCTTCGGCCAGCTTGTCCGGGAATGGTTCGATGTGCTGCGCTGGCTGGCGGCTGCACTGATCTTCGTGATGGGGCTGCATTTTCTTGGGGTGATCCGGATCGGCTTTCTCTACCGCCAGTTCAGGGCAGAGGCAGGCAGCACGAACAACATGACCTATTTCGGCGCCTACCTGATCGGGCTGGCCTTCGCCTTTGGCTGGACGCCCTGTGTCGGGCCGGTGCTGGCGGCCATCCTGTTCACGGCAGCGGGGTCCGAGACTGCGGCGCGCGGGGCGCTCCTGCTTCTCGTCTACGGGATCGGGATGACCGCGCCCTTTGTGGTCGCGGCCCTGTTCGTGGGGCCGTTCATGCGCTGGATGCAGGGCTTCCGAAAGCACCTGCCCAAGGTCGAGAAGGCGATGGGCGGGCTTCTGGTGATCTTCGCGGTGCTGATCGCCACCAACACGATAAACTACATCGCCAACTGGATGGTAATGTTCTGGCCGCAGATCGGCTGACCGAGGGAGGACGGACAATGACCCGACTTATGACTGCGCTGGCCGCGATCGCGCTTGCCGTACCCGCATGGGGCGCGGAGCTTGGCGACGATGGGCTTCACAAGACACCGTGGATGCGCGACACGTTCAAGGATCTGAGCGAGGACCTGGCCGAGGCGAACGCCGAGGGCAAGCGGCTGATGCTGATCTTCGAGCAGCGCGGCTGCATCTACTGCACCGAGATGCACGAGAAGGTTTTCCCCGATCCCGAGATCGCCGGCTACATCGAGGACAATTTCTTCGTGGTGCAGCTCAACCTGCATGGCGACATCGAGATCACCGATGTCGACGGCGAAGTCCTGACCGAAAAGCAGGCGGCCCGCAAATGGGGGATCATGTTCACGCCAAGCATGGTCTTCATGCCCGAAGAGGTCTCGGGCGAGGACCACGCGATTCGCGAGGCAGTCGCCGTGATGCCCGGCGCGTTCGGGCGGGGCACCACGCTCGACCTTCTCACCTGGGTCAACGAGAAGCGCTACGAGGACCAGTCCGAGGAGGATTTCCAGCGTTATCACGCCCGGCGGATCCAGGAACGTGCAAACGGATCAACGGACTGACGGGCGCAGGACAGGGCGCGCCGCCCTCGCGGGGGCGAACCGCCGAATTCAAAGAATTGAATTCGATGTTGCATGAACGTGCTTCGGTATATTAGCGTATACGAAAGAACCGAAACAGGCCTTTGGGAGGAGCCATGAGAGGACTTGCAGCACTGGCTGGCGCGACGGCGCTGGTGGCGTCAGTCGCCGGGGCAGATGTCGTCGCCCCGCAGGATGTCGTCTATGACGAATACGGCGGGGTCGCGGCGTCGCTTACGGGCCAGCCGGGCAACCCGGCCGAAGGACGGAAGGTGTTCTCGACCCGCGCCATTGGCAATTGCGTTTCCTGCCACACCGTCTCCGAAATGATCGAGGACGTGCAGTGGCACGGCAACGTGGGTCCGTCGCTTGACGGCGTGGCCGACCGCTGGACCGAGGCCGACATCCGCGGCATCGTGATCAACGCCAAGAACGTGTATGATGGCACCATCATGCCGGCGTTCTACAAGACGTCGGGCTTCATCCGTCCGGGCGACGCCTACACGACGAAGCCTGCACAGGAACCGCTTCCCCCCTTGCTCACGCCCGAGCAGATCGAAGACGTGGTGGCCTATCTGATGACCCTGAAGGAATGATGAGTCCTTTGGACAAGGAGAAAGAAACATGGACCTGACGAGACGCACAGCGCTGGCGCTGGGGGCCGCAGCGGCCGCCGCCGCCATACTTCCCTTCCGGCCCGCCCACGCGGCGGTGGAAGACACGATCGCGGCCTTCACCGGCGGAGCGCCGGTCGGAGAAGGCGGGATCACCCTGACCACGCCCGAAATCGCCGAGAACGGCAACACGGTGCCCGTCTCCGTGTCGGCCCCCGGCGCGGTGGCGATCATGCTGCTTGCAGCCGGCAACCCGAACCCGGACGTGGGCATCTTCAACTTCGGCCCGCTGGCGGCAAGCCAGTCGGCCTCGACCCGTATCCGGCTTGCCGGCACGCAGGATGTCATCGCCATCGCCAAGATGGCCGACGGCAGCTTCGTGCAGGCCAGCAATGAAGTCAAAGTCACCATCGGCGGCTGCGGCGGCTGATCTGAGGAGCACCATAAAATGGCAGATGTGAAACCCCGCGTCCGCGTGCCCGACACCGCCTCCGCAGGTGAGGCGATCGTGATCAAGACGCTCATAAACCACGCCATGGAATCCGGCCAGCGCAAGGACTCCAGCGGCAACCCCATCCCGCGCCAGATCATCAATCGCTTTGTCGTCACCTTCAACGGCGAGAACGTGATCGACGTGAACATCGAACCGGCTGTGTCGACCAACCCGTACTTCGAGTTCGAGGCGACAGTGCCTGAATCCGGTACCTTCACCTTCACCTGGTACGACGATGACGGCTCGGTCTACGAGACAACGGCGGACATCACGGTCAGCTGATCGCCGGTGCAGGTAGCAGGGAGGAAACCAATGACGAGAACAACGCTGAAGGGCGGACTGGCGGCGGCGGCGATTGCCGCCGCGATGGTCGGCACCGCGACTGCGGAACCCAATCTCGACGACACGCTCGTGGTGAATGAAGAGATCGAGATGATCACGCGGACCGCGCCGACCGAATACATGTCCAAGATCTTCGACGAGACGATCTCGGGCTGGCACTTCCGCGAGGCCGACACGCGCGACATGCAGCGCGACGACTTCGACAACCCGGCGATGCTTTACGTGGACCAGGCGCGGGACGTCTGGAACACGGTCGAAGGGTCGGCGGGGGAATCCTGCGCCTCGTGCCACGGCGATCCCGACTCCCTGCGCGGCTTCTGGTCGACACAGCCGAAGTACAATTCGGAAAAAGCCGAGCTCTGGACGGCTGAGATGTACATCAACGACTGTCGAGAGAACCGCATGGGCGCCGAGCCCTGGGGCTGGGACAGCGGAGAGATGAAGAACATGACCGCGCTGATCGCCTCGGTGTCGCGCGGTCTGCCGATGAACGTGGCAATCGATGGCGATGCGCAGCCCTATTGGGAGCGCGGGCAGGAGATCTATTACACCCGCTACGGTCAGCTCGAACTGTCCTGTGCCAATTGCCACGAGGACAACAACGGCAACTACATCCGCGCCGACCACCTCAGCCAGGGCCAGATCAACGGCTTTCCGACCTACCGTCTGAAGAACGCCGGTCTGGTGTCGCGGCACAACCGCTTCCGCGGCTGCATCCGTGACACGCGTGGCGAGCCCTACGGCGTCGGGTCCGAGGATTTCATCTCGCTCGAGCTTTACGTCGCCTCGCGGGGCAACGGTCTGTCGGTCGAAGGTCCGGCCGTCCGCAACTGATTATCGGCCCGCGCGGGACATCTCGCGCGGGCCTTTCTCTGTCGAAACGTATTCATCTTGGCGAATACGATGACCCAAGAAAGGACAGCGAATGATTTCGCGGCGTGATTTCCTCCAGGCGAGCATGGCGGCCTCGGCGATCCTCGGGGCCAGCGGCTTTGGCAACTGGGCGAAGCTGGCGGCCCAGCAGGCGCTGACGCAGGATCAATTGCTGGAGTTCGACACCTTCGGCAATGTCACGCTGGTCCACATCACGGACATCCACGCCCAACTCAAGCCGATCTGGTTCCGCGAACCCGAGGTGAACATCGGCGTAGGCGTGAACAAGGGCAAGGTTCCGCACATCACCGGCGCCGAGTTCCGCCGGTTCTACGGGATCGAGGACGGCAGCCCGTCGCATTACGCGCTGACCTATGACGATTTCACGGCCCTTGGCCGGACCTATGGCCGCATGGGCGGCATGGACCGCGTGGCCACCGTGGTGAACGCGATCCGGGCCGACCGGCCCGAGGCCATCCTTCTTGACGGCGGCGACACCTGGCACGGCAGCTACGGCTGCTACCAGACCCAGGGCCAGGACGTGGTCAACGTCATGAACACGCTCCGGCCGGATGCGATGACCCTGCACTGGGAATTCACGCTGGGCACCGATCGTCTTCTGGAACTCGTGAACAGCGTCCCGTTCCCTGTGCTGGGGCAGAACATCTTCGACTCCGAATGGGATGAACCCGCCGAGGACTTCCCGCCCTATACCTTCTTCGAGCGCGGCGGCGCCAGGATCGCCGTGATCGGCCAAGCCTTCCCCTACATGCCCATCGCGAACCCGGGCTGGATGTTCCCCGAATACAGCTTCGGCATCCGCGACCAGAACATGCAGGCCATGGTCGACGAGGTGCGCGGGCAGGGGGCCGACCTTGTCGTCGTGCTCAGCCACAACGGCTTCGACGTCGACAAGAAGATGGCCGGCATCGTGTCGGGCATCGACGTGATCCTGTCGGGCCACACCCATGACGCGCTGCCCGAACCCGTGCTGGTGGACGAGACCATCGTCGTCGCCTCGGGGTCGAACGGAAAGTTCGTCAGCCGCGTCGACCTCGACGTGCGCGACGGCCAGATGATGGGCTTCCGCCACAAGCTGATCCCGATCTTCTCGGATGTCATCACACCCGACCCGGAGGTGGCGGCGGTGATCGATGCCGAGCGGGCGCCGTTCAAGGACAGCCTCGAGGAGGTGATCGGCACGACCGACGACCTTCTGTTCCGGCGCGGCAATTTCAACGGCACCTGGGACGACCTGATCTGCGACGCGCTTCTCAGCGAACGCGACGCCGAGATTGCGCTGTCCCCCGGCGTCCGCTGGGGGCCGTCGCTTCTGCCGGGCGATCCGATCACGCGCGAGGATATCTGGAACGTCACCTCGATGACCTACGGGCAGGCCTACCGGACCGAGATGACCGGCGATTTCCTGAAGGTCGTGCTCGAAGACGTGGGCGACAATATCTTCAACCCCGATCCGTTCTACCAGCAGGGCGGTGACATGGTCCGGGTGGGCGGCCTTGGCTACACGATCGACATCGACAAGCCGCAGGGCGAGCGGATCTCGAACATGACGCTTCTGAGCACGGGCGAGGCGATCGACCCGGCGCGGTCCTACGTCGTCGCCGGCTGGGCCAGCGTCAACGAAGGCACCGAGGGCCCGATGATCTGGGATGTGGTCGAAAACCATGTCCGCAAGCTCGGCACTGTCCAGCTTGAGCCTAACAACAGCGTAACTGTCGTGGGCGCCTGAGCCCCGCGAGAAAGGAGAGACAGGCGATGACCGACACCCCTTCGCTTCCCAAACCCTCCCGGCGCGCGTTCCTCAAGGGGTCCGCGATTGCCGCCGGGGCAGTGGCCGCCGGCCGGGCTTCGGCCATGGAACCGGATCCGATGATCGCCGAGGTGCAGCCCTGGGCGCAGGGCTTCGGCCTTGGTGTCGATGCGGTGCCGTACGGCATGCCGATCCGCTTTGAAGACCACGTCGTGCGGCGCAATGTCGAATGGCTGACGGCCGATGTGGTCTCGTCGATCAACTTCACGCCGATCCACGCGCTCGATGGCACGATCACACCGCAGGGCTGCGCGTTCGAGCGGCACCATTCCGGGTCGATCGAGATGTCGAAGCAGGAATACCGGCTGATGATCAACGGCCTTGTCGACCAGCCGCTGGTGTTCACCTGGGACGACCTTCAGCGCTTTCCGCGTACGGTGCATACCTACTTCTGCGAATGCGCGGCGAACTCGGGCATGGAATGGGGCGGGGCGCAGCTTCAGGGCGCACAGTTCACCCACGGCATGATCCACAACATGGAATACACCGGCGTCCCTCTGCGTCTCTTGCTTGAAGAAGCCGGCGTAAAGCCAGACGCTACATGGATTTATGTCGAGGGAGCCGATGCGTCGTCGAACGGGCGGTCGATCCCCATGGAAAAGGCGATGGACGACGTGCTCGTGGCCTTCGCTGCCAATGGCGAGGCGCTGCGCCAGGAACATGGCTATCCTGTTCGTCTGGTCGTTCCGGGCTGGGAGGGCAACCTCTGGATCAAATGGCTGCGCCGGATCGAGGCCGCCGACGGCCCGACCGAAAGCCGCGAGGAGACGTCGAAATACACCGATCTCATGCCGGACGGGCGCGCGCGCAAGTGGACCTGGGAGATGGACGCGAAATCGGTCATCACCTCGCCCTCGCCGCAGGCGCCCTGGCGCCAGGGGCCGGGACCGATGGTCATCACGGGCCTGGCCTGGACCGGCCGCGGAAAGATCGACCGCGTGGACGTCTCGCTTGACGGCGGCATCAACTGGCAGGAGGCGCGGCTTGCCTCGTCGCCGAACTCGATGGCTCTGACACGGTTCTACCTGGATATCGACTGGGACGGCTCCGAGATGCTCTTGCAGTCCCGGGCCACCGACGAGACGGGCTATGTCCAGCCCACCAAGGACCAGCTCCGCGAGATCCGCGGTCTGAACTCGGTCTATCACAACAACGGAATCCAGACCTGGTGGGTCAAGCCGAACGGGGAGGCCGAGAATGTCGAAGTGTCGTAAACTCCTGCTTGCAACAGCCGTCGCAAGCGTCGCCGCAGCCCCCGCCTTCGCCGAGAAGCTTGGCATCGGGCGCCCCGCGCTCGACGAGGAACTCGCGGCCTGGAATGTCAACGTCATGCCCGATGGACGCGGCCTGCCCGACGGCGGGATGAGCGTCGAGGACGGTGAAGTCGTCTTTGTCGACAACTGCGCCATGTGCCACGGGGATTTCGCCGAAGGTCTCGACAACTGGCCGCCGCTGGCGGGCGGACGGGGCACGCTCACGGCCGAGCGGCCGCTGAAGACCGTGGGGTCCTACTGGCCCTACCTGTCGACGGTCTGGGACTACGTGCATCGCTCGATGCCCTTTGGCAACGCGCAAAGCCTGACCCCGGACGAAGTCTATGGGATCACGGCCTATATCCTCTATTCCGAGGGGCTGGTGGACTATGACTTCGTTCTGACGAAGGAGAACTTCACCGAAGTGCGCCTTCCGAACGAGGACGGATTCTATGTCGACGACCGGGTCGAGGCCGAGTTTCCGCTGTTCACGGCCGACCCGTGCATGAGCGACTGCAAGGCGAATGTCGAGATCACGCGGAAAGCCTCTGATCTGGCGGTGACGCCGATGGACGATCAGGGGCGTCCAGTCAGTACGATCCCCGACTGGAGTTCCGCCAGCGCCGGGAGCGAGGCGGAAATGGTCGAAGCCTCGGCCGAGCCCGCCGGGGAAGACATCGTCGCGGAAGGGCCCAATCCCTTGCTGATCGAAGCAGGCGAGGCGGCCTTCCGGCAGTGTTCGACCTGCCACGAGATCGGGGAAGGCGCGAAGAACAAGACCGGACCGCACCTCAACGACGTCTTCGGGCGCACGGCCGGGTCGGTCGACGGCTTCCGCTATTCGCGGCCCTTCGTCGCCGCCGGCGAAGAGGGACTCGTCTGGACCACCGAAACAGTGCATGATTTCCTCATGCAGCCGCGTGATTACATCAAGGGCACCCGGATGTCGTTCCGGGGTTTCCGCGACGAGGCCGATATCGCCGCGGTGATCGCCTATCTTCAGACCTATTCGGAGTAGCGATGAAGCCCGTTCTCCCGACCGCCCTGGTGCTGGCCGTTCTCGCGGCGGTGCCGGGGCGTGCAGAAGAACTGGGAGACGCCGCGCGCGGCGCCGAAGTCTTTTCCCAATGCAGCGGCTGTCACGAGGTGGGGCCGGAGGCGCGGCACCGAATCGGCCCGCATCTCAACGGCGTCTTCGATCGTGGTGCCGCGGCCTTCGACGACTTCCGCTACTCGAAAAGCCTCGAGCGTGCGGGCAACGACGGGCTGGTGTGGGACCTCGACACCCTCGATGCCTATCTCGAGAACCCCCGCATCCTCGTTTCGGGAACGCGGATGAGCTTTCGCGGGCTCAGCGACCCGCAGGACCGCAACGATGTGCTGGCCTATCTGCGCCAGTTTTCGGCCAGTCCGCAGAATATTCCCGAAGCCGTGCCCACCGCGCGACCGAGCGACCCGGACCTCGAGCTTCCGCCCGAGATCCTCGCGATCCAGGGTGATCCGGCCTATGGCGAATACCTGTCGAGCGAATGCAAGACCTGCCACCAGGTGAGCGGGGCGGACCAGGGCATTCCCTCGATCACCAACTGGCCGGCCGATGACTTCGTTCTGGCGATGCACGCCTACAAGCGCCAGATCCGGCCGCATCCGGTGATGCAGATGATGGCAGGCCGGCTGTCCGACGAGGAAATCGCCGCTTTAGCTGCGTACTTCGAGACGATAGAATAATCATACAAACGTTTAGGGAGGAGAGACCATGAAACTCGGAAGACGGACATTTCTGGGGGCGGCCGCGGCTGCCTCGGCCACCCTCGCGGCGCCCATTCTGGGGGCGCAGGGCCGGCCCCGCGTCGTCGTGATCGGCGGTGGCGCCGGTGGGGCGACCGCGGCGCGCTACATCGCCAAGGACAGCCAGGGCGCAATCGACGTGACCCTCGTCGAGCCCAGCCGGATCTACTACACCTGCTTCTTCTCCAACCTCTTCATCGGCGGGTTCCAGGAGCTGGACGACCTTGGCTTCAACTATCGCACGCTGGCAACCGACTACGGCATCAACGTCGTGCATGACTGGGCCGCGGGTGTGGACCGTGACGCCAAGACCGTCTCGCTCGGGGGCGGGGCCGTTCTGCCCTATGACCGGCTGATCATCAGCCCCGGCATCGACTTCGTGGAAGACTCGGTGCCTGGCTGGAGCGTGGCCGATCAGGAGGTGATGCCGCACGCCTACAAGGGCGGGACGCAGGCGGCCGTTCTGCGTGCGCAGGTCGACGCGATGCCCGAGGGTGGCACCTTCGTCATGGTGGCCCCGCCGAACCCCTACCGCTGCCCGCCCGGACCCTACGAGCGGATCTCGATGGTCGCGCACCGCCTGACCGAGGTGAACCCGACCGCGAAGATCATCATCGTCGACCCCAAGGAGAGTTTCTCGAAACAGGCGCTCTTCGAGGAAGGCTGGCAGACCCACTATCCCGGCATGATCACGCGGATCGGCCCCGACTTCGGCGGCGCCAACGTGTCGGTGAACCCCGAGACGATGGAGGTCGACGCCGATGGCGAGATCATAAAGGCGGATGTCGCCAACATCATTCCCGCGCAGAAAGCCGGGCGGATCTGCGAGCTTGCCGGCGTCACCGACGGCAACTGGGCGCCGGTCCTGCCGGCCACCATGCAAAGCCGGATCGACCCCAACATCTTCGTCCTGGGCGACGCGAGCGCGCAGGGCGACATGCCGAAATCGGGGTACTCTGCCAACAGCCAGGCCAAGGTCGCGGCCATGGTGGTGCGCGGCGAACTCACCGGAAGCCAGGTCTTCCCGGCGCGGTTCTCGAACACCTGCTGGTCGCTGATCGCGACGGACGACGGGGTCAAGGTCGGCGCGGCCTACGAGCCGACCGAGGAAAAGATCGCCAGCGTGTCGAGCTTCATCAGCCAGACCGGCGAGGATGCGGACCTGCGCCGGCAGACCTACGAGGAAAGCCTTGGCTGGTACGCCGGGATAACCTCGGACATGTTCGGCTGACGCAGCCGACACTGCGCGCGGCCCCCGGGTCGCGCGCGCCATTCACGAAAGGACGACCCACCATGTGGATCAGGACAGTTCTCTGCGCGGGCCTGATGGCCGCGTCGGTTTCCATGGCGGCCGCGGACGAGGCAACCGTCTACACCTTCGACGGATCCTTCGACGATGCGTCCTTCGGCCTCGAAAGCGCGATCGTCGGTCGCGGCCTTGTCGTCGACCATGTCAGCCATGTGGGTGAAATGCTGGCGCGCACGGCCGCAGATGTCGGAAGCGACGTCGAGATCTTCGATCAGGCCGATGTCTACCAGTTCTGTTCGGCCGTCGTGTCGCGCAGGGTGATGGAGGCCGACCCGATGAACGTCGTCTATTGCCCCTACGGTATCTTCGTGGCCGAGCGTGACGGCGAGGTGACGATCGGCTACCGCAATTTCCCCGAAGGCCCGATGCAGGAGGTCCAGGCCCTCCTCGACGAGATTGTTCGCGAAGCCGCGGGTCTCTGATCCCCGGCGGGCCGCTGGGTTGACGCAGGTCAAGGTGCGCTTGACGGCCTTTGCTAAGTTGCATCGAGGCAACGCAAAAAAGGGCCCGAACCCATGCTGGAGACGCTGATCGGAAACCACGGCGACGCCGTGGTTCTCTTCGCTGGCGGGCTGGCCGTCGGCCTCATCTTCGGCGCGCTGGCGCAGCACTCGCGTTTCTGCCTGCGCGCGGCGACGGCAGAGTTCGCGGGCCGGACCATGGGCCCGCGCATCGCGGTGTGGCTGCTGGCGTTTTCCGGGGCGGTGATCGGTGTACAAGGCGCGATCCTTGGCGGCTGGCTCGACCTGGCGGGGCGCGGCAGATCGAGGCGACCGGCAGCATTTCGGGGGCGTTGATCGGCGGGCTGATGTTCGGTGCCGGCATGATCCTGGCACGTGGCTGCGCCAGCCGGCTTCTGGTGCTGTCGGCCACCGGCAACCTGCGCGCCCTCGTGACCGGGCTGATCCTGACGATCGTGGCGCAGGCATCCTTGCGGGGCGGGCTCGCGCCGGCGCGCGAGGTGCTGGCCGGGCTCTGGACCGTGCCGGGCGGAGCCGCGCGCGACCTTCTGGCCGTGGTCGGCGGGGGGGCGGCCCTGGGCCTTGCACTGGGGCTTGTCGGCCTGACCTTCGCGATCGTGCTGGCGCGGCGCCAGACCGTCGGCCTGAGCCGGTCGGTCGCCGCGGTCGGGGTGGGCCTCGCCGTCGCCCTGGGCTGGGTCTTCACCTACGCGATGACGCAGGCCTCGTTCGAGCCCCTGATCCCCGGATCGGTCAGCTTCACGGGCCCGGCCGCCGACACGCTGATGGGCTTTGTCAACGAACGCACCCTGCCGCTTGATTTCAACGTCGGCCTTGTGCCCGGCGTCTTCATCGGATCGGCGGTCATGGCGCTTCTGAGCCGCGAATGGAGTTTGCAGGGGTTCGAAGGC
Organism: uncultured Alphaproteobacteria bacterium; assembly: GCA_963709395.1. GTDB lineage: Bacteria > Pseudomonadota > Alphaproteobacteria > Rhodobacterales > Rhodobacteraceae > CAVPWP01. The sequence goes on from CAVPWP010000013.1 coordinate 150,039, forward strand.
GGGCCGTCGATGCTGCGCTATTTCGCCGGCGCCGGGCTCATGGGGTTCGGCGCGATGCTGGCGGGGGGATGTGCTGTGGGCGCAGGCGTCACGGGAGGCGCGATCTTCGCGCTCACGGCCTGGCTTGCCCTTTTCGCGATGTGGTTCGGCGCGGTCGTGACCGTGCTGATCGAGGGACGCATCGAGGCCGCAGGCACGGGTCAGCCGGCATGAGTTGGATCGACCGGTTCGACGGGCTCTCGAAGCTGTCGCCACCCATCCGTGAAATGCTCGAGAAACGCTCGACCGTGGTCCGCGTGCCGCGCGACACGGTGATCTTCGGCCCCGGCAAGGCGCCCGAGAACCTCCTTCTGCTTCTCTCGGGCACCGTCCGCGTGCAGCAGCTCTCGGAAACCGGGCGCGAGATCGTGCTCTATCGCGTCCACGCCGGCGAAAGCTGCGTGCTGACCACCGCCTGCCTTCTGGCCTACGAGGATTACTCCGCCGAAGGCATCGCCGAGACCGAAGTCGAGGCGGCAGCGATCCCCCGCCAGGTCTTCGACGACCTCGTGTCAGGGTCCGAGACCTTCCGCCGCTTCGTCTTTTCGGCGTATTCCAAGCGCATCACCGACCTCTTCCTCGTGATCGAGGAAATCGCCTTCCGCCGCATGGACATCCGCCTGGCCCAGAAGCTGGTCGAACTGGCGGGCACGGGGGCCGAGGTGCGCGCCACCCATCAGCAGATGGCGGCCGAGCTTGGCACCGCGCGCGAGGTCATCTCGCGCCAGCTGTCGGAGTTCCAGCGCCGTGGTTGGGTCGAACAGGCGCGGGGCGTCATCGGCCTGAAGGACCGGCCGGCCATCGAAGCCCTCGCCGAGACGGTGTGATGACTGCGAAACGAATGTGCGGGTTGGTGACATCGTCACTGAAGCCCAGGCTGCGAGTCCCTATACGATCTTCAGAACCTCACAAAGGAGACCTCCCATGACTGCCAATGTCGGAAACCTTGATCGCATCCTGCGCGCCATTCTTGGCGTCGTCCTGATCCTTGCCCCCTTCGTCAGCGGAGCCGCCGTGTTCCAGGGCTGGGTGATGTGGGCCAGCGTCATCGTGGGCGCGGTGCTTCTGTTCACCGCCGCCACGCGTTTTTGCGGGCTTTATCGGGTGTTTGGAATCAAGACCTGCCGCACCTGACTGAAATTGTAACCGGAGGAACCGTCATGGCTTACCCAGCAAACACCGCTGTCAAACCCGAGGTCGACGCCTTCTTCGACCCCGCCACCAACACGATCAGCTACGTGGTGAAGGATCCGAATTCGAATTCCTGCGCGATCGTCGATTCGGTCATGGACATCGACTATGCCGCCGGCCGGATCACCCATGACAGCGCCGACAAGATCATCGCGCATGTGAAAAAGCACGATCTGACCGTCGAGTGGCTGATCGAGACTCATGTCCACGCCGATCACCTGTCGGCCGCGCCCTATCTTCAGGAACAGCTGGGCGGAAAGATCGGCATCGGCGACCAGATCACCGTGGTGCAGGACACCTTCGGCAAGATCTTCAACGAAGGCACCGAATTCCAGCGCGACGGCAGCCAGTTCGATGCGCTGTTCAAGGATGGCGACACCTACAAGGTCGGCACCATGGACGCCTTCGTGATCTACACGCCCGGACATACGCCGGCCTGCATGACCCATGTCATGGGCGATGCGGCCTTCGTGGGCGACACGCTGTTCATGCCGGATGCGGGTTCGGCACGCGCCGACTTCCCGGGCGGATCGGCCGAAACGCTCTACGACTCGATCCAGCGCGTCCTCACGCTGCCCGACGAGACGCGGCTTTTCATGTGCCACGACTACGCCCCGGGCGGCCGCGAGATCCAGTGGGAGACCACGGTGGCCGAAGAGAAGGCCAACAACATCCACGTCGGATCGGGCAAGACCAAGGACGAGTTCGTGAAGTTCCGCACCGAGCGGGACGCGACGCTCGACATGCCCCGGCTCATCATCCCGTCGCTTCAGGTGAACATGCGCGCGGGCGAGGTGCCGACCGACAAGGACGGCAACCAGATGCTCAAGGTGCCGGTCAACAAGCTTTGACCGCCTGACAAGGGAGACGACCCATGGACCCCAAGGCCATCTCGACCCAGCTGTCGGTCAGCCCGCAGATCACGGTCGAGGACGTGACGCGGCTGGCCGGCCTCGGCTACCGTTCGATCATCTGCAACCGTCCCGACGGCGAGGGGGCCGACCAGCCCACCTTCGAGGAAATCGAGGCGGCCGCCCGCAAGGCGGGGATCGAGGCGCGCTATGTCCCGGTCGTGGCCGGCAAGGTGCAGGACAGCGATGCCGACGCCTTCGCGCGGGCGATGGATGAACTGCCCAAGCCCGCGCTGGCCTATTGCCGGACCGGCACGCGGTCGGCCACGCTCTGGTCGCTGACGCAGGCCGACCGGCTGTCGCTGGCCGATATCCTCGCCGCCACCAAGGCGGCAGGGTATGACATGGCCGGCGTGGTGCGGCGCATCGTCAACGGCGGCAAGACGCCCACCGACACGGGCGACGCGCATTTCGAGGTCGTCATCGTCGGCGGCGGTGCGGCAGGCATCTCGGTCGCCGCCAGCCTCCGGCAGCGGCGCCCGGGCCTCGAGATCGCGATCATCGAACCCGCCGATATCCACTATTACCAGCCGGGCTGGACGATGGTGGGGGGCGGCATTTTCGATGCGGCCTCGACCGCCAAGACCATGGGGTCGCTCGTCCCCAAGGGCGTGCACTGGATCAAGTCGGCGGTCGCGGCGTTCGAGCCTGCCGACAACGCCGTCATCCTCGACGGCTGCCGCGTGGTGAAATACGATCGCCTTGTCGTCTGTCCGGGGCTCAAGCTGAACTGGGCCGGTGTCGAGGGGCTTGTCGAGACCCTGGGCAAGAACGGTGTGACTTCGAATTATCGTTATGATCTGGCGCCCTACACATGGGAGCTTGTGCAGAACCTCAAGTCAGGGCGCGCCGTCTTCACCCAGCCCCCGATGCCGATCAAATGCGCCGGTGCGCCGCAGAAGGCGCTGTACCTGTCCGCCGATCACTGGGCCAGGAAGAACCGTTTGGGCGCGATCGACATCGACTTCTACAATGCCGGCGCGGTTCTTTTCGGGGTGAAGGAATACGTCCCCGCGCTCGAGGCCTATATGGGCCGCTATGGGGCCGGACTGCATTTCCATCACAACCTCAAGGCGGTGAACGGCCCGGCCAAGACGGCGATCTTCGAAATCAGGAAGCCCGACGAGGAGCCGACAGAGGTCGAGGTGGAGTTCGACATGCTTCATGTCGTGCCACCACAAACCGCGCCGGACTTCATCCGTGTGTCGCCGCTGGCCGATGCGGCGGGCTGGGTCGATGTCGATCAGGCGACGCTGCGCCACAAGACCTACGAGAACATCTGGTCGCTGGGCGATGTCATGAACGCGCCCAACGCCAAGACCGCGGCCGCGGCGCGCAAGCAGGCACCGGTCGTGGCCGAGAACATGATCGCCGACATGCGCGGCCTCAGCCCGCGGGCGCAGTACGACGGCTACGGGTCATGCCCGTTGACGGTGGAGCGGGGCAAGATCGTGCTGGCCGAGTTCGGTTATGGTGGAAAACTTCTGCCCAGCTTTCCCAAATGGCTGATCGACGGCACCAAGCCGTCGCGCGCCGCCTGGCTGCTGAAAGAGCAGATCCTGCCGCCGATCTACTGGCAGGCGATGCTGCGCGGCAAGGAATGGTTGGCGAAACCTGAAAAGGTTTCCGTGACCTGAGCGCCAAACTTCAAGTCGCCGGACCGTCGAACGGGGCGGTCCGGCCCGATCGAAAGACAAGACAATGAGCGGATCGAGCAGGCTGACCGCCGTGAGGCGGTTCTTTCCAATCCTGGAATGGGGCAAGGTCTACAACAAGGATGCGCTGACCAACGACGCCGTGGCGGCGGTGATCGTCACGATCATGCTGATCCCGCAGTCTCTGGCCTATGCGATGCTGGCGGGGTTGCCGGCCGAGATGGGGCTTTACGCGTCGATCCTGCCGCTTGTGGCCTACGCGATTTTCGGAACGTCGCGCGCACTGGCGGTGGGGCCGGTCGCGGTGGTGTCGCTGATGACGGCGGCGGCGGTGGGAAACCTCGCCGTGCAGGGCACGGCCGAATACATCGCGGCCGCCATCGTGCTGGCCTTCCTGTCGGGTCTGATGCTTGTCGTGATGGGCATCTTCCGGCTGGGCTTTCTTGCGAACTTCCTCAGCCACCCGGTGATCTCGGGCTTCATCACGGCGTCGGGCATCATCATCGCGGCGAGCCAGCTCAAACATATCCTCGGCGTCCCGGCCTCGCGGGCATAACCTGGTCGAGGTCGTCCATTCGCTCTGGACGCATCTGGGCGAAACGAACCCGATCACGCTGACCATCGGGGCAGGGGCCACGGTTTTCCTCTTCTGGGTCAGGAAGGGGCTGAAGCCCTTGCTGATCGGTCTGGGCGCAAGGCCGCGTCTTGCCGAGATCCTGGCCAAGGCCGGCCCGGTGGCGGCGGTGGTCGTGACAACGCTTCTTGCCTGGGGCTTCGGCCTTGCCGAGCGCGGGGTCGACATCGTGGGCGACGTGCCCCAGGGCCTGCCACCCTTCACGATCCCGCAGTTCGACGCGGATATCTGGATGTCCCTCGCCGGGTCGGCGGCGCTGATTTCGATCATCGGCTTCGTGGAAAGCATCTCGGTCGCGCAGACGCTGGCGGCCAAGAAGCGCCAGCGGATCGACCCCGATCAGGAACTGGTGGGCCTTGGCGCCTCGAACATCGCCTCGGCCTTCTCGGGTGGGTACCCGGTGACGGGCGGTTTCGCCCGGTCGGTGGTGAACTTCGACGCCGGCGCCGAGACACCGGCTGCGGGGGCGTTCACCGCTGTCGGAATCCTGCTGGCCGCGCTGCTCCTGACGCCGCTTCTCTACTTCCTGCCTACCGCCACGCTGGCCGCCACGATCATCGTCGCGGTCCTGTCGCTGGTCGATCTGGGCATCCTCGGTCGCACATGGCGCTACTCCAAGTCCGACTTCACGGCGGTCGCCGCGACAATCCTGCTGACCCTCGGGTTCGGCGTCGAGGCCGGCGTGTCCGCCGGCGTGGCGCTGTCGATCCTGCTCTTTCTCTACAAGACGTCGCGCCCGCATATCGCCGAGGTGGGGCTTGTCCCGGGAACGCAGCACTTCCGCAACATCCGCCGCCACAGGGTCGAGACGGATCCGTCGATCGTCACGATCCGCATTGATGAGAGCCTCTATTTCGCGAATGCGCGGTATCTTGAGGACTTCATCTATGACCGCGTGGTGAACGACAAGGCGATCCGGCATGTCATCCTGATGTGTCCGGCGGTCAACGAGATCGACATGAGCGCGCTCGAGTCGCTCGAAGCGCTCAACAGCCGTCTGGGCGAGATCGGGATCTCGATGCACCTGAGCGAAGTGAAGGGTCCGGTCATGGACCGTCTCGAGCGCACGCATTTCCTGGACGAGCTGACCGGCCGCATCTTCCTGTCGCAGTTCGACGCGATGCGGACCCTTCGGCCGGGCGGAGAGGGTGAACCGGTCCCGCATCGCGGCTGACCGGCAGGCGGGGTGATTCCCATTCGCCCCGCACATCGGCCAGGGCCCGCCTCAATCGCGCGAGTCGCGTCCAGCCGGGCGCATTGGCTTGCCCTGATCCTCGCGCTCCGTTCCGCGGCGCGAGGGCTTTGTCAGGGGCATTATCGCTGGAACAGACTGTTCCCTCTCAAGATACAGTGTGACTTGGGCAACAAGGCCACAATTCCTAACGGCCCCTTTGTCGCGCCGCTTGGGACAATATCGCTAAAATACTGTGCGGTTTTCACATTCGGTTAAGCTTAAACGAGAGTTTTGTTGCCGATCTGGAAATCGGACGGGGTCGGTCGGTCGGGGATTCAAGGCATTCCTTCACGGTGCTGTCACAGTCGCGCGGCTTCGCGCCCAAGTCCTGCCGGACGTGCCCGGCAAAAAGGGTCCTGTAGCGGATCGGCGTGGTTCCCACCAAGCATTGACCGATCTGCGTAGTGAGTGAAAGGTTGGCCTAACGGCCAGTTGCCTTGTACGGTTAGGGGGCGTGCCGGTCGGAGTGGGGAGACCGGCACGCAACCCGAAGGCAGGAATGACGGCTCTGCCGCTGTGTATGGTGCGTGTGACGAGTTTGTGTGAGTGATGAGTTTGTGTGTTCAAAGGTCGGGTAAGTATAATGAGTACGGAACAGTCTCCCGCAACGCGGGTCGGAGTAGCAGCAACCACGGGCGCCCAGGCGGCAGGCCCTACGAGGGACAGCCGCCCCGAACGGCCGGTGAAGCCCATGCAGTGGTCGCTTCCCGGATTCGCGCCGATGACCCGGATCACCACGTCTTTCGGCGAGGTTCACGCGCAGGCCCTGCGGGAAAGGGACCTGGTGCGCACCCGTTCGGGCGAGTTCAAGCCGATCCGCTGGGTTGACCGCATCGTTCTGGATGAGGAGTTCCTGGTGCGGCATCCCGATGCCCAGCCGGTCCTGATCCGGGCGAATGCACTTGGTCGTGGATTGCCGAAAGCGGATGTCATGCTGTCGCCGCGCCAGCCGATCGCGCCGCTGTTCAACCAGCTGCCGGGCACGGCCAAGACGGCGGCAGATCTGCTCAGCCGCCCCGGCGTCTTCCGCAAGACCGAGAACGTGGTGACCTACACGCTCTTTCATCTGGGCGCGCCCGACTACGTCATGACCGAACGGTTCTGGGTCTACGTCGCGCCCTGACGGGACCCTGTGCCGGACAGCACCGATGTTTGCAGCCGGCGGAAGGGACACGGGCGAGAACGCTGCCCGTTCCCCTTCCGCCAATTGCATTGATCCGCCCCGCGGCATGGGGTTCACAGGATCGTCAGCCTTCCGCTTTCCCCGGTTTCAGGCCGATCCTCCCCTTGCAGGAGACGCCCGGCCAGCGCGCGCAGGGTGAGCGTGGTCGAGAGTAGCGCCGGATCGAGAGGGGTGGCGGGCGCCTGGACGGAGAGCGCCATCATCAACCGGCTCATATCCTCGAGCGTCTGGCGCAACCGGTCGAGTTCCTGCAGGTCCTGCGAAATCGCCCCTGCCGGGCGGGCCTCGCCTGCGGAAGGGGCGACCACCTCCCGCGACACCGGTTGCGCCTCGGCCAGCGCATGTTCGATGCGCGCCGTGAGCCGGGCGAGCGACAGGGTTTCGGCCGACAGCCGTTGCAGCAACTCGGGCCAGGACGGCGGGGATGGGGCAGCGGGCGCGCGGGGCAAGGTCGGGGCGGTCACAGCCGGCCCACCACGGCCTCGATCGCGCCCTTCAGGTCGGACGGGGTAAAGGGTTTCTTGAGGTAGTTGTTCATTCCCAGTCGCCGGCCCTCGTCGACGATCTGTGGATCGGCCCGTCCGGTGATCAGCAAGAACCCGATGCAAGACGTGCGTGGCGCCTGCCGCAGGGCGTGCAGCAGATGAAGACCGTCCATTCCCGGCATGTTGTAGTCCGAGATCACGAGATGAACCGGCTTGCGCTTAAGCGCGCCGAGGGCGCTTTGCCCATCGGCGGCGGTCGCGACATGACGAATGCCCATCGCCTCGAGCGCCTGGGTGATGAGGCCGCGGCTGGTGGACATGTCATCCACCACCATGATGCACAGCTGGTCGCGCAGGGACATCTCAGGTTTCCTTTGCGGGCTGAGGCGGGGTTTGGGGACGCGAGACAGCTTGCCCCCGGTCGCGGGTCTCGCGCGCCGACAGAAGATTGATGGGATGCTCGTGGTCTTCGGTGCGAACGGCCGGGCACGCGGCCTTCGCCATCGGCCGCGTCCCGACGGGGGCCTCGGCCGCGCCCGGGCGCGCTGAGGGCCGGGAAATCAAGGCTTGGCTCTGCATCGTCAGGCGCTCCGTCTGTGATGGGGCGCGGTCGCGCCCTGACGGGCAGACCCGGCGATGAGATCGGCAGGGTCAAGGATCAACGCGATCTTTCCGTCGCCGAGGACGGTCGCGGCCGCGACACCGGGCACTTGGTCATAGCTGTCCTGAAAGTCCTTGATCACGACTTGCCGCCGATCCTCGATGGCGTCGACGACAAGGGCCGCGCGCGGCCCGCCCTCCTGCCCCAGAATCAGGAGGGTGGCGCCGTCCTCGGGGGCGCGCGGCGGTCGGTAGCCAAGCGCGACCCCGAGGTCGCGCAGCGGAACGAGGTGGCCGCGCAGATCGATCGCTTGGCCCCCAGACGCAAGGGTCTGCACCGCCCCGGGGGCAAGCGACAGCGTTTCGGCGATCGCGCCAAGGGGGACGACAAGCGTGTGTCCGGCAACCCGCACCACCATGCCGTCGAGCGCCGCCAGCGTCAGCGGCAGGGAGATGGTGAAGGCGGTGCCGCGTCCGGGGTGCGAGGTGATCGTGATGTGGCCCCCAAGCGATGTGATCGCGCTGCGCACCACGTCCATTCCCACTCCACGGCCCGACAGGCACGAGACGGTCGGGGCCGTGGTCAGGCCGGGAATGAACAAGAGCGCGTCGATGTCGGCGTCGGCGAGCGCCTCGCCGGGGGAGATCATCCCCTTGCCCTCGGCGATCCGGCGGACCCCTGGCCGGTCGATCCCGCGTCCGTCATCGCTGATCTCGATCACAAGACGGTCCGTACGGTGGCTGGCCGACAGGGTGATGCGCCCCTCGGCCGGTTTGCCGGCCAGGATCCGCTCTTCGGGGGGTTCGAGGCCATGATCGACCGCGTTGCGGATCATGTGGGTCAGCGGGTCCGCCAGCCGTTCGATCACGGTCTTGTCGATCTCGATCGCCTCGCCCTTGGTGGTCAGGCGCACGTCCTTGCCCACCGCCGCCGAGGCCTCGCGGACGATGCGCGACATGCGCTGGAACAGCGGTTTGACCGGCTGTGCGCGGATCATCATCACGCTTTCCTGGATGTCGCGGGTCAGTTGCAGGAAGTCGGCCAGCCCCACGGCGATGTTCGCCTTGGCCACAGCCCCCGCGTCCGACACCGCCTGTGACAGCATGGCCTGGTTGATGACCAGCTTGCCCACGAGGTTCACCAGACGGTCGATCCGGTCGAGATCGACCCGCACGGTCGCATTCGCGGCCGATCCGTCGGTTTCGGACGGCTCCGCCGCGGTCCGGGTTCCGGGTCCGGGGGAGGGGACGGCGGGTGCGCCGCCGACCTCCTTGCCGTGTATCTCGAGCGTGCAGAGATCCTCCACGAAATCGAAGATCTCGCGGATATCGCCGTCGCTTGCGCGTGTCTCAAGGCGAAGGGTCCAGCCGATCAGTGCTTCCGACGGATCGTAGACGTCGATATCCGGCAAAGGGTCGTGCACGCAGTCCGCGGTCAGGATCCCGATCTCGGACAGCGCGCGAAGCAGGAGGGCGGGTTCGTTGCCGGTCGCATAAAGCCGCGATCCGGGCCGGAACCGCAGGATGACGGTGCGTGACAGGGGCGGGCCGCCGTCCTGCGCCGGTCCTGTGTCGCCGTCCGGATGGGGGGCGAGATCGAGCGTCAGGGGCACCGGCGTGAAGTCGGGCGTCGGGGTCGGCCTCCGGCCGTGCGGGGATGTCCACCAGCCGGCCGAGCGCATCGGCCAGTGACGCGATCCTTGCCGTGTCGGGCGGACGGTTGCCACGTGCCGCATGCGCAAGGTCCAAGAGGAGATCCCCGCCTGCGAAGAAGAGGCGCATCTCCTCTCTCCCGGCGATCATCCGGCCCGAGCGCAGGGCGTCGAGCGCGGTTTCGAAGACATGGGCGAAGGCCACCAGATCGTCGAGCCCGAAGGCCCCCGCACCGCCCTTGATCGAATGGACCGCACGGAACACGGTGTTGACGGTCTCGGCGTCCTGCGCACCCGCTTCGATGGTTTCGAGCCCGTCCTGCAGGACTTCGAGCAACGCGTCGCATTCGGCGAAGAAGGACGCACGGATTTCGTGCATGGGATCGGTCATCCCGGTCCCCTAGCCGGCCACGAGGTGCAATGCGCGCACGAGCTTTTCGGGATCGAAGGGCTTGACGATCCATCCCGTGGCGCCGGCGTCGCGGGCGCGGGCCTTGAGGTCACTGGCGCTTTCCGTGGTCAGGACAAGGATCGGGACGCCGGCCATCCGGGCCTGCCGGCGCACCGCGCCGATGAACCCGAACCCATCGAGGCGCGGCATGTTGATGTCGGTGATGATCGCATCCGGCCGGAGGGTCCTGAGCACCTCGAGCCCCTGCTGGCCGTCTTCCGCGAGGTGGGCGGTGATGCCTGCGTCGGTCAGCGCAAGGCGCAGCATGTCCCGCATGGTCCGGCTGTCGTCGACGGCAAGCACCTCCATCGTCAGGCCGCCGGGCCGGGCGGCGCTCCGGTCAGCGATGCGGGATCGATGCCCATCAGCGCGATCTGGGTGGCGGGGTCGTCGGGCAGACCCTCGATCACGAAACCGCGCCCGTCGTGGCGCCAGGTCGCGGCGGCCACCATGAGTGTTTGCAGGCCAAGGGCACCGATGACGGTGCAGCCACGCCCGTCGATGACGAGGTCCGAGCCGCGATGGCTGCGCAGGGCGGCGGCAAAGGCGCCCACCGCGCGGCTGTCGAACCGGCCCGGAAGGCGGACCGACGCGGTCATTGCAGCCCCCTGGCCGCAGCCGATCCGGTTGCAGTCATTGTCCTGTTCCTCTGTCCGGAGCCGTTGGGCGCCATCTAGAGGGCGGGACGTTAAGGCCGGGTTACGGGGTCCGCTGCGAGGTGACGATCTGGTCGAGATAGGCAGCCGACCCCGTCAGCGCGGCGAAATCGTCCTCGACCACCCAGACCCCGAAATTCTGCATGAACCCCGAAAACCGTCCCTTGTCCCGGAACGCCGTGCCGAACCCGTGGACGTCGAGATAGGGGGTAATGGCGCGGGCCACGCCGCCGGCCAGGAACACGCCGCCGAAGGGCAGGTGGATCAGCGCGAGGTTGCCGGCCACCGTGCCGAGGATGCGCACGAAGGTCGCCACGGCCTCGGTCGCGCGGGGGTCGGTGTCGTCGGCGCAGGCCGCCATGATCTCGGCCGCATGGCGTTCGCCGGGCGTGCCCTGGCGTTCACCGAGCCAGGCGTAGATCCGTTCGAGACCGCGGCCCGAAAGCACGTCCTCGATGCCGGGAAAGCCGTGCGCGGTCTCGACGAAGGTGCACAGGTCGAAATCCGCCTGGGTGCGGATCGGCATGTTGGCATGGCCGGCCTCGGCCGCGGTGACGAACCGCCCGGTACCGAGGTGAAAGACCGGTGCGATGTTGAACCCGGTGCCGACCCCGATGACAAGCTGCGCCTCGTTCGGGGGGGCAGTCGGGCCCTCGATCACCGGACGAAGCTTGCCGCTGTCGAGCCGGCCCAGGGCATGGCCCTGGGCCTGGAGGTCGTTGATCAGGGCCACGGTCTCGGCCTGTGCCGCGCGGGCAAGCGTCGTCTCGTCGATGGTCCAGTCAAGGTTCGTCAGCGTCCCGCGTCCGCCCCGCACCGGTCCGGCGACGGCAACGCAGGCGGCCTTGCAGTCGACCCCGCCTTCATCATCCAGAAAGCGCCGCAGCACGCTTTCGAGACCGGGATAGTCCGCGTTGCGGTAGCGCCGGACGGTGTCGGGCAGAAGGCGCGGCCCGTCGGCCAGCGCAACCCGCGTGTTGGTTCCGCCGATGTCCGCGACAAGCGAAAAGACATTGGCGGGGCGGCCTTCGGAACGGTCGGAGGGCATGAGATGGCTCAACTTCGGCTGAGTGCGGCGGCAAGGGCGTGATAGGACGCTTTCGGGGTCCGCTGCAAGTTGTCGAAGTCGACATGGACAAGGCCGAAGCGCTTCTCGTAGCCGAGCGCCCATTCGTAGTTGTCCAGAAGCGACCATGTGAAATAGCCCGCCACCGGTACGCCCTCGTCGATGGCCTGGCGCACCCGAGACAGGTGCGCGTCGAGGTAGTCGATCCGGCCCTGGTCGTTCACCGCACCGCCGACGATCCGGTCGGGGGCGGCCATCCCGTTTTCGGTGACGTAGAGCGGCAGGCCCTGCGTGTAGTCCTCGTGCACCCGCCGCAGGAAGTGCAGCAGGCCATCGGGATAGATTTCCCATCCCATCGCGGTCTTCGGCAGCGGGCCTTCGACATCCTTTTGCGAGGGCCAGGGGCCGTCGTCCGGGGCGATCAGCTTGCGCGTGTAGTAGTTGAGGCCGATCCAGTCGACCGGGGCGCCGATCACCGGGAAATCGTCCTCCCAGCCGTCCGGCATGTGCGGGCCGAGCCCCTCCATCACGTCTTCGGGGTATGCGCCCTTGAAGAGGCCCGACAGGAAGAAGCGGTTGTAATGCCCGTCGTAAAGCCGCGCGGCGGCCTTGGCGGCATCGCTGTCATCCGCCGGCTGGGCGTATTCGAAATTGCAGACCGCGCCCAGATTCGTCATGCCGAGCCCGCGCATCACCTCGATCGCGCGGCCATGCGACAGAAGGATATGGTGCATGGCGCGGGCGGTGGCGCGGATATCGCGCAGTCCCGGGGCGTGGGCGCCGACGAAATGGCTGAGCCAGCCGACGCACCATGGTTCGTTGATCGGGGCCGCCGACCAGACCCGGTCACCGATGCGCCCCATGATCACCTCGGTGAAATCGGCGAACCAGCCCGCGATGTCGCGGTTGCGCCAGCCGCCCAGATCGGCCAGCGGCGATGGCAGTTCCCAGTGATAGAGGGTGGCGGCGGGCTTGATCCCGCGTTCGAGCATCCCGTCGACAAGGCGGTCATAGAAGTCGAGGCCCTCGGCGTTCGGTGTGCCGCGTCCCTCGGGCAGCACCCGCGCCCAGCTGGTCGAGAACCGGTAGACGTCGAAATTCCCCGCGGCCACGAGGTCGAGGTCCTCGGGCCAGCGGTGATAGTGGTCGCAGGCCCGGTCCCCGTTCTCGGCCCGCACGACGTTGCCGGGGGTGGCGGCGAAGGTGTCCCAATGGGTCGAGCCGGCGCCGCCGAAGCGGTGTCCCTCGATCTGGTAGCTCGAGGTCGCGGCCCCGAAGAGGAAGTCGTCGGGGAAGTCGGCGCGTGTGAAGTTCATTGACCAGCCATCTGGGATTGAAGTCGTGTTTCGGACAGTGGGCCGGTCGACTGACCGACAAGGAATTCGGCTTCGAGAAGTTCGTTGATCGGGGGATGACCCGGCACGCGGATGGTTTCAAGCAGGATCTCGGCCGCGCGTCGCCCAGCCTCGCGCACCGACGACCGCACGGCGGTGAAGATCGGGATATCCTCGCCGTTGCGCAGGTAGGACAGGTCGTCGTCATGGGTGATGACCGATACGTCGCGGCCCATCCGAAGGCCGGCCGCCTCGATGGCGCGCCGCACCCCGATCGCGGGGATGATCGACGACACGAGAAAGGCGGTCGGCGGATCGGGACGGGCCAGCAGGGACCGTGCCGCGCGAAAGCCGTAACCCTCGGTCATTTCGTCGCTGGTCATCAGGTCGGCCTCGGGGGCGATGCCGCGCGCCCGAAGGCCGCGCAGATAGCCGTCGCGCCGTCGGGCAGCGAAATCCATTGTCTCGATCCCGTTGATCAGGGCAATGCGTTGGTGACCGAGATCGACGAGAAACTCGGTGGCGCGCCGGAACGCGCGGCGGTTGTTGACGTCGAGCCAGCTGTAGCCGTCGTCTCCGCAGGTGCTGCGACCGTGAACCACGAAGGGCAGGCCGATCTGCTGGAGCAGCACGATTCGCGGATCGGCGATTCTGGGGGCATGAACGATCACGCCATCGACGCCGTGGGTGGCGGCAAGCTCGCGGTAGACCTTGGCCTCGTCGCCATCGCTGACGACCGAAAGCACCATGTCATAGCCGTTGCGGTGGTAGGTCTCGCCCGCGCCCGCGATGAAATCCGTGAAGATCGGATTCAGCATTTCATGCTTGGTGGACAGGGGGATCACATGCCCGATCGCCATGGTCCGGCCGGTGGCCAGCGACCGTGCACGCGTGTTGGGTCGGTAGTTGTGACGGTCGGCCGCATCGACCACGCGGCGGCGCGTGATCTCGGCCACCTCGGGGTAGCCGTTGAGCGCCCGGCTGACCGTGGTCTGCGACAGTCCCAGCTCGCTGGCCAGTTCCTTGAGATTCATTGCGCGGGCCTCAAAGCGCTTTGGATTATGCGCGACTTTAGGTGCGTGGCAGGCATCGGTCAAAGGCATCTTCTTCCGCCCTGCAGCATTGCAGGTGCAGCATTTCGGAGCACTGTCGGACAATGGGAAATGCCGGATTGACAGGTTCGGACGCATCAGCAACTGTGCGCTCGTCCAAAGCGCTTTGGCTGTTTTTCAGGCGCTCGACAGAATGAAAGCGCGACCATGTTGCGTGGAACCGGGAGGATACTCATGAAACAATCGCTTTACGCCGGAGCGGCGATCGCGGCCCTGTGCGCGGGCGCGTCGCACGCCCAGGATCTGACCTTCGCCGTGGGCGACGGGCCATTCAGCTGGGACAGCTATACCGCATGGGCCGAAACCGCGCCCGACCTCAGCGGGCAGCAGGTGACCATCACGGGTCCCTGGCTTCAGCCGGAGGACGACTTCTTCCGCAGCGTGGTGGACTACTTCGTGGCCGCTACGGGCGCGGACGTGATCTACACCGGCTCGGATTCGTTCGAACAGCAGATCGTGATCGACGCCGAAGCGGGGGCCGCCCCGAACATCGCGGTCTTCCCGCAGCCCGGCCTTGCCGCCGACATGGCCGCGCGGGGTCTTCTGACGCCTCTGCCCGATGGCATGGCGGAGTGGGTCGCCGAGAACTACGGCGCCGGCGAGTCATGGGTCGACCTTGGCACCTTCCCCGGCCCGGATGGCGAAGACCATATGTATGGCTTCTTCTACAACGTGAACGTGAAGAGCCTTGTCTGGTACAGCCCCGAGAACTTCGAGGACGCGGGATATGAAATCCCCACCACGATGGAAGAGCTCAAGGCCCTGACCGAGCAGATCGTCGCCGATGGCGAAACGCCCTGGTGCGTTGGTCTGGGGTCGGGTGCCGCGACCGGCTGGCCCGCGACCGACTGGGTCGAGGACCTGATGCTGCGCACGCAGCCGGCCGAGGTCTATGACCAGTGGACCACCAACGAGATCCCGTTCGACGACCCGCGCGTCGTCGCCGCGATCGAGGAGTTCGGCTGGTTCGTGGGCGACGACGCCAAGGTCGCCGGTGGCGCCGGGGCCGTGGCCTCGACCGACTTCCGCGACAGCCCCAAGGGTCTCTTCTCGTCGCCGCCCCAGTGCTACATGCACCGCCAGGCCTCGTTCGTTCCGGCCTTCTTCCCCGAAGGAACCGAGTTCGGCGTGGATGCGGACTTCTTCTACTTCCCGTCCTACGCCGACAAGGATCTGGGCAACCCGGTTCTCGGCGGAGGCACGCTTTTGGCGATCACCGATCCGTCGGACGCCACGAACGCCTTCTTCGAGTTCCTCAAGCTGCCGGTGGCGCATGAGGTGTTCGGGGCGCAGTCGGGCTTCCTGTCGCCGCACAAGGGCATGAACGCCGAGACCTACCTCAACGACGCGCTGCGCGGACAGGCGGACATCCTCGTGAACGCCACCACGTTCCGCTTCGACGGCTCGGACCTGATGCCCGGCGGTGTCGGTGCCGGAACCTTCTGGACCGGCATGGTCGACTACACCGGCGGCAAGGATGCGCAGGCCGTGGCCAGCGAGATCCAGTCAAGCTGGGATGCGTTGAAGTAAGGGCCGCCAGAGCCTGAAAACAAACGGGAAATCCGGCGCATTGCCGGGTTTCCCGCACCAAGGCCAAAACGGCCATTCTTAGGGAGGGGACCATGCATCCAGCACTGCAGGGCCTGTTGACCATCGCGATCGGTGTCGGCGGCTGTATCGGCTATTTCTATTTCGCCAACCAGTTCCTCGACAAGGTCCTGTTCCCCGCGAAGGGTCCCAACGCCGGGCGCAACATCACCCGCGCCAACCAGATCCGGCCCTGGGTCTTCCTTTTCCCTGCGATGTTCGCGCTTGGGCTCTACCTTGCCTATCCGGTGGTCGAGACGCTGCGCCTGTCGCTGACCGACCGAAGCCAGGGTGGCGCCTTCGTCGGCCTTGCCAATTACGAGCAGATGTTCTCGGAGGCGAAATTCTGGGAAGCCATCCGCAACAACATGATGTGGCTGATCGTGGTGCCGGCCGCGTCGACTGCCTTCGGGCTTCTGGCAGCGCAGCTGACCGACCGGATCGGCTGGGGCAACATCGCCAAGTCGCTGGTCTTCATGCCGATGGCGATCTCGTTCGTCGGCGCGTCGGTTATCTTCAAGCTGATCTACGACGCCCGTCCGGCCGACGCCGGGCAGATCGGCGTGCTGAACGCGGTCTGGCTTCAGTTCGACCCCGGCATCTGGACGTTCCTCTTCCTGCGGCTCCTGCCTGCCATCGCCGTCCTGGCCTTCGCGGCGATCGTGGCCTATGTCGGCTGGCTGTTCGCCAAGGCGCTTCTGGATCGCGAGGCCGACCGGTCGCTCTGGCTCTTGCCGCTGCGCATTCTGGTTGCGGTCGCCTCGGTCTGGCTGATCTGGAAATCGGCGGTCTCGATCTTTGCGCTCTTCACCTTCGTGCCGCCCCATGGCGAGCCGCAGCAATGGCTGACGCTGCCGTTCTGGAACAACTTCTTCCTGATGGCGGTTCTGATCTGGATCCAGACCGGCTTCGCCATGGTGATCCTGTCGGCCGCGCTGCGCGGCATCCCCGAGGAAACGATCGAGGCCGCCATCGTCGACGGCGCCAAGCCGCTGCAGATCTTCTTCAAGATCAAGGTGCCCCAGATCATGCCGACGATCGTGGTGGTCTGGACGACGATCACGCTGGTCGTGCTCAAGGTCTTCGACATCGTCTTCGCGATGACCAATGGCCAGTGGGAGACGCAGGTGCTTGCCAACTACATGTACGACAAGCTTTTCCGCGCGAATGACTGGGGCGTCGGGTCGGCCAGCGCCATCGTGATCATGGTTCTCGTCTCTCCGATCCTGATCTGGAACGTCTACAACGCCCGCAAGGAGATGCGCTGATGGATAACATCGCCGGAACCAAGTCGGGCCTGACATGGGCCGTCCACATCGCGGTCGCGGCCCTTGTCCTCCTGTGGATCTTTCCGACCGTGGGCCTTCTGGTGTCGTCCTTCCGGACCGCCGACCAGATTTCGTCGTCGGGATGGTGGGCCTCGCTCTTCCCGACCGAGCAGACGCTTCAACTCCGCACCGGAAGCGGCGATGCAGCCGTGCAGGAGGGGGATCTCTGGGTCATCGAAGGCAATTTCTTCGAGGGCGAGGACGCGCTGTCTTCATCCGCGACGATCCTGTCCTACGGAATCTCGTCACGCGCGATCGGCGCCTTCGCCCCCGGCGAGGTGTCCGAGCCCGGCGATGGCGAGACCTTCGTGCTGAACGCCGACGGCAGCTATCGCTTCACCAGCACCGAGGAACCCGGCGCGCGCGGCCAGCGGATCTTCGTGACCGCGGAGACGCCACCCGAATTCACCTTGCGGAACTACGGCACGATCCTGTTCAGCGGCTCGGGGCAGGACAACATGGCCAAGGCCTTCTTCAACACGCTGACGGTCACGATCCCGGCGACGATCATTCCCATCCTGATCGCGGCCTTCGCGGCCTATGCGCTGGCCTGGATGGACTTTCCGGGCCGCGCGCTTCTGATCGCCGCCGTGGTGGCGCTTCTGGTCGTGCCGCTGCAGCTTGCCCTGATCCCGCTCCTCCGGCTTCATCTGGGGATCGGGATCGGCAAGGGATACCTTGGGGTCTGGCTGGCGCATACCGGCTTCGGGCTGCCGCTGGCGATCTATCTTCTGCGCAACTACATGGTCGGCCTGCCGCGCGACATCATCGAGAACGCCAAGGTCGACGGCGCCACCGACTTCCAGATCTTCACGAAGATCATCCTGCCGCTGAGCTTTCCCGCGCTCGCCTCCTTCGCGATCTTCCAGTTCCTGTGGACATGGAACGATCTTCTGGTCGCCAAGGTCTTCCTGATCGACGCGACCGGGTCGACCACGGTGATGACCAACCAGATCGTCGAGCTTCTGGGCACCCGCGGCGGCAACTGGGAGATCCTGGCCACCGCCGCCTTCGTCTCTATCGCGGTGCCGCTAGCGGTTTTCTTCGCGATGCAACGCTACCTCGTCCGCGGCCTGCTTGCAGGGTCCGTAAAGTAAGAGATCCCGATGAACTTTCTCGATCCCTATATCGAACCCGAACCGAAGATCACTGCCGACCCCGACTGGTGGCGGGGTGCGGTGATCTACCAGATCTACCCGCGCTCGTTCCAGGACTCGAACGGCGACGGAATCGGCGATCTGGCCGGCATCATCCACCGCCTGCCGCATGTGGCCGACCTTGGCGTGGACGCCATCTGGATCTCGCCCTTCTTCCGCTCCCCGATGAAGGACTTCGGCTATGACGTCAGCGACTACCGCGATGTCGATCCGATGTTCGGCACGCTGGGCGATTTCGATGCGCTGATCCATCGGGCGCATGAGCTGGGCCTCAAGGTGCTGATCGACCTGGTGCTCAGCCATTCGTCGTCCGAGCATCCCTGGTTCAAGGAAAGCCGGTCGAGCCGCGACAATGCCAAGGCCGACTGGTACGTCTGGGCGGACGCCAAGCCCGACGGGTCGCCGCCCAACAACTGGCTGTCGATCTTCGGCGGATCGGCCTGGCAGTGGGACGGCGAGCGGATGCAGTACTACATGCACAACTTCCTGTCGGTGCAGCCGGACATCAACCTGCACAACCCGCAGGTCCAGCAAGAGTTGCTGGATATCGTGCAGTTCTGGCTGGAACGGGGGGTCGATGGCTTCCGGCTCGACACCATCAACTTCTACTTCCACGACCCCGAACTGCGCGACAACCCGCCGCTGGCACCCGAGCGGCGCAACGACTCGATCGCGCCCAGCGTGAACCCCTACAATTGGCAGGAACATCTCTACGACAAGAACCGTCCCGAGAACCTCGAGTTCCTCAAGCGGTTCCGCGCGGTCCTCGACAAGTTCCCCGGCGCGACGGCGGTGGGCGAGGTCGGCGATGCGCAGCGCGGAATGGAGATCCAGGCGCAATACACCTCGGGCAACGACAAGGTCCACATGTGCTATGACTTCGCCTTCCTGTCGGCGACGCCGCCCACCGGCAAGCGCGTGGCCGAGGTGCTGGACATGTTCGAGAATTCGATCGGCGACGGCTGGGCATGCTGGGCCTTCTCGAACCATGACGTCGTCCGGCACGCGTCGCGCTGGAACCTGACCGAAGAGGCGCGGCGGCTTTACGCGGCGCTGCTTCTGTCGCTGCGTGGTTCGGTCTGCCTCTACCAGGGCGAAGAGCTTGGCCTGACCGAGGCCTATGTCGCCTTCGAGGACCTGCAGGATCCCTACGGCATCCAGTTCTGGCCCAAGTTCAAGGGCCGCGACGGGTGCCGCACGCCGATGCCCTGGGTGACGGACAACCAGAACGGCGGCTTCACCGATGCCAAGCCCTGGCTTCCCGTGGCGATGGAGCATCTGCCGCGATCGGTCATGCAGCAGGTCAACGACCCTGGCTCGACGATGGCGTTCTACCGGGACATGATCGCCTTCCGGCAGGCCCATCCGGTTCTGCGCTCGGGCAGCTACACCCCTGTCGCGGCGCGCGAAGACCTGGTGGCGTTCATCCGCGCTTCGGGCGACACCCGGATGCTGTGCGTCTTCAACATGTCCGGGGAAGAGCTGCAGCTGCCCCTGCCCGAAGGCCAGTGGCGCCAGGACAAGGGCGCGCCCTTCAGGGCGTTCACGACCGAGACGGGGGTGACGCTGCCGCCCTTCAGCGCGTTCTTCGCGCTCGACGAGACGGGCAGGGAATAACAACAAACGGAACGAACCGCCAAAGCGCGGAGGGAGGAGACGAGGATGGCCGATCTCAAACTCACCAATGTCGGAAAATCCTACGGCGGCACGGTCGAGGTGCTCAAGGACATCAATCTCGACATCGAAACCGGGGAGCTGATCGTCTTCGTCGGGCCGTCGGGCTGCGGCAAGTCCACGCTTCTCCGGATGATCGCGGGGCTCGAGAAGATCACGGCCGGTACGCTCGAGATCGACGGCGTCGTGGTGAACGACGTGCCGCCCTCGCAGCGCGGCATCGCGATGGTGTTCCAGTCCTACGCGCTTTATCCGCACATGAGCGTCTATGACAACATGGCCTTCGCGCTGCGTCTTGCGAAGAAATCGAACGACGAGATCGACAAGGCGGTCCGGGCGGCGGCCGACAAGCTCCAACTGACCGAATACCTCGACCGCCTGCCCAAGGCGCTGTCGGGCGGGCAGCGTCAGCGGGTGGCCATCGGCCGGTCGATCGTGCGCGACCCGAAGGTCTATCTGTTCGACGAACCGCTGTCGAACCTCGACGCGGCGCTGCGCGTGGCCACGCGGATCGAGATCGCCCAGCTGAAGGAGGCGATGCCGGACTCGACGATGGTCTATGTCACGCATGACCAGGTCGAGGCGATGACGCTGGCGACACGCATCGTCGTGCTGGCGAACAAGGGCATCGCGCAGGTCGGCAGCCCGCTTGAGCTTTACCAGTCGCCAAACAGCGAATTCGTGGCGCAGTTCATCGGGTCGCCCTCGATGAACCTGCTGCCGGGCGAGGTCGTGAAAACCGGCGCACAGACCACGGTCACGCTGGAAGGCGGCGGGACGATCGTATCGGACGTGCCGACCACGGACGCGGACCAGGGCCTCAAGGTCAAGGTCGGTGTGCGCCCCGAGGATTTTGTCGAGACCACGGACGACATCTTCGTCTACGAGGGCAACGTGGATATCGTCGAGGCGCTTGGCGAAGTGACGCTTCTCTACTTCATGGCCGCCGGCGGGGATGACCCGGTCATCGCCAAGCTTCCGGGCATCCACAAGGACGTGCGCGGATCGGTCGTCCGTCTCGGCGCGGCTCCGGACAAGGTTCATCTCTTCGCGAACGGCGTCTCGCTGCGTCACCGCTGACCGCGCAGGCGATCCCGGCGCAAAATCTTGTGGGCCGGTCCGTCCGGCCCGCGAATTGGGGTTTTGCGGTGCGGCGAAACATGAAATAGGGAAGCGCCAGACGAACCCTCCCGAGGAGCTGCCCCATGGAGATTCGCGAGGCTCTGACCTTCGACGACGTTCTGCTCGTTCCGGCCGCGTCCAGCGTGCTGCCGTCCACAGCCGATACCCGCACGCGCGTGACGCGCGACATCGCCATGAATATCCCGCTGATCAGTTCCGCGATGGACACTGTCACCGAAGCGCGGATGGCCATCGCCATGGCGCAGGCCGGGGGGCTGGGGGTCATCCACAGGAACCTCGAACGTCGAGGAACAGGCCCGTGAGGTCCGGCGCGTCAAGCGCTTCGTCTCGGGCATCGTCTACAACCCGATCACGCTGACGCCCGACCAGACGCTGGCCGACGCCAAGGCGCTGCAGGAACGCTACAAGGTCACCGGCTTCCCGGTCGTCGACGAGACCCGCCGCGTCGTTGGCATCGTCACCAACCGCGACATGCGCTTCGCCACCTCGGACGACACGCCGGTGCGGGTGATGATGACCTCGGACAATCTGGCGGTCCTGACCGAACCCGCCGACCTCGACGAGGCCAAAAGCCTGATGAAGGCGCGGCGGATCGAGAAGCTGCTGGTGACCGACGGCAAGGGCAAGCTTACCGGGCTTGCTGACGCTGAAGGACACCGAACAGGCCGTGCTCAACCCGGTCGCCTGCAAGGACCACCTTGGCCGGCTGCGCGTCGCCGCCGCCTCGACCGTGGGCGACAAGGGCTTCGAGCGTTCGGAGGCGCTGGTCGATGCGGGCGTCGACATCGTCGTCATCGACACCGCCCACGGGCATTCCGAAGGGGTTGCCGAGGCTGTCCGTCGCGCCAAGACGCTGTCGAACGAGGTGCAGATCATCGCGGGCAACGTCGCCACGGGCGAGGCGGTGCGCGCGCTGATCGACGCGGGCGCGGACGCGGTCAAGGTGGGCATCGGGCCGGGGTCGATCTGCACCACGCGGATGGTCGCCGGCGTGGGCGTCCCGCAGCTGACCGCGATCATGGATTGTGCCGCGGCAGCCGGCGACGTGCCGATCATCGCCGATGGCGGCATCAAGTATTCGGGCGATTTCGCCAAGGCAATCGCCGCGGGCGCGCATTGTGCGATGGTGGGAAGCATGATCGCGGGCACCGAGGAAAGCCCCGGAGAAGTCATTCTTTTTCAGGGCCGTAGCTTCAAGAGTTACCGCGGCATGGGAAGTCTTGGGGCGATGGCCCGCGGCTCGGCCGACCGGTATTTCCAGTCCGATGCGGCCTCGGACAAGCTCGTTCCCGAAGGCATCGAGGGCCAGGTTCCCTACAAGGGCCCGGTCGCCACGGTCATGCACCAGATGGTGGGCGGGCTGCGCGCCGCGATGGGCTATACCGGCTGCGCGACGGTGGACGAGATGCGGACGCGCTGCACCTTCGTCAAGATCACCGGCGCGGGACTGAAGGAAAGCCATGTCCATGACGTGCAGATCACCCGCGAAAGCCCGAACTACCGGGCCATGTGAGGTCCTCGCATGACCCCTGCGGCCCGTTTTCAGGCTGCCATCGACGTGCTTGACGAAGTGGCCTCCGGGCGCCCGGCCGAGCAGTCCCTGACCAACTGGGCCCGCCGCAGCCGGTTCGCGGGGTCGGGCGACCGCGCGGCGGTCCGCGACCATGTCTTTGACGCACTGCGCTGCCGTCGGTCCTTCGCCGCCCTGGGGGGCGGCATGACGGGTCGCGCGCTCATGCTGGGGTCGCTGCGGGCGGCGGGCGTGGACCCGGCGTCCCTGTTCACCGGCGACCGCTTCGCCCCGGCACCTCTGACGGCGGACGAGGCCGCCGCCGGCCGGCCCTGGGACGACCTCGACGAGGCCGAGCGTCTCGACTGCCCCGACTGGCTGGTTCCGGCGCTGCGGACAAGCCTCGGGTCCGAGTTCGCCCCGGTGATGGACGCCCTGCGGTCGCGCGCGCCTGTGTTTCTGAGGGTGAACGCTGCGCGGATCGGACGCGAGGAAGCTCGGGCGGTTCTGGCGCAGGACGGGATTCGGACCGACCCGCACCCGCTGGCGCAGACCGCCCTGCAGGTCACCGAAGGGGCGCGGCGAATCCGGGATGCGCGTGCCTATCGCGAGGGACTGGTCGAGTTGCAGGATGCGGCCTCGCAGGCCGTGATCGAAACGCTGGGCATCCCTTCGCCGGCGGCGCCGCGTTCTCGACTATTGCGCCGGCGGCGGCGGCAAGAGCCTCGCCCTTGCCGCGGCGGGCTGGGGCCCGGTCATCGCCCATGACGCCGACCCAAGACGCATGAACGACCTGCCCGAACGCGCCCGGCGGGCAGACGTCGTGATCGACAGGGTGGCGGGGCCGGCGCTGAAGGGCGCGGGCCCGTTCGACCTGGTGCTCTGCGATGTGCCCTGTTCGGGCAGCGGAGCCTGGCGCCGTCAGCCCGAGGCGAAATGGACCCTGTCTCCGGAGGCCCTGGACCGCCTGTGCGGGCTGCAGGCCGAAATCCTCGATGCTGCGGCCCCGCTGGCAGCACCGGGCGGGCGGCTGGCCTATGTCACCTGTTCGCTGCTTCGGGCCGAGAATGAGGATCAGGTCGCGGCCTTCATCGCCCGGACACCGGGATGGCGCGTGTTGCTTCAGCGGCGCTGGACGCCGCTCGACGGCGGGGACGGCTTCGGGCTTTCCATCCTTGCGTGTTGACAGATCCAATAATTACAACCGAAAGTTGAACATCCGCCAGACTTAAGCGGGGTTTAACGATTGGCATCCGAAATGGTGCAAACACGAATCGTCTGAAGGGGGACGCTCGTGCCACATCAGGCACCATCTCCGCATCTTCTCGTCCGGCCCGCGTTCCGCATCGCGCCGCAAACGCTTTACCTCGCCGGCGCCGCTGCCGTGCTGGCGGTGGCCGGGGGGCTTGTACCCTGGGACCTCGCCGGCCGGCTGCTCTGGGCCGCGGCGGCCGGGGTTCTGGCGCTTGCCTGCGTCATCCTGCTTGTCGGCTATCGCCGCAGGACGGCGCGCGCGCAGCTTTTTCACGCGGTGTCCCGCTTTGTCGAGCGCGACGCCTCGCCCAGCTTCACCACCGATTCCGAGGGACTCATCGGCTACCAGAACCGTGCAGCGCAGGAACGCTTCGGCGAACGCGACGGCGCGACGCTGGTGGCGGTGCTGGGCGACTATTTCGCATCGCCCGCGGCTGTTCTCCACCGGCTCCAGTCGGCGGCGGCGGCCAAGGGCTCGGCCCGCGAGGACGTGGTGATGCGGCGCGGTCACGTCCGGCTTTCGGTGCACGAGATCGGGCAGGATGGGTTTCTCTGGCGGCTCGAGGATATTGCCGAGCGTGTCGGCGCGAGCCGGGGCGGGGAGGGCATCAGCCTGCCGATGCTGACGGTATCGAAATCGGGCACGGTCCTCTTCATGAACGAGGCGCTGCGCCGTCTGATCGGCGGCCGCGAAAACGCGCTCGACCGGATCGTGAACGACCTGCCGCTCCGGCCGGGCGACGTCCACGAGATCGCGGCCCTGGCCGGTCCGGTGCGCAGCACCGTGCTTCAGATCGAAAGCGCCGCGGGCCGGCGCGAGCTTTACCTGCTTCCGGTGATGGCCGAACGCGGAGCCGCCGGATGGCAGTTCTTCGACGCCTTGCCGGTGCCGATGCTGAAGCTCGCCAGCGACGGCACGGTGCAGATGGCCAACCGCCTTGCGCGCGATCTCCTGTCGCATTCCGCACCGGCAGGCACGCCGCTTTCGGACCTTCTCGAGGGGCTTGGACGCTCGGTCGCCGACTGGATGGCCGACGCCGCCGGCGGACACGGCCTGCACCGCGCCGAGCTTGTCCGCGCGAAGTCCCCCGATCAGGACGTCTTTCTCCAGATCACCCTGGGCCGTATCGACGAGGACGACGAGACGAGCCTCGTGGCCGTTCTGAACGACGCGACCGAGCTCAAGACCCTCGAGGCGCAATTCGTGCAAAGCCAGAAGATGCAGGCGATCGGCCAGCTTGCAGGCGGGGTCGCACATGACTTCAACAATCTGCTGACCGCGATCAGCGGCCATTGCGACCTCTTGCTCTTGCGCCACGACGAAGGCGACCCCGAGTACGGCGACCTGGTGCAGATCCACCAGAACGCCAACCGCGCGGCCAGCCTTGTTGGGCAGCTTCTGGCCTTTTCGCGCAAGCAGAACCTGCGCCCCGAGCCGCTGGACCTGCGCGACACCCTGTCGGACCTCACCCATCTTCTGAACCGTCTGGTGGGCGAAAAGGTCTCGCTTTCGCTGGTGCACGATCCCGCACTCCTGATGGTACGGGCCGACAAGCGGCAGCTCGAACAGGTCCTGATGAACCTTGTGGTCAATGCGCGCGACGCCATGCCCGAGGGCGGCACCGTCACCATCGAGACCCGCATGGAATTCCTCGATGCCCCCTTGCGCCGCAACCGCGCCGAGGTGCCGGCGGGGGCCTATGTCGTCGTCCGGGTCGAGGATCAGGGCACCGGCATCCCGGCGGACCAGCTTCCAAAGATCTTCGAACCCTTCTTCACCACCAAGAAGACCGGCGAGGGCACAGGTCTGGGGCTGTCGACCGCTTACGGCATCGTGAAGCAGACCGGCGGGTTCATCTTCGCCGACAGCGTGGTCGGGCAGGGGACCGCCTTCACCCTCTATTTCCCGGCACACGAAAAGATCGATGAGGCGCCATCCGAATCCGCCGTCCCCTTGCCGCGCCCCATGGCCGCCTTCCAAGGCGACGGCGTCATCCTGCTGGTCGAGGACGAGGCCCCGGTACGCGCCTTCGCGTCGCGGGCGCTGCGGATGCGTGGCTATACAGTAATCGAGGCGGAGAATGCCGAGGATGCGCTGCGCACTCTCGAAAACGAGGCATTGACGATCGATATCTTCGTGACCGATGTCATCATGCCGGGCATGGACGGTCCGAGCTGGGTGCGGAAGGCCCTTGAAAGCCGGCCCGGAACGCGTGTGGTCTTCGTTTCGGGCTATGCCGAGGACAGCTTTGCCGATAACCAGGCCCGGATACCGAACTCGGTCTTCCTTCCCAAGCCCTTTTCGCTGTCGCAGCTGACCGAGACGGTGCAGGCGCAGCTTCACTAGGCGCGTGCCCCCGGGGAAACGACCTGCGAGGTCCGGGGGGCCCCTGCGCCCGACGGTTTCCAGCGCCGGATCAATCCCTTCCGAACCGAAAGCAACCGCGCTAACGCCTTCTTAACCGATTCCCGCGTTTCATCGCAGTTGAAGAAAACTGTTGCCATGTTCGCGGTTTGATCTCATAAGACTCGACGAGAACAAGAGGCGAACAAAGGCAGTCATTGCCGCCCTCGGGCGGGTGTGGAATAAGGATCAGGACGATGGCGACGGCAAGCATTCTCGACATGACCGACAAGCGGACCAGCGACAAGGAGAAGGCGCTCGACTCGGCGCTGGCACAGATCGAACGGCAGTTCGGCAAGGGCTCGATCATGCGCCTCGGCGCGGACAATCCCGCCCAGGAAATCGAATCGACCTCGACCGGATCGCTCGGCCTCGATATCGCCCTCGGGATCGGCGGACTGCCCAAGGGCCGCATCATCGAGATCTATGGACCCGAATCCTCGGGCAAGACGACGCTCACGCTTCATTGCGTGGCCGAAGAGCAGAAGAAGGGCGGCGTCTGCGCCTTCGTCGATGCCGAACACGCGCTCGATCCGCTTTACGCGCGCAAGCTGGGCGTGAACCTTGACGAGCTTCTGATCTCCCAGCCCGACACCGGCGAGCAGGCGCTCGAGATCACCGACACGCTGGTCCGGTCGGGCGCGGTAAGCATGGTGGTGATCAATTCGGTGGCCGCCCTGACCCCCAAGGCCGAGCTTGAGGGCGACATGGGTGATGCACAGGTTGGCGCCCAGGCCCGTCTGATGAGCCAGGCGATGCGCAAGCTCACCGCCTCGATCAGCCGATCGAACTGCATGGTGATCTTCATCAACCAGATCCGCATGAAGATCGGCGTCATGTTCGGCAGCCCCGAAACGACATCGGGCGGCAATGCGCTCAAGTTCTACGCGTCGGTCCGGCTCGACATTCGCCGCATCGGGTCGATCAAGGATCGTGACGAGGTCGTGGGCAACACCACCCGCGTGAAGGTCGTCAAGAACAAGGTCGCGCCGCCGTTCAAGCAGGTCGAGTTCGACATCATGTACGGCGAAGGGATATCCAAGACGGGCGAGCTGCTCGATCTCGGGGTCAAGGCCGGCGTGGTCGAGAAGTCGGGCAGCTGGTTCTCCTACGGGGACGAGCGGATCGGGCAGGGGCGCGAGAATGCCAAGCAGTTCCTGCGGGACAACGCCGCCATCTCCCTGGCGATCGAGGACAAGATCCGCGCGGCTCACGGTCTCGACTTCGACATGAGCGGTGGCGACGGCGATGAACCGGCAATTCTGGAAGACTGACACGCCCATTTTCTAGGGTCAGTGCAACGGGGCGCGGTGCAAGCTGCGCCCCGTTGCACAGGTGGTTTTTTCGCCTGACAGGCCGGAGCAACCCCGCCCTCATTCACCCCTGATCCGAGCAGGGGCCTGCGATGAACATCGCGGAGACCGCCAAGATCCGAAAGACCGTCGAGGACTATGTCATCGGCATGACCTATGGCGACGCCCGTCTCTTGACGGCGGCCTTCCATCCGCGTGCTGCGTCGGTCGGCCATTTCGACGGTGTACTCGAATGGCAGGATGTCGCGGAGTTCGCCGCCGCATGCGCCGCCGATGCGCTGGACCGAAGCGCCCCGCGTCCACCCTGGGAGATCGAGTTGCTTCGGCGTTCGGGCGACACCGCCGTGGCCATCGTCACGAATATCTTCGCGGGTGAGCGGTTCCGCGACACGCTGACCCTGCTGCTCGAGGAGGGGCGCTGGCGCATCGCTTTCAAATGCTTCCATCATCTGCGCTGATGCCCCGCTGGCAGGCCGTGCACGCAAGGACTGTGGACAGGGTTTCCGCAAGGCGATAACACACGTCCTCGCGCCTGACTGACCCGGGAACCCAGCCCATGACAAGCCTGAACGATATCCGCTCGACCTTCCTGGGGTTCTTCGAGAAGAACGATCACCGCGTCGTCGACAGCTCTCCTTTGGTGCCCCGCAATGACCCGACCCTGATGTTCGTCAACTCGGGCATGGTGCAGTTCAAGAATGTCTTCACCGGGGTGGAGCACCGCGATTATTCCCGCGCCACGACCGCGCAGAAATGCGTGCGGGCGGGTGGAAAGCACAACGATCTCGACAACGTCGGCTACACCGCGCGGCACCACACCTTCTTCGAGATGTTGGGCAATTTCTCGTTCGGCGATTACTTCAAGGAAGAGGCGATCCCCTTCGCCTGGGATCTGATCACCAAGGAATTCGGGATCGACAAGAACCGGCTGCTGGTGACGGTCTACCACACCGACGACGAGGCCGCGGACATCTGGAAGAGATACGCGGGCCTGCCGGACGACCGCATCATCCGCATCGCCACCGACGACAATTTCTGGATGATGGGGCCCACCGGCCCGTGCGGCCCGTCGTCCGAGATCTTCTACGATCACGGCGATCATATCCTCGGCGGCCCGCCTGGCAGCCCGGATGAGGATGGCGACCGGTTCATCGAGATCTGGAACCTCGTCTTCATGCAGTACGAGCAGTTCGAGGACGGCACGCGGCGCGAGCTTGGCGCACAGTCGATCGACACCGGCATGGGGCTTGAGCGGATCGGCGCGCTGCTGCAAGGCAAGCACGACAATTACGACACCGACCTGATGCGCGCCCTGATCGAGGCCTGTGCCCATGCCACCAGCACCGATCCCGACGGTCCGCGCCGTTTCCACCACCGGGTGATCGCGGATCATCTGCGGTCCACCAGCTTCCTCATCGCCGATGGCGTGATGCCCTCAAGTGATGGCCGCGGCTACGTCCTGCGCCGGATCATGCGGCGGGCGATGCGCCATGCCCATCTGCTGGGTGCGGCCGATCCGCTGATGCACCGGCTTGTGCCGGCGCTCGTGTCGCAGATGGGGCAGGCCTACCCCGAGCTTGGCCGGGCCCAGCCGCTGATCGAGGAAACCCTGCGGCTGGAGGAGACGCGGTTCCGCGAAACGCTCGATCGCGGACTGCGGATCCTGGACGAGGAACTCGACCAGCTTCCCGATGGTAGCGACCTTCCCGGCGCGGCGGCGTTCAAGCTCTACGACACCTTCGGGTTCCCGCTCGACCTGACGCAGGACGCCCTGCGCGAGATGGGCCGCGGTGTGGATGTGTCGGGCTTCGAGGCCGCGATGGCCGAACAGAAGGCCAAGGCCCGCGCGGCCTGGGCAGGGTCGGGCGAAACCGCCGATTCCGCGATCTGGTTCGATGTGGCCGACCGCGCAGGCGGGACCGAATTCCTCGGCTACGAGACCGAAGTCGCCGAAGGCCAGATCCTGGCGATCGTGCGCGATGGCGCCGAGGTGAAGCAGGCGTCGGCAGGCGATACCGTGCAGGTCGTGCTCAACCAGACGCCGTTCTACGCCGAGGCGGGCGGCCAGGTTGGCGATACCGGGCTGATGCGGACCGAGACCGGGGCGGCTCGGATCACCGACACGCGCAGAACGGCCGGCGTGACCATACATTTTGCGGAAGTTACCGAAGGCACGATCGAGGTCGCGACCGGGGCCGAACTCGAAGTCGACCACGATCGCCGCCAGTCGATCCGCGCGAACCACTCGGCGACCCACCTGCTGCACGAGGCTTTGCGCCAGGCGCTTGGCGATCATGTGGCGCAGCGCGGGTCGCTGAACGCGCCCGACCGTCTGCGCTTCGATTTCAGTCATTCGGCGGCGATGACGGCCGACGAAATCGCGCGCGTCGAGGCCGAGGTCAACGCCTTCATTCGTCAGAACGCTCCGGTCGAAACCCGGATCATGACGCCAGACGATGCCCGCGCCATCGGGGCGCAGGCGCTCTTCGGCGAGAAATACGGTGACGAGGTGCGCGTGGTCTCGATGGGCCAGGCCCCGACCGGCAAGGGCCTGAAGGGACAGACCTATTCGATCGAGCTCTGCGGCGGCACCCATGTCAGCCGCACGGGCGAGATCGGCCTTCTGGTGATGCTGGGCGAAAGCGCCTCGTCAGCCGGGGTGCGCCGGATCGAGGCCCTGACCGGTCAGGCCGCGCTCGACCATCTGACGGGGCAGGAACGGCGCCTGTCCGAGGTCGCCGCCGTACTCAAGACCCGTCCCGAGGACACCCCCGACCGCGTGCGCGCGTTGCTCGACGACCGCCGGGCACTACAGACCGAAGTGTCCGATCTGCGGCGCAAGCTTGCCCTGGGCGGCGGTGGTGCCGACGGGGCCGAGACGCCCAAGGCGGTGAACGGTATCGCGTTCCTGTCGCAGGTTCTCGACGATGTCCCGGGGCGCGACCTGCCCGGCGCTGATCGACGCCCTCAAGGCGCGCGTGGGCAGCGGCGTGGTTCTTCTGATCAGCGAGGCCGAGGGCAAGGCCGCGGTCGCGGGCGGCGTCACGCCGGACATGACCGACCGCGTCTCGGCCGTGGATCTGGTGCGCGCGGCGGTCGAGGCGCTTGGCGGCAAGGGCGGGGGCGGGCGCCCGGACCTGGCCCAGGGGGGCGCCAAGAGCGCCCGGAACGCCGCTGCGGCCATCGCGGCGGCCGAACGCCTGCTGGAGGGATAGCACATGCCGGCTTTCTGGATCGCCCACGTCAAGGTCACGGATGACGAGGCCTATGGCCGATACGCCAAGATCGCCACCGAGGCCATCGCCGAGCACGGGGGCGAGTTCATCGCCCGTGGCGGTCGCTACGTGCAGCTCGAAGGGCCGGACCGGCCGCGCAACGTGGTTGCCCGCTTCCCCTCGCTCGAAGCCGCCGAGGCCTGCTATCGGTCTGCCCGCTACCAGGAGGCGTTGGGCCACGCCAAGGGGGCATCTGAACGCGAACTGGTCATCGTCGAGTATGACGAGTGACGGTCTGCTTCTTCTGGTGAGAAATACCGGTTGGACATAGTCGGAGGAGCGCGAGGGGCTGGCCCCTCGCAGCCCTCGCTAACCGTCCGACCGCGACTGCCGCTTGCGCTCGTGCGGGTCGAGATAGCGCTTGCGCAGGCGGATCGCGTTCGGCGTGACCTCGACCAGTTCGTCGTCGTCGATATAGGCGATGGCCTGTTCAAGCGACATGGTGATCGGCGTGGTCAGCCGCACGGCCTCGTCCGTGCCCGAGGCGCGCACGTTGGTCAGCTTCTTGCCCTTGAGCGGGTTCACCTCGAGGTCGTTGTCGCGGCTGTGCTCGCCGATGATCATGCCCTGGTAGATCGGCTCCTGCGCGCCGATGAACATCCGGCCCCGGTCCTCGAGGTTCCAGAGCGCATAGGCCACCGACACCCCGTCTTCCATCGAGATCAGGACGCCCGCGCGGCGTCCCGGGATCGGCCCCTTGAAGGGCGCCCAGCTGTGAAAGACGCGGTTCAGCACGCCGGTGCCGCGCGTGTCGGTCAGGAATTCGCCGTGATAGCCGATCAGCCCGCGCGACGGCACATGCGCGATGATCCGGGTCTTGCCGGCGCCCGCGGGCTTCATCTCGACCAGGTCGCCACGCCGCGTGCCGGTGATCTTCTCGATCACCGCGCCGGTGTAGTCGTCGTCGACGTCGATCGTGACTTCCTCGATCGGTTCGAGCTTCTGGCCGTCGACCTCGCGCAGGATGACCTGCGGGCGCGAGATCGACAGTTCGAACCCTTCGCGGCGCATGTTCTCGATCAGCACGCCCATCTGCAATTCGCCGCGACCCGCGACGTCGAACGCCTCGCCGCCCGGCGTGTCCGAGACCTTGATGGCGACGTTCGATTCGGCCTCTTTCATCAGCCGTTCACGGATGACGCGCGACTGCACCTTCTTGCCGTCGCGCCCCGCGAGCGGGCTGTCGTTGATGCCGAAGGTGACCGAGATCGTCGGCGGGTCGATCGGCTGGGCGGGCAGGGGCTCGTCCACCGCCAGCGCCGCCAGCGTGTCGGACACCGTGGCCTTCGACATGCCGGCGATGGTCACGATGTCGCCGGCTTCGGCCTCGTCGATGGCCTGCTGGCCAAGGCCGCGGAAGGCCATGATCCGGGTGACGCGGAACTGTTCGATCTTCTGTCCGATGCGGCTGATCGCCTGCACCGTGGCGCCTGTCTTCAGCCGCCCGCTTTCGACCCGGCCCGTCAGGATGCGGCCGATGAACGGGTCGGCGCCCAGGGTGGTGGCCAGCATGCGGAACGGTTCGTCCTTGTGGCTGGCCTGGCGCGGGGGCGGCACATGGGCGACGATCAGATTGAACAGCGCCGACAGGTCCTTGCGCGGCCCGTCCAGGTCCTCGTCGGCCCAGCCGGCGCGCCCCGAGGCGTAGAGATGCGGAAAGTCGAGCTGGTCCTCGTCGGCGTCGAGCGCCGCGAAAAGGTCGAACACCTCGTTCAGGGCGCGGTCGGGCTCGGCGTCGGGCTTGTCGACCTTGTTGAGCACCACGATGGGCCGAAGCCCCAGCGCCAGCGCCTTCGAGGTCACGAACTTGGTCTGCGGCATCGGTCCTTCGGCGGCGTCGACCAGAAGGACCACGCCGTCGACCATGCTCAGGATGCGCTCGACCTCGCCGCCGAAATCGGCGTGGCCGGGCGTGTCGACGATGTTGATGCGCGTGCCCTTCCACTCGACACTCGTGGCCTTGGCCAGAATGGTGATCCCGCGCTCGCGTTCGATGTCGTTGGAATCCATCGCACGCTCGGCGACGGCCTGTCCGACGCGAAAGGCGCCCGACTGTTTGAGAAGCTCATCGACAAGCGTCGTCTTGCCGTGGTCGACATGGGCGATGATGGCGATGTTGCGCAGGGTCATGGGGACAATCCGTTCGGGGGTTGCGCGCCTGCTAGCCTGCACTGCGCCGGAAGGCCAGAGTGAAACGACATCGCAGCATGGCAGGGCGCTGGACCCGGGGGGCGGCCTCTGCTAGACGACACCTCATGACGACCGAGCGCATCATCATCCGCTGCTGCATTATCCGCTGACACATGTCGCGCGGGCCGGTCCTCTTTTCCTGACAGAAAGATCACGCTAAGGCCCGCGGGCACCCGACCCGAAGGACGGCCCATGACCGACTCCACTTCCGAGATCAGGCTTTGGAACACGAAGACCCGGCGCAAGGACCCGCTGGACCCCACGGTGATCCCGGGGAAGGTCTCGATGTATGTCTGCGGCCCCACGGTCTATGACCGCGCGCACCTGGGCAACGCCCGGCCTGCGGTGGTGTTCGACGTGCTGAGCCGGCTTCTGCGCCATGTCTACGGGGCCGGGAACGTCACATATGTGCGCAACATCACCGACGTCGAGGACAAGATCATCGACCGCGCGGCCGAACGCGGAATCGGCATCGACGAGCTGACCGCGACGACCGAGGCCTGGTTTCACGAGGACATGGCCGCGCTTGGCATCCTGCCACCGGATATCGAGCCGCACGCCACCGCCTTCATCCCGCAGATGGTCGCGATGATCGAGACGCTGGTCGCTCGGGGCCATGCCTACGAGGCCGAGGGGCATGTGCTGTTCTCGGTGAAGAGCTATGCCGAGTACGGCGCGCTCTCGGGCCGGTCGGTGGATGACATGATCGCCGGCGCGCGGGTCGAGGTCGCGCCCTACAAGCGCGACCCGATGGATTTCGTGCTGTGGAAGCCCTCCACCCCCGACCAGCCCGGCTGGGACAGCCCCTGGGGCCGGGGGCGGCCCGGACTGGCACATCGAATGCTCGGCCATGAGCCAGGCGATCCTGGGCGACAGCTTCGACATCCACGGCGGCGGGATCGATCTGCAGTTCCCGCACCACGAGAACGAGATCGCCCAGTCGAAATGCGCCCACCCCGAGGGCGATTTCGCCCGGATCTGGATGCACAACGAGATGCTGCAGGTCGACGGCAAGAAGATGTCGAAATCGCTTGGCAACTTCTTCACCGTGCGCGACCTGCTGGACAAGGGCGTGCCGGGCGAGGTGATCCGCTTCGTGTTCCTGTCCACGCATTACCGCAAGCCGATGGACTGGACCGAGAAGAAGCGGGAGGACGCCGAGAAGCGCCTGATCGCGTGGTTCCGCAAGACCGATGGCGTGGCACCTGCCAAAGTCGTGCCCGCGCGCGTCGTCGCCGCGCTGGCCGACGATCTGAACACGCATCTGGCGCTGACCGAGATGAACTCGCTGTCAGCGCCCTACCTGAAAGCCGCCATGCGGCTGGTCGGATTGCCGGATGCCGAGGAGGTCGAGTGGTTTCGTTCCGTTGAAAGCGGTGGGCCGGGTGTCGGCGTTGACACCGGAGGTCACGGCACGAGGATCGATGCGTTGCTCGATCGGCGTGTGGAGGCGAAGCAGAACCGCGATTTTGCCGAGAGCCGACCGGATAAGGGAGTCCTTTCCGCGGCTGGTGTCCTCGATCAAGGACGTGCCCGGCGGAACGATCTGGGAGTTCGGAATCGTCCGAGTCGACCCCGCCAAGCTCGAGGCCCTGAAATGACCCGCGAACGCCTCTACCTCTACGACACCACGTTGCGCGACGGGCAGCAGACGCAGGGCGTACAGTTCTCGACGCCCGAGAAGCAGGCCATCGCCAAGGCGCTCGACACGCTGGGCGTCGACTATATCGAGGGCGGCTGGCCGGGCGCGAACCCGACCGACAGCGAGTTCTTCGCGGACGCACCAAAGACCCGCGCCACCTTCACCGCCTTCGGCATGACCAAGCGCGCGGGCCGGTCTGCGGAAAACGACGACGTGCTGGCTGCCGTTCTCAACGCGGCCACGCCCGCCGTCTGCCTGGTCGGCAAGACGCATGACTTCCATGTCGAGACAGCCCTTGGCATCACGCTGGACGAGAACCTCGAGAACATCGCCCGCAGCATCGAGCATTGCGTGAGGTTGGGCCGCGAAGCCCTTTTCGACGCGGAACATTTCTTCGATGGCTACAAGGCCAATCCCGACTACGCCATCGCCTGCGCTCGGGCCGCCTTCGAGGCCGGCGCCCGCTGGGTCGTGCTTTGCGACACGAACGGCGGCACGCTTCCGGCCGAGGTCGGCGCGATCACCCGCGCGGTGATCGAGGCCGGCATCCCCGGCGACCGCCTGGGCATCCACACCCATGACGACACCGGCAACGCGGTGGGCGCGTCGCTGGCGGCCGTCGACGCCGGGGCGCGGCAGGTGCAGGGCACGTTGAACGGCCTTGGGGAACGCTGCGGCAACGCCAATCTGACGACGCTGATCCCAACGCTGCTGCTCAAGGAACCCTACGCAAGCCGTTATGAAACAGGCATAAATCCGGAAGCTCTTCATGCGCTGACCCGCACGTCCCGGATGCTCGACGACATCCTGAACCGGGTGCCCCTGCGCAGTGCGCCCTATGTCGGCGCCTCGGCCTTCGCGCACAAGGCGGGATTGCATGCCAGCGCGATCCTGAAGGATCCCACGACCTACGAACACATCGACCCGGTGGCGGTGGGCAACGCCCGCATCGTGCCGATGTCGAACCAGGCCGGGCAGTCGAACCTGATCCAGCGCATGGCCGAGATGGGGATCGAAGTGGAGAAGGGCGATCCGGCGCTGTCGCGCATCCTCGACATCGTGAAGGCGCGCGAGGCCGAGGGCTATTCCTATGACACCGCACAGGCGTCGTTCGAGCTTCTGGCGCGGCAGGAACTGGGTGTGCTTCCCGTCTATTTCGACGTCCGCCGGTACCGCGTCACCGTGGAGCGTCAGCGCGACGAGATGGGCCGCCGCAGGACGCTCTCCGAGGCGGTCGTCGTGGTCGATATCGGCGGCGAACGGAAGCTTTCGGTCAGCGAAAGCCATGACGAGGAAGGGTCGGACCGCGGCCCGGTCAACGCGCTCTCGAAGGCGCTGGCCAAGGACCTCGGCCCCTACCAGGCGATCATCGACGACCTGCATCT
The DNA here is from genome assembly GCA_963709395.1 of uncultured Alphaproteobacteria bacterium. Classification (GTDB taxonomy): domain Bacteria; phylum Pseudomonadota; class Alphaproteobacteria; order Rhodobacterales; family Rhodobacteraceae; genus CAVPWP01. The sequence goes on from CAVPWP010000013.1 coordinate 186,104, forward strand.
CGTCGACTTCAAGGTGCGCATCACCCAAGGCGGCACCGAGGCGGTGACGCGCGTCATCATCGACAGCGAGGATTCGTCGGGCCGTCGCTGGTCGACCGTGGGGGTGTCGCCCAACATCGTCGACGCGTCGTTCGAGGCGCTGCTCGACGCCATCGTCTGGAAACTCGTGCGTGACGGGGCCGAGGCGGCGTGACCCTCGACGCCTGCGCCGAACTCGTCCAGCGCGGCGACCCCGACCGTTTCGCCACCGTCCTTGCAGCGCCCGTGGACGACCGCGCGCGGCTTCTTCCCCTTTACGCCTTCAACGTCGAGGTGACGCGCGCGCCCTGGGTCACGGCCGAAGCGCCCATCGCCGAGATGCGCCTGCAATGGTGGCGCGATGCGCTCGACGAGATCGCGGCGGGCGGTCCGGTGCGCCGGCACGAGGTCGCGACACCTTTGGCGGGCGTGATCGACGCCGAGGGGGCAGGGGTGCTCGACCGGCTGGTGGCCGCGCGCCGTTGGGACATCTACAGCGACCCGTTCGAGGATGCGGCGCATCTGGCGGACTACCTTGACGCCACGGCCGGTGGGCTGATGTGGACCGCCGCCCGCGGGCTGGGCGCGCGGGACGAAAGCGGCCATCCGTGACATCGGCTGGGCGCAGGGGCTTGCCGCCTTCTTTCGCGCGATCCCCGAGCTCGAGGCACGCGGACGCAGGCCGCTGGTCGATGGCCGGCCCGAGGCTGTGGCCGCGCTGGCGCAAGAGGGCCTGCGCCGGTTGCGCGCAGGCCGCGCCGCCGGAGCCCGTGGTCCCGCCACATGGCCCGCCTGTGAGACGGGCGCGCTTCTGGCCCTGGCCGCCCGGGACCCCGTGCGGGTGGCCGATGGCGCGCTTGTCCTCAGCGAGTTCCGCAAACGCGCGCGTCTAATGCGCGCCGCGCTGACGGGCCGGGTGCCGCTTTAGCTGCGCGCCCAGCCCTTCTGCCGCATCGTCAGCCAGATCAGCGACCCGCCAGCCAGCGCGAGGAACGGCACCATGGCGATGTTGACCGCATTCCAGCCCTCGATTGCCGAACTGCCTGCGCAATTCATAAGCCCGCCCGAAGCAAGCGAGGCCACCGTCACGCCGCCGAATACCAGAAGGTCGTTCATGCCCTGCACGCGTCCGCGTTCCTCGGGGGCATGGGCGCGCGACAGCATCGTCGTGGCCCCGATGAAACCGAAGTTCCAGCCGATCCCCAAGAGTATGAGCGCGACGAAGAAATTCGCAAGGTCCACGCCCTGGATCGCCACGCCCCCTGCAAGCGCAAGGATGACCAACCCGATGGCCACGATCCGCTCGGCCCCGTAGCGGGCGATCAGGTGGCCGGTGAAGAAGGACGGCGCGAACATCGCCAGCACATGGGCCGACACGATGTCCGACGCGTTCCCGGTGTCGAAGCCGCAGCCGACCACCGCCAGGGGCGTCGACGTCATCACGAGGTTCATCAGCGCGTAGGACACCATCGCGCAGATCACCGCGACGGCGATGGCCGGGGTGGCCAGAAGCTCGCGCACGCTGCGCCCGCGCGGGGCGTTCACCGACGGCACCGGCGGTTTCGGGATGTCGAGGAAGTAGAACAGCACCATGCCCAGGACATTGATCGAGATCGCGGCAAGGTAGGTCCCAAGGAAGGGCACGACTGTCGCGTCCGCCGTCACCTTGACCAGCTGCGGCCCGATCAGCGCCGAGATCAGACCGCCGGCCATGACATAGGAAATCGCCTTGGGCTTGAACGCATCCGACGCGGTGTCGGTCGCCGCGAAGCGGTAAAAGCCCTGCGCCGACATGTAGATGCCGGTCAGGTAGCTGCCTACGAGGAACAGCCAGAAATCGCCCTGCATCAGCGCATAGGCCGAGACGACCGACCCCACCAGCCCGCCGGTGGCCCCGGCAAGGAACCCCGCGCGGCGTCCGAACCGCTGCATCAGCGTCGACAGCCACGGCGCCGTGGTCATCGACCCGAAAACGATCAGCGAGATCGGCATGGTCGCAAGGCAGGGATTGGGCGCAAGCTGCTGACCCGCAAGACCGCCGATGGTGAAGATCATGGTGATCTGGCTGCCCAGAATCGCCTGCGCCGCCACGAGGACGGCAACGTTGCGCCGGGCGCGCCGGTCGTCTGTGGAAAGCGCGGTCATGGGCCTCTGCTAGCGTCTGTCCCGGACCCCGGCAAGCGAGATTGGCAAACTGCGACATTCCCGCCTTGCTTGGTGCGCAGGCCACGCTAGATCTATTGTATGCCATAGTATTCGAATGAACAGAATGCAGGCGGTCGGAGGGATAGAGTGTCTTCGGACAAAGGGCGATGAGGCTTCTGCTTCTGGCCGGAACATGGGAAGCGCGCCAGATCGCGGCGGCGCTGACGCGGGAGCCTCGGGTGAACGCGATCGTTTCGCTTGCGCGGGCGGAACGCCGACCCGAGGCCTTTGGCGTCGCCACGCGGATCGGAGGGTTTGGCGGGGATGCCGGGTTTTCCGACTGGGTCGCGCGCGAACGGATCGATGGCATCATCGACGCAACGCATCCCTTCGCGGTGCAGATCAGCCACCGCACCTCGCAGATCGCGGACAACCTGGGCGTGGACTACATCCAGTTCCTGCGTCCCGCCTGGCTGCCCGAACCCGGCGACGACTGGACCTTTCTCAACACCGAAGCCGATGCCGCAAAGCATATCCCCGACGGGGCGCGGGTGTTCCTGGCAACCGGCCGGCGGGGCCTCGACGCCTTCGCCACGCTCCAGGATGTCACGCTCTTCTGTCGGCGGACCGATGCGTTCGAAGAGCCATTCCCCTTTCCCAACGGCATCTACGTCATGGGACGCCCGCCGTTCTCGGTTCCGCAGGAAGTCGGCACATTCTCGCGTCTGGGGATCGACTGGCTGGTCGCGCGCAACTCCGGCGGCACGGCAAGCCGCGCCAAGCTGGAAGCGGCCCGCACTCTTGGGATAAAGGTGGCCATGATCCGGCGGCCGCCACAGCCGCCCGGACCCAAGGTGGAAACCGTGGCGGAGGCGATGGCATGGGTGCGACGGCGGATCCAGACGTCGGGCGGGTGATCCGCGGTCCGGACTGCCTGGCCGAGGGGGCGGCGCATCTTGCCCGGATCGAGCCGCGCTTTGCCCATGCGCTCGACGCGACCGGTCCCTTGCCCCTGCGGCTGCGGGACGGTGGCTTCGCGGCCCTCATGGACGCCATCGTCAGTCAGCAGGTGTCGGTCGCCGCGGCCGACGCGATCTGGAGACGGCTCGACGCCGCAGGCCTGACCCGACCCGACCAGGTGTTGATTGCCAGCGACGAAGACTTGCGCGCCTGCGGCCTGTCGCGCCAGAAGGCGCGCTATGCCCGTGAACTTGCTCTGGCGGCGATCGACTACGATGCCCTGTCGGCCCGCCCGACCGACGAGGTGATCACGACGCTTGTGGCGGTTCCCGGAATCGGCCGCTGGACCGCCGAGATCTATGCCATGTTCTCGCTTGGCCGGGCGGATGTCTTCGCGCCTGGTGATCTTGCCCTGCAGGAATCGGCACGGATCCTCTTCGGGCTCGAGGAACGCCCGCGCGAGGCGGCGCTGCGCACCCTGGCCGAGGACTGGCGCCCCTGGCGCGCGGTTGCGGCGCGGTTGCTCTGGGCCTACTACCGGGTGGCCAAGGACCGCGAGGGGACACGATGACCGCCAGCCTGACCGCCAGACGCCGCCCGCCCGCATCCGGAACGACCCGCTCGGCGGTGATCTTCCTGCATGGCTATGGCGCGGACGGGGCCGATCTTCTCGGGCTGGCCGACCCGCTGGCGCCGCATATGCCCGACACCGCCTTCCATGCGCCCGACGCGCCCGAACGCTGCGCGGCCAGCCCGTTCGGTTTCCAGTGGTTCCCGATCCCCTGGATCGACGGGTCGTCCGAGGCCGCGGCAGAGGCGTCGATGGCGACTTCGCTGGCGGCGCTGAGCGCCTATGTTCAAGGGGTGCTCGACTCCGAAGCGCTGGCCGAGGACCGGCTGATCCTCTTCGGCTTTTCGCAAGGCACGATGATGAGTCTGCACCTCGCCCCGCGCTGGCCATCCCCGTTCGCCGGTGTCGTGGGCTTCTCGGGGCGGCTTATGGCGCCTGAGCGCCTCGTGTCTGAAACCGTATCGCGCCCGCCGGTCCTGCTGGTGCACGGCGATGCCGACGACGTTGTGCCCTTCGCCGACATGGAACTCGCCGGGCGGGCCCTTTCTGACGCCGGCTTCACCACCTACGCCCACCGGATGGCGGGAACCGGGCATGGCATCGCCCCCGACGGGCTGTCGGTCGCGCTGGCGTTCATGCGCGACTGCCTGGGCGGGACGGCGAGGTGAGGCGATGGGGATTACTGTCACCCAATTGTGATGGACCTGCGATACCCCTGCGGCAATTTCCACAATCATGTGGGGCTTGCCAGAGGTTAACCGCCAGATATAGTGGCGGTGTTGGAGCTTGAGACAGGGCGGCGAGACCCGCGCAGAAAGAGGTCCTGACGGCGATGGATGGTGACTTCAGAACGAGTTTCGTGCGCGAGCCGAACAGCCTGCGCCACCACCCGGCACTCGTGCTCAATGCCGATTACCGCCCGCTGTCATACTACCCGCTGTCGCTCTGGCCCTGGCAGGAGGCGGTGAAGGCGGCCTGGCTCGACCGGGTCGATATCGTCGCCGAATACGAAGAGGTGGTGCGCAGCCCGTCGACCGTGATCCGAATACCGTCGGTGGTGGTGCTCAAGGATTACGTCCAACCACAGAAGCGCGTGGCCTTCACGCGCTTCAATCTTTTTCTGAGGGACGAATTCTGCTGCCAGTATTGCGGCGCGAAGGGCGACCTGACCTTCGATCACGTCGTGCCGCGCGCCCGCGGCGGCATCACAAGCTGGGAAAACGTCGTGGCCGCCTGCGCGCGGTGCAACCTGCGCAAAGGGTCCAAGAGCCTCTCGCAGGCCGGGCATGTCGCTGCGCCGCGCCCCGCGCCAGCCCGGCGCCGAGGAACTGCGCAACCAGGGACGAAAGTTTCCGCCCAACCACCTGCATGAAACCTGGCTCGATTTCCTGTACTGGGATGCCGTGCTGGAAGCCTGAGCGGGACGCTCCCAAGCCGCCTCATTCGCGGACACGGTGGTTTTCCTCTGCCCGGCGGTCTGAGAGTTGTGATCACCGCGCGCTTCGCTAGACTTGCAGGGCAAGCGCCGCTATAGCGCGGGCATTCTGTCTGTTAGCGCTAACGAACCGGAGCTCCCATGGTCTCGCGCGTCATTCCGGTCGATCCCTTCGACCTCGTCATCTTCGGTGGGACTGGCGATCTTGCCCAGAAGAAGATCCTGCCTGGCCTTTTCCGGCGCTTCGCCGATGGCCAGATGCCCGCCGAGGCCCGGGTCATCGGCGCCGCGCGATCGGACCTGTCGGCCGCTGACTATCGCGCGATGGTCCGCACCGCCATCACCGAGGCGATCCCCGATGGCAGGCGCGACGAGTCCATGCTCGACCCTTTTCTCGACCGCATCGACTATGTCGCGGTGGACGCGACCGGAACCGCTGGCTGGTCCGAGCTTGCCGGCCTCGTGCGCAAGGATGTGATCCGCGCCTTCTACTTTTCGGTCGCGCCCAGCCTCTTCGGGGCGCTGGCCGACCGGCTGAACGAACACCGCATCGCCTCGCGGCACTGCCGCATCGTCGTGGAAAAGCCGTTCGGCCGCGACCTGGCCTCGGCCAGGGAACTCAACGCCACCCTCGCGCGGCATTTCACCGAGGAACAGATCTACCGCATCGACCACTACCTCGGAAAGGAGACCGTGCAGAACCTGATGGCGGTCCGTTTCGCCAACGTCCTGTTCGAGCCGCTTGTGGAACGCGCAATACGTCGATCACGTCCAGATCACCGTGGCCGAGACGGTGGGCGTCGGCGGGCGCGGGGCCTATTACGACAAGTCGGGCGCGATGCGGGACATGGTGCAGAACCATCTGATGCAGCTTCTCTGCCTCATCGCGATGGAACCGCCCAGCCGGTTCGACCCCGATGCGGTGCGCGACGAAAAGCTCAAGGTGATCCGCGCCCTCGACCCGGTCGATCCCAAGGACATCGTGCGCGGCCAGTACGCGGGCAACGACACCAAGCCCGGCTACCCCGAAGAGGCCGAGAACCCCGAGAGCCTGACCGAAAGCTTCATCGCGCTGCGGTTGGGAATCTCGAACTGGCGATGGGCGGGCACGCCGTTCTACCTGCGCACCGGCAAGCGGCTGAAGGCGCGGGCCTCGGAAATCGCCATCGTCTTCAAGGATGCGCCCCACGCCATTTTCGGGCAGGAGGCCGGGACCCATTGCAACATCCTGTCGATCCGCCTGCAGCCCAACGAGGGCATCACCCTCGGGGTGACCATCAAGGAACCCGGGCCGGGCGGGATGCGCCTTCTCGACGTGCCGCTCGACATGTCCTTCGCCGACGCGCTTGGAGCCGAGGCGACCGAGGTGCCCGACGCCTATGAACGCCTGATCATGGATGTGATCCGGGGCAACCAGACCCTTTTCATGCGCGGCGACGAGGTCGAGGCGGCCTGGGCCTGGACCGACCCGCTGATCGAAGGCTGGACCTTGCGCGGCGACGCGCCCAAGCCCTACGACATCGGCTCGACCGGGCCCGAGGAGGCCGCGATCCTCATGCACCGGGCGGGCCGCAAGTGGCGGGAGATCCGGCCATGAAACTTGTCGAATACCCGGACCGCGAGATGATGATGATCGACCTCGCGAACGCGCTGGCCGGTGCGATCAACGCGCGGCTGATGCCGGGGAACCGCTGCACGCTGGTCGTGCCGGGGGGGACCACGCCGGGGCCCGTGTTCGAGGCGCTGTGTGCGGCGTCGCTTGACTGGGACCGGGTCGATGTCTTTCTGAGTGACGAGCGCTGGGTGGCCGAGGACGACGCAAGGTCGAACGCCGGGCTGCTGCGCCGGACCCTGCTCCGCAACCGGGCGTCGGGCGCGCGCTTCCACCCGTTCTTTCGCGCCGGGCGGACACCCGAAGAGGCGGCGCCGGATCTCTCGGAGGAAATCGCGCCGCTGCTGCCCATCGACGTGCTTCTCCTGGGCATGGGGGCCGATATGCACACCGCCTCGCTGTTTCCGCGGGCGGACGGGCTTGCCGCGGCGCTGGCCCCGGACGCCCCCGCCGTGCTGCCCATCGTTGACCCCGGAACAGGCGAGGCGCGGGTGACGCTGACCGCGCCCGTGCTTGACCAGGCGATGTCGAAGCACGTCCTGATCACCGGCGCCGAGAAACGCGCGGCCCTTGAGCGTGCCGCAGGCCTCTCGCCGGACAAGGCGCCGATCCGGGCGGTCTGGAGCAACATGACGGTGCATTGGGCGGAGTAGGGACATGACTGTGAACTGGCCAGGCCTCCGCACCGCCGCGACCGCCGCCCGCGACCGCAGCATGCGCGCTCTCCTCAATGATGCCGATCGGGCACGGGACTTCTCGATCGAGGCGGGGGGCCTCCTTTTCGACTATTCAAAGACCCACATGGACCGCGCCGACCGTGATCTCCTGATCGGTCTTTATCGCGAGGCGGGCGTCGAGGACCGACGCGATGCGATGTTCGCCGGAGAGAAGATCAACGAGACCGAGGGGCGCGCGGTCCTGCACACGGCGCTGCGCAATCTCGACGGCGGGCCGGTTCTGGTCGACGGGCAGGACGTCATGCCGGGGGTGCTGGACACGCTCGACCGCATGGGACGCTTCGCCGAGGATGTGCGCACGGGCCGGTTCACGGGGGCGGGCGGGGCGATCACCGATGTCGTCAACATCGGGATCGGCGGGTCCGACCTTGGCCCGGCGATGGCGGTGCAGGCGATGGCACCCTATCACGATGGGCCGCGCTGCCATTTCGTGTCGAACATCGACGGGGCGCATGTGGCCGACATCCTGCGCCCGCTCGACCCTGCGCGGACGCTGGTCATCGTGGCCTCGAAGACCTTCACCACGATCGAGACGATGACCAATGCGGCGACGGCGAAAGCCTGGATGAGCGATGCCGTCATGACCCCTGCGAACCAGTTCGCGGCCCTGTCCTCGGCCACCGACCGCACAGGTGCCTTCGGGATCGACCCCGCGCGGGTCTTCGGCTTCGAGGACTGGGTCGGCGGGCGCTATTCGATGTGGGGGCCGATCGGGTTGTCGCTGATGATCGCCATCGGCCGCGACGCTTTCCTGGCCTTCCTGCGCGGCGCGCAGGATATGGACCGCCACTTCTGTGCCGCTGAACCTCAGGAAAGCCTGCCGGTGATGCTGGCCCTGACCGGCATCTGGCACCACCAGGGCATGGGTCTGCCGACCCGGGCCGTGCTGCCCTATGAACAGCGTCTGGCGCGGCTGCCGGCCTATCTCCAGCAGCTCGAGATGGAATCGAACGGCAAGCGGACCATGATGGACGGCGGGCCCGTGCCGGTCGACACGGTCCCGGTGGTCTGGGGCGAGCCGGGCACGAACGGGCAGCATGCCTTCTACCAGATGATCCACCAGGGCACGCAGGTCGTGCCGTGCGAGTTCCTTCTGGGCGCCGAGGGGCACGAGCCCGAACTGGCCCATCACCACCAGCTTCTGGTCGCCAACTGCCTGGCGCAGTCCGAGGCGCTGATGAAGGGCCGGACCCTGGCCGAGGCCGAGGCGCTGATGGCGGCCGCCGGCTTCGAGGGGGCCGAGCGGGCCCGGCAGGCGGCGCACCGGGTGTTTCCGGGCAACCGGCCCTCGGTCACGCTGATCTACCCCAAGCTGACGCCGTTCGTTCTGGGCCAGATCGTCGCCCTTTACGAGCACCGCACCTTCGTCGAAGGCGCGATGCTGGGCATCAACTCGTTCGACCAGTGGGGGGTGGAACTGGGCAAGGAACTGGCCCGCGCGCTCGAACCGGTCGTGGCGGGAGAAAGTGCCGGGAACGGCCTCGACCCCTCGACCCGCGCCTTGGTGGCGGCGGTGCGGCGGATGGCCGGATCAGCCTGAGCATCCTTGCGGGGCATCCCGCTCAGCGGTCGTCCCGGGCCGCGTCCCGGTCGACAAAGACCTGACGCTGGGCGTCGGTCAGCGGCACCTTCCTCTCGCCCGTGCGGTCGGTCATCACCACCACGGCACTTCCGGTGGTGCACAGCCGACCGCGGCACCAGACCGCGTACTCCTTGCGGAAACTGTTGGTGCGAAAGCTCTCGCAGCGGGCCGTGACGATGTAGTCGTCGTTGAGGAACATCGGCGCGTGATACTCGCAGGACAGCGCGCGCAAGACAAAGGTCGGGTCCTCGGGCCGGTAGTGCGACAGATCGTAGGCCGCCATGTAAAGCACGCGCAGCGTCTCGAACCAGCGCAGGTAGGCGGTGTTGTTGACGTGGTTGAGCGCATCAAGCTCGTAGAACCGCACCCGATCGGCCTGCCCGAAGGCCCAGGGGGCGGGGACGCCGGCGGCGCGAAGCGTGTCGGACGACAGGGGGGTGAGGTATTCGGTCATCTCGGGAAACTGCATGGAGCGGGTGAAGGGAATCGAACCCTCGTCGTAAGCTTGGGAAGCTTCTGCTCTGCCATTGAGCTACACCCGCCAGCAATTCCCGTGAGATACGCCGCGTCCCGTGCCGCGTCAAGCGGCAGGGGGCAAGGCTACTGCGGGCAAGCGATATGACTGAAGGACGCTGTCCGTCGTGAGGACGGCCGGCTCTCTCAGCCACGTCGCCGCCGCCGATTGCGCCCGTCCGACCCGCCGCCCCCGGTGTTGAACCCCACATCGGGCAGGACCGTCACCGCGCGCAGGTTCGGGAAGGGCGCCGTGGCGTGCGGGATCGCGTTGGCGGCAACGAAGTGCTCCTGAAAGCGCGGCTCGATCGCGGTCTCGACCTTCACGATCTTCGCAACGTCGGCCTCGATCCGGGCGCGGGCCGTCACGTCGCAGAGTGCGATCCGCGCCCCGGTGCCAGCGGCGTTCCCGGCCGAGGTGACCTTGTCGAGCGGCGCGTCGGGAATCATGCCCAGCACCATCGCGTGCTTTGGGCTGATATGCGCGCCGAAGGCCCCGGCCAGCACCACGCGGTCGACGCTGTCCACGCCGATCTCGTCCATCAGCAGGCGCGCGCCCGCGTATAGCGCCGACTTGGCAAGCTGGATCGCCCGGATGTCGCCCTGGGTGACCAGGATCAGAGGCCCGCCCTCGGCCCTGCCGTCGTGCAGGACATAGGACCAGGTCCGGCCGTCCGGGGTGATGCGGTCGCTGCCGGTCTGGTCGGGCGATCCGATCAGGCCCGAGGGATCGAGAAGTCCCGCCATCCGCATCTCGGCCACGGCCTCGATGATGCCCGACCCGCAGATGCCGGTGATGCCGGTGGTGGCCGTTGCGGCGTCGAAGTCCGGATCGTCCGACCACAGGTCGCAGCCGATGACCTTGAAGCGGGGGATCTTGGTGGCGGGATCGATCTCGACCCGTTCGATGGCGCCGGGGGCGGCGCGCTGACCGCTCGAGATCTGGGCGCCCTCGAAGGCGGGGCCGGTCGGCGACGAACAGGCCAGCACCCGCTCGCGGCTGCCCAGCAGGATCTCGGCGTTGGTGCCCACGTCGACGACGAGGACGAGGTCCTCCGAGGTCTGGGGCGATTCCGACAGCGCCACGGCGGCGGCATCTGCCCCCACATGTCCGGCGATGCAGGGCAGGACATAGGCGCGTGCGGCGGGGTTCACGCCGCTGATGCCCAGTTCGGCCATGGCAAGGTCGATCGCGTCCGAGGTGGCAAGCGCGAAGGGCGCCTGTCCAAGCTCGACCGGGTCGATGCCCAGAAGGAGATGGTGCATCACCGGATTGCAGACAAAGACCGACTCGACGATCTGGCGCGCCTCGATCCCGGCATCGGCGGCAAGTCCGGCGGCCAGCGTGCCGATGGCCTCGCGCACGACCGCCGTCATCTCGACGTCGCCGCCGGGGTTCATCATGGCGTAGCTCACCCGGCTCATCAGGTCTTCGCCAAAGCGGATCTGCGGGTTCATCACCCCGGCCGAGGCCGCGACCTGCCCGTTGCGCAGGTCTGTCAGATGGGCGGCGATGGTGGTCGAGCCAAGGTCGATGGCAAGGCCGTAAAGCCGCCCCTCCCAGAACCCGGGCCAGAGGTCGAGGATGCGGTGCGCCTCGTCGTGGTTGCCCTTGTGAAGCGCCACGGTGACGGACCACTTGCCCTGGCGCAACGCAGGCTGGAGGCGCGACAGGACCGTCAGCGGGGCGGTGACGCCGCCGATCCCCCAGTCGCGGGCCAGCGCGGCCTTCAGGCGCTCGAAATCGCCGGTGGGTTCGTGCATGTCGGGTTCGGCCACCTCGACATAGTAGAGGCGGGTGGCGGGATTCATCTCGATCACCCGGTCCGAGGCCGACTTGCGGATGACCTGTTTGTGGACCTGGCTTTCGGGCGGCACGTCGATGACGATGTCGCCCAGGATCTGCGCCTGGCAGCCAAGGCGGCGGCCGGAGGCAAGCCCGCGTTTCTCGTCATAGCGCGCCTCGACCGCGTTCCAGTCCGACAGCGCGCCCTCGCGCACGGTGACGCCATGCTTCGGGAAATCGCCATAGGCCGGGCTGACCTGGCATTTCGAACAGATGCCGCGCCCGCCGCAGACCGAATCAAGGTCGACGCCCAGCTGGCGTGCAGCGGTCAGGACCGGTGTGCCGACCGGCACCCGGCCGCGCTTGCCCGAGGGCGTGAAGATCACAAGCGCGTTGTCGCTCATCGAACCGCTCCTTTTCCGGGCGCGGCGCCGATTGTGCGCCGCGAGGTGGTGCATGAACGCCACGCCACGCGCCGGTGGCCGCCGTCGGCGAGACCCCGCCTAACGCCCATTTGAGGGGACATGGTATCGAGTGATCCGTTCAACTTTTCATCTTTCGCTGCCATGCCATTTGATCCATTCGATCCCGCCATCGCCCTTGCCTACGCCGGGCTGCAGGTAGCCGCCCTTGTCTTCTTTCGCGGGGCCTGGGCGCGCGCCGCCGCTGTGCCGGCCGTCTTCATGGCGCTTGCGCTTGCCCTCTTCATCCTGAGCATGCCCGCCGATCTGCCGCTGGCCGTCCTGCCCCTTGCGCTAGGCCTGCCGGTCGCGGGGCTTTACCTCGCCGCGCTTTGGCTGGCCCGGGCCGCAGCCGCGTTGCGCCGGATCGTCTGACGCGCCTCAGCCACGCCGCCTGCGCCCTTCGCGCCCGCCGCCACGGCCGCTGCTGCGCCCGCCCGCGGCGCTGGCTTCGGCGAAGGGCACGCCGGCCTGCACCTGTTCGAGCACCCGCGCAAAGCGGATCCAGTCGCCGCCGTTGGGATCGTGGTCCATCAGGAAGTTGGCGGCGCGGATCGCCTCCATCTCGACCGGGCGGACGGGGTTCATGATCGCGCTGGTCATGCCCGCGCCGATGGCCATGGGCAGGAAGGCCGCGTTGACGCCGTGGCGGTTCGGCAACCCGAACGAGATGTTCGAGGCGCCGCAGGTGGTGTTGACGCCCAGTTCCTCGCGCAGGCGGCGGACAAGGGCGAAGACCTGCCGCCCCGCCGTCGCCATCGCACCGACCGGCATCACCAGCGGATCGACGACGATGTCATGCGCCGGGATGCCATGGTCAGCGGCGCGTTCCACGATCCGCTTGGCCACCGCGAAGCGTACGTCGGGGTCTTCCGAGATGCCGGTCTCGTCGTTCGAGATCGCGACGACCGGCAGCCTGTACTTGGCGACCAGCGGCAGGATCGCCTCCATCTTCTCGTCCTCGCCGGTGGTCGAGTTGATCAGCGGCCGGCCCTCGACGACCTCGAGCGCGGCCTCGATCGCACCCGTGACCGAGGAGTCGATGCAGAGCGGCACATCGGTGATCGCCTGCACGCGGGTCACAAGCTCGCGCATCAGCGGGGGTTCGACGAAGTTGTTGTCGGCATAGCGCGGGTCTTCGGCCATCTTGTTCTTGAAGACCGCGCCCGAGTTCACGTCGAGCACCATCGCGCCGCAGGCCACCTGTTCCAGCGCGTCGCGTTCCACCGTCGAGAAATCGCCCGCTTCGAGTTCCGCGTTCAGTTTCGAGCGTCCCGAAGGATTGATGCGTTCGCCGATGACGCAGAACGGTTCGTCGAAGCCGATCACGACGGTCTTCGTTTTCGACTCGATGACAGTGCGGGTCATGCAGGCACTCCTTTGAGGCGGTCCAGAATCGGCTCGAGCGCCGTGTCCGTGAAATCGGTGATGGTCGCAACCGCGCCCAGGGCAAGAAGTTCGGACGCGGGCAGGGTCGAGGTCACGCCCACCACGGGTATGCCTGCGGCCACGGCGGCGGCAAGGCCCGAGGGGCTGTCCTCGAAGGCAAGGGCATCGGTCGCGGCGACGCCCAACCGGTCGAGCGCGGCGAGATAGGGGTCGGGGTGGGGTTTGCCGCGCGGGCATTCCTCTCCGCTGATCACGACCTCGAAATGATGACGCAGGCCGATGGCCCGAAGCATGACGTCGGCATTGTCGGGGGGCGCGTTTGTGACCACCGCGCGCGCCCAGCCTTCGGCCGACGCGCGGTCAAGCATCGCGCCCACGCCCGGCATCGCCGGATAGGGCCGGGGCAGGCGGCGGCGAAACTCGGCTTCCTTGTCCTCCGACAGGCCCGCGGGGTCCGGGTGGTCGGGGATCGTCTCGGCGAAATAGTCCGCATTCAGCCGCCCGTGGATGCGCGCGCGGTAGTGCGCCTCGTCCACGGTGATGCCGAAGGGCGCCATGAGATCGGCGAAGACCGCACAATGGATGCGGTCGGTATCAAGCATCGTTCCGTCGAGGTCGAGCAGAAGGGCGGGCAAGGCGGGTCCTTTTCAAGGGCCTGTTCGAAGGTGGGTTCAGGGGCTGGTTCGGTCTCAGGCGATCTCGCGGCGGGCAGTCGCGCCGCCCTGTTCTTTCGCCCATCCTGCGGTCGCCCCGATCCCGCCCAGCGGGAAGAGGTGAAGCTGCGCGATGGGGAACTCGGGATCGGCGGCCTTCATCGCCTGCAACTCGGCCACAAGCTCGGTCGGCTCGTAGGGCATGACAAGCTTTGTGACGTCCATCGCGCGTTTCTGCAGGACCCGCAGGGAGGGGCCGACGCCGCAGGCGATGGCGAATTTCAGAAGCGTCTGCAGCTTCGCAGGGCCGGCGATGCCCAGGTGTACGGGAAGGTCGACGCCCTCGGCGCGCAGACGCCGGGTCCAGGCGACTACAGGGGCGGCCTCGAAGGCGAATTGCGTCACGATGGCCATCTCGGCATCAGTCCGGTCGCGGAATGCCTGCTTCCAGCGCAGCGCGTCCATCACGGCGCGGTCGCCTCCGTCGGGGTCGATATCGCGGTTGCCCTCGGGGTGGCCCGCGACATGAAGGCGGGTGAAGCCCGCGCGGTCGAAAAGGCCGGTTTCCAGAAGCTGCATGGACGAATGGAACGCCCCTGCCGGCGCGGAAACACCGCCGGCCAGCACAAGCGCCTGCGTGACGCCCGCCTCGCCCTGATAGCGGGCGATCCAGTCGGCAAGCATCGCCTCGTCTGCGATGATGCGGGCCGGGAAATGCGGCATCACGGCATAGCCATCGGTGGCAAGCCGCGCGGCGGTCGCCACCATCTCGTCGATCGGGGTGCCGTCGATATGGGCGATGTAGACGCGGGTGCCCTGCGGCAGGATCGCGCGGAAATCCTCGACCTTCGCGGCGGTGCGCGGCATCACCTCGATCGAGTATCCGTCAAGCATGTCCGACAAGCGCGCCGGTCTTTGGCCCGGCGGGGGCAGCGTCCTTGCGGCGAAAGTTCAACAGCGCCATGAGCGCCTCCCTGGCTGTGCGGGCCGTCAGGCCCATCCGTCCTGCGCGATCAGCGCCTTCAGACGCGCGTCGTCGTACTCGGCATCGAGCCGCGCCGCCGCCGTCTGTGCCACCTCTTCGGGATCGCCCGCCACCTCGACCGGTGCCGCCTTGCGCCATTCGGCGAGGTAGGCGTCGCTGTCGCGTGCGCCGGCCTTCATCGCCGCCCGGTCGATCGCCTGCTCGAACCGCTCGGGCAGGGGAATCTTGATGCCCCGCCGGCCCTTGCCGACGATGACCTGTGCGGGAATGTCCCGCCAGTAGACGATGGTCAGATCGGGCATGGCCGCGTCCTTTTCCCTGATCTTCTCTACGCCGCCGCGCACAAACCGCCCGGTGCGAATTCGACATCCCGCATGGCGCGAGCGACCTCGGCATTCCCGGCACGCTTGTTTTAGTGGCCTCCCGAAGGCCCCGCCAGCGCCAGGGCCACGAAAAATCCTCATGATGGTTATGAAGGGAGCGGTGCGGACGCGGGAGGGACGGTTATCAGGAGCGAATGACACAAGGCTTGATCCGGAGGGTCAGGCTACATACTCTGAACATAACTTGAGTTGGAGGGCGTCATGCCGCCCGAGCGTCCCGATGGTGCGGGCGCGTTCCCGAAACCGGTCGAGCCGACCGCGCCAGTGCTACCGGATCCCGCCGAACTTTATGCGGCGCTCGATCTGGGTACGAACAGTTGCAGGATGTTGATTGCCCAGCCCAAGGGCAATCAATTCCATGTCGTTGACAGCTTCTCGAAATCGGTGCGGCTTGGCGCCGGGCTCGAATCGTCGGGCCATCTGTCGCGCGGCGGGATGCTGCGCACCGTGCAGGCGCTCAAGATCTGTCAGCGCAAGCTGGAAAAGCACGATGTCTCGCGGATGCGGCTGGTCGCGACCGAGGCCTGCCGGCGTGCGGTCAACGCGGGCGCCTTCATCGACGAAGTGCGCCGTGAGACCGGGCTCGCGCTCGAGATCATCGAACCCGAGGAGGAGGCGCGGCTTGCCGTGATCTCCTGCGCGCCTCTGGTCTCGACCAGGACCGAGCAGCTTCTCGTCGTGGATATCGGCGGCGGCTCGACCGAGCTTGTCTGGATCGACCTCAGCCGCGTGCCGCGCCATGACCGTCCGCGCGCGATCATGCGGCTGCACGCCGGGTTCAAGCCGGTGGACGGCTCGCCCTTTCCGGCGGCGCGGGTGGTCGACTGGATCTCGGTGCCGCTCGGCGTGGCGACGCTGCGCGAGCAGTTCGACGACGTGCGCGACGACGCTGCGCGCTTTGCCCTGATGAGCTGGTTCTTCGAGGAAAACCTTTCGGAATTCTCGCCTTACGCGGCCGAGCAGACGCGCGAGGGGTTCCAGATCATCGGCACCTCTGGAACGGTCACGACCGTTGCGGCCAGCCACCTCGGCCTGCGCCGCTATGACCGCAACAAGGTCGACGGGCTGCGCATGACCTCGGACCAGATCGACCGGGTGATCCGGGAATACCTGACCCTCGGTCCCGAAGGCCGGCGGACGGACCCCCGCATCGGGCGCGACCGTCACACGCTGATCATGTCGGGGGCCGCGATTCTGCAGGCGCTCTTGCGGATCTGGCCGACCGACCGGCTGTCGGTGGCCGACCGCGGCCTGCGCGAGGGCCTGCTTTATGCGCAGATGTCAGCGGACGGGGTGCTCGACGACGGACCCTATTGACGGCAGGTCCTATTGACGGCGGCTGCTACTCGGGGCAGGGCAGGGCATGGCGAAGAAACCCGACGAAAAAGGCTCCAGCGGGCGCGGGCAGCGCGACCTCAGGGTCAAGGTCAAGACCGCGCGGGGGCGCAAGCTCTCGTCGACGCGCTGGCTCGAACGACAGCTCAACGACCCCTATGTGCGCCGCGCGCGGGCCGAGGGGTATCGCGGGCGCGCGGCGTTCAAGATCCTCGAACTCGACGACCGGTACGGCTTTCTCAAACCCGGCGCGCGGGTCGTCGACCTTGGCTGCGCACCGGGCGGCTGGTGCCAGGTGGCGGTCCAGCGCGTGAACGCCCTGGGCGAGAAGTCGGGCAAGCCCGTTGGCACCGTTCTGGGTGTCGACCTCCAGGCGGTCGAGCCGATCGCGGGGGCCGAGATCCACCAGCTCGATTTCATGGCCGACGGCGCCGACGAGGCGGTGAAAGGCTGGCTCGGCGGACGGGCCGACGTGGTGATGTCGGACATGGCGGCGGCCTCCTCGGGGCACAAGGCCACGGACCACCTTCGCATCGTGGCGCTTTGCGAGGCGGCGGCGCACCTTGCCTTCGACGTGCTCGAGCCCGGGGGCACCTTCGTGGCCAAAGTGTTGCAGGGCGGGGCCGAGGACAGCCTTCAGACCGAGCTCAAGCGCCGGTTCGAAAAGGTGTCGAACGTCAAGCCGCCGGCCTCGCGCGCGGACAGTTCCGAGAAATTCGTCGTGGCGACCGGGTTTCGCGGTTAACCGCCCAGACGTTTCAGCACATAGACCCGGATGGCCGAGGCCAGGCCGCGCCCGGTGCCCTCGCTCTTCATCAATTTCGGCCGCCAGGTCATTGATCGCGCGTCCATCTTCGGCGGCGATGCGGCGGAAGGCGGCCCAGAATTCCGCCTCGAGCGAGACCGACGTGCGGTGACCCCTGAGCGTCAGCGAATGCTTTTCAGGGCGTCCGCCATCGCGCCCGCTCACGCGCCGTCGTCCTCGTCGATCCCCCGGCGGTGGCCGTCAAGGCGCGCGGCGTCCTGTTTGGCGCGGGCCTCGTCGAGGTTGCGGTCGGCCTTGGTGCGGCCGTGCTTGGCGGCATTCGCCTCGGCGGCCGCGCGGGCCCGGACACGGGCCCGGTCCTTGCGCGCCTGGTTCAGGTTGACGACCTTTCCGGTCATTCCTTCGGCCCGATCATGTCTTCGGGGCGCACCACGCGGTCGAAGGTCTCGGCGTCGACATAGCCCAGGCGGATCGCCTCTTCCTTGAGGGTGGTGCCGTTCTGATGCGCGGTCTTGGCCACCTTGGTGGCCGCGTCATAGCCGATCGTCGGCGCCAGCGCGGTCACCAGCATCAGCGATTCCTTCATCAGCCGGTCGATGCGCGCGACGTTGGCTTTCGTGCCCACCACCATGTTGTCGGTGAAACTGCCCGCCGCGTCGCCCAGAAGCTGCATGGATTGCAGCACGTTGTAGGACATCATCGGGTTGTAGACGTTGAGCTCGAAATGCCCCTGTGATCCGGCGAAGCCCACCGCCGCGTCGTTGCCCATGACATGGGCGCAGACCATCGTCAGCGCCTCGGCCTGCGTCGGGTTCACCTTGCCCGGCATGATCGACGACCCGGGCTCGTTTTCCGGCAGGATCAGTTCGCCCAGACCCGAGCGCGGGCCCGATCCCAGAAGCCGCATGTCGTTGGCGATCTTGAAGAGGCTTGCCGCCACCGTCTTGAGCGCGCCCGAGAACATGACCATCGCGTCATGCGCGGCCAGCGCCTCGAACTTGTTGGGCGCGGTGACGAAGGGCAGGCCGGTGATGGCGGCGATTTCGGCGGCGACCTTCTCGGCAAACCCCTTGCGGGTGTTGAGGCCGGTGCCAACGGCCGTGCCGCCCTGCGCAAGCTCGTAGATATCGGGCAGGCATGCTTCGACACGGTCGATCCCCTTGGCGACCTGATGTGCATAGCCGCCGAATTCCTGGCCCAGCGTCAGCGGCGTGGCGTCCTGCGTGTGGGTGCGGCCGATCTTGATGATATCGGCGAATTCCGCCGACTTCGCCTCCAGCGCGGCATGAAGCTTGCGCAGACCGGGCAGAAGCGTGTCGCGGGCCATCATCGCGATGGCGACATGCATCGCCGTCGGGAAGGTGTCGTTCGAGGACTGGCCCATGTTCACATGGTCGTTCGGATGCACCGGCGTCTTCGAGCCCATCACGCCACCCAGCATCTCGATCGCGCGGTTCGAGATCACCTCGTTGGCGTTCATGTTCGACTGGGTGCCCGACCCGGTCTGCCAGACCACCAGCGGAAAGTTGTCGTCGAACCGGCCGTCGATCACCTCGGTCGCGGCGGCCGAGATGGCGTCGGCCGAGGTCGGGCGCAAGATCGCCCTGGGCGCGGTTCACGGCGGCGCAGGCCTTCTTGATGACGCCAAGCGCGCGGATGATCGCGACGGGCTGCCGTTCCCAGCCGATCGGGAAATTCATGATCGACCGCTGGGTCTGCGCGCCCCAGTACTTGTCGGCGGGCACCTCGAGGGGGCCGAAGCTGTCGGTCTCGGTGCGGGTCTTTGTCATCGCTGTCCTCCGTGCTTGGCGACAGCTATAGGCAGGCGTCCGCAGCGGCGCAATCGCCGGGAAACCGTGTTGGCGCAAACAGCCCGCCACTTTTGTCTTGGGTCAGATATCCTTGGGAAGCGCAGGCGCCGGGGTCAGGTCAGGCGCCGGGCGAAGGCGTTGCGGAACTGCGGATGCGAGGTCATCAGAAGGCTCAGCGCGGTCTTCATCGTGTTGAAGCTGTCGCCGTAGAAATAGAACACCGCCTTGTCGCCCAGATCCTCGGAGCCCTGGTAGATCGCTTCGGCCCCAAGCGCATCCGTGCAGGCCTCGAGCAGGTCGAGCGCGGCCTCCTCGTCGGTGATGCCGTCGCGCCGGTCAAGGTAGAGGCCCAGACCTTCGGTCCTGCCGAAAACGTGGCGCAGCCCGGTTTCGGTGAACTGGATCGACGACCCCACGGGCGCGTCGAGGTCTTCCAGAAGGCTGGCGATGGTCTTCAGGGCGCGGGGATGCAAGGTGACGAGGGCAAAGAAGATGTCGAGCCCCTCGACCTCGCCGTCGCGGCCGCGCCGCACTCCGGTGCCCGTGACCTGGCCAAGCCCCAGCGACCGGACCCGCCGGTCGAGCGGCCGGGCGAAGGCCACGTCCGCGTCGGTGCGCCCGATCTTCACCGGAAGCGATGCCTCGGCAAGGTGGCTGGGGCCGCGGAAGATCTTGGGCTTGAAGGCGCGCAGAAGCATGGGCGATTCGACTTTTGCAGGTTTGGTGAACCAAGTTTGAGCAGCGGTTTGTGGCGATTTGGCGGCAAGGGTGGCCCGCCCGCGAAACTTTCCCGATGCAACCGGAGCGTGACGCAACGTCCCGGCCGATTTCACGCGGTTCGCCATCGATTCGTCGCAATCGGGGTGTTTGGAGTGCGCATCGAACGCACACCTTAACCAGGAGACGAAAGTATGAGACGAGTATTGAGATCGCTGGCCGCAACCGCTGCGATCTGCGTGTCCATGGGCGCCGCAACGGTGGCTTCGGCCGCCACCATCAACCAATTCAACAAGACCACCAATGACGGCGTGTTCACGCTGTCGCAGGCGCAGGCCGACTTCCTTGGGTA
The DNA here is from genome assembly GCA_963709395.1 of uncultured Alphaproteobacteria bacterium. Classification (GTDB taxonomy): domain Bacteria; phylum Pseudomonadota; class Alphaproteobacteria; order Rhodobacterales; family Rhodobacteraceae; genus CAVPWP01. Next base: position 206,315 of record CAVPWP010000013.1, read on the forward strand.
TTCGGATGCGAGGTTCATCGGCTTCTACCGAGTCCGCGAGGGGAACGGCACCACGTTCAATGACGGAGATACGTTCAACGTCACGACGATGTTCAACTCGGTGACAAGCAACGCCAGCAAGATCCTGGCCTTTCTCAACGGCGAGAATCCGGGCCTGACCTACACCGGCGGCTATCTCGATCCGCTGGGCCAAACCACTGTCGGCGAGGACAATTCCTACACGGCAGGCGTTGCGTTCCTCTTCGGCGAGAACGCCGGAAACATCGTTTTCCGCGGAAGCAGCACCTACAATGGCGGCCAGAGCAGGGGCGATTTCGACCTTGTCGTCCCTTCGGCCGTTCCGCTGCCCGCAGCCGCCTGGATGCTGATCGCCGGACTTGGCGGTCTGGCGGCGTTCGCACGGCGCAAGGCGGCCTGAGACCCCAACCAGCGCAACGAGACCGGGCGCCCTCGGGCGCCCGTTTTCATTTCCGGAAGCTGTCGAGACGCACCACTTCCGCTTCCTTGCGGTCGTTCTCGTCCTCGTCGGAGGACTCGCCGGGGTCGGGATCGGGCTCGTCGGGTTCGTCCGGCGCTTCGGAGGTCTCGAACCGCAGACCGAACTCGACGGAAGGGTCAACGAACGTCTTGATCGCGTCGTAGGGGATGTAAAGCGGCTCGGGGCTGTCGCCGAAGTTCAGCGTGATCGAGAAGCCGTCGTCGGTCACCTCGAGGTTGTCGAACCAGTTCTGCACGACGATGGTCATTTCCTCGGGATAGCGGTCGCTCAGCCAGTCGGCGAGTTCAACGTCCGGATGCATCGTGTCGAAGGTGATGAAGAAGTGATGCGCGCCGGGTAATCCGCCTTGGGCAACATCCGTCAGTACTTGCTGGATCAGCCCGCGCATCGCGGCGTGCATGAGGCTTCCGTAGTCGATCTTGCGGCTCATCGGGCTCCCCCTTGGCGCATGCTGTCACCATAAGGGATTCGATTCCGAAGGAAAGGGGGCCACGGCTCGCGAACGCCTTCGGTCAGCCGGTGACCTGCGCCAGTTCGCGAATGATCTTTTCCCGGATCGCGCGCGGATAGTCCGAATGACGGCGCGCGGTGATGACGAAGCCATGCTGGGTGACGAGCTGGCGCAGAAAATACTGGGTGATCGCCACGCCGATCGACTCGATGGCGATTCCGTTGATCGTCACGCCCAGCCGTTCGGCCTCTCGCCGGGCGGTCGCGGAGGGGCTTCCTGCATTGGCGGACCCGTCGCCCGATATGTCGATGATGCGGCGCTCGCAGTGAACGACCCGTCCCATCTGGCGCAACGCGTGAAGGATCGCGTCGCCGGGGGCGGTGTTCGACTGGATGAAGGCGCGGCGCATCCCGCGCGTGGCCTGCGAGAACGCCACGATATCGGCATCGGTCCGGATCTCGGTCCAGGGGATCGACATCTCCTGATCGGCCTCGCCCGACCACTGCATGACCGACAGCATCACGGGCGCCCGCAGCAGCGCCTCGCGCACCTCGGGGTCGAGCAACGCGTCGGCGGTGCCGTCGGTCTGAAGGCGGTATTCGGCCGGGTCGACCGAATTCGAGACATCTATGGCCAGAAGAAGTGCCGTTTCGCAGGCGCGCGCCCCGGGCGCGGCGACGGCAAGGGGGACTGCCAGGCAAAGCACAGACAGGACTGATCGAACCGCACCCATCCGCAAAGAGTGCGGCGCGGGGTGACGTTCGTCAACCGACGGAAGGGTGAGTGCGGCGATGCGGGGTTAAGTGCAGGCTTCTGTTGCCAGGTGCCTGCGAACCCCGCCTTACGCTGCTAGGCGCAAGGGCTTGATTTTCGATTCCTCGAACTGCTTACGCAGCAAGAGCAACCGGAGCACGATTGTCGTTGGCAATTATGCTTTACGGACCGATAACGGTGGTACCTCACCGGGACAAAGCCACGTCTTTACACGTTCGTCGATCCTGTTTCGGCCCCATGATCCCCCAACGAGGGTTTATGGTGGAGCCGCCGGGTACCGCCCCCGGGTCCGATCCGCTTATTCCACGCACGTTTATGTCCATAGTCCCCGAAGGAACATCGTGAACCTAAGCGGTTGGGCGATGTTTTTCAAGCCGTCGCGGGGCCTTGAAGCCATTTAGAATTATTCTAAGGTATGGCCGACCCAGACGGAAGGAATCCCCATGCGCAGTCTTCTGACCAGTCGGAAACGGTTCAAGGACCTCACCGAGCAGGAAGTGATCGCGCTTGCGATCTCGTCCGAAGAGGACGACGCGCAGATCTACAGGGGTTTCGCCGAACGGCTGCGCATCGACTATCCGGCGACCGCGAAGGTCTTCGAGGGCATGGCCACCGAAGAGGACGGGCATCGCCGCCGCCTGATCGAGTTGCACCGCGAGCGCTTCGGCGAGACGATCCCGCTGATCCGGCGCGAACATGTGTCGGGTTTCTACGCCCGCAGGCCGGTCTGGCTGATGGAGCAGCTTCCCATCGAGCGCATCCGCGAGATCGCGGGCGACATGGAATTCGAAGCGCGCCGCTTCTACGAACACGCGGCAACCCATGTGACGGATGCCGCCACACGCAAGCTGCTCGGTGATCTGGCCGCGGCCGAGGCCGCTCACGAGGCCAGCGCCGCCGAGCTTGCCGAAGCGCATCTGACGCCCGAGGCCGTGAGCCAGGAAGACCGCGACGCACACCGGCAGTTCGTTCTGACCTGGGTGCAGCCGGGACTGGCGGGGTTGATGGACGGCTCGGTCTCCACGCTGGCGCCGATCTTCGCCACGGCCTTCGCCACGCAGGACCCCTGGACCACGTTCCTTGTGGGGCTTGCGGCCTCGATCGGCGCGGGGATCTCGATGGGCTTTACCGAGGCCGCTTCGGACGACGGCGAGCTTTCGGGGCGCGGCAGTCCGATCAAACGCGGATTCGCCTCGGGCATCATGACGACCGTGGGCGGGCTGGGGCACGCGCTGCCCTATCTTATCCCCGATTTCCGCCTCGCCACGGGGCTGGCCTTCATCGTGGTGTTCATCGAACTCTGGGCCATCGCCTGGATCCAGAACCGCTATATGGAGACGCCGTTCTGGCGCGCGACGCTTCAGGTCGTGGTGGGCGGCGGGCTTGTCCTTGCAGCGGGGATCCTGATCGGCAGCGGCTGAAGGCGACGCAGGCCGGGCCTGCCGATCCGCCGCCGCACTCAGGGCGAGAGCCGGGCCAGATCCACGGCCGTGTCGATGTCGTCCAGAAGCCCGGGCGCTGCGACAAGGGCGTTGCCGGGCAGGGCGGCAAGGATCGCCCCCGCGCCGCGGTCGCCCTCTGTCGCGGCCAGCGCATCGAAGTAAGCCGGACCGAAGGCAGCGGGCGGGCAACGCAGGGCGCCGTCGGTCGCCGCCGCCGCGCCTGTGGATGCGGCGCGGTCGAGGATGGCGGTCAGAAGGTCAGGCGTGACAAGCGGCATGTCGCCAAGCGCCACCAGGACAATCTCGGCCCCCATCGCCCGGGCGCGCGCCAGACCGGCCCGCAGGCTGTCGGATTGCGCGGAATTCGGGCGCGTCTGGATCACCAGATGCGGGAGGCACGATGGTGAAGCCGGGCAGCAGGGTGGCCACGCGCGGATCGGCCGTCACCGCGATCCGGTGGTCGAGTTGCGCGGCGCGCAGCGCGTCCGCGGCCTGCACGACAAGCGGCCGCCCGCGAAACGGCGCCAGCAACTTGTTCTCGGCCCCAAACCGAGCCGAGCGGCCCGCGGCCAGAAGCAGCCCGGCCGTCACGGGCGCGCGCAGCATATTGGGGGGCGGCTTGGTCATGTGCCGGTGATACGCGCTGGCGCGAATGAAACCAAGGCGCTCACTGCGACGGCAAGGCGGACACTGGGGATTTTGAAGCTCTGACTTGAAACCCGCGTCCTATGGGCAGATACGGCGGGCAAAGACCGCCGTGCATACGATTGCGGACCAGAGGCGAAGACGGACGGAGGGACAAGGTGAAGGCTGTGATGCAGCACGATGCCGGGGGCTCGGCCCCGCGGCGGGCCGCATGAGCGATCCCGTCGCCTTCTGGCTGGCGGCGGTGCTGGCCTCGCTCTTCGTGGGGGCCAGCAAGGGCGGCCTGCCGGCCATCGCCCTCTTGAGCGTACCGCTCATGTCGCTGGTCATGCCGCCCATGCAGGGGGCCGCGCTGATCCTGCCGGTCTACCTGATCAGCGATGTCTACGGTCTCTGGATCTATCGCAAATCCTATTCGAAGCGGAACCTGATGATCCTGTTTCCGGCAGGGCTTCTGGGGATCGGCATCGGCTGGGCGCTGGCCGGGCGGACCGACGACGACACCGTGCGGCTGATCGTCGGCGTGGTCGGCCTTGTCTTCGTGCTGCTGCGGATGCGGCGGTACTTCCAGAAACCGAAGGACCCGCGTCCCGCGGATGTGCCGCGCGGGGTTTTCTGGGGCACGATCTCGGGGTTCACCAGCTTCGTGGCCCATGCCGGCGGGCCGTCGTTCCAGATCTACGTGCTGCCGCAGCAATTGCCGAAGATGATGTTCGCGGGCACCTCGACCATCCTCTTCGCGCTTCTGAACCTGTCGAAGGTGCCGCCCTACATTGCGCTTGGCCTGTTGCACTGGGACCAGAGCGGCACGATCCTGTTTCTTGCTCCCTTCGCGGTCTTCGGGGCCTGGGCGGGCTATCGTCTGACGCTGATCATCCCCGAGAAGGGGTTCTTCGTGCTTGTCGACGTGGCGCTGCTGTCGATCTCACTGCTGCTGATCCAGGCGGGGCTGACGGGGTAGGGGCATCGGCTGGGACCGGCCACCTCGGCCGCTTTCACGGCGCGATCCAAGCGACTTGCCAAAGGCAGGTCTGGCCCTCAGCGCATGGATTCCCGGACCCGTTCGAAGCTTGTTGGCAGGATCTCCCCCGGCGGCTTGAACGGATTTTGATAGGAGTGAATCAGCATGAAGATGAGCCCTGAGTAGAGCGCAAAGCCAAGGATCAGGGCGAGATTTCTGCGAGTTGGCTCGAATGGAGCAAAGCACGCTGCGAGCAACGCAAGCCCGGCCACTGCCGCGAACCAGAACGGACCGCCATTCTTGATTTGAGTGAATCCCTGTCGCTCTGCCCGCAGGTCGTTGAGGCGCCGGACATCGGCAATCAGCGCGTCGCGCAGGGCCTGCTCGGTTGGTGTCGTCTCCGGCAGCGCGAGGGACAGCTCGAAAATCCTGTCGACAAGCCGCTGGCCTTCCACGCTTGTCTCCCGCCCCGCGGCCTGATCCGCGAGGTCCTTTGACAGCACGACCGCGACATATTTCCGCGCCGCATCCATGATCTCTTGGCTGCCCTGGCCACCATGCCGCTTGGCGTCGGTGTAGATCGTGTGGATGACCTGCGCCTCCTGGGCAAGATCGTTCTCGAGGTTGCGGTAGACGAGCGCGAGTTGGGTAAACACGAGCGCGATGATGAGCCCGTGGAAACCAGCGATCCGAAATCCGACGCTGCTGGCGAGTTCCTTGGTTTCGGGAGTAACCGATTGGCCCATCGCGGCGCGCGAGAGCCAGTAGATGACGAGCACGCCGACCACAGTCAGAGGAATGATCGCCAGACTCGCCATCTTGTGTCTCCGGTCCGGATCGCCGACGCGTGCATCGACTTGCACCAAGATCCGTGGGCCATTCGATTCGGTCAATCGACCGTTGGTTGGTGGTGCAGGCCCAAAGTGCCTGGCGCCGACAGAGCTCACTCATAACCGATCCATGCGAACGAAACGTCTCAATATGGGGGCGCAGGCGGGCGCTGTGCCGACATTCGCGCCGTCCGACCACCTCGCCTGAATGGCCGCCCCGCCAGAGCGGATCGGAGCCGCCCTCAGCCCATGCCCGATCCCGGTGCGTGGGCCTCGAAGGTCCAGCCAGCGTGCATGAAGATGCCGACCACCATCAATGTGTTGAGCACAAAGGGAATCCCGGCACCCTCCTTGCCTTGACGCAAGCGGCTGGCCCTTCATGCAATAGGGCGAGTATGAACTTGGGGCCGGAACGTCACCTTGGAGGACAAGAAGCCATGCCTGTTCCAGATCCTCCTTTCAACCAAAGGACTCGTCGCAAGAAAGACAGGCGCCAGATCGCACTCGGGATCTGGTCCACGTTGAAGCAATCCGAGATAGGGTCGCACTGCGCGAGTGTCGGATTTTTCGGTTTCCTTTCCGTGTTTCCCATCCTGGCGGTTTTCGTGCTGATCTACGGACTCGCGTTTTCGCCGTCCGAGATCGAGGCGCAGTTCACCACACTTCGCCAACTCCTGCCGGTCAGCGTGTACCAGCTGCTGGATGCGCAGTTGAAGCAGCTCGCTTCAAGCCCGGTCTCGCATCTCACGATCGGGTTGCTCTTTTCAACCCTGGTGGCGCTTTACATGGGATCACGCGGTATCAAGTACCTGATCCTTCTGCTCAACGCCGCCTATCGCCAGACCCCGTCGCGCGGTTTTCTGAACCGGACCCTGGTGGCCGTCGCGTTGACACTGGGGGCATTGTTTCTTTTCATCCTCTGCCTCGCAGCGCTTGCCCTGTTCCCGCTGCTGAGCGCGCATCTTCCTTTCCCCAAAGCCATGAAGGACCTGGCGCTATGGGCGCGATGGCCCTTTCTCATGGGGGTCGTCTTTGGGAGCTTCCTTGTACTCTACAGGTTCGGCCCGGACGGCGACGCGCCAACCTGGGGGAAACTTGTTCCCGGAGCGGCGTTTGCGACCTTGTCGTGGATGCTCCTTTCGGTAGGGTTTTCCTACTATGTGAGCCACTTCAGCCGTTACAACGTGACCTTCGGCACTCTCTCGGCCGGTGTCGTCCTGATGCTCTGGATTTACTATACGGCCTTCACGATTGCTCTGGGCGCGGCCTTGAACTCTGAAATTGACCGTGGCTCGCGATAGGGTCAGCGCGGGACCCGCTCCGGGCGTTTGAGCCCTACTGCCAGAAAACGCGCTCGCCGGATCAACCTGCAGTCGCGCTGGTCGTCAAGTCGGATCGCGGCGGATGCAGCGAAAGCCGATACGGCTCATTCCGCTCGCCGTGCGAGAACACGCCCGTTCCCGGGCTGGACGAAGTGCCCGGCGCCGTCGATGCGGCGACGACCATCTGACTGACACCACCGCGTCCGGTGAAGAACGACTGGAACACCATCGTTGCGGGGGAGGTCATGAAGTCGGAATGAAACTCATGCCCCGGGAAGTCCGCTTGTGGAGATGCGGCGGCCGCCGTATCCTCGATCTGACCCAACATGCCGAACAAGAAATCAGCTTTTTTGACAACGGCCATCACGCTCGGATCTTGATTGGCATCAAGGCGGGCGCGGGTTTGAAGCTCTACTATCAATATAAATTCAACCAACCGAGGAAGAGATCAATGAAGCGCATATCAACCCTCGCCTGTGCCGGCATGCTCGCTGCGACACCGTTTCACTTTGCCCTTGCACAAGACGCTCAGCAAGCCGGTGTTATGGCGGTGATCGAGAACGTCTTTCCGGGCTACACCGATCCGGGCTACGCTGATTGCATTCTGCAGAATGCCGACGCCTCGCAAGCCGAACGGATTGCCAATGCCGGAGAATCCGGAAGCTACCGTGCCGCCGAAGAACCCCTGAAGGAAGTCGCGAGGAAGAACACGACGCAGGAGTGCATCATCTCCGCGGGTCTGCCGAGGTTCCCGCTTTAAGGGCCACTTGGTCGCGGCAGCTTTGCCCGGCCGGACAGTCTTCCGAGTGTTTCGGCCAGATGTTGACTCCGGGCCCGATGCGGGTCCGGAGCGACGTCATCCGGTTGGAGCTTTTCTTCTCAAACCGGGGCCTTCCCTTCGCACCGGCTGATTTCAGGTCTTCACGGGATGACAGCCGCCGGGATCACGACGCGCCAGAGCCGTTCTTGTCCTGTTTTTCGACCACATCCTCGGTCTTGTTGCCTTGCGTGTGGCGCCGCCCGGTCTCTGTCATGACGTAGACCATGACAGATCCCGTCCAACTGAAGGTGAACAACCCGGAAATCGCGATCATCGGCCCGATGAGGCGCCAGGATTCCGGCAACACGACATCCGCGGCGCCCAAGGTGGTGTATGATTCCAGCACGAAGTAGAAGGTATCGCGAAACCCGCTGATCAATCCCAGCCACCAGATAGGGAGGGTCCAGATCAGGGTTTCCATCAAGTGCACGCTGGCCAGCAGGGCGATCGTCACACCAACCAGGAAGCTGACGCGCCAGTGCGCCGTGTTTGGCCCGAACCGCGCGAACCTGACCGCGAAGAATTTCGTGACAACGCCCATGCACCAGCCGTGCACCGCGATGATCAACACCAGAATGAGCAACCCGAATCCGAGTTCGGTGATCAGCTCGACCTCTTTCAAGCTTGAGACCACCGTCGTTCCGACTGTGTTCAGAACAGGTTCGACCGTGTCCCTGACTACGCCGTCGTCTGCCATAGCAAAATCCAATCTTGGCGAAGCGTCCAAACCACGCTTCATTGATCATGCCGCGGGGCGACCCGGTGCGCTGCGACAACTCAACCAGCTGTCCGGAAGGATCCGCCTTGCCGCCCCTCTTGCCTTTGCTTACTCCGGCAATCAAGCCCCATGGGCACCCTTCCTCCCGATCGCATCACAGGGGCTGCGATTGGCAAAGGCAGCCCTCATCGCGCAGGCTCGACGATCAGGTTTCGTCTTGTCCACATCGTAAACTCAAAGGCGGTCCGCTTGGAGATCGTCGCTCCATGACGGCAGATGATATATGCAGAATTTGACATCACTGGCGCGGAAGTCCGTTTCAGAGACCCGTGCGATGGCCGCCCTTGCGGTGCTGTCGATTCTGGTCGGCATGGCCGCCGGGCTGATCGGAGCCGCGTTCCGCTATTCCCTCGAGCGCGCAGATGCCTTCCGGGCGATGGTTGTGGCCGAGACAAGTGCCTATCCCATTCTTGGCCCGCTGATGATGATGGCCGGGGCCGCCCTGGCCACGGGGTTGGCCGCATGGCTTGTCCGTCGTTTCTCGCCCGATGCGGCGGGAAGCGGCATCCCGCATGTCGAGGCAGTGCTGGACGGGTCTCTCGAACCGGCGCCCGCGCGCCTGATCCCGGTGAAATTCGTTGGCGGCGTTCTGGCGATTGGCAGCGGCCTGGCGCTTGGGCGCGAGGGGCCGAGCGTCCAGATGGGTGTCACGGCCGCGAATGTTATCGGCGGCCTCTTTCGCCGCGACTTGGACGACCGCCGCGCCTTGATCGCCGGCGGTGCCGGAGCAGGTCTTGCAACGGCCTTCAACGCGCCGGGCGCCGGGGCGATCTTCGTGCTCGAGGAACTGGTGGGCCGCTTCGATCCGCGTATCGCATTGGTGGCCCTTGGCGCGTCGGCGGGTGCGATCTCGGTCTCGCGCGGCGTGATGGGCAATTCCCTGGATTTCAAGGTGTCGGATCTTGCCTCCGGCGGTGCCGCAGAGCTGATCCTGTTTCTCATTCTTGGGCTCTTCGTTGGGTTGCTTTCCGTAGCCCATAATCGCGGGCTGCTCGCCACTCTTTCGCTCGTCGCGCGGATCAAGGGACCAATCGAGTACAAGGCCGCGGGCATTGGCGCCGTCGTGGGGCTGCTGGCCTGGAGTACGCCGCACCTTGTGGGTGGCGGCGACAACATCACCCAGAGCGCTCTGAACGGGGAATTTCTGCTTGTCGCCCTTCCTGCAATCTTCTTGTTCCGTCTGGTGCTGGGGGCGGCGTCTTACGCCGCAGGCACGCCGGGCGGCCTGTTCGCCCCCCTGATGGCTTTGGGCGCGGTCTCGGGCCTGGCGTTCGGCCTTGTTGTGGACATGGCGATACCTGGTCTTGCGGTGCGTCCTGAAGCCTTCGTCTTCGTCGGCATGGCAGCTTTCGTGGTCGGTTCGGTCCGTGCCCCTTTGACCGGGATGGTTCTGGTCATTGAAATGACGGGTAGCTCCACGCTCCTCTTGCCGCTCCTTGCCGGCTGTTTCGGCTCCATGCTGGCAGCCGAGACCCTGCGTGATGCCCCGATCTATGAGGCCCTGAAGGCGCGGGCCGCCAAGTCGGTGCGGTGATGCAGTGCTGCCTCACCCGCAAAGCCAGCGGAATCTGAAAGGTGGTCGCCATGAGTGCAATCATGGGCACTTTCCTCGGCATCCTCGCGTTGTGCATGGTCCACATCCTCTCGGGCGCGGACGTTGTGCAGCGGCGACGGTGGACGCCAACGCTTCTGTCGTTGGCAGCCGGGATCAGCGTCAGCTACATTTTCATGGAGCTCCTGCCGGACCTGGTTGAACGGCAAGAGGCCATCGAACAGGCCGGTTTCCTGCCGATGCTGGACAGGCACGTCTATATCTTTTCGATGCTCGGACTGATCATTGCGTTCTGGGTGGAAGTCGTTTCCAGGAGATCGCGACGACGCCAGCGCGATGCCGGCAAGGCCGACCACACAAGCAATGCTGTGTTCAAACTCGGCGTCTTGTCTTCGGTCGTTGAAAACCTTGCAATCGGCTTTGCCGTGGGCAGCCCCGGAGACAATGCAGTCGAACCACTCTGGTTGTTCGTAGTGGCGATCGGTCTGCATTTCCTGGTCGATGACCATTCCTTGTCAGAGCATCACGGACCACCATATCGGCGCTTCGGTCGCTGGTGGCTGGTGGCCGCACTGGGGGGCGGGTGGTTCCTGGGGGCCGCTTTCGGGCTGAGACTTCCCGACGTCGTTCTGGCCCTTGCACTGGCCTATATCTCCGGTGGAACAATCCTGAATACGCTGCGGCACGAACTGCCGGATACGAACCGTTCTCCCGATGTGTTTGCTTTCGCGATGGGAGCAGCCGCCTATACGGTCTTGCTGCTGGCGCAGGGATGATCCGGCCGCGTCTCTGCAATTCGCATCACGGCCGGACGTTGCCGCGACACGGACGTCGAACCGAGTTCCCGCCGGCGATGATGGCGTTGATCAGGTCTGCGACGGCCCGGTGCTTTTTCGTTTGGAGGTCGGTGCCGACGGCGTTCTCATGGGATGCGGCGGCGTCGCGGAGGACCCACCAGGATCTCGTTCTCGGGAAGCAAGAGGTGCCACCAGACATTTGGCGGGCACGTCCCACCCAGCCGATGTTCAAGACCTGCCGCACGGACGCAGGCCAGTCCGGGACGGAAGTTCGAGCGATCATTGGACGCCTGCGCCGGGACAGACCGGCCGGAAGGCGCGCCTCTCGACCGGTCCCGGAACCCGGGGCGCAGCGACCGGGGGTTACGGCTCTCCGGCGTTACGTGCATCATCGGTCGATGATTTTCTTCATTCTCCCCACGGCCGCTTCAACATGCGTGTGAGCATCGGGTGTCGCCTGCGCTACAGCCTGCCGCAGCCGACGCCGCTGATCGCGATCCTGAATGTCCACTACTCGCGCTTCGCGGATCTCGAGCGGGCCGACTATCTCGTCACCTCGCCCAGCGTTCCGCTCGAAAGCTATCGGGACGGTTTCGGCAACTGGTGCACCCGGCTTGTGGCGCCGGCAGGCGACTTTACCTTGTCCACGGACGGTGTGTTCCGCGACACGGGCCAGCGCGATCCGGTATCGCCCCACGCGCAGCAACACGCCGTCGAGGACCTGCCGTCCGACACGCTGGTGTTCCTGCAGGGCAGCCGGTACTGCGACACCGATCTTCTGTCGGAAGAAGCCTGGCGTCTTTTCGAGGGAACCAAGCCGGGGTGGGCGCGGGTTCAGGCGATCTGCGACTTCGTGCATGGGCATGTCTCCTTCGACTACATGCAGGCAAAGGCGACGCGCACCGCCTCGCAGACCATGGCCGAGCGGCAGGGCGTGTGTCGGGACTTCGCCCATCTCGCGGTTGCGCTGTGTCGCTGCATGAACATCCCGGCCCGCTACTGCACCGGATACCTGAGCGACATCGGCGAGCCCGAGCCGCATCCGCCCGGGGACTTCGCCGCGTGGATGGAGGTCTTCCTGGGCGGTGAATGGCGGATGTTCGACCCGCGCAACAACACGCCCCGGATCGCCCGGATCCTGATCGCGCGCGGGCGCGATGCGGCCGATGTGCCGCTGACCCAGACCTTCGGTCCGAACACGTTGATGGACTTCAAGGTCTGGACCGACGAACTGGCCTGATCTGGCTCCCGTTCGGCGCGCACCATCGCAAATCATGACGCCAGCACCGATATGATCGTTACCGATGCCAAGTATCCCGCTCCGGAATGGATGCGGAACTGCGGACCGGTTGATCAAGGGATGCATGACATGTCCTTCAAGGACCGGAGCGCGAAGGCTATCGTCCATTGAATGAGAGATGCTATATCGACATGCTGAAGCATCCTCATGGGAGCCGCATGTAATTTCCAACGCAACCTCTCTTGCCTTGGAATCAATGATACGAGGAAATGGCGGAGAGACAGGGATTCGAACCCTGGGTGGACTTGCGCCCACAACGGTTTTCGAGACCGCCCCGTTCGACCACTCCGGCACCTCTCCGCGGGGTGTGGCGGCATGTAAGCCAGTTGTCGGGGCGCTGCAACCGGATTTTCACGGGCGGTCCGAAAGCGAAAGGCGCCGTAGGCTATACTCTTCTCCCGACCAACTGCGGGGCAGCCCCTTCACGGTAAATTCCCCGTCAGGATGGCCCGGCCGACCCTTGGATTACGGGACCCTAACGTCTACTCTTGTGATGAGATCAAAACTGGACATCGCTTCATGCCTTTCGCACTTCCCCGCGCCACCACCTTCGCCATCGCCCTTGCCGGGGCCGTCGCCGCGGCGACACTGCCCGCCCGCGCAGAGGTCGCGCCCGAGGTCGAGGCCCTGCTCGACGCGATGGATATGCGCGGGCTGCTGGAGGTCATGCACCTAGAGGGGCAGGACTACGGCACCATGCTCGAGGACGAGCTCTTTCCCGGACGGGGCGGGGCGGCCTGGTCGGCCATCGTGTCGCAGACCTATGACCCCAACGTGATGTACGACCGCTTCGCCGACCCGCTTTTCCGACGAGCTCGAGGGCGAGGACGTGGCGCAGATGACCGAGTTCTTCGCCTCGGACATCGGCCAGCGCATCGTCGCCTACGAGATCACCGCGCGCGAGGCGCTGCTCGAGGAGGGGATCGAGGAAGCCGCACAGGAGACGCTGCGCCTTCGCGAGGCCGAGGGGGACCCGCGTCTTGCTCTGGTGCGCGAGTTCGTCGAGGCCAACGACCTTGTGGAATCGAACGTCATGGGCGCGATGAACGCCAATTATGCCTTCTACATCGGGCTGATGGATGGCAACGCCTTTCCCCGACAGATGAGCGAGCAGGACATCCTGACGGACGTCTGGAGCCAGGAGGACGAGATCCGCGCGGACACCGAGGAATGGGTGCATTCCTATCTTCTGATGGCCTACCAGCCGCTGAGCGACGAGGACCTGCAAACCTATATCGACATGGCGCGGACTGACGAGGGGCGGGCGTTGAACCGCGCGCTCTTCGCCGCCTTCGACGAGGTCTTCACCGATATTTCGGCCACGCTGGGCCTTGCCTCGGCGCGGTTCATCGCCGGGCAGGATCTCTGAGCGGCCGCGATGGCGCTTCCCCCCGTCGGGACGGCGGCCTCGCCGCAGGCCGCGCTGACACAGGCGCTGGGATTGTGGCGCGCGGGGCAGGCGGCGGCGGCACGCGCGCAGCTTGAGGCGCTGATCGCGCGGTATCCGGGTTTCGTCGACGCGCGTATCACGCTGGGCCGGGTCCTGCGCGAGGCGGGCGAGGGCGATGGCGCTCTGGCGCAGTTCCGCCGCGCGGCCGAGGCCAGCGGCGGACATCCGCAGGCCTGGGGCATCTATGTCAGCGCGCTGGCCGAGGCCGGCAAGACCGCGCGGGCGAAGTCGGCCGCGCAGGGCGCCCCGGTGCCGGCGTCTGTCAGAAAAGAGCTTCTTGCTCTGGCAAGGGGGGCCACGCCCGCCGCCGCCCCTCCGCCAGCGGCTCTGGCCTCCGTGGCCGCAAAGTTGCGCGCTGGCGACAGTGACGGGGCGCGGGCCGAGGCGGTGCGCCTGGCTCAGGCCTTTCCCAAGTCCGCCACGGTGCGCAACCTTCTGGGCGTAATCGCACTTGGGCGCGAGGATCCTGCCGAGGCCGAGACGTATCTGACGGCCGCGCGCACACTCGATCCCGACAATCGGGACGTGGCGGCGAACCTGGGTCTCGCCCTGCTGCGGCAGGCGCGGCCGATGGCGGCGGTGCGCCTGCTTGAACCGCTGGCGCAGTCTGAGGCGCCGCTGGCCCTGCGGGTCAACCTTGCCAGCGCCTATGCGCGCGCCGGGCTGGGGGCGCGGGCGCTGGAGCTTTCCGGGGCTCTGGCCGCCGAAGCGCCCGATGATCCGGACATCGCCGCGATCCGCGCCGAGGCGCTTCTGGCCGAGGACCGCCCGGACGAGGCGCTCGCCCTGCTGCAGGCGCTGGCAGAGGGGGCAGGGCGCGCGCTCGAGGATCTGAGGGCGCGCGCGATCGAGGCCGCGCAGGGGGCCGAGGCGGCGAAAGCCTACGCCGCCGGGCTTGGCCCGCTCGACGCTGAGACCGACCTGCGGCTGGCACAGGAGCAGGCGCAATGGGGCGATGTCGCGGGCGCCACGGCGCGGGCCCGGCAGTTGGCGCTCGCCCGTCCCACCGACCCCCGGCCATTCCGGCAGATCGGGCTTTACGGGCGCTGGCAGGCGGATGATCCGTTGATCGGAACGATGCGCGCGGCGGCGGGGAACGCCGCACTGACCGCGTCCGAGCGGGGACGCTTCGGGCTGGCTCTTGGCAAGGCGCTGATCGACACCGGGGAAGAGGACGAGGGCTTTGCCACGCTGGTCCGCGCCAATGCCCTTTTGCGGAAGATGGTCGTCTACGATCCCGACGCTGAAAGCGCATACATGGCGCGGATCGCCGGGCTTTGGGACGCCAAGACCATCGCGCGGCTGGGACGGGGCGGGGACGACAGCGTGGCGCCGATCTTCATCATCGGGCTGCCGCGCTCGGGCTCGACCCTGATCGAAAGCGTGCTGGCGCGGCATGGCGATGTGACGGCGCTTGGCGAAAGCCCGGTCTGCGCCGAAATCGCCGGGCGGCTGCGCGACCGGCCCACGGCCGCCTCCGTGCGCGAGGTGACGCGCGAGGTCGCGCCGTTCTATGCCGGAAAGGCCCGTGGGCGGGCGCGGGTGACCGACAAGTTCCTGCACAATTTCCTGAACGCGGGACTGCTTGCGGCGGCTTTCCCGCGGGCGGTGTTCGTCGAGGCGGCGCGCGATCTGCGGGCGACCTGCCTGTCGATCTTCGAGAACCCGCTCAATCCCGCGGGCCATCCCTATGCGATGGACCTGGCCGAGCTTGGCCGATACGCGGCCGATTACGCCCGCCTGATGGATCACTGGGCGGCGGTGCTCGGGCCCCGATTTTACCGCTGCCGCTACGAAGACCTTGTGGCCGACCCCGGCACCGCGGTGCGGGCCCTTCTGGACGCGGTCGCCCTCCCGTTTGAGGCCGCTTGTCTGCAGCCGGAAGGACAGACGCGGCGGGTCGATACGCTGTCGGTGGCACAGGTGCGCGCACCCTTGCACACAGGGTCGACAGCGCGCTGGCGGCGGTTCGAGACCGGGCTTGCCCCCTTGCTGGACGCGCTGGAGACCAGGGGCGCGATCTGACCCTTTTGGTTGCCCTTGGCGCACTTGACTTTGCCGGGGCTTTCCCCGATAAGCCGGGCTCTCAGGCGGGGTCTCCCCGCCTTTGTCGTTAGAACCAGCCCCGAGGGGGCGCGCTGTTCGAGGTGGCCGGGGCCGCAACGCCTGCACACGCAGGGACCGAAGAACGCGGAGAAGTGAAGGAAGAACAGATGTTTGCGGTCCTCAAGACCGGCGGCAAGCAGTACCGGGTTCAGGCGGGCGATGTGCTCCGCGTGGAAAAACTGGCCGCTGCCGCTGGCGAAAAAGTCCAGTTCAACGAGATTCTGATGGTGGGCTCCACCGTCGGCGCGCCGCTTGTGGCCGACGCCGGCGTGCAGGCCGAGATCATCGACCAGATCAAGGGTGACAAGGTCATCCATTTCGTCAAGCGCCGCCGGAAGCATGGCTCGCAGCGCACCAAGGGCCATCGCCAGCAGCTGACGCTTCTGCGCGTGACCGACATCCTTGAAAAGGGTGCCGAGAAGTCGGGCGTGAAGGCCGCCGTTGGCGCCGGGTCGGTCTCGGGCGCAGCACTCGCGGCCGCTGCCCCGGCGAAGAAGGCTCCGGCCAAAACGGAAGCCAAGGCGGCCGCGCCGAAAGCCGCGGCGAAGGCGGAACCGAAAGCCGCGCCCAAAGCTGCCGCGTCCACCGGTGACGACCTCAAGAAGCTGTCGGGCGTCGGCCCTGCGCTTGAGAAGAAGCTGATCGAAGCCGGCGTCACCTCGTTCGCGCAAATCGCCGCGTGGACCGAGGCCGACATCGCCGAGTTCGACGAGAAACTGTCGTTCAAGGGCCGCATCCAGCGCGAAGGCTGGGTCGAACAGGCCCGTGAACTGGCCAAGGGCTAAGGAGAGACACGATGGCACACAAGAAAGCAGGCGGTTCATCCCGGAACGGTCGCGACTCCGCCGGTCGTCGCCTTGGCGTCAAGAAGTTCGGCGGCGAAGCCGTGATCCCCGGAAACATCATCGCGCGCCAGCGCGGCACCAAGTGGTGGCCGGGCGCGGGCGTGGGGATCGGCCGCGATCACACGATCTTCGCGACCGTCGAGGGCGCCGTGACCTTCCACAAGGGTCTCAAGGGGCGCACCTTCATTTCGGTGCTTCCAGTCGCCGAGGCCGCAGAATAAGCCGAACGCCCAGGGCACTGACTTCAAAGGGGGATCGGCGACAGGCCGGTCCCCTTTTCGTTCGGGCAGGGGGGAACACGGAAACGCGCGGCCTTGCAACCAGCCCGTGCAGAACACATCTCGGGGAAAGCCCGGGGGGTGCTGTTCAGAGGAGGAACGGCATGAGATTCGACCAGATCGTCACCCAACCGGTGATCGAGACCGAACGCTTCAGCCTGCGTCCGCTGCGCCGGTCCGATTCCGGTCTTCTGGAAATGTACGCCGGCGACAAGCGCGTGGCGCGTGCCACGCGGTCGATCCCGCATCCGCTGCCGCCCGGTGCGGTCGAGGCGTTCGTCGCCCGCGTCACCGCCGACGAACGTGACGAGGATGTCTGGGCCATGGACGGCTCGAAGACCGGGATGGGCGAGTTTCTGGGCGTGATCTCGCTCAAGCGCATGGACCGCGAGCAGTCCGAAGTGGGCTACTGGGTCGCGCCGGCATTCTGGAACACCGGTCTTGCCTCGGAAGCGGTACGGGCGCTGATCGCGGCCAATCCGCAGTTGTCGAAGACACTCTTCGCCGAGGTGCTGCAGGACAATCCGGGGTCGGCGCGGGTGCTGACCAACGCGGGGTTCGCCTATATCGGCGATGCCGAGGCGTACAGCGTGGCCCGCGGGGCGACCGTCCCGACCTGGACCTATCTCAAGAAACTGCGCTGACCGGTGACGTCATGGCCGCGGTTCCCCAGATCCTTCGGACACCGCGCCTGACCCTGCGGCCGCTGCGGCCCGACGATCGTCCGGCCATCGCCGAGGGCGTCGGCAACTACGAGGTCGCGCGCTGGCTGTCGGTGGTGCCCTATCCCTACGGCCTGGCCGACGCCGACACCTTCATCGACGAGGTGCGCGCGGCGGGCAAACGGGTCTGGGCGATCTGCGACGACGACGGTCTTGTCGGGCTCGTCGGCCTCGAGGGGCAGCTTGGCTACTGGCTGGCGCGGCCCGCCTGGGGGCACGGCTACGCGTCCGAGGCCTGCGGGGTGGTGCTCTGGCATGCCTTCACCGTTCTCTCCGCCACCTCGGTCGTGGCAAGCTGCTTTCTGGACAACGACCGGTCGCACCGGGTCCTTTGCGGGCTCGGATTCGTCGAGACCGGACGGCGCGAGGTCACAGCGCGGGCCCTGTCGCAGACCGTCGAGGCCCGCATCCTGCGCCTGTCGCGCGCCGACTGGCGCGCGGCGCGCCGCTTGAGCCTGCGGCAGAAGTCCACTATCGCCTGAGCGACAGCGAAAGAAAGCGTGACATGAAGTTCCTCGATCTTGCCAAGGTGCATATCCGCTCGGGCGCGGGCGGCGGGGGCTGTGTCAGTTTCCGGCGCGAGAAGTTCGTGGAATACGGCGGGCCGGACGGCGGCGACGGCGGACGCGGCGGCGACGTCTGGGCCGAGGCGGTCGACGGGCTGAACACGCTGATCGACTTTCGCTACCAGCAGCACTTCTTCGCCAGGAACGGGCAACCCGGCATGGGGCGACAGCGCACCGGCAAGGATGGCGAGGACATCGTGCTGCGCGTGCCCGTGGGCACCGAGATCCTCGAGGAAGACGAGGAAACGGTGGTCGCGGACCTGACCGAGGTCGGTCAGAGGGTGCTTCTTGCCAAGGGCGGCAACGGCGGTTTCGGCAACCTGCACTTCAAGACCGCGCGCAACCAGGCGCCGCGCCGCGCCAATCCCGGCCAGCCCGAGATCGAGCGCACGCTCTGGCTGCGGCTCAAGCTGATCGCGGACGTGGGGCTTCTGGGCCTGCCCAATGCGGGCAAGTCGACCTTCCTGGCCGCGACGTCGAACGCGCGCCCCAAGATCGCCGATTATCCCTTCACCACGCTGCACCCGAACCTCGGCGTCGTCGGCATCGACGGGACCGAATTCGTCGCCGCGGACATCCCGGGGCTGATCGAAGGCGCGCATGAAGGGCGGGGGCTGGGCGACCAGTTCCTTGGCCATGTCGAGCGGTGCTCGGTCCTGCTGCACCTGGTCGACGGCACCTCCGAGGATGTCGCCGCCGACTGGCAGACCATCATCCACGAGCTTGAGGCCTATGGCGGCGCGCTGGCCGAGAAGCCGCGCATCACTTGTCTCAACAAGATCGACGCGCTGGACGAGGACGAACGTACCGAAAAGGCGGTGGCGCTTCAGGCGGTGGCGGGCGAGGTGATGCTTCTGTCGGGCGTCACCGGCGAAGGCGTGACCGATGTGCTGCGCGCCGTGAAACGGGTGATCGACCGGGCGCGCGGCGGCGACGAAAGCGAAGGCGAGGGGCCGTGGCGACCCTGAGCCCCCGATCCGACCTGCCGGCGACCCTTCCCGATCTGAGACGGGCCAAGCGGCTTGTTGTCAAGATCGGCTCGGCCCTGCTGGTCGGAGACGGCGCGCTGCGCGCGGGCTGGCTGGCGGCGCTGGCCGAGGACGTGGTCGAGGCCAAGGCGCGCGGCACCGACGTGGTCATCGTCTCCTCGGGGTCGATCGCGCTGGGGCGCGGGGTGCTGGGTCTTGGGCCGGACGCGCTGGCGCTCGAACAAAGCCAGGCGGCGGCGGCGGTCGGCCAGATCCGGCTGGCCCGCGCCTATGAGGACGTGCTCGCCCCCCATGGCATCATCGCCGCGCAAGTGCTTCTGACGCTTGAGGATTCGGGCGACCGGCGCCGGTATCTCAACTCCCGCGCGACGCTCGAACAGCTTCTGCGGCTGGGCGTGGTGCCGATCGTCAACGAGAATGACACGGTGGCGACGGACGAGATCCGCTACGGCGACAACGATCGGCTGGCCGCGCAGATCGCGGTGACGATCGGGGCGGACCAGCTGGTGCTTCTTTCGGATGTCGACGGGTTCTACAGCGCCAATCCCAAACTCGACCCCGCCGCTACGCGTTTCGAGGTGATCGCCGAGATCACGCCCGAGATCGAGGCGATGGCCGGCGATGCCGGGTCCGGCCTGTCGAAGGGCGGCATGAAGACCAAGCTCATGGCGGCGAAGACCGCCGTCGCGGGCGGCTGCGCCATGGCGATCACCGAAGGATCGGTGCTGCGCCCGCTGTCGGCGCTGGCAGGTGGCGCGCCCGCAACCTGGTTCCTGGCCGAAGACGACCCCCAGGTGGCGCGCAAACGCTGGATCGCTGCGATGAAGCCGCGGGGCGAGATTTCCGTCGACGCCGGGGCCGCGCGGGCGCTTGGACAAGGAAAATCCCTTTTGCCCGCTGGTGTTACGGCGGTTTCCGGACGCTTCGGACGAGGTGACCCCGTGGATATTCTCGGGCCGGACGGCGGCCGGCTTGGACGCGGTCTGACCCGCTATACCTCGGCCGAGGCCACGGCGATCCGGGGGCGGCACTCGCGTGACATCGAAACGCGTTCTGGGCTATCCCGGCCGGGCTGCCCTGATCCACCGCGACGACATGGTGACGACATGAAGGACCTTAGCGACATCGCGGCCGTGATGGCCGACATCGGCGCCCGTGCGCAGGCGGCGGCCGCCACGCTCGCCTTTGCCGCGCCCGAGGCCAAGCGCGCAGCCCTCGA
Source organism: uncultured Alphaproteobacteria bacterium (assembly GCA_963709395.1). Lineage (GTDB taxonomy): Bacteria > Pseudomonadota > Alphaproteobacteria > Rhodobacterales > Rhodobacteraceae > CAVPWP01. Next base: position 226,661 of record CAVPWP010000013.1, read on the forward strand.
GGCCGCGGCCGACGCGGTGATCGCCCGGACAGACGAGATCCTTGCCGCGAATGCGAAGGACCTCGAGTTCGGCCGCGAAAAGGGACTGAGCCCCGCGATGATGGACCGCCTGACGCTGAACGCGAATCGGGTTGCCGCGATGGCCGATGGGCTGCGCGCGGTGGCGGCGCAGGACGATCCGGTGGGGCAGGTCATGGCCGAATGGGATCGTCCCACCGGCCTGCATATCCGGCGCGTGCGCACGCCTCTGGGCGTGATCGGCGTGATCTACGAAAGCCGCCCCAACGTCACGGCGGATGCGGGCGCGCTGTGCCTGAAATCCGGCAACGCGGTGATCCTGCGCGGCGGGTCCGAGAGCTTTCACTCCTCCGGCGCGATCCATGCCTGCCTCGTGGACGGTCTGCGCGCCGCCGGCCTGCCCGAGGATGCGATCCAGCTTGTGCCGACCCGCGACCGCGCGGCGGTCAGCGAGATGCTGGCCATGACCGGCGTGATCGACGTGATCGTGCCGCGGGGCGGCAAGGGCCTTGTGGGCCTTGTGCAGGCCGAGGCGCGGGTGCCGGTCTTCGCCCATCTCGAAGGCATCGTGCACATCTACATCGACCGTGCCGCCGACCCCGAAAAGGCGCTGAAGGTGGTGCTGAACGCCAAGACGCGCCGGACCGGCATCTGCGGCGCCGCCGAGTGCCTGCTGATCCACCGCGAGGTCTTCGACACCATCGGGCAGGGCGTGCTGCGCGCGCTGATCGATGCGGGCGTGGAAGTTCACGGGGATGCGACGGTTCAGACGCTTCCCGGTGTGGTGGCCGCCACCCATGACGACTGGGGACGCGAATACCTCGACATGAAGATCGCCGCGAAAGTCGTTGAGGATATTGATGAAGCGATTGCCCATATCCGGACCTTCGGGTCCGATCATACCGATTGCATCCTGACCGAGGACGACGCGGCGGCCGAGCGGTTCTTCACCCGACTCGACAGTGCGATCCTGATGCGCAACGCCTCGACCCAGTTCGCCGACGGGGCCGAGTTCGGGATGGGGGCGGAGATCGGTATCGCCACGGGCAAGATGCATGCCCGCGGCCCGGTGGGGGCCGAGCAGCTCACAAGCTTCAAGTATCTTGTCGAAGGCGACGGGACGGTCAGAAGCTGATCGTGATTGCGCCATCCCCCAGCGTGGTGCGAAGCTGCCGCCCCAGGCGGCGCGCAAGGTCGGGAACCAGCGCGAAATGGACGTTGGACGCGGTCAGTTCCGCCCCGTCCGCCTGTCCCAGCATGAGGCTCCAGAGCGCGGCGTCGGCCTTGATCCGGTCCGCGGCCCCTTCAAGCCGCCAGGCGCCGCCCTCGTGGCTGACAGAGATACGGCCGCCGTACGGCAGGGCCGTTTCGAGGCAAAGCAGCAGCAGGAACGCAAGCTTCGCCTCGGCGCGCACGGGGTCCGTGTCGCCGCGTCCAGTCGATCCGCAGGCGGCCGCCCCGGGTCAGGTCCGCCAGGATCGCGCGGATCTCGCCAACGCCGATCTGCGCGCCGCCCCCCGTCGCTCCGAAGGCCACGCGGAAGAACCGGATGCGGGCATTGGCGTTCTCGACGCTTTCCGAGATCAGCGCGATCTCGGGGGCCGCGTTCAGGCCGGTCATCGACAGAAGCTCGACCCCGTTGCCGATGGCGCCCAGCGGGCTGATGAGGTCATGGCAGATGCGCGATCCCAGGAGCGCGCTCAAGTCGTCAGGGCCGGTCACACGCGAGGTCATGGGGCGCGATCCGGACCTGAAGGGCAATCTGGAGAAGGGTATCCCATGTCGGACATGAGTTCGCTCCTCCAGCCCGGGATGCTGGTGCGCCACCCGACGCGCGAAGACTGGGGATTGGGGCAGGTGCAATCTAACATTGGCGGCAAGATCACCGTGAATTTCGAACAGGTCGGCAAGGTCGTCATCGACGCGGCGCATGTCGACCTTGTGCTGGTCTTCGACACCTGAAAATTCAACCTTAGCTCAATCGTAGTCCTGTCATACAACCTCAGGCTGTGTCAAGCAGCGCCGGTCGGTTGCCAAGCCCGGTCCGAGGCAATAGAACGCGCCACGCCCTGAATACCGGCCGGACATGGACCCGAGCGATCCTCATCTCACACTGCGCCTTGCCACGTCCGACGCCGACCGGCGCGCGGCCGAGCGTCTGCGCTACGAGGTGTTCGTGGACGAGCTTGGCGGCGACGGCCCGCTGGTCGATCATGCCGCGCGGCTGGAGCGCGACCGGTTCGATCCCTACTTCGACCACCTGATCCTCGTCGATGACCGGCGCGATGCCGCGGCGCTCGATCATGTGGTCGGGGTCTACCGGTTGATGACCGATGAGGGCGCAGCACGGGCCGGTCAGTTCTATTCCGAGGACGAATACGATCTCGCGCCCCTGCGTGCGACGGGGCGGCGTCTTCTGGAACTGGGGCGGTCCTGCGTGCATCGCGACTATCGCGGCGGGACGGCGATGTTCCAGCTCTGGGGCGGGCTTGCAGACTACGTTCTCGACCGGCGGATCGAGATCCTGTTCGGCGTGGCAAGTTTTCATGGCACCGATGCCGCGGCGCTGGCGATGCCGCTGTCCTACCTGCATCGCAATCACCTTGCCCCGCCCGAGCTGAGGGTGCGCTCGCGCGCCTTTCAGCCGATGGACCTGATGCCCGGAGAGGCCGTCGACCGGCTTGCGGCGATGCGGGCGATGCCGGCCCTGATCAAGGGCTACCTGCGGATGGGCGGGGTGGTGGGCGAGGGGGCATTCATCGACTGGCCGTTCAACACCACCGACATCTGCCTTGTGATGGACACGGCGCAGATGAACCACCGGGCCCGGAGCCTCTATTCGCGCGGACGGGCCTGAGCGTGACCTGGCAGGACGGCTCCGCCCCGCCCGAGGGCCGGGTCGGACCGGCCGGCTGGCTGCTCGCGGTGGCGCGCGGGGTCCCGCTGGTCATTCTGGTGTTCGGGGGGCTTGTCCTTCTCGTGCTGCTGCGTCTGGTCGAGCGGCCGCTTTACGGCGTGGCACGGCCCTGGACGCCGTGGATCACCCAGGGGGTCTGCCGGGCGGCCTTCGTGATCCTGGGGATGGGCTACCGCACCCAGGGGCGGCAGATGAACACGGCGGGCTGCGTGGTGGCGAACCATTCCTCGTGGCTCGACATCTTCGCGCTCAATGCCCGCAAGCGCGTCTATTTCGTCTCGAAGGCCGAGGTGGCGGGCTGGCCGGGGATCGGCTGGCTGGCGCGGGCCACGGGCACGGTCTTCATCCGACGCGACGCGCGCGAGGCGCGGGCCCAGACCGAGGTGTTCCGCGAGCGTCTCAGGGCCGGTCACCGGCTTCTGTTCTTCCCCGAGGGTACCTCGACCGACGGGCAACGGGTGCTGCCGTTCAAGACGACGCTCTTCGCGGCCTTCTTCGATCCCGCGCTGAAGGACAGCCTGATGGTCCAGCCCGTGAGCGTGATCTACACCGCGCCGCCGGGCGAGGACGCGCGGTTCTACGGCTGGTGGGGTGCGATGGGATTCGGGCCGCACCTGCTCAAGGTGCTGGCATGCAGGCGACCGGGGGCGGTGACGCTGGTCTATCATCCGCCCGTCGCGGTCGCGGATTTCCCCGACCGCAAGGCGCTGGCGCGGTATTGCGAGACAATGGTGCGTGACGGGGTCGCGGCGCGGCTTGAGGCTAAACCATCTCGGCCATGAGGCTGCCAAGGGCCGCTGCCGCGTCGTCCGCCTTCCAGATCTCTTCGCCGATGGCGAAGAAATCGGTCACCTTCCAGAGATCGGCCACCGCCCGGTCGGTCACCAGCCCCTCGGCCACGACCGGCACCTCGATCATCTCGGACCACCAGGCGAAAAGCTCGGCATCGGCGACGGTGCCGTCGCCGAGCGCGCTGGCGGTCAGCGGCCCGAAGCTGACGTAATCCGCGCCGGCCTCGCCCGCGGTCATCCCGTCGTGGCGCGAGGCGCCGCAGAAGGCCCCGACGACGGCATCGGGCCCAAGCACCTTGCGCGCGGCCCGGACCGAGCGCGCGCCATCGGTCAGGTGCACCCCGTCAAGGCCAAGCCGCTCCACCATGCCCAGATGCGTCTCGATCACCATCGCCACGTCATGGGCATGGGCAACCTCGCGCAGCGCGTCGGCCGCGCGCGCGATCCGGTCCTCGTCGCGGGTGGCCAGGCTGAGGCGGATGCAGGCCACCGGATGGGCGTCAAGGACCGCCGCCAGCCTCTTGGGAAAGAGCGACAATTCGAACTCGGGCGGGGTGATGAGATAGATCTGCGGGCGCTCGGAATCGGCCATTTTCGGCTCCGTTATCGGTCGTCGTGCCGCCTATATCCGGTTCCGCGGAGATTGGCTACTTCGGCGAGGCTAGGCCAGTGCGCGCGCGTGAAGCTCCCGCGACGCGACCAGGATCGCGCGGGCATCGTCCGCGGAGAAGAGAAGTAGCGGGACAAGGGTTCCATCCTCGGCTTCGACAGGATGTGCCAGCCGGTTGCCAAGCATCCGTCGTAGCCGCGAGACGGCGGGTTCGGGGCCCGCCCGCCGCGCCAGCCACAGGGCCCGCGGCGCCCCGTCGAAGTCGCTTCGAAAAACATGGACGGCGGCGACCTGCGCCCAGGGCACCTGAAGGGCGATGGGTCCGATCGCGTAGTCCAGACCGTGGGGGTCCAGCCGCAGGCTGCCCGCTTCGGCACCCTTGGGCACAAGCCGAAGGAAGTAGAACCCGAGAAGCACCAGAGGAAAGGAAGCCACGGCGACGAACAGGTAGGGAAGCGCGAAAAGCGAGGCCGTGCCTCGATCGGGAAAGAACCCGTCCGTCGACATGATAATGAAAGCCACAATCCCCACAGGCATAAGGAAATAGGTGCAAGCTTGCAGGCGCGCATTGCGGACGCGGCGTCTGTCGACCGGGAACTCGTGCTTGGACAAGAGGGGATCCTCGGTGGAACTCCGGTGAAGTCGGCGGCGGCGCCGAAGCACCATGAGATACCTGACAGAATGCCCTCTACTGTCCGTGGATCAAGGCCCTGGTCTCACTCGGCTTGCCAGCACGGAACCTAGTACCCGCGCGGTCGCTGTGCATGACTGCCGCCAGACCTTCGTCGCACTCGCCACGTGCTCCCTTGCCGCCTTCGCCCGTGCAGCGTAACACGCCCGGCGATGTCTGAACCGATCTTTGTCCTTGTCCGCCCGCAGATGGGCGAGAATATCGGCGCCGCCGCGCGGGCCATGTGGAACTTCGGCCTCGACCGGATGCGCATCGTCGACCCGCGCGACGGCTGGCCCAACCCGAAGGCCGTGGCGATGGCCAGCGGGGCGGGTCGGCTGCTGGATGCGGCCCGAATCGTCTCGACCACGCCCGAGGCGCTTGAGGACGCGGCCTTCGTCTATGCCACCACGGCCCGGCCGCGCGACCTGACCACGCCGGTCTTCACCCCCGAGGCCGCGATGGCGGATGCCGCGCGGCGGATCGCGGCCGGGCAGAAGGTGGCGGTGCTGTTCGGCCCCGAGCGCGCGGGGCTTGAAAACGACGACATCGCGCGGGCCAATGCGATCATCACGGTGCCGGTGAACCCGGACTTTCCGTCGCTGAACCTGGCCCAATGCGTGCTGCTGACCGCGTATGAGTGGCGGCGGCAGGCCGAGACGTCGCCGCCGGTCGACCCCGGCCTTGCCGGCACCGACTGGGCCACGCAGATCGAGGTCGAAAAACTGGCCGAGCATTACGAGGGGCGGCTCGAGGACGCGGGCTTCTTCTTTCCGCCCGAAAAGGCCGGGACGATGAAGATCACCCTGCGCAATCTCTGGAGCCGGATGCCCCTGACCCGCGCCGATGTGCAGATCCTGCACGGCATGCTGCGTCAGATGGTCCGCTGGAAAGACCGCCCCTGATGACTGGACGCCCCCCAAGGCCGGGCATAGGTTGCCGGGCAACGAGCGAACGGGACTGACATGGCCGAAAAACGCAAGCTTTTCGAAGAAGTATCCGCCGACACGCCCAAGCCTGTCCAGCCGCAGGGCGGGATGATCGACGCCGCGCGCAAGGGCGCGCGCGGGGCGATCCGGGTCTGGCTGATGGTGCTTTTCGCCCTCGTCGTGGTGATGATCGCGGTCGGCGGTCTGACGCGGCTGACCGACTCCGGGCTGTCGATCACCGAGTGGGCGCCGGTCACGGGGGCGATCCCGCCCTTGTCCGAGGCCGACTGGCAGGCCGAGTTCGACGCCTATCGGCAGATCCCCGAATACCAGCTTCAGAACCGGGGGATGAGCCTTGAGGCGTTCAAGGTCATCTACTGGTGGGAATGGGGCCACCGGCAGCTTGGCCGGGTGATCGGCCTTGTCTGGGGGGCGGGCTTCGTCTTTTTCTGGGCCACCAAGCGCATTCCACCGGGCTGGACGCCGCGCCTTCTGGGACTTGGCGCGCTTGGCGGGCTTCAGGGCGCGATCGGCTGGTGGATGGTGTCCTCGGGGCTGGAAGGGGCGCGCCTTGACGTGGCCTCCTACCGGCTGGCCATCCATCTTGGTCTGGCCTTCGTGATCCTCGGCCTGATCGCGTGGTACACCTTCAAGCTGGGCCGGACCGAAGCCGCGCTTTTGCAGGCACGCCGGTCGAAGGACGCAAAGCTCTTTTCGCTGAGCACCGGGCTGATGCACTTCGCCTTCCTGCAGATCCTGCTGGGCGCGCTGGTGGCGGGCATCGACGCCGGTCGCAGCTTCCCCGACTGGCCGCTTATGGCGGGCGGGGTCTTCCCGCCCGAGCCCTTCGCGATCTCGCCCGTCTGGCGCAACTTCTTCGAGAATGCGGGCACCGTGCAGTTCATGCACCGCATGGCGGGATACCTTCTGTTCGCCTTCGGCGTCGTGGTCTGGCTGCGCGGACGGAGATCGGCGAACGCCGGCACGCGTTTTGCCTTCAACGCGGTTTTCGCGGCGATGAGCTTGCAGGTGGTGCTGGGGATCGTGACCGTGATCTACCAGGCCCAGTGGCACGTCGCGATCACGCATCAGTTCGTGGCGGTGATCCTGTGGGTCGCGATCCTGCGGGCGCGTTTCCTCAGCCTTTACCCGCAACCCCAATCCGTGAGGTCAACCGCATGAGCGCCTATGACGAGTTGATGACCTTCCAGCGCGAGACCGAGGCCCTGGGACAGATCGCCGGACGCCTTGGCTGGGACCAGGAAACGGTCATGCCGCGCGGCGCGGCCGAGCAGCGGGCCGAGGAGATGGGCGCGATCGAAAGCGTGCTGCACGACCGCCGCACCGATCCGCGGATCGGCGACTGGCTGGCGGCCGCAAAGCCCGCCGACACCGTGGCCGAGGCGCAGCTGCGCGAGATCGGGCGCAGCTATGACCGGGCGCGCAAGGTGCCGGCCCGGCTCGCCGCCGAGATCGCGCGGGTGACCTCGATGGCGCAGGGCGTCTGGGCGCAGGCGCGGGCGGACGAGGACTATGCCGCCTTCGCGCCCACGCTCCTGAAGGTCATCACCCTGCGGCAGGAAGAGGCCGACGCTCTGGCCGGGGGCGGCGACCGCTATGACGCGCTTCTGCAGGACTACGAGCCGGGGGCGACTGCTGCCAGCATCGGCGCGATGTTCGACGCGATGCGGCCCCGGCTGGTGGCCCTGCGCGCCGCGATCCTGGGGTCGGGACACGGCGTGGCCCCCCTGAGCGGTGCGTTCGACGAAGACGGACAGATGCGGCTGACAGCCGAGCTTGCGCGCAGCTTCGGCTATGACATGGCCCACGGGCGGATCGACAAGGCGGTGCATCCGTTTTCGTCCGGCTCGGGCCTCGACGTGCGGATCACCACGCGCACGAACCCGCTCAATCCCTTCAACTGTTTCTACCCGACGATCCACGAGGTCGGCCATGGCGCCTATGAGCAGGGGGTCGACCGGGCGTTCCTTCTGACCCCGATCGGGCGCGGCGTGTCGATGGGCGTTCACGAAAGCCAAAGCCGGATCTACGAGAACCAGCTGGGCCGCAGCCGCGCGTTCACCGGCTATCTCTACGGCCGGATGCGCGCGGTCTTCGGCGATTTCGGCGTCGCGGATGCGGACGCCTTCCACGCCACGGTCAACCGGGTGCATCCCGGCTTCATCCGGACCGAGGCGGACGAGGTGCACTACAACCTGCACATCCTGATGCGCTTCGACCTCGAGCGCGCGCTGATCTCCGGGGACCTGACCGTGGGTGACCTGCCGGGGGCCTGGAACGACCGCTTCGCCGTCGATTTCGGCGAGATCGTCGACCGCCCCTCGCACGGCTGCCTTCAGGACGTGCACTGGTCGGTGGGCCTTTTCGGCTATTTCCCCACCTATTCGCTGGGCAATGTCTACGCGGGCTGCCTGCACGCGGCGCTTCGTCGGGACATTCCCGACCTCGACGCGCAGCTGGCGACTGGCGACACATCCGCCGCGACCGGCTGGCTGCGCGACAAGGTGCAGCGGTTCGGCGCATTGCGCACACCCGACGAGACCATCCGCCACGCCACGGGCGAGGCGCCGTCGGTCGAGCCGCTTCTCGACTATCTCGAGGCCAAGTTCGGGGCGATCTACGGGGTTTGATACCCGCGCGTCACTGCGGCCATTTCGGGTGCCGTTTCTCGAGGAAGGCCCCGATCCCTTCGGCGGTGTCGGGATGCAGCATGTTCTCGACCATGACCTGCCCGGTGATAGGCGTAGGCCTGCGTCAGCGGCATCTCGAGCTGGTCGTAGAAGGCGCGCTTGCCGATCTTCACGGCGCTGCCCAGCTTGGCTGCGATGGCGTCGGCCAGTTCGTCGGTTTCGCGGCGCAACTCGGCGTCGGGGACGGCGCGGTTGACAAGGCCAAGCTCGACCGCGCGGTCGGCCGACACGAAGGCGCCCGTGGTTAGAAGTTCGAACGCCTTCTTGCGCGGGATGTTGCGGCTGAGCGCCACCATGGGGGTCGAGCAGAAAAGCCCGATGTTCACCCCGTTCACGCCGAAGCGCGCCGTGTCGGCGGCGACGGCCAGATCGCAGGTCGCCACAAGCTGGCATCCGGCAGCGGTGGCCAGACCCTGCACCTCGGCGATGACGGGCTGGGGCAGGGCGACGATGGTCTGCATGACCTCGGCGCAGGCATTGAAAAGCTCGGCGAAACGCGCCGCACCGCCGTCATCCTCGGCCCGGGCCGCGGTCATTTCGGCCAGGTCGTGACCCGCGCAGAAGGCGCGCCCGGTGGCGGCAAGGATCACCACGCGGATCGAAGGATCGTCGGCCACGGTGTCGAGCGCGGATTTCAGGGCCCCGAGCATCGCCTCGCTCAGCGCGTTGAGCTTGTCGGGCCGGTTCAGCGTCAGGCGCGCGATCGCGCCCCGGTCTTCGCGGATCACCAGTGTCATCTTGCCCTCCCGTTCGGCCTGGGCGAAGTCTAGGCCGCGAACGGGACGGGGGAAAGCGATGGACGTGAAGATGACGGCGGCGGATCTGCAGGCCTTCATGACCGACGCCTTTCCCCAGGTCTCTGACACCTACCTCGTCGAGGAGGTCGGGCCGATGCGGCTGCGGGTGCGGATGCCTGTGGACGACGGGCACCTGCGGCCGGGCGGCACCGTCTCCGGACCGGCGATGTTCGCATTGGCCGACGTCGGGATGTACCTTGCGGTGCTTGCGATGATCGGACCCGAGGCGCTCGCGGTCACCACAAGTTGCCACATCGACTTCATGCGCAAACCCGCTGCAGGGCGCGACCTTCTGGCCGAGGCCCGCGTGCTCAAGCTCGGCCGCGCGCTGGCCGTGGGCGACGTGATGATCTGGTCCGAGGGCACCGACGACCCGGTGGCCCGGGCCAGCCTGACCTATTCGATCCCGCCCCGGCGCGCCTCATAGCGGCAAGGCGGTCGTTTCCTTCAACTCCTCCATCACGAAGCTGGCCGAGACGTCGGTCATCTCGACCCGCCGGATCAGCCGCTGGTAGAGCGTGTCATAGGCGGCGACATCGGCCACGCGGGCGCGGATGAGGTAGTCGAGGTCGCCGGTCATGCGGTAGGCCCCCTGGATCTCGGGCATCTCGCGCGTGGCGCGGGCGAATTTCTCAAGCCAGTCGGGGTCATGGCTGCGGGTGCGCACGAAGATGAAGACGCTGAGGCCAAGGTCCAGCTTCGCCGCGTCCAGAACCGCGACCCGGGCGCGGATGATCCCCGCCTCGTCCAGCGCCCGGACGCGCCGCCAGACGGCATTGCGCGAAAGGCCCACACGGTCGCCGATATCCTCAAGCCCAAGCGATGCATCGACTTGCAGCACGCCAAGGATTCGGCGGTCGATTTCATCAAGTATCACAAGAAACGTTCCGTTTGTGGGAAGATTTCGCGAGAATGTAGCAGTCTGTCACAAGAAATGGGAGCACTTCTCGCCCTCGGAGTGCCAATCTTGTTCACGCCATCACTCGGCCACCACTCACGGACTCAAGGCAACAACAGGCAGGCAGACCATGTTGAACAGGCTCTTTCTCGATCACCCCCAAAGCGTTGGCGAAAGCTATGGGCAGCACGCCCGGTTCGCCTTCGGGTTCTCGATGCGGCTTTTCGGGGCGGCGTTCGCGGCGCTGGTGCACGCGATCCTGCCCTGGACCTTCGAGAAGACGGCAAGCAGGATCGTCGCCGAGCTCTACACGCGCACCCATAACCGCGGCCGCTGATGCGCGATGTTGCGGCCCTTGGGGTGGTTCAGGACCATCGCGAGGTGCGGCGCGTCACAACTGGAAGCGACCTGAGGCCGAGCGATAGACCGAAGCTGCAAAGAAGGCGCTGCGCTTGTCGCCGCCGGTGACGGCGGGATCGCGGCAATGTCCAGGGAATGCATGACTGTCCCGCGGAAGGACAACAGAACCGTCCCAAGCGCCGACGTCTCGGCGGCTACCAATAGTCGGGACTGTCGAATGCGGCGACACAGGATGACGGGCCGGTGAGCCGATCGAGCGGCCGGTCGGTCAGCGACTGGCCGAGCCAGCCATGCGGGTGGCTGAGGGCCCGTGGCGGACGGGCCTGATCCTCGGTGATCGGCACGAATCCGACCCTGCGATAGTAGTCGGGGTCGCCATAGGTGATCGCCACATCGACACCGCGTTTGCGAAGCTCGTTCAGGCCATGGGTCAACAACTTCTGCCCGATGCCCTGCTTCTGCCGGTCGGGCGCGACCGCCACGGGTCCCAGCAAGAATATCTCGCGGTCGTCCTGCGGGTAGGTCAGGCGCGAAAAGGCGATACCGCCGGCAAGGGCGCCGTCTTCCCAGGCGGTGAAGACAAAGAGGTCCTTGTCCGGCGTCGTCGCGATGAGGTTCCGGACAAGCGTTCCGATCAGGCGGCCCTCGTCCGCGCCTTCCGAGGCGGTGAAGGTGGACGTGAAGAGACCGATGATCTCTTCGGCCTGGCTCTTGAACTCAGAAGAAAAGATCATGTCGCCGGTGTCCCTTCGCCGATACGGTTGCATCGCGCCGGGGCCGGAGGGTGAAGGCGGCCCCTACAAGGGCCGTCCTCCGTGTCAGTGGCGCGCCATAAGGTCAGCCGAGGGCCTTGTTGAGGTTCTCGTCGACCTTCTCGAGGAAGCCCATTGTCGTCAGCCATTTCTGATCTGGCCCGACCAGAAGTGCCAGATCCTTGGTCATGTCGCCGGATTCGACCGTCTCGACCACTACCCTCTCGAGCGTCTCGGCGAACCGGCCGAGTTCCGCGTTGCCGTCGAGCTTGGCGCGGTGCTTGAGGCCCGCCGGTCCAGGCGAAGATCGACGCGATCGAGTTGGTCGAGGTCTCCTTGCCTGCCTGGTGCTGGCGGTAGTGGCGGGTGACGGTGCCATGCGCCGCCTCGGCCTCGACGATCTTGCCGTCGGGCGTCATCAGCTGCGAGGTCATGAGGCCAAGCGAGCCAAAGCCCTGCGCCACGGTGTCGGACTGCACGTCGCCGTCGTAGTTCTTGCAGGCCCAGACATAGCCGCCCGACCATTTCATCGCGGCGGCCACCATGTCGTCGATCAGCCGGTGTTCATAGGTAATGCCGGCGGCCTTGAACTTGTCGGCGAACTCGGCGTCGAAGATCTCCTGGAAGATGTCCTTGAAGCGGCCGTCATAGGCCTTGAGGATCGTGTTCTTCGTGGAGAGGTAGACCGGGTACTTGCGCCCCAGGCCGTAGTTCATCGAGGCGCGGGCGAAATCGCGGATCGAGTCGTCGAGGTTGTACATCGCCATGGCGATGCCCGAACCCGGCGACTGGAACACCTCGTGTTCGATCGTCTCGCCGTCGTCGCCCACGAACTTGATGGTCAGCCGACCCTTGCCGGGAAAGCGGAAGTCGGTGGCGCGGTACTGGTCGCCGAAGGCATGGCGGCCGACGACGATGGGCTGGGTCCAGCCGGGCACGAGGCGCGGCACGTTCTTGCAGATGATCGGCTCACGGAAGATCACGCCGCCCAGGATGTTGCGGATCGTCCCGTTGGGCGACCGCCACATCTTCTTGAGACCGAATTCCTCGACCCGCGCTTCGTCGGGGGTGATGGTCGCGCATTTGACGGCGACGCCCACTTCGCGGGTCTTCTCGGCCGCGTCGATGGTGATCTGGTCGTCGGTGCGGTCGCGTTCCTCGATGCCGAGGTCGTAGTAAAGCAGATCGACGTCGAGATAGGGCAGGATCAGCTTCTTCTTGATGAAGTCCCAGATGATCCGGGTCATCTCGTCCCCGTCCATCTCGACGATGGGGTTTTCGACTTTGATCTTCGACATGGGAGGCTCCCGCGGGTTTCAGGTGAATCGGTTGGCCGTCACATAGCCGATCGCGGGGCGGTGCGAAAGTGCGGTATACGAGTGTATACCGATTTTCTTCCTTGGGAGTTGAGACCGGGGGCCAGCCCCCGGACCCCCGGGATACTTGGCCCAGGAAGAAAGCCGACTTTGCCGCGCTCCTAGCGCGAGGTTTCGCCCAGCCGGCGGCTGACGTAATCGGTCACCAACTCCATGAGGGTGTCCATATGGGGATCCTCGAAGAAGTGGCCCGCACCCTCGACCTCTTCGTGGGTGATGGTGATGCCCTTCTGCTCGTGCAGCTTCTCGACCAGCGACCGGGTGTCCTTGGGCGGGGCCACGCGGTCGGCCAGGCCATTGATCACGAGGCCCGAGGCCGGGCAGGGCGCGAGGAAGCTGAAGTCGTACATGTTCGCAGGCGGCGAGACGCTGACAAACCCGGTGATCTCGGGCCGGCGCATGAGAAGCTGCATTCCGATCCAGGCCCCGAACGAGAACCCCGCGACCCAGCAATGCTTGGAGTTCTGGTTCATCGACTGAAGGTAATCGAGCGCCGAGGCCGCATCGCTAAGCTCGCCGATGCCCTGGTCGTATTCGCCCTGGCTACGGCCGACGCCGCGGAAATTGAACCGCAGGACCGTAAAGCCCATCTTGTAGAAGGCGTAGTGCAGATTGTAGACGACGCGATTGTTCATGGTGCCGCCGAACTGCGGATGCGGGTGCAGCACGATGGCGATGGGCGCGTCCTTCTGCTTCTGCGGGTGATAGCGTCCTTCGAGCCGCCCTTCCGGGCCGGGAAAGATAACCTCGGGCATGTTTCCCCTTGTGTGTCCTTCGACGCCCGCCTGGCCGAGGTCCGAGCGCAATCTTGACGAAATCGCTCAGGGTCTTTAGAACCATTCTAAAAGGGGCTGCGGGCACCGTCTTTCAGTGCTATGCACCTAAGGTCCGTCGCCCCGGGCGTCAATGAAATCCTGCAAAGGCGTGCATCCATGAAGCTGAGCACCAAAGGCCGCTATGCCATGGTGGCGCTGACCGACCTTGCCCTCGACGCCCCGGGCGCCGTGGTGTCGCTGTCGGATCTGTCGGCGCGGCAGAAGATTTCGCTCACCTACCTTGAGCAGCTTTTCGTGCGCCTGCGCCGCGCGGGGCTGGTCGAAAGCGTGCGCGGGCCGGGCGGCGGCTACCGCCTTGCGCGGGCGGCGGCGGACATCCGGGTGTCCGACGTGCTCGAGGCGGTCGACGAGACGGTGAGCGCGATGCACACCGGGGCAGGGGCCTCGGGCGCGGTGTCGGGCAGCCGGGCGCAATCGCTGACCAACCGGCTGTGGGAGGGGCTGTCGGCCCATGTCTACGTCTACCTGCACCAGACGCGGCTGTCGGACATCGCGGGCAACGAGCTTGCGCCCTGTCCCGCAGTGCCGTCGATCCTGACGGTGGTCGACGATGGCTGAGCGGGCTTATCTCGACTGGAATGCCACCGCGCCGCTGCGCCCCGAGGCGCGGGCGGCGATGATCGCGGCGATGGATGTCGTGGGCAATCCGTCCTCGGTCCATGCAGAGGGCCGGGCCGCGAAGGCGCTGGTAGAGCGCGCCCGAGCAGAGGTGGCGGAAGCCGTCGGATGTCAGCCCGCCGAGGTGGTCTTTACCAGCGGCGCGACCGAGGCGGCGTCGGTTCTGACGGCGGGCGACGGGGCCGTACTGGTCGACCCGACCGCCCACGATGCGCTCTGGAGCCACGCGCGCGAGGGCGGCGGCGACGGTCCTGTCACGCTGGCCATGGGGATCGCCAATTCGGAAACCGGGATCGTGACCGCGCCGCCTGCGCGCACCGAAGACGGCTTCGTGCACGCCGGGCAGCGGGTGGACCGGCTTCTCCTCGACATCACGCAGGCCGTTGGACGCCTCCCGTTTTCCTTCGCCTGGAGCGGGGCCGATCTGGCGGTGCTGTCGGCGCACAAGCTGGGCGGCCCGAAAGGCGTGGGCGCGCTGATCGTGCGGCGGGGCCTCGATATGCCGGCGCTTCTGACCGGCGGCGGGCAGGAGATGGGGCGTCGGTCGGGAACCGAGAACGTGATCGGCATCGCTGGATTCGGCGCGGCGATCACGGCGGCGATGCGCGATCTTGACGCCGGGATCTGGAACGAGGTCGAGCAACTTAGAAATATTCTAGAAATAACTCTGGCCTCCCCGGCCAAAGAGACTATTTTTGTCGGGAATGAGTCGGCCCGCCTTCCGAACACCGCGTGTTTCGCCACGCCGGGCTGGAAGGGCGAGACGCAGGTGATGCAGATGGATCTGGCAGGCTACGCGATTTCGGCGGGTTCGGCCTGTTCCAGCGGCAAGGTCAGGGCCAGCCGCGTGTTGAAGGCGATGGGCCTTGATGACCGCACCGCCGCCTCGGCGATCCGCGTGTCCCTCGGTCCGACGACGACGGAAGCGCAGGTGCGCGGGTTCGCGGACGCCTGGCTGCGCGAATATGAACGGTTCCGCCGCAAGGCGGCATGACAAGAGGAGTTCGGCAAGGATGGCCGCATTGGACCAGACGCAGGTGAAGGAAGGCGTCGACCAGGAAACGGTCGAGGCCGTCAAGTCGCTGTCGGGCACCTACAAGCACGGCTGGGCGACCGACATCGAGATGGACTACGCCCCCAAGGGCGTGAACCGCGATATCGTGCGCCTGATCTCGGAAAAGAACGGCGAGCCCGAGTGGATGACCGACTGGCGCCTGCAGGCGTTCGAGCGCTGGGAGAAGATCGACGAGCCGACCTGGGCGATGGTCCACTATCCCAAGATCGACTACCAGGATCAGTATTACTACGCCACGCCCAAGTCGATGCGCGAAAAGCCAAAGTCGCTGGACGAGGTCGATCCCAAGCTTCTCGAGACCTACAAGAAGCTGGGCATCCCGCTGAAAGAACAGATGATCCTGGCCGGCGTCGAGGGCGCCGAGGACGCGCCGGCGGAAGGCCGCAGGGTCGCCGTGGACGCCGTCTTCGACAGCGTGAGCGTCGGTACCACCTTCCAGAAGGAGCTGGCGGAAGCCGGCGTGATCTTCTGCTCGATCTCCGAGGCGATCCGCGAGCATCCCGAACTGGTGCGCAAGTACCTCGGCTCGGTCGTGCCGGTGTCGGACAACTATTTCGCCACGCTCAACTCAGCGGTCTTTTCGGACGGGTCCTTTGTCTATGTCCCGCCCGGCGTGCGCTGCCCGATGGAGCTGTCGACCTATTTCCGGATCAACGCGGAAAACACTGGCCAGTTCGAGCGGACGCTGATCATCGCCGACAAGGGCAGCTATGTCAGCTACCTCGAGGGCTGCACCGCGCCAAAGCGCGACACCCACCAGCTGCACGCGGCCGTGGTTGAGCTCGTCGCATTGGAAGACGCCGAGATCAAGTATTCGACGGTGCAGAACTGGTATCCGGGCGACGAGACCGGCAAGGGCGGGATCTACAACTTCGTGACCAAGCGCGCCGATTGCCGGGGCGACCGGTCGAAGGTGATGTGGACGCAGGTTGAAACCGGATCGGCGGTGACCTGGAAGTACCCGTCCTGCATCCTGCGCGGCGACGAAAGCCAGGGCGAGTTCTATTCGATCGCGATCACCAACAACTACCAGCAGGCCGACACCGGCACGAAGATGGTGCATCTGGGCAAGAACACCCGGTCGCGCATCGTGTCGAAGGGCATCAGCGCGGGCCATGCGCAGAACACCTATCGCGGGCTTGTCTCGATGCACCCCAAGGCCACCGGCAGCCGCAACTATACCCAGTGCGACAGCCTTCTGATCGGCGGCAACTGCGGGGCCCACACGGTGCCCTACATCGAGGTCAAGAACAACTCGAGCCGGGTCGAACACGAGGCGACCACCTCGAAGGTCGATGACGACCAGCTCTTCTATTGCCGCAGCCGCGGCATGGACGAGGAAGAGGCCGTGGCGCTGGTGGTGAACGGGTTCTGCAAGGAAGTGCTGCAGGCCCTGCCGATGGAATTCGCCATGGAGGCGCAGCAGCTTGTCGCGATCTCGCTGGAAGGCTCCGTGGGCTGATGACGGGCGAAGGGCACGACCGGAAGCCGCGTTCGCTGCGGGCGGGCTACGGGCACTACTGGCGGCTTCTGCCCGAGACGCAGGCGCTGACCATGGTGCTCCTTGGTCTTGCGACCGTGTTCGCCATCGCGCTGGCCCATGACGAGATCGTGCACGCCATGGTCGAGGCCGGCTGGATCGTCGAATCCCGCCGCGAACTCGTCGAAATTCTGTTCGGCATCGTGACCTTCGCGGCGTGGAGCTTGTTGACGCTTGCCTTCGCGGCTTTGATCCGGGGCGGGCTGCAGGGGACCGAGCCGGGAAACGGACGCTGACCGACAACGCGTCCGAATGATTTGCCGGCATGATCCGCCGGTCAGGAGCCTCAGCATGATCGTGACCACGACCCCCAGCATCGAAGGACGCCGCATCACGGCCTACCACGGTATCGTGGTGGGCGAGGCGATTCTGGGCGCCAACGTGTTCCGGGACATCTTCGCCGGGATCACGGACATCATCGGCGGACGGTCGGGCGCCTACGAGGTCGAGCTGGGCCGCGCACGGGAAATCGCGCTGTCCGAGCTTGGGGACCGCGCGCGCGACCTGGGCGGCAACGCGGTCGTCGGTGTCGACCTTGACTACGAGGTGATCAACAACATGCTGATGGTCTCGGCGTCCGGAACCTCGGTGACGGTGGAGTGATGATGCCGGCAACAGCACATCCTTTGGCGTGGCGCCCGCCCTGTCCACCTGAGACGGGCGTCGACAGGTCGCCTTTCGCGCGAACGTGGCGCGGGCCTCGTCGCGCCTTGCGAGTGCCCCAATCGCGCCCCGTCTGTGCGGTAATCACCCGATCACCGACATTCTTTGGCCCATTTGCTTTGCAAACTCCCCCCCAGGGACAAGCATGGGAGAGGGCCGGTGGCTGCACCTTCGGAACTTCATCGCAAGACGTTCGAGGACAGGCTTGCGCGGATCCGCGAGGGCGGTCCGAACTGCATGGGGCATCTGCACGCTGGACCGTCCGACGAAGTGCGGGCGCGCGATGCGAAGACCAAGGTCAAGATGACGCCCGCGCGCCCCGCGAAGCGTCGGCGCGGCTCACCCGTCGCGACCCTGCTGCTTCTGCCGGTCGCGGCGGTGCTCGGAGCTTTGTCGATGTTCGTCGGGCGCGTGACGGCCTTCCGCTTCTTCTCGGACGAAGCCCCGTATTCCTTCGCGCTGGCCGGGGTGCCGGCGTCGATGTTCGCAGATGTCCTGATCGCCTCGGTGCTGGCGATGCTCCTTGCCTGGTCGTTCAAGCTGACCTGGGGGATGCGCCGCGTCGCGCTTGTCGCGGGGTTCGTCGCCATGATGGTCGGGGAATTCGACTTGATGCAGACCTATCCCGACCTGTTCGAAACCGTGTTTTCGGAAACCTACGTCGCCGGCGACGCTGGCGAACCCGCCGGCATCGCTGGCGTCACTCACGCTCTGACCGCAGGCGGGACCCGCGCAGCGCACCCATCTACATCGCTGAACCAGACAGGGCCGCGCCTTCGAGCGACGGCCCCATCATGCTATTGAGGACAAGAAAAATGCTGGAAATCAGAAACCTCCATGTGAAACTTGAAGAAGAGGACAAGGAGATCCTCAAGGGCGTCGACCTGACGGTCGAGGCCGGCAAGGTCCATGCGATCATGGGTCCGAACGGGTCGGGCAAGTCGACGCTCAGCTACGTTCTGTCGGGCCGCGAGGGGTATGCGGTGACTGAAGGCTCGGCCACTCTTCTGGGGCAGGACATCCTCGAGATGGAGCCCGAAGAACGTGCGGCGGCGGGCCTTTTCCTGGCCTTCCAGTACCCGGTCGAGATTCCGGGCGTGGGCAACATGACCTTCCTGCGCACCGCGCTGAATTCGCAGCGCAAGGCGCGCGGCGAGGACGAGGTGAGTGCGGCCGAGTTCCTCAAGCTGATCCGCGAAAAGGCGAAGGCGCTGAAGATCGACGCCGAGATGCTCAAGCGCCCCGTGAACGTCGGCTTCTCGGGCGGCGAGAAGAAGCGCAACGAGATCCTTCAGATGGCGATGCTCGAGCCGAAGATGTGCATCCTCGACGAGACCGACTCGGGCCTCGACGTGGATGCGATGAAGCTGGTGGCCGAAGGTGTGAACGCGCTGCGCGACGCCGGGCGCGGGTTCCTTGTCATCACCCATTACCAGCGGCTTCTCGACCACATCGCGCCGGACGTTGTGCATATCATGGCGGACGGCCGCATCGTGAAGACGGGCGGGCCGGAACTGGCGCTCGAAGTCGAAAAGAACGGCTATGCCGACATCCTGACGGAGGTGGCGTGATGGCGGCTCCACAGGCGAAGCTTGACGCGACCGAGGCGCGGTTGGCCGGGGTCGTCCTTCCCGAAGGCGGGGTCTGGGCGACCGAGGCGCGGACCGCAGCCCTGGCGCGGGTGCAAAGCATGGGCCTGCCGGGCCGGCGGGACGAATACTGGCGCTTCACCCGGCCTGACACCCTGATCCAGGCCGAGGCGCCCGGAGGCCGCGGTGTTTGTCGCGCAGGAATCGCCGGTCTTCGGGGCGCTCGACCGCCTGCAGATCGTGTTTGTCGATGGTGTCTTCGATGCCGACGCTTCCGACGACCTTGCGGGCGAGGGGCTTGAGATCGCGCGTCTGGCCGAGGTGTCGAAGGCCGATATCCACTGGGCGCGCGAGGTCTACGGCGTGCTGGAGACGCGCGGACAGACGCCGGTCGACCGGCCGCTGGCCGCGCTCAACACCGCGACCGCCTCCGACGGGGTCGTGATCCGGGTAACCGGCAAGGTCACGCGGCCGGTGTCGCTGACGTATCTGCACCGCGACGTGACCTCGGACGCGGTGCTGCACCATGTGATCCGGGTCGAGGAGGGGGCGGAACTGACGCTTCTGGAGACGGGCCCGGCTGCGGCGCGTTTCAACAAGTGCATGGAGATCGACATCGCCGATGGCGGGCGCCTTCATCACGTGCGCGCGCAGGGCCGGGACCACCAGCGTCGTGCGGTCACCCATATGTTCGCGCGCGTGGGTGAGGAATCCGTCTTCAAGTCCTTCACGCTGACCGCGAACGGGGTGCTGACCCGCAACGAGGTGGTGGTCGAAATGGCCGGCGACAAGGGCGTGGCCCATGTCGCGGGCGCGGCCGTGGGCGACGGCGATTTTCACCACGACGACACGGTGTTCGTCACCCATGACGCGGTCGGTTGCGAAAGCCGGCAGGTGTTCAAGAAGGTACTGCGCAACGGCGCGGTGGGCGTGTTCCAGGGCAAGATCCTGGTGAAACAGGGCGCGCAGAAGACCGACGGCTACCAGATCAGCCAGGCGCTGCTGCTGGACGAGGACGCGCAGTTCCTCGCCAAGCCCGAGCTCGAGATCTATGCCGATGACGTGGCCTGCTCGCATGGCTCGACCACGGGCGCGATCGACGAGACGGCGCTGTTCTATCTGCGCTCGCGCGGGGTTCCGCTGCACGATGCGCAGGACCTTCTGGTCCTGGCCTTCCTGGCCGAGGCGATCGAGGAGATCGAGCGCGAGGAAATCGCCGACGACATCCGTGCGCGGCTCGAGGGCTGGCTGGCACGACGCCGCCGGTAAGCCATGAGCATCACGCGCGATATCGCCCGAAGCTACCGGGCCCCGCGCGAGGTCCTGCGGCGCCGCGTCGCGGGCCCCGCGCGCGAGGACCGTGCGCTGGCCATCGTGATGGCGGCCTGCATCCTGATGTTCGTTGCGCAATGGCCACTGCTGTCGCGGCTGGCCTACGAGGACCCTTCGGTGCCGATCGACATGAGACTGGGCGGCGCGCTCTTGGGTTGGGTTTTCATTGCGCCGCTCACGCTCTATGTGTTGGCTGCGGTGGTGCACGGGGTGGCGCGTCTCTTCGGGGGGCGGGCCAGCTGGTACGAGGCGCGGATGGCCCTGTTCTGGGCGTTTCTCGCGTCGAGTCCCCTCTGGCTGCTGAACGGTCTCGTCGCAGGGTTCGTCGGACCGGGGCCGGGCCAGACCCTTGTGGGGGCGGCCGCACTGCTGGTGTTCCTGGTCTTCTGGGGCGCCGGTCTTTGGGAAGTCGAGACAGGACGCGAACCGGCCACATGACACTGACCCTGCAAACGCTTCTGCCGATGGTCTGGCGGACCATCACCAATCCGCGCGAGGGCGCGGAAGAGGTGCTGGCCCTTGGCGTCCCGCGCCAGGCGCTGTGGACGATCCTGCTTCTTGTGCTGGTGCTGTCGATCATCCTCGGCCAGATCACCACCCTTCTTGTCGCCACGGCCGCCGGCGTGACCGTGCAGGGACCGCTGGCGAACCCGATGATCACCGGAGTGCTGCAACTCGTGCTGCTGGTGGTGGCGATCTACGCGATCCACTTCATCGGACGCAGCATGGGCGGCAAGGGGTCGATCGACGAGGCGATCCTGCTGGTGGCCTGGCTTCAGTTCGTGATGGTGTGCATCCAGGTCGTGCAGACCGGGCTGATGCTGATCCTGCCGCCGCTGGCGAGCATCGTCGGGATCGTGGGTCTTGTGCTCTTCATGTGGCTGCTGACCAACTTCATCGCGGTGATCCACGGGTTCCGGTCGCTGGGACAGGTCTTCGTGATGATCCTGATCTCGATGTTCGTGATGGCCTTCATCCTTTCCATTCTCCTGACGCTTTTCGGCGTCACCGTGCCGGGGCAGGCGTGATGTTCGATGTCGAGGCGGTGCGCGCCGATTTCCCGATCCTGTCACGCGAGGTGAACGGCAAGCCGCTGGTCTATCTCGACAACGGCGCCTCGGCGCAGAAGCCGCAGGTGGTGATCGATGCGATAACGCAGGCCTACTCGATGGAGTATTCGAACGTTCACAGGGGCTTGCATTACCTTTCCAACCTTGCGACCGAAAAGTACGAAGCCGTGCGCGGCACTGTTGCGCGGTTCCTGAACGCCGGCTCCGAGCGCGAGATCGTGATGACCTCGGGCACGACCGAAGGGATCAACCTTGTCGCCTACGGCTGGGCGATGCCGCGCCTTCAGGCCGGTGACGAGATCGTCCTCAGCGTCATGGAACACCACGCCAACATCGTGCCCTGGCATTTCCTGCGCGAGCGGCAGGGCGTGGTCCTGAAATGGGTGGATGTCGACGCCAACGGCGATCTCGACCCCCAGAAGGTGATCGACGCGATCGGGCCGAAGACACGGCTGGTCGCGGTGACGCATCTGTCGAACGTTCTGGGGACGAAGGTCGACGTGAAGGCGATCACCGCGGGCGCACATGCCAAGGGCGTGCCGGTCCTGGTCGATGGAAGCCAGGCCGCGGTGCACATGCCGGTCGACGTGCAGGATATCGGCTGCGACTTCTACGCCGTCACGGGCCACAAGCTTTATGGACCGAGCGGATCCGGCGCGATCTTCATCCGCTCCGAACGGATGGCCGAGATGCGCCCTTTCATGGGCGGCGGCGACATGATCCGCGAGGTGACGAAGGACGCGGTGACCTATGCCGAGCCGCCGATGAAGTTCGAGGCCGGAACCCCCGGCATCGTCCAGCAGATCGGGCTGGGCGTGGCGCTCGACTACATGATGGGCCTCGGGATGGAGAACATCGCGGCGCATGAAGAAACCCTGCGGGATTACGCGCGCACCCGGCTTGACGGGCTGAACTGGCTGAACGTCCAGGGCAAGAGCGCCACCAAGGCCGCGATCTTTTCCTTCACGCTGGAGGGGGCGGCCCATCCTCACGACATCTCGACCGTGCTCGACAAGCGGGGGATCGCGGTGCGGGCGGGACAGCATTGCGCAGCCCCTCTGATGGAGCATCTGGGCGTCTCGGCCACCTGTCGCGCGTCCTTCGGGCTTTACAACACGACGGGCGAGGTCGACGCGCTGGTCGACGCGCTTGACCTCTGCCACGAGCTTTTCGCCTGACCGGTCAGTCGATCAGGCTGCCCAGCCCCACCATCCGGTCGATCGGCGCGTAGTCGTCCGTGAGCACCGGCGGGTCCTTGCGCGCCACCAGCGCATCGACGAAATCGCCGCCCAGCGGCGCGAAGGCCATGGGCTCGGGGGCGGGGATGACAAGCTGTGACACCGGGCTGTCGTCGGACCCGGCCACGAGCACGAAAACCCGCCGCTCGGCGGGTTCGGGCGGGCGCATCTCGGTCCAGACCTCGACCGAGGGGAAGACCTCGCGCAGGGTGACGACCAGCGCGGTCAGCGCGTCGAGCCGGTCGGTATGGTCGACCACGTTCATGATGTAGATGCCATCCTCGCCCAGCCGCTCTCGCACGAGGCGGAAGAACTCGAGCGTCACGAGATGCGCGGGCACGGCGATATCGGTGAAGGCATCACCCACCACCACGTCGAAGCGCGCCTCGGGCCGGGTCAGCAGGGCGTGGCGCGCGTCCTCGTGCAGGACCGTGGCGCTTGCCGGATCGAACCAGAAATCGCGCGCGGCGATGCGTGTGACCTCGGGGTCGATCTCGGCCACGGTGATGTCGCTGATGCCCCGGGCGGCCCAGGCCCGTGGCACCGAGAAGCTGCCGCCGCCGATGAAGAAAGCGTGGAAGTCGCGCCCGTCCATCCGCATCCGCGTGATCGCGTCGAGCATGGCCGAGTGTTCGGTGAAGGCCAGCGTCGGGTCGTCGCGCCCCGAGACCCCGTGAGCCAGGTGATCGAGCACCATCAGGCGCACGGCCCCCGGGGCTTCGGGGGTCAGGTCGACCGTCCGGATGCAGAAATACTGGCTTTCGGCATCGCAGATCCGGGGCAGGGCAAGACCCGCGCCCGACAGGCCGAGCCCCGCGACAAGGACCAGCGCAGCAGGTGCCGTGGCGCGAAGCGCTGTGCCCGCGATACGAAACAGGATCAGCCCGGTCAGGGCATAGACCACCGTGACCACCGCAAGCGTCAGCGCCGAGCCGAGCCACGAGATGAACAGGAACCCCGCCAGCAGCGTCCCCGCGATGGCGCCGATCGCGCCCGAGGCGAACATCGCGCCAAGCGCCTGGCCCGAGCCGCCGCTGTCGCGCATGGCGATCATCGCCAGCACCGGGGCAGGGACGCCCGCGAAGAACGAGGGCAGGAAGAACACCAGGGCGGTCAGGATCGTGATCGCGGCCAGCGGGTCGGGCGTGGTCTGCAGAACCGGTCCCGCCACCTGGCGCAAGAGCACCGTGGCCAGCCCCGTGGTCACCGCCGCCCCGACGATGGCCCAGCCGGTGATGCGCAGTGCCGCCGCGCTGTCGCGCTCGGCGATGCGACCGCCCCACCAGTGCCCGGCCGAGAAACCGGCAAGCACCACCGCGATGATGGCCGTCCAGGTATAGAGCGACATGCCGACATAGGGCGCGACCATCCGGCCAGCGACGATCTCGACCACGAGGCTTGCGGCCGAGACGACCCCTTGAAGGGCCACGAGCAGCCAGAGCGGCGCGGTGCGAACAGGGGATGTCATGCGGCGGTATCCTTCCTCTGGGCCCTGTTCTGCCCGGCCCCGCCGACGATCCGCAAGGCCTTTCGCCCCGCCATTTGCGATTGCGGGCCTCGTCGCGCGTCGCTATACGGCGTGTCGCGGCACCCGTAGCTCAGCTGGATAGAGCGCTGCCCTCCGAAGGCAGAGGTCAAGGGTCCGTTGTGTGAAGGCGAGTGAAAATAAACGTTTCGGATCAGTGGCTTGCGGGGCTGCCGATCTTTGCTTTAATCCCGCGGAAAATTGAAGTAAGCACTGCGTAAGCAGTTTGCACCCATAGCTCAGCTGGATAGAGTGTCGCCCTCCGAAGGCGAAGGTCGTAGGTTCGAATCCTACTGGGTGCGCCACTTCCCCCCAAATTTCGCGATTTTCTGCCCTGCGACGGTGTCGCTGGCCCCTGCTTTTCGACGTCTTGAGAGTCAGAGGCGGGCAGGGAGGGCCGTGACGGGTTGAAGGCTGGAGGAGAGGCCTCCGGCGCCCGTCGCGGAGGTTTCCCAATGAACACCGAAATTATCGATGCCGGGCGTGACATCAGCGGCGGCTACAAGGTGGATGTGTCGCGCGGCACGAATGTGGACCGCGTGTCGTCCGAGTGGTTCTCGCGGCCGGATGACGAGCGGTATCTGTCGCTCGACGATCTCTTCGCCTCGGTCAAGGGCCGGGCGGAGCGGAGCCGGACGCGCACGGTGGAGAGTGCGGCGATCCGGGTCGAGGCGCATCGCGACGATCCGGAGAAGCTGGGGCTGGTCCTGCCCGGCGCGGATGAACCCATCGCGCCGACGCATTGGTCCTTCGGCCAGCTCTCGAGCCTCGTCGGCGCGCCCGCGGCCTATCTGCGGCAACTGCCCGCGCCGCTGGCGGGGATCAACCTGCAATACGGGCTGACCAACCACCGGGCCGAGCAGATCAAGACCATGGAGGTCGCGAATGGTCGCACGGAACTGCGCGCCGTGACCGGCCCCGACTATGGCCGCATCTACGACCACGAACTGGTCTCCGCCGTGCAGCGCATCGCGGGCAACGGCACGGGCGACACGCGCTGGAAGGTGCCGGGCGTGCTCGACTGGTCGACCGGCATCTACAACCCGCGCGTGGACGTGACGAAGGAGACGACGACGCTCTACGCCTCGGACCGCGACGTGTTCCTGTTCCTCGTCGACGACCTGAACCCGATCGAGGCGGGGCTGCTGCCCGACGGCTCGCCCGACCTCTATTTCCGGGGGTTCTACTGCTGGAATTCCGAGGTGGGCGCCAAGACGCTCGGCATCGCCAGCTTCTACCTGCGCGCGGTCTGCCAGAACCGCAACCTCTGGGGCGTCGAGGACTTCCAGGAGATCACGATCCGGCACTCGAAATACGCCGCCTCCCGCTTCGCCCACGAGGCCGCCCCGGCGCTCAGCCGCTTCGCCGAGTCCTCGCCCGCGCCCTTCATCGACGGCATCCGCGCGGCGCGGGAGAAGATCGTCGCGCGGTCGGACGAGGACCGTCAGGACTTCCTGCGCAAGCGCGGGTTCTCGAAGGCGGAGACGGGGCGGATCGTCGAGACGGTGCTGGCCGAGGAAGGCCGCCCGCCCGAGAGCGTCTTCGACTTCGTGCAGGGGATCACCGCGGTGGCCCGGTCGAAGCCGCAGCAGGATGCGCGGCTGGTGATGGAGGGGAAGGCGAAGGCGTTGTTGGAGAAAGCCGTCTAGGGAAGTATGTGGCGGGCGGCCATCAAAGGTTGGTCGCCCGTTGTAAATCCAAGGGTCGAGGATTACGGATCATAGATTATTGGCTCGCGCTGTACTTTGCGATGACGTCACCTCGGAGTTGGTACATGGAAGAAATCGATTGGTCCGATCGCGCGTTTTATGACGATGGGGAGTGGGTGACCTGGTCAGAAATAGACGAACAGCTTAGATACAAGGAATGGGGTGCCAAGTATCCAAATGCGATCCGTTCGATGATCCCGTACTTCCTTGATCTATTGTCCTTGGCCGAAAGCTACCATTTGGAAACCGGACTGCACCTAAACGTCTACGGAGACATTGGCGAGCTATTTGGCGCAATCACCTACGGCATAAAGCTGAACAAGAACTATGCACAAGGTGCTGATGGAAGACTTGGGAATGACCACATAGAGGTCAAGACTATCACGCCTTTCAAGAACCGAGACGAGGTCCTCGTGAAGCTGGCGGGAAATTGGTCTAAGCTACTAGTAGTCAAGATAAACGAGGATTTTGAGGTTTCTGGCAGAATGATTGATCGAAAGTCTTTTCCAAAGACGAAGGGAAAAAATCTACGTGTCCGGTGGAGCGATTTACCGTCCGATCAGTCAGTGGCGCCTTCTCGGGATTGTAGCACTGCGGCGCGGTAGCCCTTCT